>JAZSGW010000013.1:0-164708 GCA_045532935.1 Acutalibacteraceae bacterium
AAGCGGAAGCATTATTGTTGCAACGACTCGTCCCGAAACAATTCCCGGTGATACAGGTATCGCTGTTCATCCCGATGACGAAAGATATAAGGATGTTATCGGCAAAACTGTAATTATGCCCGTTATCGGCAGAGAAATTCCCATCGTTGCAGATACCTATGCAAAAATGGATAAAGGAACAGGTGCAGTTAAAATCACACCGGCACACGACCCCAATGACTTTGAGGTAGGTCTTCGTTGTAATCTTCCTGTTCTTGATGTTATGACTGACGACGGTTACATGAATGAAAAAGCAGGTAAGTACGCAGGTATGAACCTTATGGAATGCCGTAAGGCTATTGTTCAGGATCTTACCGATGCAGGTGCACTTGTTAAAATCGAGCCCACAAAGCACGAGGTAGGCACCTGCTACCGTTGTCATACAGCTGTTGAACCCAAGGTTTCAAAGCAGTGGTTCGTTAAGATGGAGCCTCTTGCAAAGCCTGCAATCAAGGTTGTACGTGACGGTCAGGTCAAGTTTATTCCCGAGCGTTTCGATAAAATCTACTACAACTGGATGGAGAATATCCGCGACTGGTGTATCTCACGTCAGCTCTGGTGGGGCCACAGAATCCCTGCCTGGTACTGTGCTGATTGCGGAGAAATCACCGTAAGTAAGGGCGAGCCCACAGCCTGCTGTAAGTGCGGCAGCAAGAATATTGAGCAGGATCCGGATACTCTTGATACCTGGTTCTCTTCAGCTCTCTGGCCCTTCTCGACTCTTGGCTGGCCCGAAAAGACTCCCGAGCTTATGCACTATTATCCCACAAGCACCCTTGTTACAGGCTATGACATTATTTTCTTCTGGGTTGCAAGAATGATTTTCTCCGCTTGTGAGCAGATGGGTGAAGTTCCCTTTGATACCGTATTTATCCACGGTATTGTCCGTGACGAGCTCGGCAGAAAGATGAGTAAATCCCTCGGTAACGGCATTGATCCTCTTCTTGTTATTGATAAGTACGGCGCTGATGCTCTCCGCTTTACTCTTGCAACAGGTAACAGCCCCGGAAACGATATGCGTTACAGCGATAAGAAGGTTGAAGCATCAAGAAACTTCGCAAATAAGATCTGGAATGCAGCACGTTTCATTCTTATGAATCTTGACGAAAACGAAGATGCTCCCCATATTCCCGAAAATCTTGCACTTGAAGATAAGTGGGTGCTTTCACTCTTCAATAATCTCGTTAAGGAGGTTACCGAAAACCTTGATAAATTTGAGCTTGGTATTGCTGTACAGAAGCTTTATGACTTTATCTGGGACATCTTCTGTGACTGGTTTATCGAGCTTGCAAAGATAAGACTCCAGAAGGGCGGAGAAGAAGCTGCAACCGCAAGAGCAGTTCTCGTATATGTAATGAGTGAGACTCTTAAGCTCCTTCATCCGTTTATGCCCTTCATTACCGAGGAAATATGGCAGACACTTCCTCACGACGGCGAAACAATTATGAAATCTGCCTGGCCCGTATTCGATGATGCACTTTCTTTCTCAAAGGAAGTTGAGCAGATGAATATGATTATGGACGCAATCAGAGCAATCCGTAACAGAAGAGCAGAAATGAATGTACCTCCTTCAAAGAAGGCACACGTTTATGTTGCAACAGAAAAGAAGGACATCTTCGAAAAGGCAGTAGTATTTATGCAGAGACTTGCATCGGCATCTGATGTTACCGTAGGCGATGCATTCAATATCGAAGGAAGCGTAAGCATCGTTACAGCAGAAGCAAAGATTTATATTCCTATGGGTGATCTTGTTGACTTTGAGGCTGAAAGAAAGAGACTTCTCAAGGACAGAGAAGCAGCTGAAAAGAAGCTTGCACAGATTAGCGGTAAGCTTAATAATCCCGGCTTCCTTGCCAAGGCTCCGCAGAATGTTATCGACGGACAGAAGGCAGATGCAGAAAAACTCACTGAAAAAATCAAGATGATTGACGAAAGCCTTGCAGCTCTCGGTTAATAATGAAGTTGACCTGATATAAGGAGTGTTGATTATGTCAAAGATATTTGCACACAGAGGTTTCAGCGGTAAATACCCCGAAAACACTATGCTCGCTTTTCAGAAGGCGGTAGAAATCGGTGTTGACGGCATTGAAATGGACGTCCATCTTACAAAGGATAATGAGCTTGTTATTATCCACGACGAGGATATAAGACGCACCTGTAACGGTGAAGGACTTGTAAGGGATATGACTCTCGAAGAGCTTAAAAAGTTCGATGCTTCCGCAACCTATGTGGGTGTTTACGGTGTTAATCCTATTCCTACCTTAAGAGAGTACTTCGAGCTTGTAAAGGATACGGATATTATTACAAACATCGAGCTTAAAACTGGTATTTTCGAGTACCCTACAATCGAAAAAAGAGTTATCGATATGATATACGAATACGGTCTGCAGGATAAGATTATTCTTTCGTCCTTCAACCATTTTACGGTAAAACGCTGTGAGGAGATTGCTCCTGAAATCAAAAGAGGCTTCCTGAGCGAAAGCTGGCTTATTGATTACGGTAAATACACCGCTGCACAGAATGTTCAGTGCTGCCATCCTATTTTCCGCAACCTTTCCGAGGAGGTTGTAAATGAGATGCACTCTGCAGGCTGTGAAATCAACACATGGACTGTCAACGAGTATGAAGATATAGAGCGACTTGCAGCTATGGGCGTTGATGCTCTTATCGGCAATTTCCCTGACAGAATGATAGAAAAGCTCAGATAATTTTTACGGTGGCGGTAGTCTGACCTCTATGGTCGGCTACCTCGCCTTGCATTTGAGGTGTAATTATGAGACTTCTTGTAATTGACGGAAACAGTATTGTAAACAGAGCCTTTTACGGAATAAAGCTTCTCACCACAAAGGACGGACAGTTTACAAACGGCATTTACGGTTTTATGAATATTCTTATCAGATTGAGGCAGGAGTGTGACCCTGACAGAGTCGCTGTTGCCTTTGATGTTCACGCACCAACCTTCCGCCATAAAATGTATGACGGCTATAAGGCAGGCAGAAAGGGTATGCCTGATGAGCTTCGCAGTCAGATGCCCATTCTAAAAGAGCTTCTGACTCTTTTAGGCTATACAATCGTTGAAAAGGAAGGCTTTGAGGCTGATGACATTCTCGGCACTCTTTCCGCACAGTGTAAGGGTGAGGACAAGTGCTTTGTTGCTACGGGTGACAGAGATTCTCTTCAGCTTGTAAGTGATAATACCTCGGTGTTTCTTGCCGCAACTAAAATGGGCAAGGCGGTAACTGTTGTATATGATAAGGATAAAATCAAAGAGGAATACGGTGTTGAGCCGAAGGGTATGATAGAAATCAAAGCTCTTATGGGTGACACTTCGGATAATATTCCCGGTGTAGCAGGCATCGGACAGAAAACAGCCGGTGACCTTATTTCACGTTTTGGCTCTATCGATTATATTTATGAGCATATTGATGAGCTCGATATAAAAAAGGGTGTTTACAGCAAGCTGATTGCCGATAAAGAAAATGCTTTTTTAAGCCGTACTCTCGGTACGATCAACCTTGAAGCCCCCATTTCGCTTGATATGGACGACTATAAAATCTCAAAGGGTGATCCCGGTAAAGCAATCCGACTTCTTTCACAGCTTGAGATGTTCGGTATAATCGAAAAGCTCGGACTTGCTGCCGAAAAAATTACTGTTGCGGCCGAAGAGGTGAAGAAGGAAGAAAAGAAGCTGTCCTTCCGTTACGAAAGAGACCTTATGGGACTTCTCGGTACATTTAAGAATGAAGGAAAAGTTTATTTCGTCAGTGAGTTTTCAGATGGAGATTTAATGAAGCTTTTCTTTCATATCGGTGATGAAATTCTCTGTGTAGAGAATAACTGCCTTGATTTCTATGATTTCATTACAGCATTTTTTGAGGGCGAATGGGAGAAATACACAACCGACTCAAAGCTTCTTCATAAGTATGCGCTTTTCCGTGGTACAGCTGTGAAAAATATCAGAATGGACCTTGCCCTTGCAGGTTATATTCTTAATCCTGCGGCTAATTCCTATGATATTATGCGCCTTACTGCAGAATACGACATTACTCCCGTTGCTGTTGATTTTGGTGGTGAAGAAAATCCCGATGCAGAAAAAGCAGGGGAGTGCGCTTGTCTTAAAGCTATTTGCGAGCTCTTCAGTAAGCAGATAAACGAAAACGGTCAGGATATGCTCCTTCACGAAATAGAAATTCCTCTCGCAAGCGTGCTTGCAGGTATGGAAAACGAAGGCTTCCTTGTTGACAGAAAGGGCATTGAGGATTTCGGAGAGGAAATGAGCGAAAGAATCGATAGCCTTACTAAAGAAATATATGAAAAAGCAGGCTGTGAATTCAATATCAATTCACCAAAACAGTTGGGTACGGTTCTCTTCGAAACTCTCGGTCTGCCTTGTAAGAAAAAGACTAAAAGCGGATACAGCACAAATGCGGAGGTGCTTGAGGAGCTTGCAAACGAGTATCCTATTGTTGCCCTTGTACTTGAATACCGTACTTTAGCAAAGCTTAAATCTACCTACTGTGAGGGGCTTCTAAAGGTTATCGGTAAGGACGGAAGAATCCGTTCAACCCTTAATCAGACTGAAACCCGTACTGGCAGAATCTCTTCTACAGAGCCTAATCTTCAAAATATTCCGGTAAGAAGTGAAATCGGAAGCAGAATGAGAAGATTCTTTGTAGCTGACGAGGGTAATGTGCTTGTTGATGCCGACTATTCACAGATTGAGCTTCGTGTTCTTGCTCATCTTTCGGGAGACAGAACAATGATTGACGGTTTCATCGGCGGTGAAGACATACACCGTATAACGGCATCGCAGGTTTTCAATATGCCGATGAATATGGTGACACCTCTTATGCGAAGCCGTGCAAAGGCTGTAAACTTCGGCATTGTTTACGGTATCGGTGCTTTTTCTCTTGCTAAAGATATAGGAGTAACCCGTAAAGAAGCTGACAGCTACATCAAAGGTTATCTTCATCATTATGAAGGTATCCGTCATTATCTTGATAAGGTTATTGCAGATGCGAGAGAATGCGGTTATGTTGAAACTATGTTCAGGAGAAGAAGGTATCTTCCCGAGCTTACCGCAAGCAATAAAATGCTTCAGGCGTTCGGTGAAAGAGTCGCTAAAAATGCTCCGGTGCAGGGTTCTGCGGCAGATATAATCAAAATTGCGATGGTTAAAGTTGCCGACAGGCTTCGCAAAGAAAACTGCAAGGGCAGACTCATTATGCAGGTACACGATGAGCTTATCATTGAGTGTCCCGAAAGCGAAAAAGATAAGATTGCGAAAATTCTTAAAGAGGAAATGGAAAACGCCTGCGAGCTTGTCGCACCTCTTACAGCCGATGTAAATATGGGAAAAACCTGGTACGAGACACATTAATTCATATAATTTTATTATAATTTTAAAAACATTATTGATTATTGCTGTGTTTTGGTGTAAAATCAAAACACAGCAATAATTTTTTTTGCAAAAAGAAGGGAGAATTTTCTATGAAGAAAATATTAAGCTTAATTCTTGCACTTGTTATGGCCTTTTCCTGCTTTGGCGTTTTGGCCGCAGCCGGGGAAAACACCTACAAACCCGATTATGATACCGAAACTCCGGTTGTTGTTCTTCACGGCATAGGACAGAATGATACATATATCCTTGACGAAGACGGTAACAGGAAAACAGACGGTGACGGTGGATATATCACGGGTTGGCCTCTTGAAATCAATGTCGGAGCACTCGTGGCTAATGTGCTTCCCAATCTCTTTTTCTCAATTCTTACCCGCAGAGATAACGGATTGAGTGACGCTATGAGAGACGGTGCTTATAATCTGCTTTATGCTATTCATAAGGACAGCGAAGGTAACTACGAGTATGACGTTGAGGTTCCCTGCTATGAGTGTCCTATGTCCGAGATGCCCGAGGAGATAAGCAGTCGAATCTACGATATGATACCTCTTCGCAGGTGCGGCGAAATCATCGGCGAAGATAATCTCTATTACTTCGGTTACGATTCACTCGGTGATATTCAGGCAACAACGGACAGACTTCACAAATTCATCACAGAGGTTGTCCTTCCTCAGACAGGCGCTGAAAAGGTAAATATTTGTCCCATCAGCCTTGGCGGCACAGTTGCAGTAAACTATATTGACAAGTACCCCCAGGATCACAGCCTTATCAAGAAGATGGTATATGTTGTTCCTGCTATTGACGGTTCTGACATTGTAGGTGATGTTCTTACAGGCAATCTGAGCATCTATGATGAGAATACACTTTACGAAAAGCTTCTTGTAACACTTATGGGCGACACATATACAACCTATATGCTCAATATTGTTCTTCGCATTCTTCCTACAGATGTTCTTCAGCAGGCACTTCAGGGACTTTGCGAGGGTGCAGTAGAGGCTGCTATCAGAAATACTACACAGCTTTGGGCACTTTGTCCTACAAAGTATTATGAACAGGCAAGAGCAAAGTGGCTTTCCGATGATGAGCATACTGTAATCCGAGAAAAGGTCGATGCCTTTATGAAGGCGAGAGCTGATTTCGAGGAAAACACAGGCTCTATTATCGAAAAGGGCGGTAAGGTTTACGACATAGTTTGCTACGACCTTGAGCTTTTCCCGCTTTCAGCTGATTACGAAACAACAAACTCTGACGGTATCATTCAGTCAGCATCTACTTCTATGGGTGCAACCTTTGCTGACCTTGGCACTACTCTCGGCGAAGGCTATACTGCCGCAGGCACATACTGCAGCAATCCTGCCCACAACCATCTTTCACCTGACGGTATGGTCGATCCCACAACAGGCCTTCTTCCCTGCACAACATGGTACTTCAAGGGTCAGTCTCACGAAGGACTTGCACACAATGACGTTGTACTCAATCTTGCTACAGAGCTTATGGCTGATAACAATATGATAGACGTATACAGTAATGCTGTCGCTTATCCGCAGTTCAACGGTGCAAGAAGCACAAGAACTCTTAACAGAAACCTTTCTGCCTGGAAAGCTGCAGACAAGTCACTTTACAGCGACGAGCAGATTGCCGAAATCGAAAGCGCTTTTGCATACCTTAATGAACTTAAGAAGGAAACCGTAATCGATACAGAAGAGTGGAAGAATGCAGAAACAGCACTTGATAAAGCTCTCGTTTCAGCAGGCGTAATCGAAAGCAGTGAGCCGGGCAATTTTGAAGCTCTTATCACAAAGCTTTTCAAATGCCTGAACAAAGGTGTAAGCGATGTAATGTAAAAATATTGAAAAGGGGCTTGCGGTTTTAGGCTGTGAGCCCCTTTATAGGTGAAAAATGAAATACGAAAAAATTGTAAAAGGCAGATTCATTAAACGTCTTAACCGTTTTGTTGCTCTTTGTGAAATTGACGGTGAAGAAACCTACTGTCACGTTAAAAATACAGGAAGATGCGGTGAGATCCTTGTTCCTGATGCTGAATGCTATCTGGAGAAATCCGATAATCCCAACAGAAAATATGCCTATTCCCTAGTTGTTGTTCAAAAAGGAGAAAGGCTCATCAATATTGACTCACAGGCGCCTAACAAGGCGGCGGGGGAGTTTCTTTCTTCGGGCGGGCTATACGGGCAGATACAAAATCTCAAAGCAGAAAAAACTTACGGAAACTCACGCTTTGATTTTTATTTTGAGCATGACGAAAAGAGGGCGTATCTCGAAGTAAAGGGTGTAACCTTGGAAAAAGACGGCGCAGTTTTCTTTCCTGATGCCCCTACACAGCGTGGGACAAAGCACCTTAACGAGCTGTGCAGTTGTGTGGAGGAGGGCTTTGAGGCGTATGTGCTTTTTGTTGTACAGATGAAAGGCGTAAAGTCCTTTTCACCTAATAAGGTGACAGACCCTGCTTTTTCCGAAGCCCTTAAAAGAGCTAGTGAAAAAGGCGTAAGAATAGTTGCTTATGACTGTTATGTAAACGAAAATGAAATGACAATAAAAGATAAAGTTCCGGTCATACTTTAAGTGTGGTTGGAATTTTTTTGTGCGCATAATTGTGAATTTGTCATAAAAATTATTGCCAAACGGTGAAGTTTATGATATTATGTTATATATATACGAATATAATTCTCCGAAAGGTTTATATAATGAATCAATTTAAGAAAATCACATCTTTTACTATATCTTTAACAGCACTGCTTCTTATCATGTCATTCAGTGTGTCGGCAGTATCCGGCACAGAATCGACAGTAGATAAGTTTTACAGCTACGATGACAGTCTTCTTTGTATTTCTCACAGAGGTGATACTGTTTCTTATCCGGAAAACTCTCTTGAGGGTGTTAAATCTGCATTAAAAAAAGGAGCAGATTTTGTCTCTGTAAATATCGAAAAAACTGCTGACGGTGTATTTTATCTTTGTGAAGATGAATCTCTTGGAAATGTCTGCAACGCTCCCTACGATAGCTTGTCACAGATGAAATCCGATGAGGTTGAAAGCTGTTTTCTTTATGATATTTACGGTAAAGAAACCAAATATATAATGACCTCACTTGAAACCCTTCTTGAGGAAACCGACAGTACAGACGGAATTATTCTTGATATAAAGCCTGAATACAAAGAGGATATTTACACAGTTCTTAAAGAAAATGATGCTCTTGGCAGAGTTGTTTTAAGAGTAGAAGAAAGCAGTAAAAAGCTTTCCGATTGGGCAAAAAGCAAGGAAAACAAGGTCTATATAATTAGCAAGTATACAGGTAATATTATTTTCAGTACAGTATCACAGATTAATTGGGCCGACTCAGCTGAAATGCCTGCTGTGCAGTACGAAAGCAAAAACTACTTCAACGTTGCTTTCGGTGAGTTCTTTACAAACAGATACCTTAATACGGATAGTGTGAGGGCCGTTGCGGCAACCTATTCGCCTGACCTTTGCGGACAGAGAGGCGACAATGCTGATGGCTGGAACGAGCTTATAAACAAGAACTACTCAGTTATCGAGACGAATAATATTGATTCTTTCATTTCATACACAGCGGAGATCGGAAGACTCAACGATGATTTACGTGAGCTTTATAATAACTCTCTTGAAATTGACAGCAGCAGATATTCCACGGTAAGTCTTACAAACCTCGCTAAAGCGAAGACACTGTGTGAAAATATTCTCTCTGACAGAGTTGTTTCACTCGCTGAACTTCAGGAGGCTTATTCAGAATTGAACTTTGCACTTAAGGAAATGAAGATTTCCGCAGGTGAAGTTGATACGAGAGGTGCTCTTAATATAACGGCAGGCAAGGTTATTGTCGCTGTGCTTGTAGGAGCTGCACTTCTTTCAGGTCAGATATATGTTTATAAAATGCGCAGGAGTAACAGGAGAAAAAATAACGCATAAAAAATAAAAAAAGGAGAAATTTATATGAAAATGCAAGAAAAAACAGCATGGATTGAAAGAGCAAAAACTCCCGAAGAGGTTGGAGTTTCATCGAAGGAAGTCAAAGCCTTCGTTGACCATTGTACCGAGCTTGGTAAAGAGCTTCATTCGTTTATTATCATTCGTCACGGCAAAATTGCCTGTGAAGCCTATAAGGCTCCATTTGGTCCTGAGCATAATCATATGATGTATTCGGTAAGTAAATCCTTTACATCAACTGCTATCGGTTTTGCTATAAACGAGGGTTATTTTACTGTTGACACAAGAGTTGTTGATATTTTCCCCGAGCTTCGTAAGGAGAATAAACCTGACGAATATCTTGAGGAATTAACTGTTGAAGATCTTCTCACAATGAGAGGCGGTAAGGAAGTAAGTGTTTTCCTTGACAGAACAAAGGATACCTGGCTTGAGGATATTATGAATTCACGCTGGATTTACGAACCGGGTACAGAATTCCTCTACATAAGTGAAAATATGTACGTTCTTTGCGCAATTATCCATAAGCTCTGCGGTGTTAGTGTTATGGAATTCCTTAAGCCCCGTCTTTTCGAACCTCTCGGAATTGAAAATCCCTTCTGGGAAACCTGTCCCAAGGGTATCGAGACAGGCGGTTGGGGTCTTATGATTAAAACAGAGGATCTCGCTAAATACATATACTGCTATCAGCAGGGCGGTAAATTCTGCGGTAAGCAGGTTATTCCTGAAGATTGGGTTAAGGAGTCTGTCCGTTTCCACGCAGACACCACACTTAATAACAATGATTCTGACTGTAAGGTTGGCTACGGATATTGCTTCTGGAGAAACGCAGGCTATGAAAACAGCTACCGCGCAGATGGTATGTTCTCACAGTTTGGTATTGTTTTTGAAGATCTTGACGCTTGCTTTATTTCAACCGGCGGCGAAATCAACGAGCAGGGTATGCGTGATGTGATCTGGGAGCATTTCCCCAAGGCATTCCTTGAAGAAAATACAGGCGAAACCGTAGAAATTAGTATTCCCTCTTATGAAGGTCTTCCTGAAAAGAACCGTTCGGCTCTCGAGCAGCGTCTTGACGGTAAGAGTATGAAGCTTTCAAAGCCTATCGCAGTAAATATTGCAGGCTATCCCACAAGTGTTGTTCCTCTCCCTGCACTCTTTATGGAAAGTGATAAGGCAGGTAACATCAGCGACCTCAGCTTCAGATTCTATGACAAGCACTGCGTTATGACCTGGACAGAAGGCGATGAAATCAACAGCGTTGAAATCGGACTTGACGGTGAATACCGTTGGGACGACATCGTAATCGGTAAGATTCCTTACCACACCTGTTCCGTGGCCTGCTGGAATACAGACAGCGAGTTCGAGGTTCATATCCGTTGCATCGAGGTTGTTGCCGAAAGAATTCTCACCTTTAAATTCAACGGTGATAATGTTGTAATGAGACCGTCATCAAATCCGCCTGTTGCTGTTATGGCAGAAACTCTTAAAGAGACTGTCAAGAGTGTTATCAAGCAGCCTCTTGTCCAATCCGCCGTAACAAAGGCGCTTCCCAAAATAGTGCCGCTTATCGATGCAGTTCAGCGCGGTAAGATTAAGGATTAAGTGAGAGCTTTTACGGAGGGATAAAATGATATATAAAATACTTTTTGCCATAACAATTCTCGCAGAGTTCTATACAGTTCCCACATTCCTTAAATACTACTGGCCGAAAAAGTGTAAGCAGTCGCTTCTGTTTAAGATGATTTCTGCAACACTTTTCGTAATCTGCGGCTTTTCAGCTATGAAGGTTGCAGGTAACAATACTTCATACGCGGCACTGATGCTTATCGGCTTTGTTTTCGGTTGGCTTGGTGATTTGCTTCTTCACAGCCTTAAGGATAAAATGCTTCATTTTGCCTTGGGTGTTGTTTCCTTCCTTGTTGGTCATATTTTCTTTATCTCAGCTTTCCACCATGCAATCAAGACACTTAATCCCGAAGCCTCGCTTTTTGCCTGGTATGAAATTTTAAGTATAGTTGTCATAATCATAGCGGTTGTGATTTTCGGTATATTTAAAAAGTATTATCAGAAAAAAGGTCCGCTTGTTTTTGCACTTCTTGCATACGGTGTATTCCTTGTAACCATGTTTGTCAAGGCTATGACCTACTGTGTAACAGAGTGGCTTGACGGTACGAGCGACTATATGTATCCTGCAATCATAACAGCAGGTGTTGGTGCTCTTTTCTTCCTTCTTTCCGATGGCTCTCTCGGACTCATCCTTATGGGCGATGAGGTTAAGAGGGGAATGCGCATCTTCAACATCATTACATACTTTATTGCACAGATTCTTCTCGCAGTAAGTATTCTCTTTATCAGATCGCAAATTATGTTTTAAATAACAGTAACAGCCGTCGGTTAATCTGGCGGCTGGAAGTTTATGTTGTATTCAGCAATATAAAGGTTAATTAAGTACGGAGGTTTACTTATGGAATTCTATTGCCCTAAATGCGGTTATCCTAACAGTAACCGTTCAGACCGAGCATGTTGTTCGTGCGGATACATATGGGAAGAACCTAAGGATACTAAGAGCGATATACAAAGGCAAAAGAAAATAAACAAAAAAATCAAGAAATTGCAAAAAAGATACAAAAAAACTAAATGAGCAAAAAAGGAGACAGATAAAAATGAGTTACGACAATGGTATTTTAAGCATAACCGACCCTAAAGGAAGATATATGGGAATGCAGGACATCGCAAGCGGTTATTTAACCGGCAGATGTATAGATATTACTACTCAGGGTCCTAAAGATAATCCCACTGCAGTAGTTGTTACTGTATATGCAGAAGAAGATAAACGTAAAAAGTTAAAAGTCATTAAAAATTTTACAAGAATGAAAGCGGATTACGAAGAAAACGCAACGCCGGAAAAGTTCTCAACTCTCTTATATAATGCTACAATTTCATTTGACATAAACAAAAGGTTAAATAGGGGAAAACTTTATCAGATTTATTCAAATGGCTTATATTTAGACATAACCCGTGAAGAATTTTATGACGAAAACTTAGATTTGTCTGAAGTGTTGAATTAATATTGAGCTTCATACGCGAAGCGTGTATCATCTGCGAAGCAGATATCATAGCGAAGCTATATCACCCATTCCGCAAGGAACGGATATAATTGAAAAGAAACAGCTTTTGCCCGGTAGACAAAAGCTGTTTCTTTTCGTGGTGCCGGTGGCGGGGGTCGAACCCGCACGGTATCGCTACCAACGGATTTTGAGTCCGCCTCGTCTGCCAATTCCAACACACCGGCTTATGCGTGCTCAAAAATTATATAATATATTGAATCTCTTGTCAAGAAAAATAAACAAAAACGATAAATAAATTTGACAATTTTTCTTCTCTGAACTCCTTGACAACCCCTCAACCTTATGTTATACTATCGCAGATAAATCACGGCAAAGGAAGGTATATAAAAATGTGTAATGCGTCTTTCAAGAATACAAACATTTCTTCGTCCTGTGATTTTTGCTTTTCTTGTATTTTTGCTTTTGATTTTAACGGGTAACGGCTTGTTGCCCGTTATTTTTTTATATTTTCTTCTGAATATTTATGCAAAAAATCTTTACATTTAAAGTGTGAAAGTGTATAATATTAAGATGAATATAATGTCCGGTTTTAGGATAAGAAAGAAGGAATTTTCAATGAAACATTTACTTAAACTTCTCGACTGGTCTTCGGAAGAGATTAAAGATACCCTTGACCTTGCCGATAAGCTCAAGGCAGAAAAAAAGGCAGGCATCAAGCATCATATTCTTGAAGGTAAAACCCTCGGTATGATTTTCCTCAAGTCTTCTACAAGAACGAGAGTATCCTTTGAGGTAGGTATGCTCGACCTTGGCGGTACACCGCTTTTCCTTTCATCGAAGGATCTTCAGATAGGCAGAGGTGAGCCTGTTCAGGATACCGCAAGAGTTCTTTCACGCTTTATCGACGGTATTATGATAAGAACTTTTGATCAGCAGGAGGTTGAGGACCTTGCAAAGTACGGCTCAATCCCTATTATCAACGGTCTTACAGATTTCTGTCATCCCTGTCAGGTTCTTGCTGACCTTCAGACTATCCGTGAATACAAGGGTAAGCTCGAAGGACTTAAGCTCTGTTATATCGGTGACGGTAACAATATGGCAAACAGCCTTATTGTCGGCTGTATAAAGATGGGTATGAAGGTAGCGATTGCCTGCCCCAAGGGCTATGAGCCTGACGAAGGTATTATGGAGTGGGCAAAGGAAAACGGCGACCTTCTGGTTACAGAAGATATTATGGAGGCCTGTAAGGGCGCAGATGTTCTCTATACCGACGTATGGGCATCAATGGGTCAGGAAAGTGAAGCAAAGAAGAGACAGAAAATTTTCAAGGATTATCAGATTAACGAAGCCGCTGTCAATGCTTCAAATGAAGATGTAATGGTGCTTCATTGCTTACCTGCTCACAGAGGTGAGGAGATTACAGAGGAAGTTCTCGAATCTCACGCAAATCAGATTTTTGACGAGGCTGAAAACAGACTCCACGCACAGAAGGCAGTTCTTGTAAAGTGCTTCACAGAATAAGAACGAGCCTGTAAATTATGTTTAAAATCCCATTAAATATACAAAGGAAAGGAAGCTTCACGGTTTAACCGTGAACAAGGTGAACTAAATGAAAAAGCGTTATTTGGTTCTGCAGGACGGCACAGCTTTTGAGGGCTACGCCTTCGGTGCTGACAAGGAAAGCGTCGGTGAATTGATTTTCACAACAGGTATGGTAGGATACATTGAAACTCTTACCGACCCTTGCTATTACGGACAGATTGTTATGCAGACATTCCCTATGGTAGGCAATTACGGCATTATCGAATCCGATTTTGTCGGCGAGCCCCATCTTAAGGGCTATGTTGTAAGAGAGCATTGTAAAGCTCCTTCAAACTTCCGATGCGAATACGACCTTGACACCTTCCTTAAAAACAACGGTATTCCCGGCATCTACGGTATCGATACCCGTGAGGTAACAAACATTATCAGAGATAAGGGTGTTATGAACGCAATTATCTGCGATGAAATTCCTGCATCTCTCGAAGCTGTTAAGCAGTTCAGAATTGTCGACGCTCTTAAGAACACCTGCGCAAAGGAAAAGAGCGAATACATTCCTGACGGAGAAGCAAAGAAGCACGTTGCAATCCTTGATCTCGGTTCAAGTAAGTACCTTGAGCAGAGCCTTCTTGAAAAAGGATACAAGGTTACACTTCTTCCTCACACCACTTCTGCAGAGGATATACTTTCACTTGATGCTGACGGACTTATTCTTACAGAGGGTGCGGGCGACCCGGGAGAAAATGAAGCTGTTATCGCAACTGTTGCAGCTCTCTTCGGAAAGCTTCCTATGCTCGGTCTCGGACTCGGTCATCAGATTATGGCTCTTGCCAAGGGCGGTAAGGTAGAAAAGCTTACTTACGGTCACCACGGTGCAAATCAGCCTTCAAAGATTGTCGGCACTGCAAGAACGCTCATTACGAATCAGAATCACAATTATGTTGTGGTTGCCGATACAGTAAAGGACGCCACCGTCACACATATTAATATGAATGACGGTACAATCGAAGGTCTCGCTTACGAAAAGGAATATGCTTTCTCCCTTCAGTTTGAGCCTTCAGACGATGTAATCACAGAAAAATTTGTAAAAGAAATGGAGGAGTTTGCAAATGCCGTTAAATAAGGATATTAAAAAAGTTCTCGTTATCGGTTCGGGTCCCATTGTTATCGGTCAGGCAGCAGAATTCGACTATGCCGGCGCACAGGCTTGCCGTGTGCTTAAGCAGGCAGGTGTCAATGTTGTACTTGTTAACTCCAACCCTGCAACTATTATGACAGATAAGGCTCTTGCTGACGAAATCTATCTTGAGCCTCTTACAACAGAGACAGTAAAAAGAATCATTAAGCTCGAAAAACCCGACTCACTTCTTGCAGGCTTAGGCGGACAGGTAGGTCTTACTCTTGCTATGCAGCTTGAAAAGGACGGATTCCTCAAGGAACAGGGCGTAAAGCTTATCGGTACAGATGTTGAAGCTATCGACAAGGCAGAGGACAGACAGCTTTTCCGTGATACAATGGAATCAATCGGTCAGCCCTGCATACCTTCAGATATTGCTAACGATATAGAGTACTCCGTTGAAATTGCAAACAAGATAGGTTATCCCGTAATTATCCGTCCTGCATTTACTCTCGGCGGCGCAGGCGGCGGTGTTGCTTACAACGAAGAAGAGCTTCGTCTTTTTGCAAAAACAGGTCTTGACGCTTCGCCTATTACACAGATTCTTGTTGAAAGATATATCAAGGGCTGGAAGGAAATCGAGTTTGAGACTATGCGCGACAGCGCAGGAAATGCAATAGCAATCTGCTCGATGGAAAATTTTGACCCCGTAGGTGTTCACACAGGCGACAGTATCGTTGTTGCCCCTGCACTTACACTTTCCACAAAGGAATATTCTATGCTTCGCCAGGCAGCACTTGATATTGTTTCCGCATTAAAGATTGTCGGTGGCTGTAACTGTCAGTTCGCTCTCAACCCCGAAACCTTCGAGTACGCTGTTATCGAGGTTAACCCCCGTGTTTCCCGTTCATCAGCTCTTGCAAGTAAGGCATCAGGCTATCCCATCGCAAAGATGACAACAAAGCTTGCACTCGGTTATACTCTCGACGAAATCAAAAACGACATCACTGGAAAGACCTGCGCTTGCTTCGAGCCTGCACTTGACTATGTTGTTGTCAAATTCCCCAAGTGGCCCTTTGATAAGTTCGTCGGTTCATCAAGAAGGCTCGGCACACAGATGAAGGCTACCGGTGAGGTTATGTCCATCGGTCAGAGCTTTGAGGAAGCAATTATGAAGGCGATAAGAGGTGCTGAAATCAGTCTCGATTCTCTTAATGCAGACCCCGTCAATGATAAGGATATCCTTGAAAGACTTGATGACTGTGACGACAGAAGAATCTTTACTGTATTCGAAGCAATCAAGAAGGGTATTTCAACTGAAAAAATCCACGAAATTACCGCTATTGACGAGTGGTTTATCGAAAAGCTTCGCAATCTTGCCGATTTTGAAAACGAAATCAGCGGTAAGGAAATTACAAAAGAGCAGTACGACAGAGCAAAGAAGCTCGGTTATACCGATAAGACTCTGCGTAAATTCTGCTCCTTTCCTGCAGAATTCCATAAGGAAGCATCATATAAGATGGTTGATACCTGCGCAGCAGAGTTCTCCGCAACCACACCTTATTTCTATTCATCATATGATAACGCTTGTGAGTCAAGACGTTATGAGCGTTCAGGTAAGGACGTTGTAATGGTTCTCGGTTCAGGTCCTATCAGAATCGGACAGGGTATTGAATTTGACTATTCATCAGTTCACTGTGTATGGACACTTAAGGAACTTGGATATGATGTTGTTATCGTAAACAACAACCCCGAAACCGTTTCAACTGACTATGACACCGCAGACAGACTTTACTTTGAGCCTCTTTGCGATGAAGACGTAATGAATATCATCAAGGTTGAAAAGCCTATCGGTGTAGTTGTTGCCTTCGGCGGACAGACAGCTATCAAGCTTACAAAGTTCCTTGATGATAACGGTATACAGATTCTCGGTACATCACAGGAAGGTATCGACACAGCTGAAGACAGAGAAAAGTTTGACGCACTTCTTGAAAAGTTCGGCTTCCTTCGTCCCAAGGGATGCGGTGTAATGACTCTTGAGGAAGCTCTTGAAGCCGCAAACAGACTCACTTATCCCGTACTTCTTCGTCCTTCATACGTTATCGGCGGACAGAATATGCAGATTGTCCATAACGATGTTGAAGTTGAACGTTACATGAAGAAGATTCTTTCAACAGGTATCGAAAACCCCGTACTTGTTGACAAGTATATGAGCGGTACTGAAATTGAGGTTGACGTAATTTCTGACGGTAAGGATGTACTTATCCCCGGTATTATGCAGCATATCGAGCGTGCAGGTGTTCACTCGGGTGACTCTATTGCTGTTTATCCTCCGTACTCACTTACCGATAAAATGACAGAAACTGTTGTTGACTGCTCGGAAAAGCTTGCACTTGCTCTCGGTACAAAGGGTCTTGTTAACATTCAGTATCTCATTTATGAAAACCAGCTTTATATTATCGAAGTTAACCCCCGAGCATCAAGAACTATTCCCTACATCAGTAAGGTTACAAATGTGCCTATGGTTGACCTTGCAACAAAGGTTATGACGGGTACTCCTCTTAAGGATCTTGGCTACGGCACAGGACTTTATGAGGCACCTCCTTACTTTGCAGCAAAGGCACCCGTGTTCTCCTTCGAAAAGCTCAACGATGTAAACAGCTACCTCGGACCGGAAATGAAGTCGACAGGTGAAGTTCTCGGTATCGGTAAGACTCTTAACGAGTCACTCTTCAAGGCACTTACAGCTTCGGGTATTAAAATCGAGCCCAGTAATGAAAACGGTGAGCTTGGTGTGCTTCTCAGCGTTGATGAACACGACCTTGACGAAATTGTTTCCCTTGCAAAGAAGCTTCAGGATCTCGGTGTAAACATCTATGCAACAAAGGAAACTGCAAGAGCCATCGTAAACCTTGGTATCAATGTTACCTACATCAAGGGCATCAGGAAGAATGACTATTGCTTTAAGCTTCTTGAAAGCGGCAAGATTAACTTCATCGTTTATACAGGCGCACTCTTTGATGATACGATGGATAACTACATCGCCCTTCACAGAAAGGCACTTCAGCTCGGCATTGCCTGCTTCACATCTCTTGACACAGCTAACGCTATGCTTGACATTATGGCAAGTAACTATACACAGCAGAATACAGAGCTTATCGACATCAACAATATGCGCTCTACAAAGAACGTGTTCAGATTCTCAAAGATGCACGGTACAGGTAATGACTATATCTTCATTGATAACAGAAACGGTGAGATTTCCTGCCCTGAATCACTTTGCATCAACTTCTGCGAAAGACACTACGGAATCGGCGGTTACGGCATTGTACTTATTGAGAACTCCGATGTTGCCGATGCTAAAATGAGAGTCTTCAACCGTGACGGCAGCGAAGGTAAAATGGCAGGTAATGCAATCCGTTGTGTTGCAAAGTTCCTTTACGATAAGGGTATAGTTGAAAAAGAGGAAATGACCATTGAAACCGGTGCAGGCATTAAGTCCGTGAAGGTTTATGTCTCCAATAAGCGTGTAACTGCCGTTGAGGTATATATGGGTAAGCCCGATTTCAGGGCTGCAAGCCTTCCCTGTACCCTTGATGAAGAAGAGATAATTGACTATCCCATTACCATCGGTGCAGGCAGCTACAACATCACTTGCCTCAGCGTAGGTAACCCCCACTGTGTAGTATTCAAGAAGGATATTGATTCACTCGACCTTAACAAAATCGGCCCCGGTTTTGAGTATGCAGACATCTTCCCCGAAAGAATCAATACAGAATTCGTAAGAATCGTTAACCGTCACACAATTAAAATGCGTGCCTACGAAAGAGGTAACGGTGAGACCTTTGCCTGCGGTACGGGCGCGGCTGCAGCTGTTGTTGCAGCTGTCGAAAACGGCTTCTGTGACAAGGGTGAGGAAATTACTGTTAAGCTTAAAGGCGGCGATCTTGCCGTAACCTATAACGATGACGGTATCTATCTTACGGGTAACGCAGTTCTTATCTACGAAGGCGAAGCTGAATATTAAAACAAAAAGGGCTTTATGCCCTTTTTGTTTTAATGCAAAATGCAGAGTGCAGAACACAGAATGATATGAAGTATCAACTACTGAAGCTTGCTTGTTTTCTGTAATTGGCATTTTCTATTTTTATATTCGAGGTGATAATATGATTACAGTTTTGATTGTGATTTATGTTGTTTTCATATCTTTGGGGCTTCCCGATTCACTTTTGGGTGTTGCCTGGCCCGTGCTTCATACGGAGCTTAATGTTCCCGAAAGCTTTGCATCGGTTTTCAGCATCATAGTAGGTGTGTGTACGGGTGGTGTAAGCTTTGTTTCAGGAACACTTATCAGAAAATTCGGCACAGCCAGAGTGACACTTGCTTCTATTTTTGTTACTGCTCTCGGACTTGTCGGTATCAGCTTTGCACCGAACATTGCTGTAATGATTGTTTTCAGCATAATACTCGGCTACGGTGCAGGAGCTATTGACACAGGTGTGAATAACTTTGTTTCACTTCATTATAACGCCTCACATATGAATTTCCTTCATTGCTTCTGGGGTGTAGGTGTTACCGTAAGCCCGATGATAATGTCTCTTTTCCTTGACGGAGAAAACGGCTCTTGGCGAAACGGCTACAGAATTGTTGCACTTTTGCAGGTTATCATTGCTCTTTCTGTCATTTTCGTTATGAGAAAGTGGCTCAATATAGAAAAAAGCGGTATTGAAGAGACCTCTGCTGAAGAAGAAAAAGGCGAAGAAAAGGGGATTGTTGCTATTCTCAAAATGAAGGGTGTACTTTTCAGCATACTTTCCCTTGGCCTTTATTGCAGTATGGAGTTTATCTGCGGCACGTGGGGTGCATCTTATATCGTAAACGTTTTCGGCCTTGCACCTTCCGTGGCGGCGAAATGGGTTTCCCTTTACTATGGTGGTATAATGCTTGGAAGACTTGTTTCAGGATTTGTTGCTACAAAGCTGGGCGACAACAAGCTCATAAAGCTTGGAATTGCTTTTTCATTCCTTGGTATCGCAGTTCTTCTTTTACCGATAGGCAAGGCTTCTCTTGTCGGTCTTCTTATGATGGGCTTCGGCTTTGGTCCTGTATTCCCTAGTGTGCTTCATAATGTACCCGAGCGCTTCGGTGCGAAATATTCGGCTGACATCACGGGATACCATATGGGCGGTGCTTACTTTATCGGTTTTTCAAGTCAGCTTATATACGGCTTTACGGCAACAGCGACAACCTTTAAGATTACAGGCTTCGTTCTGCTTGCTCTTTGTATTGGTCTTTTCCTTGCGAATGAAACAGCATTAAGAAAAATAAAAACGACTAAAATGTAAAGCTTTTGATTCAGTCTTTCTTACAATGATACCTGATTGGCGAGATCGAGTAACTTAAATAACAAAGCTCACGGACACATAATCCGTGAGATTTAATGTTAAATAATTCTGCATTAATCACTCTGCATTCTGCATTGTGCGAAGCACTTAAACCTTCTTCATCTTATACATAACGTGTGCGCCGAGCATTGAAAGTACAACGCCAACGGGGATAAGAACACCGATACCGGGGTCAACAAAGAGAAGGAGAATTGTAATAGCTGCGATGGGGAAGATGGAAATCTTCCAGTGCTTTACAAAATAGGTCGCTGCAAGTGAACCGAAGATGGTGTAGGTAACCTGCTGGAATGCGGGAGCAAATGCAGGGCTTGCCATTGTTTCGGAAAACTTGGGATTGAATGCGAAGATAACAACGAAAACTGCAATAACAAGTGTTGTTACAATAATTGATGAGCAGATTGCGATAGTAGTGATAACTTCGCCTTCCTCGGTGTTAGCCTTAACCTTTGCGTTTTCGATAGCGTTGAGTGCACAGGGCATCTTAAGGTTCATAATGTTACCTGTAACGAATGAAAGGTATGTACCTGCTGCACCGAGCATGGGGGAGTAAGCGATAACCTCAATAATACCGGTTGCAAAGAAGAATGCGATTGAAGCAAGACCCTTACCTACAACGTCCATTCTCGGAGTTACACCGAAATGAAGGCAGATTGCAACGGGGATACAAAGGAAGAAAATGAGCGCCGCAATAATCCATATACGACCCCAGGTATGCACTTTATCCATATAAGTTTTCATATCTGTTTCCTCCTTTCATTAATAACGCCACTCAATAGCAGCAAGCTCGGGTGCAAACTGATTGATAAGAACAACAACAACCATTGCAAGAACCATACTCAAGGGCATTGCAAGAGCCTCGATCCAGTTTTTCTTAAGCTTTTTGTTTACGAGTGTGAAAATGAGCATAAATCCGATTGATGCAACAAGAGCAACGAGGGAAAGAACACCTGCACCGTCACCGATTATATCTTTATCCTTTGCACCGAGACCTGCAAGACCTCTGCCGATGAATGCGGCGATAAGACCGATAAATGCAGCTGCTGTCATAACGTCCATCCATTTGGAATTTTTTGAAGCTACATCTGAAACGCCCTTCTGAATCTTCTTAAGCACGATAGGAATAAGAATAAGGGGAAGACAGCTACCGATTGTCATAACGATTGAAATTTCAGCAAAAATCTGGGGATCTGTAACGGGGGCTGAAATACCGCCTGTCATACCTGCAGCCTCAAGTGCAGCGATTGCAGCAGTTGTTTCATACTGAATTGCACCGATAACCGTAAGTCTTATCCAAGGAAGGACGTAACCGAGTGCAACGGAAAGGGAAATAACCGTAACTGCGATACCGATTGCAGGAGCAAAGGAGAACATCGCGCTTGATGTAACGGCATTTTTGAGCTTATCCGCACCGATACCGAGCTCCTTGCCTCTTATCCATGCCTTTCTCATAAAGAAGGCTGCCTGTGCACAGACGAAGATAATAACTGCAAGGATTATCAGATACATAAATCCGTCTGATTTGAAATCAGAAAAAAGTTTTTCGAACATTTTTCAACCTCCACTTTCAAAAATTATACTGTTTACACAGCTTTATAATATGATAACACTCGCTTTTAAAATAGTCAACAAAATAAGACAATAAAGTTAATAAAAAATCTTTGACATTATGCCTGTAAAGCGTTATAATTATAAAATAATAAGTCAGAGAGGAGGGCGACAAGTGAATAAGTCTTTATATAAACCGAAAAAGAAACACCTTGCGCCTGCTACGGTTATTACCTTGAGCTTTCTTGCTTTGATTTTTTCAGGAGCTTTACTTTTCACCTTGCCCTTTATGACAAGAGACGGTGAGGGACTTCCTTTCCTTACGGCTCTGTTTACCGCAACCTCGAGTGTGTGCGTGACGGGACTTACTCTTATTGATCCGGTTGTTACTCTTACCGCTCCGGGTCAGATATTGCTGTGTCTGCTTATCGAAACGGGCGGACTTAGTATGGTTACTTTCGTATCGTTTTTTATGTTTACAATGCGCAAGAAGAGCTCGCTTCGCAGTGTGCGACTCGCTCAGGAATATACTAATATGTTTGAGTTTTCCGAGGTCAAGTCAATGGTAAAGCTCGTTGTTATAACAGCTTTTATCTGTCAGCTCGCGGGTGCTTGCGTCTTTGCGACTCGCTTTATACCCAAATACGGCGCCAAGGGAATATGGGTTTCAGTTTTTACCGCAATATCCGCTTACTGTAATGCAGGCTTTGACCTTTTCGGCATCGAGCAGGAATTCGGCTCACTTGTCAATTACAACGGGGACCCGGTTATAATGTATACTGTTATGGCTCTTATAGTAACGGGCGGTATCGGATTTTTTGTGTTTTATGATGTTCTTTATTGTATCAGAAACCGAAAAGAGGGCAACGCAAAGCTTTCCTTTCATACGAGAATAGTTCTTACATTTACCGCGATTCTTCTTGCCTTCGGTTTTGTTGCCTTTTTTATCTTCGAATACTCAAACCCGGATACTATTGCCGATATGCCCCTTGATGAAAAGTTTACGGCATCTCTGTTTCAGTCTGTTACGGCGCGTACGGCGGGCTTTGCCAGTGTTGATATCGCCGGTATGAGGCCGCTTACGAAGGTAATAATGATGCTTCTGATGTTTATCGGTGCGGGTAGCGGTTCGACGGGCGGCGGTGTGAAAATTACGACCTTCTCGGTAATTGTTCTCTCGATAAAAAGTGTGCTCAAGGGTAACGACGAGACAACCGCCTTTTCCTACAGACTTGACCATAAGACAGTTACTAAATCAATGACAATTGTTTTTCTCGGCTTTTCCGTGGTTTTTTTGGTTTCCTGCTTTTTGTTTGCGGACTGTCCCGAGGCCAATCCTGTCAATGTTTTCTTTGAGGCAGTGTCAGCCTTTGCTACGGTAGGTCTTACTGCCGGTATTACCGCACAGTGCAGTCCCGTCGGACTTGTAGCTCTTATTACGGCGATGTTTATAGGCAGAGTAGGCCCCGTAGGCTTTGTGCTTACTCTTTCTTCTAAAAAGCGTGAAGACAACGACACGGTAATGCCTGAAGGTAAAATTATGGTTGGCTGATGTATTTTTTTGCTTGTACTTTCATAATAATTATCGGGTGATAGTTTTGAAAGAGAAAAGCAAAAAAGAACAAGCAGACCTTGAAAAAGATTATTACAGCGGAGTACTTTTAAGTCAGATTTTCTGCTGTGCCCTTTGCATTATTCTGTTCTTTGTGTTTAAGGCGAGCGGACATTGGGAAGAATTGAAAACGATTTACGCCGGACTTCTTAAGGACGATTTCATTACAGCGGAAGTCGATACGGTTATGGCAGATTTGAGCGAGAGTCTGTTTGACAGAGAGGCATCATATGCTGTTTCAGGCTCAAAAGTTGAGTCGTATATAACTACTGAAGCTTCCGAAATAAGCACAACCTCTGAAAATCAGAGCGTGGCGACTTTTGCAACTGTTTCCGAAATAGGCTACAAGCCTGATAAAACCAAAACCGAAAATACAGAGCTTATCAGAAGTGACTCTGTTGAATTTGTTTTTCCTGTTGAAGGAGGAAGATATACCTCATATTTTGGTGAGCGTACAGACCCCATAAGTGAGGGCGATGATTATCACAAGGGTATAGATATAGGCGCAGACGAGGGTGATAAAATCCGTGCTGTTTCTGACGGAAAGGTTACATCTGTAGGTGAGGACAGCCGTTCGGGAAAGTATCTTTTTATTTCCCACGGTAACGGATATGTTACTTTTTACTGCCATTGTAGTGAAATCCTTGTAAAAGAAGGCACAGTGATAAGAAAAGGTGAAACGGTCGCGCTTGTCGGCTCAACGGGTTATTCCACGGGACCGCATCTCCACTTTGAACTCAGAGTAGACGGTGAAAGCATAGACCCGTTACCTGTTCTTGAAAATGCAGCTTGATTTCGGCAGGGTAAGGGTAGTCCTTTCCTTTTCTTTCGTAGCAGTTATCACATTGATGTTGCTTTTGTGCCGTGAAGAAATTGTGCTGATTTCCTTGTTTTCTTCCCTCTTTCACGAGGGCGGGCATCTGTTTTTTATACTACTTTTTTCCGACGCTCCGGAGAGTGTTGTTTTTGGAGCTTTCGGAATCCGTATTGAACGTGAGTATGTTGAGCACTTAAGCTATAAAAAGGAAGCGTTGATAGCACTTGGCGGAATAATAGGTAATTTTATTCTTGCCTTGTTGTCCTTGTTATTTTATTTTTTCAGTAAAAATCGTATCTGTTTCGAATTTTTTACAGTAAATATTTTTGTAGCTCTGTTTAACCTTATGCCGATAAGACAGCTTGATGCGGGCAGGGTTGCAGAGTGTATATTCGGGATTCTGACAGATGTTTCAACGGTTGAGAGGATAATGCGTCTTCTCACGGTGATTACTCTTCTGGTAATTTCTATTTGTTGCATTCTGTATAATGTTTATCTTGGACTGAATATCAGTCTCATAGCAGTAACAGTTTATCTCATTTTAATATCAACATTGAAGGAGTTTAACAATGATAAGTAAAGAAGTTCAAAAGATTCTTCCTCTTGTTCAGAAACCGGGACGTTATACCGGAGGTGAGCTTAACAGCGTTGTAAAGGACAAAAGTAAGGTAAAGCTTCGATATGCTTTCTGCTTTCCTGACAGCTATGAAATAGGCATGTCTCATCTCGGCATAAAGATTCTCTATTCAGCTGCAAACGAGAGAGAAGATATATGGTGTGAAAGAGTTTTTGCACCGTGGCACGATATGGAAAAAGAAATGAGACAGAGAAATATCCCTCTTTATGCTCTTGAAAGCGGAGATCCTCTTGCTGATTTCGATCTTATAGGCTTTACTCTGCAGTATGAGCTTTGCTATACAAATGTGCTCAATCTTCTTGACCTTGCAGGTATGCCGATAAGAAGTGCTGACCGTGACGAAAGCTATCCGCTTGTAGTTGGCGGTGGCCCCTGTGCCTGTAATCCCGAGCCTATGGCAGATTTCTTTGATATGTTTATGCTTGGTGAAGGTGAGGAAATGAGTAATGAGCTTTTCGACCTTATCATTGATTGCAAAGAGAAAGGCGTTTCGAAAAAGGAGATTCTTAAAAGAGCTTCACAGATTGATGGCGTTTATGTGCCTTCTCTTTACAGCGTAAGCTATAACGAAGACTGTACAATAAAATCCGTTACTGCAGAAGAAGGCACTCCCTCGAATGTCACGAAGAGGATTATCTCCGACCTTGACAGTGTGCACTATCCTGAAAAGTTTATAGTTCCCTTCGTTGAGGTTGTTCACGACAGAGTTATACACGAAATTCTCCGTGGCTGTATCAGAGGTTGCCGCTTCTGTCAGGCAGGCTTTCTCTATAGACCCATAAGAGAAAAATCACCTGGCGTGATTGATGAGCAGTGCTATAAGCTTTGTAAGAGTACAGGCTATGATGAAATATCTCTTTCGTCCCTTTCCACAAGTGACTATACACAGCTTGAAGAGCTTATGGGTAAGCTTCTTTCCTGGACAGAAAAGGAAAAGGTTAATATCGCTCTTCCTTCTCTTCGTGTAGATAATTTCTCGGAAAAGCTTATGGAGCATCTTAAAAAGGTCAGAAGAAGTGGTCTGACATTTGCTCCCGAGGCAGGCACACAGAGACTGCGTGATGCTATCAATAAAAACGTTACCGAGGAGGAAATGCTTTCGACAGCACGTCAGGCGTTTTCGGGCGGTTGGACATCGGTAAAGCTTTATTTTATGCTTGGTCTTCCTACAGAAACCTACGATGATGTTGCAGGTATAGCAGGACTCGCACAGAAGGTAGTCGACGAGTTTTATAAGAATCCAGACAAGCCCAAGGGTAAGGGCGTTCAGGTCAGCATAAGCGTTGCTTCTTTTGTGCCTAAGCCTTTTACTCCTTTCCAATGGGAAGCCCAGGATACAATGGACGAGCTTATCAGTAAGCAGAATCATCTTCTTTCGAGTGTGACAACGAAAAAAGTGTCTGTCAGCTATCATAAGGTAAATATCAGCTTCCTTGAGGGCGTTTTTGCAAGAGGTGACAGAAGACTCTGTAATGTTGTTGAATATGCCTGGAGACACGGCTGTAAGTTTGACTCATGGGACGATAGCTTCCTTTTTGATGTGTGGCTTGAAGCCTTTGAAAAGTGCGGTGTTGACCCGCTTTTCTACACAAGCAGAAAGCGTGAATACACGGAAATTCTTCCTTGGGACCATCTCGATTACGGTATCAGAAAGGAATTCCTTATCCGCGAAAGTAAAAAGGCTTACGAAAACGAAACAACACCGCACTGTCGCATAAAGTGTGCAGGCTGCGGCTCTAATATGCTTAACGGAGGTGAGTGTGATGCGCTGCGTCAGAGTATGGTTTAAAAAGATGGGTATGAGCAGATATGTGTCTCACCTTGACCTTATGCGGGCTATGACAAGAAGTGTAAGACGTGCAGAAGTCCCCTTGTGGTACACAGAAGGCTTCAATCCTCACCCTTATCTCACCTTTGCTCTTCCTCTTTCTCTTGGTATGGAAAGCCTTTACGAAAGTATGGATATACGCATAGAAGGGGACAGCACTAACGAAGATATACTGTCTCTTCTCAAAGGAGCTATGCCTCCGGGAATAGAGATTGTCAGTGTTGCTGACCCTGTAGACGATCCGAAAAAGATAGCCTTTGGTGAGTTCGATCTTCTTTTCGATTGCGATAACACCGAAAAGCTCGTTTCGCTTATTGAGCAGATGCTTTCAGATCAGGAGCTTATAGTGCAGAAAATGGGTAAGCAGGGCAGACGGAAGGTTCTCAAGGATATAAATCTTCTGGAATATCTCCATTCATATAGTATTTCTCATTCGTCTAACAGAGTTAAGCTTACTGTTGTTTTTCCTGCCGGCAGTACTACTAATATCAATCCTACTCTTTTAAGCGATGAGATTGTTAAAAAATCTGAAGAGGATATTGCATCGTTTGTCGTAAGAAAAAGACTTATGAAAGCAGATATGGAGAATTTCCGATAAATATATAAAAATAGTTGAAAAAATTTAAAAAAACACTTGCTTTTACGATAGAGTTGTGATAAAATACTTGAGCATTTGTGTAACAGGTGCGACTGAATTCAGTCAGACATTAACGCAAGCGGTCCTCTTTCGGAGTTATTCCGTAACGAACGTGGCAGAATTTAGGAGGATTTAAAATGGACGCACTCAAACTCATCTCAGACGCAAGCCTTAAGGCAGAAGTACCCGAGCTTAACATCGGTAGCACTGTTCGTGTTCACGTAAAGATTCGTGAAGGCGAAAGAGAAAGAATCCAGGTTTTCGAAGGTACAATCATTGCTAAGAAGGGCAGCGGCATCTCATCAACCTTCACAGTTCGTCGTGTAGCATACGGCTGCGGTGTTGAAAGGGTATTCCCTGTTCACTCACCCAACGTTGCAAAGGTTGAACTCGTCAGAAACGGTAAGGTTCGCAGAAGCAAGCTTTATTACCTTCGTGACAGAGTTGGTAAGTCAGCTAAAGTTAAGGAAAAGATTGGCTGATAAACACGCAAATGGAAGGAAGGGGAAACCCTTCCTTTTGTTTTTACCGTATCAATTCAAATATAGAAAGGATGCTCTTTTAATGGTAAAGGATATTGCAAAGAAAACAAAATCAGAGCTTACTTTTAAGGATAAGGTCATTTTAAATATTTATGATACTGCTTCAGTTCTGGCTGTTGCAGTTATAACCATTATGATTATTTTCACCTTTATTTTCAGAGTTGTAGGTGTAGAAGGTTCTTCTATGGTCCCTACACTTCACGATGAGGATTATCTTATCGTTTCTGCTTATGATAAAAATCCCTCCTACGGTCAGGTTGTAATTATCACACAGCCCAATGCTTTTGATGAGCCTATTGTAAAAAGAATTATCGCTACGGAAAATCAGACCGTAGACATCAATTTTGCAACAGGTGAGGTTTTTGTTGACGGTGTGCTTCTTAATGAGCCTTATATTAATAATCCGACAACTAATAATGAAGGAGTTACATTTCCTTTGACTGTTCCTGAAAATCACGTTTTTGTAATGGGTGACAACCGTCAGGGCTCAACCGACAGCCGTTCAGATATGGTTGGTTTCATTCACGAGGATTACATTCTTGGCGTTGCGAAATACAAGATTTTTTCTTTAGACGAAACGACGGGACAGATGAAGTTTAATCCTGTTTCAGAGTGGAAAATTCATTGATTTCAAAGGGGCAGCTTCTGTCCATTTTTTTACAGTAATATTATTGATCTATAATAAGGAGGAGAAGAGTTTATGGCAGATACGCAGAAACAGACAGTGCAGTGGTTTCCGGGTCATATGGCTAAAACAAGAAGACTTATAAAGGAAAGTCTCAGTCTTGTTGACGGTGTAACAGAGCTTCTTGATGCAAGAATTCCCATATCCTCACGAAATCCCGAACTTGATGAGCTCACGGGTAAAAAGCCGAGAATAGTACTTCTTAATAAATGTGATATGGCAGACGATAATGTCACGAGAGAGTGGATAGAATATTTCAGAAGTAAGGGACAGTATGCTATTGCTGTCGACTGTCGCACGGGTAAAGGTCTGAATGCTTATCATAGCGCAGTAAAAACTGTTCTCGCTGAAACCATAGCAAAAAACGAGGCAAAGGGTATGGGAGGAAAGGCTCTTCGTATGATGGTGGTAGGAATCCCTAATACGGGCAAATCCTCTTTTATTAACCGTATGGCAGGTAAAAACCGTGCCAAGGTAGCCGATAAACCCGGTGTTACTCGTAGTAATCAGTGGTTCGCAATCGGAGGCGGAATAGAGCTCCTTGATACCCCGGGTGTTCTCTGGCCAAAGTTTGATGATCCCGTAGTAGGAGACAGACTTGCTTTTATCGGCTCTGTCAAGGATGAAGTAATGGATAGCGAAACAATGGCTGTCCGCCTTATAGAAGCCCTTGTAAACGGTTACGAGGATAAGCTTTTAAGCCGTTTCCGACTTGATGGTATTGATATTCACGAAGCTATGCCCTGGGAAATTCTCGAGGAAATAGGAAGAGAAAGAGGTATGCTTATGAGAGGCGGAGAGATTAATACCGAAAGAGCCTCCATTATGCTTCTTGACGAATACCGTGGCGGAAAAATGGGAAAGCTTTCATTTGAAAGACCGCAAAGATAAAATTATATAAATAAAAGCAGATATTCTTCAGAGTTACTACTCATCGGAATATCTGCTTTTATTTATGCTTTATGGTTTGAAAATCTCTTTGTGAACTGTTTTTGCGGGAGGCTTGATGATTTCCCGTCTCGGCTTTTCAAGACCTTGTGAATTGTCATAAAGGTTAACATTTATACTTTCAACAACCTCGATTGACTTTTTCTCTTCTATTGGCGGAAGAATAACATCATCTGTCCAGCTGTTGCTTTCTGCACGGAAGGCGGCGATAGCTCTTAATCTCTTCTTCTTTTTCTTAAGGAGTTGTGAGAAGAAAATGTAAACTCCGATTAAGCCGATTGTGGAAAGTGAGATTATCATACCGCCGAGAAGTCCGGGAACCTCATATTTAAACTCGATTTCGTGTGTACCTTCACTTACTTTTACCGCGAGTAAAGCGTCACCGAGAGCTACGATGTTTTCCTCTGGTACCTTTTCACCGTCAACATAGACGAGCCAACCCTTGTCGTAAGGGATTGAGGTGTAAACAAGGCAGTCCTTGGGGGCTGTGAAGCGACCCTTGATTCGTGTAGCCTCGAACTCCTCAACGAGAACCTGATATTTTGATAGAAGGTTGTAGCCCTTTTCGAAGATTTCGCGGTTTAATGTGTAGGCACAGAATTTAACAGTACCTGTGTTTGCTTCCAAAGGGATATTTACCGTTACGGTCTGACCCTTTGTGAAATAACCGAGATCAAACAGACAGTTGTTGCTTGTGCTCTGGGAAATTGTGCCGGTAGGTGTGCTGATTGTGGCACTTTTAGAGTCAAATCCCGTAACATCAAAGAAAACATATAAATTTCCGTCTTCCTGTGTTGTAACGCGGTATGTTACAGAACCGTCTATATCATCGGTACGTTTGTCATAAAACTGACTGAAGGAAGTCATGTCGTAGAATGGCTCAACATTCGAATAGGAAATATCTTCGACAGGAACCTTGACGAAGGGGGTGCCCACGCCGCCGGTTGCAAGGTCAAAGTAGTCACCCTGAAGCTCGAAGGGGTTTTCTCCTGAAAGCTCCCAGTTTTTGTAGTATTCCTCTGTAGCCCAATCTGTAAGAGAGAGGTTAGCACAGTAAGCAATAGGCAGATAATAGTTGTTTCTGTAAGCGACATATTTTTCGTGTCTTGAAGCCTCTGTGTAATAAGGGGAATTGATATGAATATCAGGAGCAGAGTTGTTTACGATGTACTTCATTGAGAACATCATATTATAAACAGGGGTCTGCGGATTGTAGGTGTAGCTGTTGATTTTGTTACCCATCATACCGAGATAAAGCTGCATATTCGAGACCTTTTCATTTGCCATTGAGGAGAAAACAGAAGCACCGTTGTAATAGTACCAGCTCGGGTCCATTCTTGTGCGGAGTGATGAAAGCTCCATACGATAGAACTTGCCGTTTTCTATGTTGTCAAGGTTGCTCTTCATACCCTCGAAGCTTTCAAGGTCGGATACATAAGGAGTCTTATCAACGGAAATCTGCATCGCTTTTGTATCGCACATAACAGCCTCACTGCAGCAGCATATCAGAAGAAGAGCTGCAACTGAAATACGTGTATATTTTTTGTCTTTGAAAAGCGTGAGAATAACAACGAAAAGAACGATAAGCACAAAGGAGAGGATAATTGTGCCGCTTTCGACATTTTTACTCGTAAGCTCGTCAACGAGGATTATGAACGCGAAAAGTCCTGCACCGACACCTCCTATGAGCTTTGTAGAAAACTCTTCAAGTCGGATAAATACTTTATATGCGATTATTACAAGAATAAATGAATAGATAAATGACTGACGGTAGGGCAGGTCATTTGGGAAGTGAAAGGCATGCCAGATGTAGTTGGGAATATTCAGACTGAAGCTGAAATAAAGTGTTACAAGAAGACCGAGTGTGGTAAGCTTTTCCTTTTTCGGAACGGATTTTGAAAAGAAGAAAAGAGGAGCAAGAATAATTGTAAGAATGCCGCAGTAAACATTCGGAAGAACATCATCACCGCTACTTCTTATTGTGGTTGTAAGTGCCGCAAGATGGTTTGCGAAAAAGTCAAAGTATGAGAAATATGAGGTGAGATCACTCGGGAACTGACCCGAAGTTGCAGAGCTTGATGTGAGAATTTTATAAACGGGTATAAGCACAAAAGCCATAATTCCTGCCGCTGCAAGTGAAGCAACGCCGAAAATAAAGGCAGAACGGATAAATCTGTTGTTTGACATATGAGCAAAAAAGCTGTGCTTTTCTTTGTCAAAGCTGCGGTTTACAAGGCTTTCTGCGGAATAGTTTGTGATGAAGTAATAAAAGTAGTAAATAACCGAGAAAATGCAGAGCATAAAGGAAATATAATAGTTTGAGAACATACTCAGAGCAAGAGCTGTAACATATGTGCGCATTTTTCCGTGGTTAATGATTCTTTCGATACCGTATAGGATTATCGGCAGAAGGTACATCGCATCGAGCCACATAACATTCCAGTAATAAGCCAGCATATAACCGCAAAAAGCGTAGAGAATACCAAAAGCGCAGGTGGCATAGCTTTGGTTTTTCATTGATTTTTTTACATAGTAGGTAAAAGCGGCGCTGCTCAGAGCAGCTTTTAAAAGAATCATAGTTGCGATAGCTTCGGTTATATTTTTATGACCGAAGAACATAACTATTGCACCTATAGGGCTTGAAAGATAGTTGAAATAATTACCCAGGAAACAGCTGCCGAGACCGCTTGTCCAGGAATAAATCAGGCTATCGCCACTCATAACCCTCTCATAAAGCTCGGCAAAAAGAGGGCCGTACTGGTGATAAAGGTCCATTCGGAGAATGGTTTTGTCACCGAGAGGCACCATAAGGTTGCACATATAAATAATAAGCATAGTAATTGCCGCTGTAAAGAAAGAGATAATTATGTACTTGTTATCTTTACACAGCGCCTTGGTTTTGTTAAGCATCGTTAACCTTCTTTCCAAAAAATCTCATATAAAAATTATAATACTATAATTATCCGAAGTAAGCAAGAACTTTTTTGTGAATTTACTGAATTAGTTCTAATTATGTATCACAATTCATATTTTTAAACAAGAAAACAAAAATGAGGTGACGCTTTGAATGAGATGAATACGGACAAGGATTTTTTCAGTGCGTTGAGCATTATAAGAGGTGAACTTAAAAACATACTTTTAAGTCTGCCCGAGGACATAAAATGTAAAACATGTGAAATACGTTTGAGGACGGGAAAACCCGTGATTCTTTGCGGCACCTATGGCAACAGAATACTTTACCGTGATTCGCTTTCGAGTGAGAACTCCGAAAGTCCGTTTATTTGCTATAGCGAAGATATTACCAACATTTTTTCCAGGCTGTGTTCTTATTCGGTGCACTCCCACGTTCACAGTATAATTAACGGGTTCGTTACCGTTCAGGGCGGACACCGTGTAGGAATATGCGGCACTGCTGTTACCGACAACAAAGGAAATATTACATCTGTCAGGGATATTTCATCTCTTAATATACGAATTTCCAGGGAGAAAAAAGGGTGTAGTGACGAGTTATACCGAAAGCTTTTTTCGGATAAGCTGTCGAGTCTAATTATAGCCGGTGCACCTATGAGCGGCAAAACCACGGTATTAAGAGATCTTGTAAGACTGCTTTCTGATGCAGATAGTATGAGAAAGGTATGCGTTATTGATGAGCGACAGGAAATAGCCGCAATGAACGCAGGCTTCTGTCAGCGTGACGTGGGACTGAATACTGATGTTTTTGACTTGTTTCCGAAGGATAAGGCTGTAGAAAATGCGGTAAGAACAATGGCTCCCGATGTAATTGCTATGGACGAACTCTGTAGCGACGAGGAAATCGACGCAATAAGCCTTGCCGTAAACAGCGGTGTTAAGTTTATTGTAACAGTTCATGCATCGGATTATACAGAAATTATGACAAGACCGCAGATAAAACGGCTGTTGAGGGCATATTCCTTCGAAAAGCTTGTGCTCTTAAGCAGAAACAGCCCCGGCACGGTTGAAGGAATATACGATACAAAGGAGCTTCTTGATGAGATTATCGGGAGGAATATTGGTCTGGGTGAGTATGATGCTTGTGGGAATGAATTTATCCTTACGGCTTAAAAAAAGACGGAATTTTCTCGCTGAAACGGTTGTTTTTTTTACAACGGCGATCGTGGAAATAGAGTATGTAAATCTACCGCTTACAGATATTTTAAAAAAGTTGAAAAGTTCAAGAGTCTGCGAACATCTTGACTTTATCGATAAATGTATTTCTGAAACTGAAAATGGCGAGGATCTGAACATCGCATGGGCGGATAGCGTGAAGGCATCGTCTTTGCCTTTTACACGTGAAGAGCGTGAAAAACTTATAAGTCTCGGTGGACTTCTCGGCACGAGTGATGCACAGGGTCAACGTTCGATTCTCACTCTTTTTTCCGAAACCTTCAACTTGTACTGCAAAAAAGCAGAGGAGACATACTCTAAATACGGAAGAATATGTGTCACCGTAAGCGGCTTTCTCGGAATGGGAGTTTTTGTTATGATGCTTTAGTAGGCCGACAAGAAAACAATAATGCTTAAGGGAGGTAACAGCAGTGGAAGTTGATATTATTTTTAAAATAGCGGGGATAGGCATTATAGTGGCTGTGCTTAATCAGATTCTTGCAAAAACAGATAAAGGCGAATACGCTATGCTGACAACTCTCGCAGGCATTATAACTGTGTTTTTTATGGTGATACCCGAAATAAAAGACCTGTTTGATACAGTGAGAGAGATTCTGGATTTTTGAAATGATTATTAAAATTATCGCGTTAGCGCTTATTGGTTCTTTTGTTTCGGTGTTTTTGAAAAAACATAACAGAGAGCTTATACCTTTTTTTGAAGTTGCGGTTATGACTGCAGGCTTTTTTCTGATAAAGGACAGTCTTACGTTAAACAATAGTGCGGTTGATGAGCTTTTCAGACTTTATCCGCAGGGTGAAGAAATGTTTCTGTGTATGTTTAAAGCCTCTGCGGTAACGGTTATTACGAAGCTTACATCAGAGACTTGCCGCGAAAGCGGCAACGGCCTGATGGGAGAGATTGTTGAGCTTGGAGGAAGAGTTATGCTTGTAGTTTTGTCGATGCCTTTTATTCTTCAGGTAGCAAAAACTGCTTTATCTTTTATAAAATGAAAAGGATTGTTTATTTAATTGTTCTGCTGCTGTTATGCGTAGTTTTATCAGTAACTGCCTTTTCGGTTGGATTTGAAACTGAGCTTGAGGAGAGCATAAATCACGATTTTTTTTCTTCGCTTGATCCTGATGTTTTAAAAGAACTTGAGGATAACAGCCTTGACACCCTGAACCCTGATATTATTTTCACGAAGGGTGCAGACAGTGTTAAAAGCTATTTTGCTGAAACTCTTATTGAAAAGATAAAGGGTAGCGGAGCTTGGTTTTTTACTGCTTTGAGTATCCTTATGATACTTGGTGTGATCTCTTCGGCTTTTGATTTTTCCTCTGCAGGAGATGTGTTTTCCCTTTTAAGCACGGTTGTTCTTTCGGTTGTAACTGTTGAAAAAATAGGACTTCTTACTAATTGCGTTATTTCAGCTGTAGCATTAAACGGTAAGCTTATGCTTTGTTTTATACCGGCGTTTACGCTTCTCGTCTCTCTTTCGGGAAATCCTGCGAGTGCACTTACTTATAACAGTCTTGTCCTTTTATTCGGGGAACTTATGTCATCTTTTATCGATAATTTTTTTGTAAGCTTTATCGGTGCTTATTTTGCCTTGTCGATTGCATTTTCTTTTTATGGCGGTATGAATCTGAATCGATTTGTGAACTCTGTAAACCGCATTGTAACTTTTGTTTTAGGTTTTTCAGCTTCAATGTTTACGGGATTTTTGTCTTTGAAAAACATTCTCGCTTTTTCGACAGATTCTATTTCGGTTAAGGGCGTAAAATTTTTAATCGGAAGCATGGTGCCGGTTATCGGTCCGTCGTTAAGTGAGGCATACTCAACAATTCTCGGAAGTATACATCTTATGAAGGGTTCTCTCGGTGCTGTCGGAATATTTGCGAGCATCATAATAAATATACCGCCTCTTGCCGAAGGTGCAGTATACTGTTTATCACTTTCAGTTCTTTCAGGCATAGCGGAAATGCTGGGACTTGCCCGTGGCTCGGAGACGCTCCGATGTTTTTCAAGCTGCGTAAGAATACTTTTGCTTGTAAGTCTTTTTCAGTTGTTTATTCTTATTGTATCGACAGGTATAATGTTGACTCTGAAAGGTGTCTGACAATGAATAGTGTTACTTCGTACATAAAACTTATATGTGTAGTCAGTATTGTTGCAGGTGTACTTACAGCTGTGATTCCGAAAGGAAAAATGAAAGGAAGCTTTATCTCTCTTTGTGCGGTTATAACAGTGAGTGCTATGGTATTACCCTTTAATGGGATACAGGCAGACCTTTTTGACACGTATGAATACACCAAAGAAAAAAGCAGTGACTCTCTTTCAAAAAAAACACAACTGATGGAAAAGGAGATTTTCGAAGGTTCTGTTGCTCGTGCAATAGAAAACAATTTGAAGCAGGCTGGTGTAGTTGCATCTGTTTCGGTTGAGGGTGAGAGTGATGAAGTAGGTATTGTAGTAAAAAAAATAACAGTAACAGGTGAATTTGACAGCGAAACCGAAACCGGAATCAGGAGTTTTCTTGCCGATGATTTCAGTGAGGCAGAAATAATTCTGAAGGAGGGTATAGATGACTGAAACAAAAAAGACTTTCACGCAGTTTTTAGACAAACTGAAATCAGATAAAAAATCGCTGTTTACCGTTATACTTGGTCTTGCTGGTATTTTGCTTATTCTTTTATCAGAGATACCGTCTATGCATGATACCGAAAAGATTCAGGAATCTAACGAAAAAAGTTATGCTGACAGTGAGCTTTGCCGTGATGTGGAAAAGCTCATTTCGCAGATTAAGGGGGCAGGTGATGTAAGTGTAATGCTGACTTATGAAAACACAGGAGAAAAAATCTTTGCAAAGGATTCAGATATAGAGAATACATCTGATAATGAAAGCCAAACAAGTCACAAATATATAATTATTGACAGCAATCAGGGAGAAAACGGTCTTGTCATCAAGGAGTTATATCCTGAAATAAGAGGAGTAGCCGTTGTATGCTCCGGGGGAGACGACCCTACGGTAAGAGGTGCAATCAGCTCTCTGCTGTCAGCTCTTTTTGACATCGGCTCAAACAGAATAAGCATTGCCCCCAGGGCAGAAAAGGAGTAATTATGATTATGAAAAAGAAACAGTTACTGTCGGCCACTCTCGTAATAGCTTTAGGTGCTGCTGTCGCCGTCAACTGGTATTACACAAAAAATCCTATAGATACGACATCGCAGACTACTACAGAGCAGTCGGTAAGTGGAAATCTCGGTGACTCACTTTCCGTGGGGAGCTCTTCTGTTGACGAAGAAAATACCGAACAGGCACAGAGTGTTATGGCTAAGGGCGATTTCTTTGCTTCTGAAAGACTGAAAAGAGAGGAAGCCTACGATGAAATGGTCGAATCGGTTGAAGATGCGCTTGAAAGTGGTTCTCTGTCAGAAGAGAAAGAAGACGAAATATCAGCCATTCTTGATAAATATATGCGTAATATGAAGACACAGAGTGATGCGGAAAGTCTCATTTCTGCCAAAACGGGAGGAGACTGTATAGTAGTTATAAACGATGAGGCATGTCAGGTGATTTTGGAAAAAAATACATTAAATGACACAGTTATACTGCAAATTACCGATATTATTGAAAAAAATACGAATATTTCTGCAAAAAATTTAACAATAATTGAGGCAAAGTAGTTGTAGGATTTAAAATTTGTGGTATAATATTTAAGAATATACAAAATACTGTCTGATTTTACAGACGGGAGGAAGGTAAAACTTATGACAAGACATGAAAGCAGAGAGCTTGCATTCATACTCATTTTTGAAAAGAGCTTTCAGACAGAGATTTCAGTAACTGAGCTTATTGACAGTGCTGTAGAGCTTGAACTTTTTCCTCATAATGAGTTTGCGGAGAGCCTTGCAAGAAAGGTATACCTCAAGCTCGATGAAATTGATAATATAATTGAAGAAAATCTTGTTGGCTGGAGTGCAAAGCGTATTTCCAAAACAACAAAAGCAATTCTTCGCCTTGCAGTATGCGAAATGCTTTACAGTGAAAATATGCCTGTGGGTGTTGCTATCAACGAGGCTGTTGAAATAGCAAAAAAATATGCTTCTCCCGAGGATGCGGCATATATTAACGGCGTGCTCGGTGCTATAGCAAAAAAGAAGCTTGACTGATAAGAGGTAAAAATATCAGATGTCATCAGTATTAACAGTAAGTCAGATAAATACATATCTGAAATCCCTCATTGATGGGGACAGCAATTTAAAAAATATATATGTTTCGGGTGAAATTTCAAACTTTACCAATCACTACAGATCGGGTCATTTCTATTTCACTCTGAAGGACGAAAATTCGGCGGTTAAGGCTGTGATGTTCCGTTCCGCCGCTGAAAGAATTCGTTTTATGCCCGAAAACGGCATGAAGGTTCTTGTGCGCTGTAACGTTTCTCTTTACGAAAGAGACGGTGCATATCAGCTTTATTGCGAGGATATGCAGCCTGACGGAATCGGCGAGCTGACTATTGCTTTTGAGCAGCTTAAGGAGAAACTTTCGAAGGAAGGCCTTTTCTCTTTGGAATATAAGAAGCCGTTACCTTTGTATCCGCAAAGGATTGGCGTTGTTACTTCACCGACCGGTGCAGCTATTGAGGATATAAAGAATGTACTTTCCAGACGGTATCCCTTTGCAGAGATTGTTATTGCCGGGGTGCTCGTTCAGGGTGAGGAGGCTGCGTCACAGATAGCTGATGCTGTAAGGCGATTCGATCGACTTAAGTGTTGTGATGTTCTTATCGTAACCCGTGGAGGTGGCTCAATAGAGGACCTGTGGGCATTTAATGATGAGGGCGTTGCAAGAGCGATATACGAATGCTCTATTCCTGTTATTTCTGCTGTAGGTCATGAGGTTGATTTTACGATTTCCGATTTTGTGGCAGATATGAGAGCTCCTACACCTTCTGCGGCGGCAGAAATTGCGGCTCCGGATTATAAGGAAGTCCTTTATGCTGCGGATAAGACTCTAGACAGCATGACTGATAAGGTGCTCAGAACCATAGATGCTTATACTTTAAAGCTCAATGATTTTGAAAAACGAATATACGAAAAAAGCCCTGTAAGAGAGTTTGAGCTTTATTCTTTATGTGTAGATGCACTCGAGGAGAAGCTTAACAGCCTTATGGCAAGGCGTATCGAATTATATGAAAATGCACTTACTAATTTTGCCTTGCGGCTGGATTCAGCAAGTCCTCTGAAGGTACTTGGCAAAGGCTTTGCGATGGTAAAAAATGAAGTGCTTGAGCCGGTTAAAACCGCACATAAAATCAAAGAGGGCGAAAATATAACGGTTATTATGCGAGACGGTACGCTTTCCTGTCTTTGTGAGAAGATTGTATATGAAGAAAACTGTGCCGCAAACTGAAAGGAAAAATAAGAAAATGGAAATGTATACACTTGATACGGCAATGTTAAGACTTAAAGAAATTGCTGAAGAGCTCGAAGGCGGAGAGCACGACCTTGAAATGTCGATGAAGCTTTACGAAGAGGGTGTCAGAATTATTACCTTCTGCAATAAAACGCTCTCGGGCGCTAAACAGAAAATAAGCGAAATTTCCCAATATGATGATGAGGATTTTGAAAATGAATAAGGCATACAGCTTTAACGATTATGTTGAAATGATTAATTCACAGCTTGATTCTTATGTTCCTGAATGCACCTACGGTGAGCCCGTGGTATGTGATGCTATGAGATACAGTCTCGGTATCGGCGGAAAAAGAATCAGGCCTGTTTTGCTTCTTGAATTTTGCAGAGTCTGCGGTGGAAATGTTGAAAAAGCGTTACCTTTTGCAGTTGCTCTTGAAATGATTCATACCTATTCACTTATTCACGACGACTTGCCTTGCATGGACGATGATGATATGAGAAGGGGTAAACCCTCCTGTCATATACAGTACGGTGAGGCATATGCTCTTCTTGCAGGTGACGGACTTCTTACAAGGGCGTTTGGCGTAATTGCACAGAGCTCCCTTGCAAAAGAAAATCCTGTACGTGCCGTCAAAGCTATTTCCGCGTTATCAGAGCTTTCAGGTGTTGAGGGTATGATCGGTGGCCAGACTGTTGACCTGAAAAATGAAGGCAGAAGGGCTTCTCTTGATACTCTCGAGATAATGGACAGCCTAAAAACTGGTGCTCTTATTGTCTGTGCAGGTAAGCTCGGCTGTATCGCAGCGGACGCTTCTGAAGCTGAAATTTCGGCCGCAATCACTTTCTGCAGTAAAATAGGACACGCTTTCCAGATTGTAGACGATATTCTTGATGTTGTAGGTGATGAGGCGGAGCTCGGCAAACCAATCGGAAGTGACGGTGAGAGCGATAAGTCAACATATGTGTCGCTTCTCGGACTTGAAAAATCCCATGAGTATGCTGACAGACTCACAAAGCAGGCTGTAGAGGCTCTTGAAATTTTTGGTGATGAAGCACAGTTGCTCAAGGAAATTGCCGATATGCTTATTAAACGTAAAAACTGAAAAGGACGGTTTAAATGAACTACAAACTCCTTTCAAAGATTAAATCTCCTGCAGATATAAAGGCTATGAATTATGAGCAGCTCGAGAGCCTTTCACAGGAGATAAGATACAAATTGATAGAAACTGTTTCCGAGAATGGGGGACATCTTGCTCCGAATCTTGGTGTAGTTGAGCTTACTGTGGCACTTCATAAGGTGTTTGATTCCCCGAAGGATCAGATTGTCTTTGATGTAGGACATCAGTGCTATACGCATAAGCTCCTTACCGGTAGGTTTGAAGCATTTTCAACCTTAAGGAAGAAAGACGGAATATCAGGCTTTTGCAGACCCGGAGAAAGCGAACACGACACTTTTTATTCGGGTCATAGTGGTACTTCGGTCTCGGCGGGGCTCGGTCTCGCTCTTGCCAAGGGGCTAAAAAAAGATGATAACCACGTTATATCAGTAATCGGTGACGGTTCTTTTACCGGCGGTATGGTTTATGAAGCACTTAATAACGGAGGAAGAACAAACGCAAGGCAAATAATAATCCTCAATGACAACAAAATGTCAATTTCAGAGAATGTCGGTGCTTTTGCAAAATATCTTGCTGTTATCCGTTCGAAACCCGGTTACTACTCCTTTAAGGCGGGTACGGAAAGGTTTCTCGGACACATACCTATGGGTAAAAGTGTGGCTAAAAAGCTCTATGACATAAAAACCGATATAAAAAATAAACTCTATTCACAAAGTACATTCTTTGAAGACCTCGGCTACAGATATATGGGCCCTGTTGACGGTCACAATATAGAAAATCTCTGCGATGCCCTTGAAACTGCAAAGAATGTAAATGTGCCTGTTGTTCTTCATGTTATTACAGTAAAGGGAAGGGGCTATGAATATGCCGAAAAACACCCCAGTCTCTTTCACGGTATATCCGATTTTGATGTTGAAACAGGCGAAGCAAAGGCTTCGGGAGACAGCTTCTCGGAAAAATTCGGCGAGTATCTTTGCGAGAAGGCAGAAAAAGACGACAGCATCTGTGCAATTACAGCAGCAATGGGAATAGGTACTGGTCTTAAGTGCTTTAGCGAGAGTTATCCCGAGCGTTTTTTTGATGTAGGTATTGCTGAAGAACATGCTGTTACATTTGCTTCAGGACTTGCCAAAAACGGCTTGAAGCCTGTATATGCTGTCTACTCAACCTTCTTTCAGCGTTGCTATGATCAGCTCATTCACGACATATCACTGCAGAAGCTTAAGGTTATATTTGCAGTTGACCGTGCTGGCTTTGTAGGCGAGGACGGCGAAACACATCACGGAATATTTGATGTATCGTTTCTCGGAACTGTGCCGGAACTTAAGATTTATTCGCCTTGCTGTTACAGGTCGCTTAAAGCTGACATCAATAATGTACTTTATGCTGATGAATATTCTGCAGTTGTAAGGTACCCCAGAGGAAAGCCGAAGGAAAGCGTGCAGAAGCTTCACTATGATTGCATTGAATATGCTTCTTACGGTAAAACAACTGCAAAGACAGTAATTCTGACCTACGGAAGGATTACAGGCGAAGCGGTTGAAGCGGTCGATAAGCTCGCAGAAGCCGGTAAGGAAGTTTTACTTTTATCACTTAATCTTATTAAGCCTGTTCCTGAAAACATATTCCCTCTTCTTATGGATAAGGAGAATATATACTTCTTTGAAGAAGGTATGAAAAACGGCGGTATAGCAGAGCGTGTCGGATATATGCTTCTTGAAAAAGGCTATAAAGGTAAATATACGGTAACCGCCGTAGATAATAAATTCGTTGAGCAGGCGAGTGTAAGCGAACAGCTTTCCGCTTACGGACTTGACTGTGAATCAATGATCAAACTTATAGGTGAAAATAAATGAAAGAAAAAATAAGACTTGATGTGGCTTTGTTTGAAAGAGGTTTCGTTGACAGCCGTGAAAAGGGCAAGGCTCTTATTATGGCGGGACTTGTTTATATCAACGGCAATAAAGAAACAAAAGCGGGCGCATCGGTGAAAAGTGAAGATTGTATCGAGCTTCGGGGCGAAAAAATGCCCTTTGTCAGCCGTGGCGGATATAAGCTGAAAAAAGCGGTAGACGAGTTTGGATTAAAGCTTGATAATGCTGTATGTATGGATATTGGTGCCTCAACGGGTGGCTTTACCGATTGTATGCTTCAGAACGGTGCTTCAAAGGTGTATTCTATTGATGTAGGGTACGGACAGCTTGCGTGGAAGCTCCGTCAGGACGAGCGTGTTGTCAATATGGAGCGCACTAATTTCCGTTATGTTACCCATGATGATATACCCGAGAAAATCGATTTTGCAAGTGTTGATGTATCCTTTATCTCACTTAAGCTTATTATTCCCGTTATGAGACAGCTTCTGAAAAACGGTGGTAAGGCAGTATGCCTTATTAAACCGCAGTTTGAAGCAGGTAAGGAGAAAATCGGTAAAAAAGGAGTAGTAAGGGATATTTCCGTTCACGAGGAAGTCGTTGAAATGATATATAACTTCGCTCTTGAGCAGGGCTTTTCAGTGTTGAATCTCGATTTTTCTCCCATAAAGGGACCGCAGGGTAATATCGAATATCTTATTTTTCTTGAGAAAAGTGATGAACCCGTTTCTTTGCTTAAGACAGAACCTTCACAGATTGTTGCGGTGTCACATGAAAGTCTGGACGGCGGTGATAAGTCATGACAGTTGCATTATATGTAAATCTGACAAGAAAAAACGCCTATGAGGTAGCTGTCAATGTTATAAAAGAGCTTGGAAAACTGAACATTGACATTCTTATGCCGGAAGAGTTCGAAGATGAATTCTTGTTTCCGAATGTTGAATTCGTTCCATCAAATGATTTTATTAGATCGTCGGAGCTTCTTATTTCAATAGGGGGTGACGGTACAATAATTCACTCTGCCCACAGAGCAGCGGCGTATGATAAGCCGATTCTCGGTATCAATGCAGGAAGACTCGGTTTTCTTGCCGGTCTTGAAAAAGAAGAGCTCCACCTTCTTAAAGCTCTTAAGGAAAAATCATATACTGTTGACAGCAGAATGATGCTTTCCGTAAAGCACTATGAGGAGGAAAAATTTATAAAAGAATACATCTGCCTTAATGATGTTGTAATCGCACGAGGTAATTCTTTGAGACTTTGTGATATTGAAGTAAGAAGCGATGATCGATTGGTTTTTGATTATCAGGCAGACGGAATTATTATTGCAACCCCTACAGGTTCAACTGCATATTCACTTTCGGCGGGAGGCCCTGTTGTGGATACATCAATCGAAAGCCTTATACTTACCCCGATATGCAACCATTCGCTCTTTTCACGCTCTATGATTTTTAAACCTGACTGTGTTTTGCAGTTCAGGGTGAACAATTATGAAAACAGTCTGCCTGTTTTCAGCTGTGACGGTGAAAGAGGCATTACAATGAGTGCAAACAGTCTTCTGACTGTAACACGAAGCGAAAAATATGCGAAGATAATCAGAATTAAAGGTGATAGCTTCGCTGATATACTTTCCCACAAGCTTATTGAACGTTACGTTCGAGAAAAAGGAGGAAAAGAATGAAAAAGAACAGACATGAGGCTATATTGAGTCTTATAACACAGCAGGACATCGGTACTCAGGAAGAGCTTATGCAAATGCTCAACGATATGGGCTACAAGGTTACCCAGGCTACTGTATCAAGAGATATTAAATATCTCAAGCTTATTAAAACTCCTATTGCTTCGGGGCAGTACAAGTATTCTTGTGTCAATAACGATGCGGAGGATTTTTCAGGTAAGTATTATTCCATTCTTTCTCACTCCGTAACCTTTGTTGATTATGCGGGAAATATGGCGGTTGTAAAGTGTTATGCCGGTATGGCAAATGCTGCCTGTGCCGCTATAGACAGCCTTGAAATTGAGAATGTGGTAGGAACACTTGCAGGCGACGATACTATTTTTGTTCTTTGCCGCAACGAGGAAAGTGCCGCTCACCTTAAGCAGTATATTGAAAAAATTACAGGTAAAAACAAGTAAAACAAAAAAGGAATTACAGCACTATGTTATCCGAACTGAAAATTGAAAATGTTGCTGTCATTGAAAGTGCAGATATAAGCTTTGAAAGCGGTCTCAACATTATGACCGGAGAAACCGGTGCGGGTAAATCGATTGTCATTGACTCAATAAATGCCGTTCTCGGAGAGCGCACTTCCAGGGATATTGTCAGAAACGGAGCTCAATCAGCTAAAATTACGGCTTGTTTTGAAAACGTTTCAGAAAGTGTCAGAATCGTATTGGAAAATATGGAGCTTGACTGCGAAACCGACAGCACCCTTATAGTAAGCCGTACCATAAATGCAGATGGCAGGAACAGTTGCCGTGTGAACGGTCAGCCTGTTACAGTTTCGATGCTTCGTACTCTTGGAAGAGAGCTTGTGACAATCTGTGGGCAGCACGACAGTCAGCACCTTCTACAAAAGGAAACGCATATTGAGTATATTGATTTTCTTGCCGAAATTGGTGAAACACTCGCCGAATACAGAAAGATATATTCTGCTGTTGTTAAAAAGAAAAAAGAGCTTAATGCTTTTCTTAAAACGCTCAAGGATAAAGAGGAGAGGCGAGAATATCTTTCTTTTCGTATAAATGAGATTGAGCAGGCTAAAATCACACCCGGTGAAAAAGCAAGACTTCTTGAGGACAGAAAAAAGCTGCAGAATAAAGAAAAACTCGCAAAGGCTCTTTACGGAACTGCTGTTGCCTTGAGTGGTGACGAAAGCACTCCCGGTTGTACGCAGAACCTTTATGCTCTGACAGGCTTTCTTGCACAACTGGGTGAATACAACGATGAATTTGCGGAATATACAAAGGAAATCGAAAAGCTTTCATATATTCTCGATGAGTGTGTTTCGATGGTAAATAGCGAAATTTCTTCTCTTGAAGGAGAGGAGCTTGATGTGAACTATATCGAGGAAAGGCTTGATGTCCTTTATCGTCTTTCTAAAAAGTACGGTGAGACCGAGGAAGAGATTCTTGCAATTCTCGAAGAGTATAAAACAGAGCTTGAACAGCTCGATTCCAGTGACGAAAAAACTGCCGAACTTGAAAATGAAATATATGAGTTGAGCGAGCAGCTTTTTGATCTTGCTGAGGAAATTTCAGATAAAAGAAAGAAAGCGGCACATAATTTTGAAAACGATGTTATGGCAGAGCTTAACTACCTTGATATGCCGTCTGCTCAGTTTAAAGTCCTTTTTACACAGACAGCTGCTACCTCAAAAGGTATTGATGATGTAGAATTTCTCATCAGCGCAAATAAGGGACAAGAACCTAAATCGCTTTCAAAAATTGCTTCAGGCGGTGAGCTTTCAAGAATTATGCTTGCAATTAAGTGCGTGCTTTCGGATCTTGAGACAGCCGATACGATGATTTTTGACGAGATTGATACAGGCGTAAGCGGCAGAGCAGCGCATAAGATTGCCTATAAGCTCAAAAAAGTTTCCGAAAAAAGGCAGACGGTGTGCGTAACTCATCTTGCGCAGATCGCCGCTGCATCAGATAATCATCTGTTTATCGAAAAGCTGTCTGATGAAGGGAAAACTTATACAAAGGTTCGGAAGCTTATTGATGATGAGCGTATTTATGAAATTGCTCGTATAATCGGTGGTGATGTTATAACAAAATCAACAGTTATGTCAGCCTGCGAGCTTATTGATTTTGCAAATACACCTTGACAGAAAACAAATTAAAATGTATTATATATTGAAAAAATTGAAAGGAATCAAAAAATATGCAGATATATGAAGAGCTTGTTGCAAGAGGACTTATTGCACAGGTTACAGATGAAGAAAGAATAAGAGACCTTATCAATAACGGTAAGGCAGTATTTTACATCGGCTTTGACCCTACAGCCGATTCACTCCATGTCGGTCATTTTATGGCGCTTTGCCTTATGAAGAGACTTCAGATGGCAGGCAACAAGCCTGTTGCGCTTATCGGCGGCGGTACTGCTATGATCGGTGACCCCTCGGGCAGAAGTGATATGCGTCAGATGATGACAACCGAAACAATCGCCCATAACTGTGAGTGCTTTAAAAAGCAGATGAGCAGATTTATAGATTTCTCCGAAGGCAAGGCAATTATGGTGAACAATGCCGATTGGCTTCTCAAGCTCAATTACATTGATGTTCTCCGTGAGGTCGGTGCTTGCTTCAGCGACAACCGTATGCTTTCTGCCGAATGCTATAAGCAGAGAATGGAAAAAGGTCTTTCCTTCCTTGAATTCAACTATATGTTTATGCAGAGCTATGACTTCTACGTGCTCTATCAGAAATATGGCTGCAACCTTCAGTTCGGCGGTGACGACCAGTGGAGCAATATGCTTGGCGGTACAGAGCTTATCAGAAGAAAGCTCGGCGAAGATGCTGCAGCTATGACTATTACGCTTCTTCTTAACTCCGAGGGTAAGAAGATGGGTAAAACTCAGTCAGGTGCAGTATGGCTTGACCCCAATAAGACCAGTCCCTTTGATTTCTACCAGTATTGGAGAAATGTTGACGATGCCGACGTTCTCAAGTGTATCAGAATGCTTACCTTCCTTCCTCTCGAGGAAATTGAGAAGATGGATTCCTGGCAGGGCAGTGAGCTTAACAAGGCAAAGGAAATTCTTGCTTATGAGCTTACAAAGCTTGTACACGGTGAGGAAGAAGCCGATAAGGCTCAGGAGGGTGCAAGAGCCCTCTTCTCAGGTGCAGGTAATACTGATAATATGCCCACAACCGTACTCGCTGATGCTGACTTTACTGACGGCGCAATCGGTCTTATTGATATGATGCTCAAGGCGGAAATAATCAAGTCACGCGGTGAAGGCAGAAGACTTATTGAGCAGGGCGGTGTAGCTGTTGACGACGAAAAAGCAAAGACTGCATTTGATACCGTAAATAAGGATGCCTTTGAAAAGGGTCACGTTATCGTGAAGAAGGGCAAGAAGGTTTTTGTTAAATTTGTAATTGAATAAGACTTATAGCCGACATATCTATGTGTCGGCTATTTTTAAAAGGAGCAATTATATGAAGAACTATCCCAATCCATTTATAGAAGAGAGAGCCGACCCTTATATAACAAAGGGTAGTGACGGTTACTATTACTTTACAGCATCTTATCCTGCTTTACACGATGAATTTCATGGATATGACAGAATAATTCTACGAAGAAGCGAAACTGTTGAAGGCTTAAGAGATGCTGAAGAAGCAACTGTATGGAAAGCACATACCGAGGGGATTATGGCGAAGCACATCTGGGCGCCTGAAATTCACGAAATCTGCGGTAAGTGGTATATTTTCTTTGCCGCAGGAGATAGTGACAACAAATGGAATATCCGTCCCTATGTTCTTTCCTGCGACGGAAGTGACCCGATAAATGACAGCTGGACAGAAAGAGGAAGGGTTCAGCCTTTTGCCGGCGATGAGGTTTCCTTTACCGGTTTTTCTCTTGATATGACATACCTCGAGCATATGGGTAAGCATTATCTTATCTGGGCACAGAGTGTAGGAGATTCCTCGCTCTTTATGGCAGAAATCGATCCCGACTGCCCGTGGAAGCTTACTTCAATGCCGATTCTTTTAAGTAAACCCGAATACGATTGGGAAAAGATTCGCTTTCGTGTCAACGAAGGCGCAAGTGTGCTTAAAGGGGAGGATAAAATTTTTATCTTCTTTTCAGCTTCGGGCACGGGCGCAGAATACTGTATGGGTTATCTGTGGGCAGATAATGATGCAGATTTAATGAAAGCAGATTCGTGGCATAAAACGGCTTCTCCCGTCCTTGCAACAAAGGACCTCACCGGTGAGGTCGGACCCGGGCATAACAGCTTTGTTTATGATGAAGAGGGGGATTTGCTTCTTGTTTATCACGCAAGACCCGAAAGTCATCTGACAAAGGAATGCGGCACCTACGATGATGAATCTCTTTATGACCCTTGCCGCCACGCGAGAATACGCTATGTCAGCTTTGATGAAAAGGGCTTTCCTGTTGTGTGAAAAAATCAAAATCCCCTTGATTTATTCCGTATAAAGAGTATAATAATACATGAAGAAAAAACCAAAACAAAGGAGAGTTTAATTATGTCAGAAAACGTAACAATCTTTGATCATCCTCTTATTCAGCACAAGCTTTCAATCCTTCGTGATAAGAACACATCATCAAAGGATTTCAGAGCACTCATTCACGAAATTTCAATGCTTATGTGCTACGAAGCTACAAGAGATCTTCCTTTAGAAGATGTCGAAATCGAGACACCTATCTGCAAAATGACAGCAAAGCATATTTCAGGTAAAAAACTCGCGATTGTTCCTATTCTCCGTGCAGGCCTCGGTATGGTTGAAGCAATCAGCTCACTCATTCCTTCTGCAAGAATCGGTCACATCGGTCTTTACAGAGACGAAGAAACACTTAAGCCCGTCGAATACTATTGTAAGCTTCCCAAGGATATAGGCGAAAGAGATGTAATTGTTGTTGACCCTATGCTTGCAACGGGCGGCTCTGCGATTGATGCTGTTTCACAGATTAAGCTTCGTAATCCCCGTTCGATTCGTTTTATGGGAATTATCGCAGCTCCCGAGGGCATCGAGGCTTTTTCAAAGGCTCATCCTGACGTTCACGTTTACTGCGCCGCCCTTGACGAAAAGCTCAACGAAGTCGGTTATATTGTTCCCGGTCTCGGAGATGCAGGCGACAGAATCTTCGGCACGAAATAATAATTGTTAAAAACTTACTTTAAAGTGCTGAATTTTTGAGAAAATACTTGACAAACACCTTTTGAGGTGCTAAAATGTGTATCAATATTTAGTAAATGCGTTGACGAAATTATGATTTGTCTGTCGTGCTTTCAGAGAGTCGGTGGCAGGTGTAAACCGACACACAATGACATATCAGTCTCATTTCCGAGCAGGGTCGCTGAAGACTTCGGTTGAGTAGGTGATCACGGATGCCCCGTTATCATGGCTAAAGGCTTGTCAGAGCTTTGAAAGGTGACTGCTTAAATGCAGTAAACAAGGTGGTACCGCGGAATTATTCGTCCTTGAAATTACGTTGTAGTTTCAAGGGCGTTTTTTTTGATAATAATATGAAAAATCTTTTGTTAAAGGAGCAGAACGATATGAAAAAAATATCTATTGCAGACATCACACTCAAAAAACTTTCAGAAGACAGAGCAGTATCTCTGCTTTTCCGTGAAAAGGCAGCACTTGCAAATTGCGCTGATGCAATCGGTGCTGATGCTGTTGAGCTACCTGCCGTTAAATCTGCCCGTGAGGATTCCATTATTTATAGAACTATTGCAAAGAATGTTAAGAATGCAAGTCTCGCAATTCCTGTTGGTTTCGATACAGATGGGGTTGCGGTTGCCTGGGAGTGCATTAAAGATGCAAAAAATCCCTGCCTCCAGATTGAACTTCCTGTTTCCACTATTCAGATGGAGTACACTTATCACGTTAAGCAGGCAAAAATGCTTGAGAAAATAGTGGAGCTTACAAAGGCTGCAAAGGCTCTTTGTGACAATGTTGAATTTTCAGCACTTGACGCTACAAGAGCTGATGTTGATTTTCTTGTTTCTGCAGTAATCGCAGCTGTTGAAAACGGTGCAAACACAGTTACAATTTGTGATAACGCAGGTGCTTCAACTCCTGATGAAATCGCAGAGCTTGTTGCAAAGGTTAAGGAAAACACATGCGTTCCTGTTTATGTTCAGGTATCAGACCGCATCAGTATGGCTGTTGCATCTGCTTTTGCTTCAATCGCAAAAGGTGCAGACGGTCTCAAGTGCGCAATGGTTGGTAAAGACGTTCTTCTTGCAGGAGAAATCTCTGATGCTATGAGAGCCTGTGCTTCACAGATTAAAGCAGAAATCAATCTTGACAGCACAAAAATCCACGCTAATATTGATGATATTGTTTCGGATATAAACAACGAAGCATATGAAATCATTGACGAATCAAATCCTGAAAACAATATTCTTTTTGATTCTGATGTAACTATTGCACAGGTAGCAGCTGCAGCAAATGCTCTCGGTTATGAGCTTTCCGATTCGGATATCGGCAACGTGCATAAGGGGCTTAAGCGAGTTTGCGACAGAAAGGGTACAGTCGGTGCCAAGGAATTTGAAGCACTTATTGCAAGCTTTGCTATGCAGGCTCCCTCAACCTATCATTTTGAAACCTACACAACTACAAGCAGTAACGTGTCAGGCTCAATGTCGCAGGTAACCCTTAAGTGTAATAATGAAATTATTCGTGGTGTAAGCAATGGTGATGGTCCTATAGACTCTGCATTCCGTGCAATCGAACAGTGCATCGGACATCATTATGAACTCGATGACTTCCAGGTTCAGGCTGTAACAGAGGGTAAAGAGGCTCTCGGTTCAGCACTTGTAAGACTTCGCAACAACGGCAAGCTTTATTCCGGAAACGGTACCTCTACCGATATTGTTTCCGCAAGTATCAGAGCTTATATCAATGCTTTGAATAAAATTGTATTCGAGGAGGCATAATATGAAAATTGTATTTTCGACAAAGAATGTGAGCCGCGGTTCTTTTCTTGATGTGTGTCGTTATGCCTACGATTATGGCTTCGCAGGATTTGAAATATATGATGCAATCAAGGAGAGAAACGGACATTACGACAGCATTCTCAGGCAAGATCGTGTAGCAGATGCCAAGAGAAAGCTTATAAACAGAAATCTTTCCGTTTCAGCTCTTCGTATGCCTAATCCTGTTGAAAATGAGGCAACAACCTCCGAACTTATCCGTAAATATGTATCGATGGCAGCAACTTCAGGCGTTGAAAATGTTATTGTACGCATTGAAGAAAAATCTTCTTTTGATGTTTTAGACGAAAAGCTTATTGATGCAATAGGATACGCAGAAACAGTTGATGTTAATGTTTTGTTTGAAACAGTAGGTTATCTTGCAAAAACCGAAAACGTAATTGATGTTATCAATCATTTTGCATCTTCGGCGGTAGGCGCTTCCTGGAATGTAAGAGGAACATATTTTGATGCCGGTGAAACTGCTGAAACCACAATCAAAAACCTTGGCGCTTATATCAAGTATGTGCGTCTTGGCGATATGAAGGACGGTAAGACTGTTCTTATAGGTGAGGGTGACCTCGAGGTAGAAAAGCTTATCAATGCGCTTTCCTCACTTAATTATGAAGGCTTTATCTGTGCGGCATGGAATGAAGAAATCAGCGATGCGGATATTGTTCTTACACATTTCACAAACTATATTTCAGCTCTTAACCGTGACGAAAAATCCTTTGACCACGCATATTATAACCGCGATAAGACAGGTACATTCGTCTGGAAGAAATATGATGTTATTGAGGCTACTTTTTCAGATGTTCTTGACACAATGGCTGAAACCTATCCTGATCAGTATGCGTTCAAGTATCCTACACTTGATTATACAAGAACGTATGAGCAGTTCCGTCGTGATGTTGATGAGTGTGCCGCTGCACTTATTTCACTTGGAGTAAAAGCTGGTGATCACGTCGCTGTATGGGCAACTAATGTTCCACAGTGGTTTATCACTTTTTGGGCAACGACAAAAATCGGTGCAGTTCTCGTTACTGTTAACACCGCTTATAAAATCCACGAAATCGAATATCTTTTAAAGCAGTCAGATACTCATACTCTTGTAATGATTGAAGACTGTAAGGATATAAACTATAAGGAGATTATAGAAGAACTTTGTCCCGAACTTAAGGAGCTTATACCCGGTTCACCGCTTTATTCAAGGAACCTTCCTTTCCTTCGTAATGTTGTTACTGTAGGTTTCACTATGGACGGTTGTCTCACCTGGGAACAGATGCTTTCACGTTCATCACTTATTCCCCGTGAGGAGGTCCGCAGACGTGCTTCTCTCGTAAAGCCTGACGATGTATGCAATATGCAGTACACCTCCGGTACAACAGGCTTCCCTAAAGGTGTTATGCTTACACATCGTAATATTGTCAATAACGGTAAAACAATCGGTGACAGAATGGATCTTTCCACTGCTGACCGTATGATGATTCAGGTTCCGATGTTCCATTGTTTCGGTATGGTTCTTTCGATGACCTCTATGATGACACACGGCGGTACACTTTGCCCCATTCCTTATTTTTCACCGAAATCATCACTTGCTTGTGTAAACGATGAAAGAATCACTTGCTTTAACGGTGTTCCGACAATGTTTATTGCAATGTTCAATCATCCTGATTTTGCCAAAACCGATTTCTCCTATATGAGAACAGGTATTATGGCAGGTGCAAACTGTCCTGCTGACCTTATGCGCCGCGCTTCTGTCGAAATGAATATGCGTGAGATTATTTCCGTTTACGGTCAGACAGAAGCATCTCCGGGCTGTACAATGGGCGAGGTAAATGAGGACCTTGATCACCGTGTTGAGACTGTCGGAAGTGCTTTCCCCGGTGTTGAGTGCAAGATTATTGATCCCGAAACCGGAGATGAGCTTCCTGACGGCGAAAGCGGCGAATTTGTTGCGCGCGGCTTCAACATTATGAAGGGCTACTACAAAATGCCTGAGGCAACTGCACAGGCAATCGACGCTGACGGTTGGCTTCATTCGGGCGACATCTGCATGAGAACATCCGACGGATACTACAAGGTTACAGGTCGTCTTAAGGATATGATTATCCGTGGCGGTGAAAATCTTTATCCTCGTGAAATCGAGGAATTCTACCTTACAAATCCCAAGGTGCGTGATGTTCAGGTTGTCGGTGTGCCCGATGAAAGATACGGTGAAGAATGCTGCGCATGGATTATTCTTCATAAGGGCGAAACAGCTGACGAAAATGAAATGAAAGAATTCGGTAACGCTTCAATCGCAAGACATAAGGTTCCCAGATACTTTATGTTTGTTGATGAATTTCCGATGAACGCAGCAGGTAAGATTCTTAAGTATAAGATGCGTGATATATCTGCTGAAAAATTAGGTCTTAAAAAATAACACTATCTTTGGAAGGCAAATCCCAATGAAAGAATACAGAATAATCGACTGCCATTGTCATATTTATCCCGAAAAGATTACCGAAAAAGCCGTTGCAGGAATCGAAAGCTTTTATGATTACAGATATCGCGGCTTCGACGGTACAATCTCAACAATGCTTCAAAACGGAGAAAAGTCGGGTGTAAAACACTTTGTAATTTTTTCTGTTGCCACTTCACCGAGGCAGGTTTCGTCGATTAATCATTTTATTGCCGAAAAGGTCAAGGATAATGAAGATTTATTTATCGGGCTTGGCGCCCTACACCCTGATTCGGAAAATCTTGAATCTGATTTTGAAGAGCTCCTTTCTCTCGGGCTTAAAGGTGTGAAGCTTCATCCTGATATTCAGCAGATTGCAATAGATGATGAAAGAGCGAAGAAAATCTACAGATTATGTGCAGGAAAAGTGCCTGTGCTTCTGCATACCGGCGATTACAGATATGATTATTCAAATCCTGACCGTATGAAGAGGGTGCTTGAAGAATTTCCCGACTGTACTTTTATCGGCGCTCATTTCGGCGGTTGGTCAGTCTGGGACGAGGCTGTTGAAAAGTTGAGCGGTTACCCTAATTTCTATGTGGATACTTCGTCAACTTTCTCCGATATTTCCGTGGAAAAGGCAAGTGAGCTCATAGACAGATATACAGCCGAGAAAATTATCTTCGGAACCGACTATCCTTTAGGTGACAGCAGTAAGGAGATTGATTTTCTGAAAAAAGCAGTCAGAAATGAAAGCGAACTTAAGAAAATTCTCTTCGAAAATGCCGTAAAACTTTTTGCTTTAACGGAGAAATTTATTTAAAAAAACTCTTGACTTTGTGTTTCTTCGGTGATATAATTTTATCTAAATTAAATATAAAAGCTGTGACGAAGACGGACGATTCCGAGTTTTACAGAGAGCTGACGGTGGTGCAAGTCAGTAAACAGAGAATCAGGTCCCATCACTTCTGAGCTGAAGGTCCGAAAATTCATTTGAATCAGTAGATGCCTTCCGTGATTACTGCGTTAATGTATAGAGCTTGTTGGAGCTTGAAGGTGGCGGTTTTATCCGCAATTTGAGTGGTACCGCGGGTTACTTGTAAGTATCTCGTCTCAAAGTTTTTCTTTGAGACGAGTTTTTTTATTTTAAAAATTATCAGGAAAGGTCTGAGAAAACAATGGAAAATTTGAACAAACGCCTGAAGGATGTTGCTGCACGAATAAAAGAGATGCGTGAAATTGCCGGCTACACCGAAGCAGAAATGGCTGAAAAAACAGATACCACCGTTGAAGAGTATCTTCAGTATGAAAAAGGTGAGGCTGATTTCCCGTTTACATTTATTCATAAGTGCGCAAAAGCTTTTTCAATAGGAATGACAGACCTTCTCGAAGGTAAGAGTGCACGTCTTTCTTCCTATACCGTTACAAGAAAGGGTATGGGTAAAATTACTTCAAAAAAGGTTGGTATTGAGATTAATAATCTTGCACCTCTTTTCCGCCACAAGCTTGCTGAGCCTTATCTTGCAAAGTATGAGTATAAGCCTGAGCTTCAGGATGCTCCTATTGAAACAACTACCCACAGCGGTCAGGAATTTGACCTCGTTCTTTCCGGTAAGCTCAAGGTAAGAGTAGGCGACAACACCGAAATTCTTTCCGAAGGCGACAGCATTTATTATAAGAGCTCAATGCCTCACGGTATGATTGCTGTTGACGGTGAGGATTGCACCTTCCTTGCAGTTGTTGTTGCAGGTGACGATACAGGTGATGCCGCTGTTGAAAAGGCTTTTCACTCTGCAGTGAAATCCGAATACAACCTTGTGGTTAAGAATTTCATCGAAACCGTAGAGGATGAAAACGGTGTTCTCAAGGATATTTCCTTTAAAAACGAGGATAAATTCAACTTCGCCTTTGATGTCGTAGATGCTGTTGCGGAAAAGCAGCCCGATAAGCTTGCTCTTCTTCATATTTCGCGTGATAAGACGGAAAGACGCTTCACCTACAATGATATCAAGAAAGAGTCTGCCCGTGCTGCTAACTATTTCAAGAGTCTCGGAATTACCAAGGGTGATAAAGTAATGCTTGTTCTCAAGCGTCACTATCAATTCTGGATTTGTGCTCTTGCACTTCATAAGCTCGGAGCGGTTATGATCCCTGCAACAAATCAGCTTGTTGAGCACGATTTTGAATACCGTTTCAAGGCAGCAGGAGTAAAGGCAATCCTCTGCACTGCAGACGGTGACACCTCCGATCACGTTGACAGGGCGGCAGAAAGCTACGGTGAGCTTGAATGCAAGATTATGGTCAACGGAGAGAAGGAAGGCTGGCGTTGCTTCGATACCGAATATAAGCTCTTCAGAAGCATATTTGAAAGACAGCCCGACAGTGCTTGCGGTGACGATCCTGTTCTTATGTTCTTCACATCGGGTACAACAGGTTATCCCAAAATTGCATCACACTCCTGTAAATATGCACTCGGACATTTTGTTACAGCAAAGTATTGGCACGCTGTTGAGCCTACAGATCTTCACCTTACAATTTCCGATACCGGTTGGGGTAAGGCTCTTTGGGGTAAGTTCTACGGTCAGTGGATGTGTGAAGCTTCTGTGTTCGCTTACGATTTTGACCGCTTTGACGCATCGGATATTCTTCCTATGTTCGCTAAATATAACATCACAACCTTCTGTGCGCCTCCCACAATGTACAGAATGCTTATAAAGGAAGACCTTTCAAAGTTTGATCTTTCGACAATCAGATATGCCACAACTGCCGGTGAAGCTCTCAACCCCGAGGTTTACTTCCAGTTTGAAAAGGCAACCGGTCTTTCAATTATGGAGGGCTTCGGTCAGACAGAAACTACCCTTACAATTGCAAACCTTGTCGGCACAAAGAATAAGGTAGGCGCAATGGGCAAGCCTGTACCCGGTTATGACATTGTAATTGTTGACCCTGACGGAAATCCCTGTCCCGTAGGTGAAACCGGTGAAATCTGCGTCAGAACCGACAAGAAGATTCCCTGCGGACTTTTCAAGGGCTATTACAGAGATGAAGAGAAGACCGAAGAGGTATGGCACGACGGTATGTATCATACCGGTGATACAGCTTGGTGTGATGAGGACGGATACTTCTGGTATGTAAGCCGTATTGATGATGTTATTAAGTCTTCAGGTTACCGTATAGGACCCTTTGAAATCGAAAATGTTATTATGGAGCTTCCTTATGTTCTTGAGTGCGGCGTATCCGCAGCACCTGATGAAATAAGAGGTCAGGTCGTAAAGGCAAGCATAGTGCTTACCAAGGGCACCGAGCCGACCGAAGAGCTCAAAAAGGAAATCCAGAACTATGTAAAGAAAAACACCGCTCCTTATAAGTATCCGAGAATCGTTGTATTCAGAGATGAACTCCCCAAAACTATCAGCGGTAAAATCCAGAGAAATAAACTTTAATATTTACCAAAAAAATATTTCTTAAATTGTTGCAAAAGTACAGTGTTTGTTTTATAATATTCAAATGGCACAAAGAAAGGGCGGTGAATTTAGGTGAAGCGAATTACACTTTTTGCAGGGCATTACGGTAGCGGAAAAACCAATTTGGCGGTAAACTATGCTATTATGCTTAAAGAAAAAGGCTTTGATGTAATAATCGCTGATCTTGATATTGTTAACCCTTATTTCAGAACGAAAGACAGTGAAGCCGAGCTTGAAGAAAAGGGGATAGAGCTTATCAGCTCGAAGTTTGCAAACAGCAATCTTGACATTTCCTCAATTCCTCAGGAGATGTACCGTACTGTACACGATAAAAGTAAGTATGCAGTTATGGACATCGGCGGTGATGATGCAGGAGCTATTGCGCTTGGCAGATTTGCACCGGCTATCAAAGAGGAAGACAATTACGATATGGTTTTTGTTGTGAATTTTTACAGACCTCTTTCCCGCACTGCTGAAGAAGCTTTTCAGATTATGAGAGAGATAGAGGTAGCTTCAAAACTTAAGTTCACTTCGATTGTAAACAATTCAAACCTCGGTGAAATGACAAGTGCCGATGATGTTCTTTCAACGATTGAAGAAACAGAAAAGCTTTCCATATTAAGCGGCTTGCCCGTGAAGTTTACGAGCGTAAAGGAAAGCGTTTTTAATCAGTTAAACAACAAGACAAATAATTTGTTTTGCCTTGCTTTGCAAAATAAAATATTTTAAAACGGAGGAGCTTTATGGCAAAGGTAACATTTAAAACAGACTCATGCAAGGGCTGCGGACTTTGCGTCCAGGCCTGTCCGAAGCAGATTCTTGTAATTGCCAAGGACAAAATTAACGCCAAAGGACATTCGCCTGCCGAAATGACTGACGAAAGTAAATGCATCGGTTGTGCTTTTTGCGCAACTATGTGTCCGGACTGTATAATCAAGGTTGAAAAGTGAGGGTAAAAAAATGGCAGAAAAAGTACTCATGAAGGGTAATGAAGCTATTGCGGAAGCGGCTATTCTTGCCGGATGCCGTCATTACTTCGGTTATCCCATTACTCCGCAGACAGAAATTGCGGCCTATATGGCAAAGAAAATGCCTAAAATCGGCGGTTGCTTCCTTCAGGCTGAAAGTGAAGTTGCTGCTATCAATATGGTTTACGGTGTAGCCGGAACCGGTAAACGTGTTATGACATCATCTTCAAGCCCCGGAATTTCACTCAAGGCTGAAGGTCTTTCCTATATGGCAGGTAGTGATCTTCCTGCACTTGTTGTAAATGTTCAGCGTGGCGGCCCCGGTTTAGGTGGTATTCAGCCTTCACAGTCTGACTATTTCCAGGCAACAAAAGGCGGCGGTCACGGCGACTACAGAATGATCGTTCTCGCTCCTTCCTCAGTTCAGGAAATGGCAAGTCTTACTGTAAAGGGATTTGACCTTGCAGACAAGTACAGAATGACAGCCATGATTCTTGCCGACGGTACTCTCGGTCAGATGATGGAGCCTGTATCTCTTGAAGAGGCTGTTGTGGCAGAATATGATAAGTCGTGGGCTGTTACGGGCACAGAAATGAAGAGAAAGAAGAATATCATCAACTCTCTTTCACTTGACCCCGAAGAACTCGAAAGACTTAATTTTGCAAGATTCGATAAGTATAAGACGATAGAAGAAAATGAGGTTATGTACGAAGAGTACATGATGGACGACGCTGAAATCTGTATCTGCGCTTTCGGCATTACTGCAAGAATTGCAAAAAATGCTATTGCAATGGCTCGTGCACAGGGAATCAAAGCAGGTCTTATCCGTCCTATTACTCTCTGGCCCTTCCCTACAGAAGTATTTGAGAGAGCTGCCGATAAGGTTAAGGCTTTTGTATGTGTTGAAATGTCAATGGGACAGATGATTGAGGACGTAAAGCTTGCAACAAAGTGCAAGAAGCCCGTCTCACTCTGCAACAGAGTCGGCGGTATGATTCCTTCACCCGAGCAGGTACTCGGAAAAATTATTGAAGCAGACAAAGGAGGTAATGAATAATGGTCGTTTTCGATAAACCCAAATCACTTTGTGATGTACCCTTACATTACTGTCCCGGTTGTACTCACGGTATCATTCATCGCCTTGTTGCTGAAGCTATTGACGAGCTTGGCATTGAAGGCAGAACAATCGGTGTTGCTCCTGTCGGCTGCAGTGTTCTTGCATACAACTACTTTGCTTGTGATATGGTGGAGGCTGCTCACGGCAGAGCTCCCGCAGTTGCTACAGGTCTTAAGCGTTCAGATCCTGAAAAGCACGTTGTATTTACTTATCAGGGCGACGGTGACCTTGCTTCAATCGGTATGGCCGAAACAGTTCACGCTGCTGCAAGAAACGAAAATATTACCGTAATTTTTGTAAATAATGCTATTTACGGTATGACCGGTGGACAGATGGCTCCCACGTCACTTCCTGGTCAGGTAACACAGACATCTCCTTACGGCAGAGATACAAGCCATTGCGGTTTCCCGGTAAAGGTTTCCGAAATGCTTTCACAGCTTGACGGTGCTTCTTATATCGAAAGAGTAGCTGTCAATAACGTAAAGAATGTCAGAAATGCAAAGAAGGCTATCAAGAAGGCTTTCCAGAATCAGCTTGAAAACAAAGGCTTCTCTCTTATCGAGGTCGTTTCTACTTGTCCTACAAACTGGGGTATGACTCCTGTTGATGCACTCAAGTGGGTTGAAGAGAAGATGATTCCATATTATCCTCTCGGTGTTTATAAGGACAAAGCAGCAGAAAGCAAGGAGGAAGCATAAAATGACAAAACAGATTTTAATCGCAGGCTTTGGCGGTCAGGGTGTTCTTTTCGCAGGAAAGCTTCTTGCTTACAAGGGACTTATCGCTGAAAAGCAGGTTTCATGGCTTCCTTCCTACGGCCCTGAAATGCGTGGCGGTACAGCTAACTGCAGCGTTATCATCAGTGATGAGCCGGTAGGTTCACCTATTATCTCGAATCCTGATGTTCTTGTTGCTATGAACCTTCCCTCACTCAAAAAGTATGAGAACGAGGTTGTTTCAGGCGGTATCATAATTGTTGACTCAAGCCTTATTTCTGAAAAGGTACAGCGTGACGATGTGACAGTTTACTATGTTCCTGCTACAAAGATGGCAAAGGATGAAGGCTTCTCAACACTTGCAAATATGATTCTTATGGGCAAGCTTATGAAAGCAGTCGATTATATCGGCTTTGACGGTGTCGAAGCTGCAGTTTCAAAGGTTGTTCCTCCCAAAAAGGCAAATCTCATCGATGTAAACCTTAAGGCTATAAAAGCCGGTTACGATTTTTAATTTTAAAGAGGTGTTTAACATGGAAATCAAAATTACCAGAACTACTTCTCCTAAGGCAAAGCCTCAGAAGGGTGAAAAACTCGGCTTCGGTCATATCTTTACTGACCATATGTTTGTTATGAATTACACAGAGGGTAAGGGCTGGCACGATGCCAGAATCGAGCCTTACGCAAATATTTCACTTGCACCTTCAGCAATGGTTTTTCATTACGGTCAGGAAATGTTTGAAGGTCTCAAAGCTTACCGTGGTGCAGACGATTCAATTTATCTCTTCCGCCCTGATATGAACGCAAAGAGAGCTAACGCTTCAAATGAAAGACTTTGCATTCCTGAAATTCCCGAGGATATGTTTGTTGATGCAATCAAAGCACTTGTTGACATTGACAGAGATTGGGTACCCGCCGATGAAGGTACATCACTTTATATCCGTCCTTTTGTAATCGCAACTGATGAGTTTCTTGGTGTTGCTCCTTCAAAGACATATCTCTTTATGGTTATCCTTTCACCTTCAGGTGCTTATTATGAGAGCGGTCTTGCTCCTGTAGGCATCTGGATTGAAGATGATTATGTAAGAGCTGTAAAGGGCGGTATGGGCTTTGCAAAGACAGGCGGCAACTACGCAGCATCTCTTATTGCTCAGGTAAAGGCACACGATGAAGGTTATTCACAGGTGCTCTGGCTTGACGGTGTTGAAAGAAAGTACATCGAAGAGGTTGGTGCTATGAACATTATGTTCAAGATCAACGGTAAAGTTGTTACTCCCGCTCTGAACGGAAGCATTCTTCCCGGTATTACCCGTAACTCAATTATCAATGTCTGCAAGGCTTGGGGCTACGAAGTAGAGGAAAGAAGAATTTCTGTTGACGAGCTTGTTGCAGCTGCCAAGGACGGTTCACTCGAAGAGGTTTGGGGAACCGGAACAGCAGCAGTTGTTTCTCCTGTAGGTAAGCTCCGTTACATGGATGACGTTATGACAATCGGTGACGGCGGTATCGGTGAGCTTACACAGAAGCTCTACGATGAGCTTACAGGCATTCAGTGGGGTAAGAGAGAAGATCCCTACGGTTGGAGAGTACTTGTAAAATAAGCTAATAATTAACGGTGTATATGCAGCTTGAAGTTTGTGTATACACCGTTATTGTATAAATATGCAACTGATAATAAAAAATATTCAAAAATTATATTATTTCCCTTGACATTTATGCAGATATATGTATAATTTATTCTGTTGAATTTTTTTATCAGGGTGACACATAATGATTAAGGTTTTTATTGACGGACAGGCAGGTACTACAGGTTTGCAGCTTAAAAGTAAGCTTGTCAGGCATTCGGGTGTTGAAATAATTGAAATTGAAGAAAGCAAACGTAAGGATTCAGAAGAAAGACAAAAGCTTATGAACAGTTCTGATGTTGTTTTTCTTTGTCTGCCTGATGCGGCAGCAGTTGAAGCTGTTAAGCTTGTAACCAATCCGGATACTGTTATTATTGACGCCAGTACCGCACACAGAACTGCTGACGGGTGGGACTACGGTTTTCCCGAGCTTTCTGAAAAGCATCGTGAAAATATCAGAAATTCTAAAAGAATTGCTAATCCGGGTTGTCATGCCACCGGCTTTATATCTCTTGTTTATCCACTTATATCAGAAGGCATTATGCCTGCAAACTATCCTGTTACAGCACATAGTATTACAGGCTACAGCGGCGGTGGAAATAAAATGATAGGGGAATATGAAGATGAAAAACGACCTTCTGCTTATGATTCTCCGAGACAGTACGGACTTACACAGAAGCATAAGCATCTTCCTGAAATGAAAAAAATTACCGGACTTGATTATGAGCCGGTTTTTAATCCTATAGTAAGCGATTATTATTGCGGAATGGCTGTAAGCGTACCTTTGCACACGGCTCTTCTCAATAAATGCAAAACAGCAGATGAGTTGTTTGATTTTTACCGTTCGTATTATGCCGATAGCATTTTCATAAGTGTAAAGGAATTGCCTGAAAGCGGCTTTATTTCACCTATGGGACTTGAAGGTACAAATAATCTTGTGATATATGTTGGCGGAAACGACGAGAGAGTTACGCTCACGGCAGTTTTTGATAATCTTGGTAAGGGTGCTTCATCGGCAGCTTTACAGAATATGAATATAGCTATGGGCTTTGATGAAAATACAGCTTTATAACGGAGGTAATTATGAAGTATATAAATGGCGGAGTTACTGCTGCAAAGGGTTTTACCGCTTCTGGTATCCATTGCGGTATAAGGAAAAATCAGACTAAAAAGGACCTCGCTATGATAAAAAGTGAGGTTAAGGCTGCAGCGGCAGCCGTGTATACACAGAATAAGGTTTACGGAGCTCCGATAACTGTTACACGAAATAATATCTCGGACGGATTTGCCCAGGCTGTTATAGTAAACAGCGGTAACGCAAACACCTGTAACAGCGACGGTGTTGAAAAGGCTGAACTTATGTGCAAAATAGCTTCAGAAGCGCTCGGAGTAGACAAGAAAGATGTTATTGTAGCTTCAACAGGTGTTATTGGTATGAGCCTTGATGTTACACCTATAGCTGATAGTGCTACAAAGCTTGCAGCTCAGATGTCTGCCGAGGGTGGAAATGATGCTGCATGTGCAATTATGACAACGGACACCGTTTCAAAGGAATGTGCCGTTGAAATTGAGCTTTCGGGCAAAACTGTAACACTCGGCGCGTGCTGTAAGGGCTCAGGTATGATTCATCCCAATATGGCAACAATGCTCTGCTTTATGACAACCGACTGTGCAATCAGCAGTGCTATGCTTCAGAAGGCACTCAGTGATGTTGTAAAGGACACATTCAATATGATTTCTGTTGATGGAGACACGTCAACAAATGATATGGTCTGTATAATGGCGAACGGCTGCGCAGGTAATGAAACGATTACTTCGGAAAACGAAGATTATCTTATCTTTAAAGAAGCACTTAAAGAGGTTTCCGTTAAGCTTTCACGACTTATCGCAGGTGACGGTGAGGGTGCACAGAGACTTTTGGAGTGTACTGTAAGCGGTGCACCTGATGAGATCACTGCGAAGAAAATCGCAAAATCAATTATCTGCTCGTCACTTGTTAAAACTGCTATGTTCGGTGCAGATGCCAACTGGGGACGAATTCTCTGCGCTATAGGATATACAGAAGGAGATTTCAGTGTTGATACTATTGACGTTTATCTTTCATCTTGTAAAGGTCAGGTAAAGGTTTGTGAAAAGGGCTTCGGTATTGAATTCTCCGAGGAAAAGGCTAAAGAAATTCTTCTTGAAAGCGAAATCACGCTTACCGTTGAGATGAATCAGGGAGATTTTTCTGCTACAGCCTGGGGCTGTGATCTTACATACGATTACGTTAAAATTAACGGTGACTACAGGACATAAGGGTGTTTGATATGGAAGAAAAAATAATCAGCGACAGTATGAAGGCTCAGGTGCTTACAGACGCCTTGCCATACATACAGAAGTACTACGGAAAAACTGTTGTGGTAAAATATGGCGGTAACGCTATGATTAATCCGGAGCTTAAACAAGCTGTTATGAGTGATATTATACTTCTTACACTTGTAGGTATAAAGATTGTTCTTATACATGGCGGTGGACCTGAAATCAGCGGAATGCTGAATAAGCTCGGTATTGAGTCAAAATTCGTAAACGGACTTCGTTATACCGATAAGGAAACTGCAGAGGTAGTGCAGATGGTGCTCGCAGGTAAAACAAACAAGGATCTTGTTTCACTTGTTGAACGTTGCGGTGGGAAAGCTGTGGGACTTTGCGGCATTGACGGTGCTATGATTAAGGCGAAGCCCATTGAGGACGAGTTCGATTACGGTTATGTCGGAGATATAACTGAAATTGATCCGAAGCCTATTGAAAAGATCCTCGAGGAGGGCTACATACCCGTTATTGCAACAGTAGGTATTGATGAAGACGGACAGGTATATAACATCAATGCGGATACAGCAGCGGCTGAAATTGCATCGGCCCTTAATGCGGAAAATATAATAACACTTTCCGATATTCCCGGACTTTTAAGAGACGTAAATGACCCGAAGTCTTTGATTTCTGAAATTCACGTTGATGAAGTTCCTGCTCTTATTGAAAGCGGCATTATTTCAGGTGGTATGATACCAAAAATGAAAAGCTGTGAAAAAGCGGTAAGAAGCGGTGTAAAGAAAGCCGTTATGATTGACGGTAGAATACCCCATTCAATCCTTATTGAAATGTTCTCAAATGAGGGTATTGGCACTCTTATGACAAAGTGAGGAAATTATGAGTAATTTTGAAAAAATACAGGCAAAAGATAAAGAATATGTTGCTAATACCTACGGACGTTTTCCGGTTGCGATAGAAAAAGGCAAAGGTGCAACGTGCTATGATTTTGACGGAAAAAAGTATATTGACTTTTCAAGCGGTATCGGCGTTAATTCTTTGGGTTTCTGCGATGACGGCTGGATAGAAGCAGTTACAAAGCAGCTTACCACACTTCAGCATATTTCTAACCTTTACTATACTTCTCCCTGCGCTGAAGCTGCAGAGCTTCTTTGCGAAAGAACAGGTATGAAGAAGGTTTTCTTTTCAAACAGCGGTGCAGAGAGTAACGAAGGCGCAATAAAGTGTGCAAGAAAATACAGCTTCAATAAATACGGTGAGGGAAGAAGTAAGATTCTTACTCTGAATAATTCCTTCCACGGAAGAACTGTTACAACTCTTGCGGCAACTGGACAGGATGTTTTCCACAACTTCTTTTTCCCTTTTACCGAGGGCTTTGAGTTTACACCTGCAAATGATATTGATGCGCTGAAAACTGCTCTGGAAGACAGTTCTGTCTGTGCACTGATGATGGAACTCATTCAGGGTGAGGGCGGTGTTATGCCGCTGGACAGGCACTTCGTTCTCGAGGCAGAAAAGCTTTGCCGTGAAAAGGATATTCTTCTGATAATCGACGAAGTTCAGACAGGTGTCGGAAGAACAGGAAAGCTCTTTGCATTTCAGAATTACGGCATAATTCCCGACATTGTTACGACGGCAAAGGGTATAGGCGGAGGTCTTCCTTTGGGTTGCGTTATGTTCTCTGAAAGGACAGAAAGTGTACTTGTTGCAGGTGATCATGCTACCACTTTTGGCGGAAACCCTGTAGCAACAGCCGGCGCGAAATATATACTCAACAGAATGGATGATGAATTCCTTGCAGAGGTTTACAAAAAAGGTGAGTATATTAAAGAAAAGCTTCTAAAGATGCCTCACGTTCTCGGTTGTGACGGTATGGGTATGATGATTGGTGTGCGCCTTGATGACAGCGTAAAGGCCGCAGATATCGTAAAAAAAGGCATAGAAAACGGAGTGCTGGCACTTACAGCCAAGGTTAAGCTGCGTTTGCTTCCTCCTCTTACAATAACCTATGAGGAAATTGACGAGGGTCTTGCAGCTATCGAAAAAGCGTTAAGTGAAATCTGAAAATAATTAAAAGTAACGGCAGTGTGAAAAATACTTTGCCGTTACTTTTTTGCATAGTGGTCCTTTTTTTAGCATAGTATTTAGCGTAATAAAATAAAAAGAGGGCGGATAACATATGACAAGCATTTATGATTCAATAGCACAGCGTACACAAGGTGATATTTATATTGGTATTGTAGGACCGGTGCGTACGGGTAAATCAACATTTATAAAAAGCTTTATGGATAAGGCTGTTCTTCCTAATATTGACAATCAGGCGCATAAACAGCGGGCTATGGATGAGCTTCCACAGTCTGCATCGGGTAAAACGATTATGACAACAGAGCCTAAATTTGTGCCGGAGAAGGCAGTCGAAATATCTGTTGATGATTCTGTTTCTTTCAGAGTAAGGCTTATTGACTGCGTCGGATATGTAGTGCCCGGAAGTCTCGGTTATATTGAAAACGGTAAAGCCAGAATGGTAAAAACTCCTTGGTTTGATAAGGAAATACCCTTCAACCTTGCCGCGGAGGTTGGCACACAAAAGGTAATAAAAGAGCACTCCACTGTCGGACTTGTTATCACAACCGATGGCAGTATTTCTGATTTAAAAAGAGACGATTACATAAGTGCAGAAGAACGAGTTATACAGGAGCTTAGCGGACTGAATAAGCCTTTTCTTGTGCTTCTTAACAGTAGCAGACCCGATTCAGCGGAATGCAGGGCTCTTGCGAAGACTTTGAGTGAAAAATATTCAGTAAAAGTTATACCGGTAAACTGTCTCGAGCTTGACGGTGAAAAAATTAATGCCATAATTTCAGAATTGCTTTACGAATTTCCTATAAAGGAGATGAAAATTGATTTCCCGAAGTGGATATCAGGACTTGAAAAGGAACACGAAATCCGAAAAAATATTTACGAAGCTGTCAAGAAGTCTGCTGAAGGTATTATAAAGATGAGAGACAGTAAAAGCTTTGCAGAAAGTATGAAGAAAAGCGGAAGCGTCAACGGTTGCGATATAACACAGATCAATCTTTCAAAAGGCTGCGTCAACATTAGACTCGATATTGACGGAAAAGCCTTTTATAAAGTGCTCAGCGAAAAAACAGGACTTCAGATTGAAAATGAGCAGGAGCTTATGAAGACTTTGATCGAGTTTACAAAAGCAAAAAAAGAATTTGACCGTTTCGCTGATGCACTTAAGGAGGTTGAAACTACCGGATACGGAATTGTTATGCCAACAATGGAAGAGCTTTCACTTGAAGAGCCTGAAATTATGCGTCAAGGCGGAAGATACGGTGTAAGACTCAAAGCGTCGGCTCCGTCGATTCATATGCTCAAAGCAGATATAACTACCGAGGTTGCACCTATTGTAGGCTCTGAAAGTCAGTCGGAGGAGCTGATAATGTATCTGCTCAAAGAGTTTGAGGAAGACCCTGCAAAAATATGGGAATCTAATATTTTCGGCAAAAGCCTCAACAGCCTTGTTAATGAGGGACTACATAATAAGCTTTATAAAATGCCGACAGATGCCCGAATGAAAATTCAGGAAACACTTGAGCGTGTAATAAATGAAGGCTGCAGCGGTCTTATCTGCATAATACTGTAAGTGCTTTTTCTAGATTTAAATTTACAATATGTAATAATAGCAACCCTTTGACCTTTTTAAGTCAAAGGGTTGTTTTTGCATACCAATGTTGCAAAAGTTACACTTTGTTTACAAAAAGGCGAAGATTAAAATATAATATGAATATATAATTACAAAGGAAATTTAGACGTATGATTAAATTTGGTCAAGAGGAATATTAAATGGATATGAAATTTTCTACTGTACGACAGCTTGCTTGTTACGCTGCGGAAAAATATAATGATAAGGATTTCTGTCGTTTTTTTCGAAATGATGATATGGTTATTAAAAGCTATAGCAGATTTTATAATGACAGCCTTGCAGTTTGCAGATACATCAGAAGTGTAACAAAAGAAAAAATTCACATTGGCTTTATCGGGAAAACAAGTTATGAATACATCGCTTGCCTTACAGGTATGATTTTCAGCGGTAATGTTGTTGTGCCTTTTGCACCTGATATCACAGTCGAAGAAGCTTGCGAGCTGTTCAGTGATGCAGATGTCGAAATGCTCTTTTGTGAAGAGGAATTCACAGAAAAAGTTGAGCAGATAAAGGAAATATATCCGGGACTCAAGCAGGTTATTTCTCTTGGTGATTGGCGTTGGTTTGAAAGAATATTTGATGTTTACGCATCTTCTTCTGAGAATGCTTCACTTTCAGATATTGAGGAAAAGCCTGATGAGTGCTCTCTCATTATTTATACATCGGGCACAACCGGAGAAAGAAAAGGTGTTATGCTGTCAAACCGCAACCTTGCTGCAAACTCCTGTTACGAGGCATACAGTATGGACGATGACGATGTCAGCTTTTCTATTCTTCCTATGCACCATGTTTTCTGTTATGCCTGTGATGTTCTCAAAACTCTTTACGATGGCGGTACATTGTGCCTTAACGGTGAGCTTGTGCATCTTTATGTAAATATGCTCAGATTTCAGCCTACGATAATGAGAATTGTTCCTTCTATCTGTAAATCAATGCTCACAAGAATCAAAATTGCAGAAAGAAAAAATCCGGAGCTTTCTAAACGTGAAGCAGCAGAACTTGTTGTAGGTAAAAACTTCAAGCGAATGATTGCCGGCAGTGCCTTTTTGAGCGCAGCTCTTATTGATGAGTTTGAAAAATACGGAATCACTGCACGTCAGGGTTACGGTATGAGTGAGTGTAGTCCCAGAATAACAACATCTGATTTTTCCGACGTTTGCAAATATTCTAACGGTAAGCTTCTCGGTACTGATGAAGTGCGTGTCAGAGATGGGGAGATTCAGGTTAAAGGTCCTTCGGTAATGCTCGGTTATTATAAGAAGCCTGAAAGAACAAAAGAGGCATTTACCCAAGACGGTTTCCTCCACACAGGCGACCTTGGTTATATTGACGGTGACCACGTTTACCTTGTGGGAAGAAAGAAGAATCTGATAATTCTTTCAAATGGTGAAAACATTTCTCCTGAAGAAATAGAAAATTGCTTTGTAGATGACGGCATAGTCAAGGAGATAGTTGTATTTGCGGAAGGCGACAGTATTATTGCTGAAATCTTCCCGGATATGGCACTTGCAGAATCACTGGGAATAGAAGATGTGAATGACGAGCTGGTTAAAATTGTTGACAGAGTCAATATAAGCCTTAATTCAGACAGACAGATTCATTCTTTCAGAATACGTGAGGTTCCTTTTGCGCGCACTTCAACGGGAAAGATTAAAAGAACAGAGTTTTATTTTGATAAAGCCAAGTCATAAAGGGGAAGAATTGTAATGGAGAAATTTATTGAACTTATTGAAAATTATATTGAAGTTGATGAAATAACGGCCTCGAGCAGTTTTAAGGCGGATTTAGGTCTCAGTTCCTTTGATATAATGTGTCTTGTAACGGATATTGAGGTTTACCTCGGTGTAAAGCTCAAACCTACGGATTTTGTTATATATAAGACGGTAGGAGAGTTATTTAATTATATTGATTCATTAAGGTAATTTGAATTTTAATTGCACCTGTTTTTACTTTTGGTAAAAGCGGGTGTTTTTTATAAGGACAGGCAAGAAAACTTTTTTCAGGAATAAATATTACTACCTGATATTTGGAGTGATAATATGTTTGAACTTGTACGCCTGGTTTTACAGAATCTGACTTTTTTTGCCCTACATCTGAAAAACATTAATTCTTTCCCAAAGCCGCTTTCGTCAAAGAAAGAAAAGGAGCTTTTAGAGAAAAAGATGCGCGGTGACGAACTCGCCAGAAACACACTTATTGAGCATAATCTTCGTCTTGTATCTCATATTGTGAAAAAGTATTATTCCGATTATGCAGAACAAGAAGATTTGATTTCAATAGGAACTGTAGGTCTCATAAAGGGAATAGATACATTTAATTCCGAAAAGGGGACCAGGCTTGTAACTTATGCGGCAAGGTGCATTGAGAATGAAATTCTGATGTATTTTCGTTCCCGCAAAAAGGATTCAAATCTGGTTTCTCTTAACGAGCCTATAGACAGTGACGGTGAGGGGAATCCGTTGACCTTATATGATGTTATTTATTGTGAGGACACTATATGTGATGATATAGACCTTGAAAATAAAACAGTAAGACTTTATGAGCTTGTCGATGAAATGAAGGATGAAAGGGATAAGAAAATTATTATAATGCGCTATGGATTATATAACACTAAACCGTATACACAAAGAGAAATATCGGAAAAGCTTGGAATTTCGAGATCTTATGTATCGAGAATAGAAAAGCGTGTTATTGATGAATTAAGAGAAAAGTTTTATAAAAACGGAAAAAATTAACAAAAATGTTTTACATCGTACTCGATAGGGTGTATAATGTTAAAGAAATGTTTAATAGCAAGGGAGTGAAATCACGTGAAAAGTAAAAGTAACATATTAAATTTGTTTTTTACTATGCTGAAAATCGGGTTGTTTACCTTCGGCGGTGGTTACGCTATGCTTGCTCTTTTGGAAAACGAGGTTATAGAAAAGAAAAAATGGATTGATAAAGACGAATTTGTTGATATGGCGGCAATCGCCGAATCGACACCCGGACCTATAGCGATAAATGCCGCTACATATATCGGTTATAAATTGTCGGGATTTACCGGTGCTGTTGTTTCAACTTTTGCGGTGTGCATACCTTCCTTTGTTATTATTTTTTTGATTTCGCTTTTTTTTGACAAATTTCTCTCTTTAGAATATGTGGCGTATGCTTTTCGTGGAATACAAGCAGGTGTTATATATCTTATACTTTCTGCAGGCATAAGAATTTTCCGTGGTATGGAAAAGAAAGCCTTTAACATAATCATAATGTCTGCTGTTGCAATTACTATGATATTGTTTTCTGCATTCGCCGTGAAATTTTCAACGATTTTTTATATTCTGATATGTGGCGTAATCGGAGTTGTCACTTATTTTCTCGAAGGTTTAAAAAAGAGAAAGGACGGTGACAGTAAATGATATATTTAAGACTGTTTATTACCTTTCTTGAAATTGGCGCTGTTTCCTTTGGCGGTGGCTACGGTATGATTTCTCTTATACGCGAAAAGGTGATTTCCAATGCCTGGCTGACAGAGGAGGAATTGCTTAATATTATCGCAGTTGCTGAGTCAACTCCTGGACCTATTGCCGTTAATATGGCAACATTCGTAGGCGCAAATCAGGGCGGTATACTTGGAAGCTTATGTGCAACATTCGGTGTTGTTCTTCCGTCGTTTATTATTATACTTATAATAGCCGCTCTTATAAAAAATCTTCTCAAGTATAAAGGTGTCAGTGCTTTTCTTTCAGGTGTACGACCTTGTGTGGTTGGTCTTATAATTGCAACCGCTGTTACTATGCTTATTTCTAAGCTGTTTGGTTTTACCGGCTTGAATAGCACGATTAATATCGATTTTTTCGGAATAATAATTTTTATTGCGCTGTTTATTTTCAGTTTGGCTTATAAGAAATTAAAAAAATCAAAGCCGTCACCGATTCTTATAATTCTTGTTTCAGCTTGTATGGGTGCAGTGCTTTACGCATTATAATGTTGGAAACAGCATATTAATAATAAAAACAGAGGAGAGAGTAAAATGAGTAAAAAAATTCTTGTTGCCGGCGGAGGACACGGTGGTATAGGCTGTGCTGCTTTGCTTGCGAAGAATGGCTTTGACGTAACTGTTTACGACAAGAACAAAAGGGAAGATATGGGTTATGACTGGACCGATATTTTTGACAGAAAAGCTTTTGCTGCAATCGGAATGGAGCTTCCTGATAAGGAGTTGTGGTGTCTGAAAAACGATATGACTTTTTATGGTCCGAATATGACTGTTGCACTTAAGCAGGAAACCCCTGAAGACCAGCTTGAAATACAGATGGAGAGAAAGGTAATTTACGATTGCATCATAAAATATGCAGAGGATTGCGGCGTTAAGTTTGAGTTTGGAAACGCTGTAGAAGGTCCTGTTATGCTTGGCAATCGTGTAGTTGGTATCAAAACAGAAAAAGGTGAGGTTTTCGGTGATCTTGTAATTGACTCCTGTGGTGTGAATTCCCCTGTAAGAGCTAATCTTCCGTCTTATCTCGGCGTTCAGGCAGAAGCACAGCCCTTTGAGCGCTTTTTTGTTTGGCGAGGCTTTTACGAAAAGAAAGAATGTGACAACATTCCTGATAAATTCAAGCTTATGCTTTTCCATAAGGGAAAGCTTGGTATTTCGTGGGTAGCAGAAGAGGAGGACTATACTGATGTACTTATCGGAAGATTTATTGAACCTGATATGGAAGAAGTTGAAAAAACTCTTTCTGTTCTCCGCGAAGAAAATGCCCATCTTGGCGAGAAACTTGTAAGAGGAGGAGCTTTTGCTCAGATTCCGGTAAGACAGCCTCTTGCCGTTCTTGTTGCTGATGGATATGCTGCGATAGGTGACTGTGCGTTTATGACAGTTCCCATTATCGGTTCAGGTATTGCCAATAGTATGAAAGCAGCAAAAATTCTTGCTGATGTAATTATCGGAGACAAAACCGGAAGCTACAGTGCCGCTTCTCTTTGGAAATACCAGAAGGAATACTGGACACAGATTGGTAATTCTATGGCACCGATGGCAGCTGTCAAGCTGCTTCTGACTCGTCTCGAACCTCAGGAGCTTGACTATATATTTGAAAGAGGTATCCTTAACGCTGACGATATGACAATCAGTGCTGACACAAACAGCCTTTTTGATATGGTCAAGGATATGATAGAGCCCGAACCACTTAAGGCAAAAATCACAGGTCTTGCAGGCAATCCTGCTGTTCTTAAGAAGATTCTCCGTATGGTCAAGGATATTGCTGCAGCAACAGTTGCGACTACCCTTATGCCGAAGAACTACGAGGTTAATAAGGTGCGCAGATGGGCAGAAAAGTATAACGCCTGCTTCAAAAGATAATCAGGACATAAAATTATCCCCGTAAACCGTTTCGAGATTTACGGGGAAATTTTCATTTGATTGAGAAAAGACGCTTTGCGTTTTCGTTACATATGTCAATAAGTTTCTGAACATCTATGCCTTTTATTTCTGCTATTTTTTCAGCAGTATAGGCGATATGCGATGAATCACACCGTTGGCCTCTGAAGGGGACAGGAGTCATATAAGGAGCATCTGTTTCAAGAAGCAGTCTGTCAATAGGAAGATATTCAACAACCTCTACAGGCTTTTTTGCGTTTTTGAATGTTACTGCTCCTCCGATGCCGATGTACATACCGAGCTTTACAATTTCTTCTGCCATTTCAACTGAACCGGAGAAACAATGTACTACACCTTCAGGTCGGTGTTTTTTCAGTAAGTTCATTGTATCTTCGTGAGCCTCTCTGTCATGGACTATTACGGGGAGTTTCAGCTCGTTTGCAAGAATTAGCTGCCTTTCAAAAATTTCAAGCTGTCTTTCTCTTGGGGAAAAGTCATAATGATAATCAAGACCTATTTCACCGACGGCGACGACCTTGCTGTTGTTATAAAGCTCTTTGATTTTTGAAATATCACTTTCGCTTGCTTCCTCTGCTTCGTGAGCGTGAATGCCTATAGCTGCATATATGAAGCTATATTTCTCGGAAAGAGAAATAGTTGTAAGACTCGATTTAAGATCACAGCCGCAGTTTACAATATTACTTACACCTTTTTCACAGATTGACGAAAGCAATTCATCTCTGTCTTCATCAAAACGGCTGTCATCGTAATGGGCGTGAGTATCAAAAATATTACTGTACATTATCTTACCTTTGAACCCTCGGGTATTCCGTCAACGAATATTACTTTAACGTCGTCTTCGCTGCAATCGGCTGCAAGAATCATACCCTGGCTTTCGACACCGCAGAGAACAGCGGGTTTAAGGTTTGAAACTACAATAACGCTCTTTCCGATGAGGTCTTCGGGTTTGTACCATTTTGCAATACCTGATGCTACTGTACGCGGAGTTCCTGTGCCGTCATCGAGAGTGAGCTTGAGAAGCTTTTTGGCGCGCTTTACGGGTTCGCAGTCAGTAATCTTTGCAACACGAAGGTCAACCTTCATAAAGTCCTCAATGCCGATTTTTGCAATGCCTTCAATTTCAGCTTTTTTATCGTCTTGAACAGTTTCCTCGTAGCTCTTCTCGCTTTCCTGGGCGGCTTTTTGCTGTGCTTCGATTTCAGCGAGGAATTTATCAGCGTCAATTCTTGCAAAGAGGGGAGTAGCTGTTCCTACTTTGTTGCCACTTTCAAGAGCGCCGAATGAAGCAAGGCTTTCGTACTCGGCGTTGTTGCAGTTTATTTGCTCGAGAATTGCCTTTGATGTGTCAGGCATAAAGGGTGAGACGAGTACAGCAATATATCTTATACCTTCAAGAAGGTTATAAAGTACGGTGCCGAGTCTTTCTTTGTTAGCCTCATCTTTTGCAAGAGCCCAGGGAGCTGTTTCATCGATGTATTTATTGCAACGCTTTGCAAGGTTTATAACAGCTTCGACTGCATCCGCCATATGATAAGAGCTGATTTTAGTGTCAACTGTTTTAACAGTTTCAAGTGCAAAGCTCTTGAGCTCCTCATCAAGTGCCTCGGGGCAGGAAGGTGCCATAATGGTTCCATCAAAATACTTGTTTGTCATAGCAACAGTTCTGTTAACAAGGTTTCCGAGGGTATTTGCAAGGTCGGAATTGAATCTTTCGATTATTGTACTGTAGGAAATAGAACCGTCATTTGCGTGAGGCATTTCGGAAAGAAGGTAGTATCTTGTAGCATCTACACCGATAAGCTTTGCAAGCTCGTCAGCGTATATTACATTACCCTTGGATTTACTCATCTTGTCCTCACCGAAAAGAAGCCAGGGGTGACCGTAAACCTGCTTGGGAAGCTCCTCTCCAAGTGCCATAAGCATAATTGGCCAATAAATGGTATGGAAACGAACAATATCCTTACCTATGATATGCACATCTGCAGGCCAGTACTTGTTATAAAGTTCGCCTGAACCGTCAGGATCATAGCCAAGAGCAGTAATATAGTTTGAGAGCGCATCTATCCAAACATAAATTACATGCTTATCATCAAAGGAAACGGGAATGCCCCATTTGAAAGAGGTTCTTGATACGCAAAGGTCCTGAAGACCCGGTCTGATAAAGTTGTTGAGCATTTCTTTTTTGCGGCTTTCAGGATAAATGAAGTTTTCGTTGCTTTCAATGTATTCTTCAAGCTGCTTCTGGTATTTTGAAAGTCGGAGAAAATATGCCTCCTCCTTTGCTTTTTTTACTTCTCTGCCACAGTCGGGGCATTTGCCGTCAATTAGCTGGGCTTCAGTCCAGAAGGATTCACAGGGAGTACAGTAAAGACCTTCATACTCGCTTTTATAAATATCGCCCTGATCATAGAGCTTTTTGAAGATTTTCTGTACAGTTGCTTCGTGGTAACCGTCAGTTGTACGGATAAATTTATCATAAGTAGTGTTTAGGGTGTCGCATATTGCACGGATTTCGCCTGCAATTTTGTCTACGTATTCCTGCGGTGTAATGCCTGCACTTTTTGCATACTCTTCGATTTTCTGACCGTGTTCATCGGTACCGGTAAGGAAGAATACATCGTATCCTACAAGTCTTTTGTAGCGTGCTATGGCGTCGGTGAGGACGATTTCATAGCTGTTGCCGATATGTGGTTTTCTTGAGGTATAGGCAATAGCAGTTGTTATGTAAAATTTACCTTTGTTCATATTTACATTCCTTTCAATATATTATACGCTCTATTTTACCAATATTATAGCCTGTTTGTCAAGCCTATAATCAAGTTGTTATACAGTTGTAGATTTGAAGTGAGCAACTGCTCACCTCGGTGTCATTAACGAACTTTTGATTTATAGAATATTAATTAAGTTTACAATCTGTTTAATTTTGATTAACATTATTTTTAATTATAAAAAAATATTTAACTTTCACAAAATAACTCGACTATTTTACAATATTATGGTAGAATAAGCACAGCAAAAGGGGATATGTTGCAAAATATTCTTATTTTGTTGCATTTTTAACTAAAAGGAGAGATGGTTTTGAAAGCCAATGAAAGCGTAAAAAATTACGCATCATCTGTCAGAATGTATACAAACTACACTGTCAGAGAAATTAAAAAAATCTGCAAAAACATCGGCCCCAGAATTGCCGGTAGTGAGCAGGAGTATGAGGCACACAAGTACATAGCTGAAGAAATGAAAACCTGTTGTGATAAGGTAGATATTGAAGAGTTCAAGCTTTCACCTGAAGCATTTATGAGTTGGGTTAGAATTGACGGAACGCTCGTCCTTCTTTCAGTGCTTTTTGCATTCCTTAATCTCGCTTGGGTGTCGGTAGCTCTTACTGCCGTTGCTCTTGTTTGCCTTTTCTGTGAGTTCCTTATGTATTGGGAGTTTTACGATTTCCTTTTCCCGAAAGCAACATCTCATAACACAATAGGTGTCAGACACGCTTCAGGCGAAGCTAAGCAAAGAATTATTTTTTCGGGTCACGTTGACTCTTCACATGAGTGGACTTATACACATCTCGGTGGCAAGGTTCTTCTCTTTGCAGTAGGCGGTTACGGTGTTGTAAGCATGCTTTATGTGTTTGTTTCTTCTATTCTTATTGCATGCGGTGTAGGCTCACCTGAAGTGCAGGATATACTCAGATACATACAGCTTGCTTGTATTCCCGGTGCAATAGCCGTTATATTCTTCGTTAACTTCAGACGTACCGTTGAGGGTGCAAATGACAACCTTACAGGTACAATGTCTTCAGTTGCAATTATGAAGTATCTTGAGGATAATAATATTAGATTTGAAAATACCGAAGTTGTTGCAATGGCAGCAGGTTCAGAGGAATCAGGCCTTCGCGGTTCGAGAAGTTATATTAAGCGTCATATTGATGAGCTTAAGGCTATTCCTACAGTATTTATCGGTCTTGAAACATTCCGTGATTATGAAAGCATAGCGATTTATGCACGCGATATGACAGGTACTGTTAAGATGGATTCAAGAGTTTGTTCACTTGTTAAAAAAGCAGGTGAATATGCCGGTATGGATCTTCCGTACAGTTCAGTTTATGTTGGCGCATCTGATGGTGCAGCAGTTCAGAAGCTCGGTATCCCTGCTGTTACTCTTGCTGCTATGGATCCCGGTCCTCCGAGATATTATCACACAAGAGGCGACACAGCTGACAACTTGAATATGAAGACCGTTGAAAAGTGTCTTGATATTGCACTTAACACACTCTTCATTTATGATGAAGAAGGACTTAAGGAAAATTATTAATTCAATAAAATGCAGTCGTGGTTTACGGCTGCATTTTTGTTTGAGGGAATAATAGTTGCTGTTTATAAAAAATAACATCTTAAATGCTTGAAAAATATAAAAATATGTTCTATAATTATATAAAAATAAAGGTGAGGAGTTTTAAATATGGCTGAAACCAAAAACAAGGGGAAAAATAATCTTATCATAAAAATACTTACAGTTGCCTGTATTATTTGCGCAGCATTACTTGTAGCTGTGCTTATATTTGCTTTTGTGGGTGGAGGAGATAAAACCACACCGGGTAATGTTACACCGGGCGAAATAACCACATCAGAGCCTGTGATCACTACTTTACCGGGTATAGATAATAATCTGACAACTACACAGCCGAGCACTGTTACTACTTCAGTAAGCACTACGTCATCTGCAAACCCTAATCAGAAAATCGCTTATGCAACTGAAGATGTCAACATCAGAAGTGGCCCATCTACAGACTATGATATTCTCGGTCAGCTTCCTGCAGGCGGTAGTGTGATTTTTATTTCCAAAGATGAAAACGACTGGTGCAAGGTAATGTATGACGGAGAAATCTGTTACATATTCCGTGAATATCTTACTACAGTAAAGCCTGCTCAATCAGCCACACAGCCTTCAGCTGATTCAAGCCGCAAAACTGTATCTATTACAGATGAAAACTGGTATATTGTCATTGTTGACAAAAACAGACAGATTCCCGAAGGTTTTGTTCCTGCTACAGAGTATATAGCTGATTCGGATTGTTCGCTTGATGCTCGTATTGCAAAATATTATGATGCGATGTATAATGCTGCACTTGAAGATGGTGTAGAGCTTACTCCGTATTCAGGTTACAGAAGTTATGCAACCCAGGAAAATAATTACAACAGTCTTGTCCAGGATTATATGAGCGGAGGCCTTACACAGGAAGAAGCCGAAGCTGAAGCTGCAACAGAAATTCTTCCTCCCGGATGCAGCGAGCACAATCTCGGACTTGCAATAGATATTGTAAGCACTGATTACGATTTTATTTATAGTGATGAATATGCCTGGCTTGCAGAGCATGCTCATGAGTACGGATTCATTGAGCGCTATACAGAAGAAAAGCAGGATATTACAGGAATTATTCCTGAACCCTGGCACTGGAGATTTGTTGGCAAGCATGCTACAGCAATAAGAAATTCAGGTCTTTGTCTTGAAGAATATTACCGGTATTACGGCGTAGAATATTAAAATAAAAAAATATAAAAAAACACTTGACAAAAGTCATAGCTTGTGGTAATATACTCGAGCAAACAAAGCAGAGCAGTATGCGTTCTCACCTGCGGAATTTTGTTTCCTGTAGGTCAATAGACTGATGATTTAGTGTATTGATGCGTGAACAGCTGTCTGTTCACGCTTTATTTTTCGACAAACGTCGGTAATTATTTTTGGAGGTGTATGAACATCGCTATCAAAGAATTGCAAATCAATGAAGAAATTCGTGACAAGGAAGTAAGAGTTATCACCGGTGACGGTGAAGTGCTCGGAATTATGTCCTCGCAGGAAGCTCTTAAGATTGCTGAAGAGAAGAATCTTGATTTAGTAAAAATTGCTCCACAGGCTGTGCCTCCCGTGTGCAAGATCATGGATTACGGTAAATACCGTTTTGAACAGGCAAAGAAAGAAAAGGAAGCAAAAAAGAATCAGCATGTTGTTGAAATCAAAGAAATCAGACTCTCACTCAACATTGATACTCATGACTTTGAAACAAAGGTGAATCATGCAAGACGTTTCCTTACAAGTGGAAACAAAGTGAAGGTTTCAATTCGTTTCAGAGGACGTGAAATGGCACATACCGAAAATGGCCTTGTAACAATGCAGCAGTTTGCCGATGCCTGTACAGAATTCAGTAACGTTGAAAAAGCTGCAAAGCTTGAAGGCAAGTCAATGATGATGTTCCTGGCACCAAAGCCAAAAAAGTAATAACAGGAGGAATTAACAATGCCTAAAATTAAGACACACAGCGGTGCAAAAAAGCGTTTTAAGCTTTCAAAGAACGGTAAGCCTATCCGCTACCACGCAAACAAATCCCACATTCTTACAAAGAAGAACACAAAGCGTAAGAGAGGTCTTCGCACAACAGTTGTTGCTGATAAGACAAACGAGAAGCAGATTAAGCGTCTTATTCCTTACAAATAATTCAAGGCAACATCAAACGAAAATAGTATAATAACAAACGGAGGTACTTAATCATGGCTCGTATTAAAGGCGCAATGATGACTCGTAAGAGAAGAAATAAAGTATTTAGGCTTGCAAAGGGCTACTACGGCTCAAAGCACAGCCTCTTCAAGACAGCAAAGCAGGCTGTTATGAAGTCAGGTAACTATGCTTACATCGGCAGAAAGCAGAAGAAGAGAGATTTCCGTCGTCTCTGGATTACAAGAATTTCAGCAGCATGCAAGGCAAACGGCACAAACTATTCAACATTTATGAATGGTCTCAAGAAGGCTGACATCACTCTTAACAGAAAGATGCTTTCAGAAATTGCAATCGCTGACCCCGCAGCTTTCACAGCTCTTGTTGAAAAGGCAAAGGCTGCTCTTTAATCACAATAACTTGCGTCCGAGATTTTCTCTCGGGCGTATTTGTGTTTTTTAATGATATATTTTTTGAAAGGAGACGGATTAAATGCTTCGTATAGAAAGTGCATCAAATGACAAAATCAAAACAGCTGTAAAGGTTGCAACCTCGTCAAAATACCGCAGACAAACAGGATTGTTTTTTCTTGAGGGGCTTCGTCTTTGCAGAGACGCCGCTATTACAGGTTATGAAATAGAGACTACCTTTGTAACTGATTTTGCAGCCGAAAAATTCTCCGAAGATGTCACTTTTATCACACAAGCATCTGAAAACAGCTTCATAATTTCAGAAAATGTTGAAAAGAAAATCACACAGGCGCAGACCCCACAGGGGATATTCTGCATATGCAGAAAAAGAAAAATAAATCATGAAATTGATTTATCAGGCAAGTACCTCGCTCTCGAAAATGTTCAGGATCCTGCCAATCTCGGTGCGGTTTTCAGAACTGCAGAAGCGCTCGGAATAAGTGGCGCGATAACCTACTGCTGCTGCGATATTTATAATCCAAAGGCGCAGCGTGCGGCTATGGGTTCTGCCTTAAGGCTTCCGATAATCGAAAGCGATAACCTTAAGGAAACCTTGCTCGGGCTTAAAAACGGAGGAATGAAAATATACGCCACTACTCCGGATAGCAGTGCTTGCAAAATAACTGCTGAAAATCTATCGGGCGGTGTTGTTGCGGTAATAGGCAACGAGGGTAACGGTGTAAGTGATGAGATATTTGAAATCTGTCAGAAGGTGACAATACCTATGGCAGGCAGAGCCGAATCTTTAAACGCATCTATGGCGGCGGCAATCACAATGTGGGAGATGATGAGAAATGGCTGATAATAATATACTTTATTGGCTGTGGCTTCAGGAGTGTCTCGGTTCTTATAACAACGTAAAACAATTACTTGAAAAATATAGTGATGCTGAAACGATTTATCGTCTTGGTGAAAAGTTCTTAAAAGACGAAAAATTAAACGCAAGGATACGCGAACGGTTCTTGAAAAATAAACCTGAAAAGTTCAGCGACAGACTTGATTTTTGTATTCGTCATAAGATACATCTGATAACTCCCGATAGTGAATATTATCCTTCACGGCTTTTGGAAATCGAAAACTATCCTCTTGTGCTTTATGTAAGAGGTGACTATAAAATCCTCAACGAAGAGAAGGCTTTAGCTGTTATAGGCAGCAGAACTCCCAGTGTTTACGGTGAAAAGGCAGCAGAAAAGATTGTGGCTACTTTGGCATGTAACGATTACGTGGTTGTAAGCGGTGGTGCATTAGGCCTGGATAGTGTTGCTCATGAAAGTGCACTAAAAAACGGCGGAAAAACAGTTCTTATTATGGGTTGCGGACACGGTAATGATTATCTTCCGGAAAATTCAGCATTGAGAAAAGCTGTTGCTCAAAACGGTGCTCTCGTTACTGAATATCCACCCTATGCACCGGTAACTCAGGGCTCTTTTCCTCGCAGGAACAGAATTATTTCCGGTATGAGCAGAGGTGTTGTTATAGTTGAAGCTGCCGAAAGGAGCGGAACATTCAGCACGGCAAATCACGCTCTTGAGCAAGGACGCGATGTCTTTGTACTTCCGGGTGATATTGAAAGCGGAAATTTTGCCGGATCAAATAAACTTATAACAGAAGGCGCTAACCCTGTCTTTTCTGGTGAGGACATCTTACTTTACTACCGTGATATAACAAAGTCTAAAAAAACTCATAAGATTAAAGATGGGAATACCTTTGCGGATATTACTGTTGATTCGTCGTATTCAAAGAAATCCGTCAAAAGAATCAGGAGAAAAAAGTCTGACACAGACACAGCTGAAGTTAAAAAAGCTGTTTCGGAAGAAGAAAACATAGAAAAAACAGAAAATAAGGTAAAAATTTCTCCGGAAAGTATTTCTAAAAATGCTTTGATAGTGTATAATATAATGTCTGATGGTATTTGTACCCTTGACGACATTAAAAGAGAAAGCGGTCTTGCGATTAATAAAATTCTGGTTTCTCTTACAGAGCTCGAGATGCTTTCGATTGCAGAAAGTGACGGGCCGAACAAATATCGCTTGAAATAAATCTAGAAAAGGTGAACATAAATGGCAGATTTAATAATTGTAGAGTCTCCTTCAAAAGCAAAAACACTCAAAAATTATCTCGGAAGCGGATATAATATCGTAGCTTCGAAAGGTCACATCAGAGACCTTCCCGCAGCAAGACTGAGTGTAGATGTTAAACACGATTTTGCACCCAAATACAGTATTGTTAAGGGCAAGGAAAAGCTTGTCAAGGAGCTTAAAGAAGCTGTTGCTGACAGCGATAAAGTTTATCTCGCAACCGACCCTGACCGTGAAGGAGAGGCAATTTCGTGGCATCTTGCCGAAATTCTTGGTCTTGATCTTGAAGAGGCAAACAGAGTTACATTCAACGAGATTACCAAAACCGGTGTTAAAAACGGTATGGCTAATCCGAGAAAGGTCGATATTGATTTAGTTAATGCACAGCAGGCAAGACGAATTCTCGACAGGCTTGTCGGCTATAAGCTCAGTCCCTTTGTTTCACAGAAAATCAGACGCGGACTTTCAGCTGGACGAGTGCAGAGCGTAGCTTTGAGAATTATCACAGACAGAGAAGAGGAGATAAGAGCTTTTGTTCCTGAGGAATATTGGAGCCTTGAAGGTAAGTTCAGCTGTGCAAAAAAGAGCTTTACAGCCGAGTTTTACGGCGATGAAACAGGCAAGATAGAACTTAAAACTGAAGAGCAGGTCAATTCATATATAGCTCGTCTTGACAATGCTTCATATTATATTCACTCTCTCAAAAACGGTGTAAGAAAAAAGAATGCGGCACCTCCGTTTATAACTTCAACCCTTCAGCAGGAAGCTTCAAAAAGACTTGGCTTCAGAGCGGAAAGAACAATGAAAATTGCACAGGAGCTGTATGAAGGTGTCAACATCCCCGGATATGGTTCTATCGGTCTTATAACATATATGAGAACGGACTCTCTCCGAGTTTCAGAGGAGGCGCGTCAGGCTGCAAGAGAATTTATAAGCAATACTTATGGTGCTAAATATAACCCCGATAAGCCTAATTACTTCAAGTCAAGAAGCAACGCTCAGGACGGTCACGAAGCAATAAGACCTTCCACAGTATCAATTACACCTGAAAGCATAAAAGAGAGTCTTTCAGCAGAGCAGTATAAGCTGTACAGCCTTATCTGGAAGCGATTTATTGCAAGCATGATGTCACCTTGTCTTCAGAATACAACGAAGCTTGAAATCAGAAGCACAGTTTCTGGCCAACCTGAAGAGAAGTACTGTGTATTTACTGCGAGCGGATACAGCGTTAAGTTTGACGGTTTTACCGTAGTTTATAACGCTAACGACGATGAAGAAAAAAAGAAACAGCTTCCTGAAGGCCTTAAATCAAACGAAAATGTAAAATTAAAAGAAATTGCTAAAAATCAGCACTTCACTCAGGCTCCTCCGAGGTTTACTGAAGAGTCACTTATAAAAACTCTTGAGGAAAACGGTGTGGGAAGACCCAGTACCTACGCAACCATTATTTCTACCATAGTCAAAAGAGAGTATATTACAAGAAAATCAAAGCAGCTTATTCCTACAGAGCTCGGAGAAGCAATCGTCGGACTTCTTAAGGACAAGTTCAAAAACATTGTAAACGTTAAGTTTACTGCACAGATGGAAACAAGTCTTGATAAAGTAGGCGAGGGTGAAGAGGATTATATCCGTATGCTTCATGAATTCTACGATGATTTTGATAAAAATCTTCAGAAGGTAAAGTCTGAGATGGACGGTGTTAAAATTCAGCTCAAGGAAGACGAGACAGATATTCCCTGCGAAAAATGCGGCAGGATGATGGTTATTAAGACAGGACGCTTTGGAAAATTCCTTGCTTGTCCTGCTTATCCCGAATGTAAAACAACAAAGCCCTATGTAATCGAAACTGATGCAAACTGCCCTGTTTGCGGAGGTAAGGTTATATCTAAAAAATCCAAGAGAGGATATACATTCTTCGGTTGTGATAACTGGCCTGAATGTAACTTTATGACATGGGATAAACCGACAAAGGATAAGTGTCCGAATTGCGGAAAATCCTTATTTAAGGGTAAAGGCGGAATCGTGTCCTGCCTTGACGAAAAATGCGGCTATAAAGCCAAAGAAACAAAAGGTAAAAAATCCAAAGGTTGATTAATTTGAAAGGCGGTGAGAATTATGGCAGAAATAATAAAAATCATAGGTGGCGGTCTTGCAGGTGTAGAAGCTGCATGGCAGGCTGCAAAATACGGATTCGATGTTGAGCTTTATGAAATGAAGCCTGCCAGATTTTCACCCGCTCATAAAATGCCCCTGCTCGGAGAGCTTGTTTGCTCTAATTCGTTAAAAGCCAAACGACTCGCATCTGCTGCCGGTCTGCTTAAAAGCGAAATGAGAGCCTTTGGCTCACTTTGTATGGAGTGTGCCGACAAAGCTGAAGTCCCGGCAGGCGGTGCATTGGCAGTTGACAGAGACATATTCGCCGGACTTATAACCGAGAAAATAGAGCAGAATGAGAGAATAACACTTATCCGTCAGGAAGTAACAGAAATCCCCGAGGGTAATGTTATCATTGCCGCAGGTCCTCTTGCTTCTGATGCACTCAGTGAAAAAATAGGTGAAATATGCGGTGACGGTCTTCATTTTTATGATGCGGCTGCACCTATTGTCTCACGTGACAGTATCGATATGGAAAGTGCTTTTACAGCTTCGAGATACGAACGCGGTGGCGAGGACGATTACATCAACTGTCCTATGAATAAGGAAGAATACGAAATTTTTTATGAAGCCCTCATAAACGCTGAAAGCGCGGAACTTCATTCTTTCGACAGGAGAAAAGATGTGTACGAAGGCTGTATGCCGATTGAGGGTATGGCTTCGAGAGGTAAAGACACTATGCGTTTTGGTCCGATGAAGCCTGTAGGACTTGTTGATCCGCGAACAGGTCACAGACCTTGGGCGGTTTTGCAGCTTCGTAAGGAAAATAGTAGCGGAACAATGCTTAATCTTGTAGGTTTTCAGACAAATCTTAAGTTTAGTGAACAAAAGAGAGTGTTTTCTATGATTCCTGCACTTAAGAATGCCGAGTTTTTCCGTTATGGTGTAATGCACAGAAATACCTTTATTAATTCACCTGAGTTGCTTGAACCGACGTTTTCATTCAGAAAGAAAAAGAACCTCTTTTTCGCAGGTCAGATTACAGGTGTCGAAGGTTATATGGAGTCAGCATCTTCGGGTATACTTGCCGGATTAAATATGGTGAGGCTGCTTGAAGGCAAAGAAACTCTTGTTTTGCCTGAAACAACGATGATGGGTGCACTAAGCAGATATATCAGCGATGAATCCGTTAAAAATTTTCAACCTATGGGTGCCAATTTCGGTGTTTTACCGCCGATTGAGCCTAAAATAAGAGATAAGAGCCTCAGATATGAGGCTTTAAGCAAAAGAGCTATGACTGATTTAAAAGAATATCTTGAAAGGATGGGAGTATAATGAATTTTTCAGAGCTTGAAGAGCGTATCGGATATAAATTCAAAAATACAGTTTTACTTGAAACAGCTATGACACATTCCTCTTATGCTAATGAGAAACAGCTTTCAAGAGAGTGTAATGAGAGACTTGAATTCCTCGGAGATTCAGTTCTCGGCGTTATTACGGCTGAATATTTTTACCACAATCTTAACCATCTTCCTGAAGGCGAAATGACAAAACGAAGAGCAGCATGTGCTTGCGAAAAGTCACTTTTCGGTTTTGCAAAGGAAATAGAACTCGGAAAGTATATACTGCTCGGACGGGGCGAGGAACGTACAGGCGGTAGAAAGAGAGCTTCTATACTTGCTGATGCTTTTGAAGCACTTATAGCAGCGATCTATCTTGATTCCGGGCTTGATGAGGCAAGAGAGTTCGTACTTGATTTCGTAAAAAGAACAGCTGACCAACAGATGAAAATCAGAGATTATAAGACAGAGCTTCAGGAGATTATACAGAAAAATCCGCACGAGCACCTTACATATGTTCTTGTGGGAGAAAGCGGTCCTGACCATGATAAACGCTTTGAGGTGGAAGTTAACCTCAACAGTAATGTTATCGGTTGCGGTGTAGGCAGAAGTAAAAAGCTTGCAGAACAGCAGGCGGCAAAGCAGGCTCTTGAGCTTATGGGTATAAAGTTTTGAGACATATAAATGTTGCACTTTTTGTGCCTGATGAGGGTTGTCCTCACCGTTGTAGCTTTTGTAATCAGAAAACCATTTCCGGTTCGTTGCATCGTCTGCTTCCCGATGAGATTGATTCTGCCGTTAATACAGCCTTGAACAGCGCCGATTGTAATGAAGGTGAAATCGCTTTTTTTGGTGGTAGCTTCACTGCAATTGACAGAGAATATATGATTTCTTTGCTTGAAGAAGCTTACAGTTATATAAAAAAAGGCTTATTCAAAGGGATACGAATATCTACAAGACCTGACTGCATTACAGCTGAAATTCTTACTCTTCTGAAGCAATATGGTGTTACAGCGATCGAACTCGGCTGTCAGAGCATGGACGATGATGTTCTTCAGATGAATACCAGAGGACATACTCAGGAAGATGTTTATAAGGCTGCAGAGCTGATAAAGGGGTACGATTTTGAACTCGGACTTCAGATGATGACGGGTCTTTACGGCGATACGGAGGAAAAATCTGTTGCTACGGCACAAAAGATAATTTCTATAAAACCCGATACTGTCAGAATATACCCTACAGTAGTACTTGAAGGTACGAAGCTTTGTGAGCTATACAGAAAAGGTGAGTATAAACCGCAGACTGTCGATGAAGCTGCCGAACTATGTAAAATTCTTCTAAAAATGTTTGATAGCGCTGGTATAAAAGTAATAAGACTCGGACTTCATTCCGGCGGAAATGTCGATGAAGGCTTTGTTGCAGGTGCATATCACCCTGCTTTCAGAGAAATCTGCGAAAGTAAGTTGTACCTTGATGAAGTTATTTCACAGCTAAAAGATACAGGTATTGGCGGAGGCAGAATTGAAATTACTGTTGGCAGTAAATATCTTTCTATGCTTATAGGACAGAAAAAAACAAATATTCATAAGCTTAATAAAATGGGCTATGAAGTAAGTGTCATACAAAATAAAGATTATCCAAAATATAAAGTAAGTGTGCGAGGTTAACGATATGATATTAACAGCACTTGAAATGCAAGGCTTTAAATCCTTTCCTGAAAAAACAGTATTGAATTTCGGCAAAGGAATAACTGCTGTTGTCGGCCCTAACGGTAGCGGAAAGAGTAATATTTCCGATGCCGTCCGTTGGGTACTCGGTGAACAGTCAAGTAAGTCTTTGCGAGGCTCTAAAATGGAGGACGTAATATTTGACGGTACCAAGGTCAGAAAAGCCTACGGTTATGCCCAGGTAACCTTACGCCTTGATAATAAAGACAGGACTCTTAAGGGCTATGATTCAGACGAGGTGAGTGTTACCAGACGCTATTACCGTTCAGGTGAGAGTGAGTATAAAATTAACGGAGCATCTGTAAGACTTCGTGATGTCCATGAGTTGTTTATGGATACAGGTCTCGGAAGAGACGGCTACTCAATGGTAAGTCAGGGTAAAATCGCTGATATGGTCAGCGGTAAGGGTAAGGAATGCCGTGAAATGCTTGAAGAGGCAGCAGGTATCTCGTCATACCGTTACAGACGTAACGACTCACTTAAAAAGCTTGCTCAGGCAGAGGATAACCTTATAAGATTAAGAGACATTCTCGCTGAACTTGAGGGTAGAATCGGACCTCTTAAGCACCAGAGCGAAAAGGCAGAGAAATTTCTTATCCTTGCAGAGGAGAAGAAAAAGCTCGAAATTGGCTTGTGGCTTTACAATATTGACAAACTCCGCGAAGGCTTAAGAAAGCAGGGCGATAATATTGCTGTTGCTACAGGTCACTATAGCGAGATAGAGGAAGAACTGTCAGCTATCGAGGAACAGATAGAAGAATGTGTAAGAAATACACAGAACATCAATATAGAAATAGAAGAAATACGCAACGGTATTTCTGTTCTTGAAGGGCAGGCAGCTAATGCAGGAAGTCAGCAGGCTGTGCTTAAAAGCTCTATTGAACACAACAGGGACACTATTGAGCGAATAGAAAAAAGTCGTAATGACAGTGAAAGCGATAAGAAACAGCTTCTTAAGGAGATTGAAACTGAAGAAAAGTTAATTTCACAGATTCTGAAAATCAAGGAAGAAAAAACTGCAAGTCTCGCTAAAGCGAGTGCCGAGCTTGAAATGATGAAAAGTTCGGGCGGTGAATTAAGACAGGAAAGAGATAAGATTTCGGGAGAGCTTGCATCTCTTACAGCCTTACTTGCCGATTATAGAGTCAGAGTTTCAACTGCACTTTCTTCAAAAAACGAGATACTTTCAAGACAGGAAACTGTTGACAGTCTCATTTCCGGCAAAAGAGAAACTGTTGAGGAACTCGAAGCCCAAAAAGCAAGTGTAGAAAAAGCAGTTGCAGATAGCGTTTCAGAGATAACCGGACTCAATAATGCTTTAAGCGGGTATAGTATCAGTTTCAGACAAAAAGATGAAAAGGCTGACAGATTAAAGAAAGAGCTTGACGAAAAGAGCTTTGAAAGTCAGCGTGTCTCTTCAAAGATAAAAATGCTCCTTGAGCTTGAAAAGAATATGGAAGGCTATTCAGGGGCAGTAAAAAAGGTTATCAAAGAAGGCGAAAAGGGTGCACTTAAAGGTATTCACGGTACAGTTTCACAGCTTATTTCTGTAAAGGGTGAGTTTGCAGTAGCCATAGAAACGGCTTTTGGCAATTCAATACAGAACATTGTTACTGATACCGAAAACGATGCTAAAGCCGCGATCAATTTCCTCAAAAAAGGAAATCTCGGTCGAGCAACCTTTCAACCTATTTCAGCCATTAAAGGAAAAACTCTTGAAGAAAAAGGCCTTGAGGATTGCTACGGTTATGTGGATATGGCAGTTAATCTTATAAGCTACGATGCTGTTTATCACGAAATCATAACATCACTTATAGGTAAAACAGTTGTTGCGGAAGACCTTACAAGTGCTATAACTATAGCAAAAAAATACGGTCATAGGTTTAAAATTGTCACTCTTGACGGTCAGGTTATCAATCCCGGCGGATCAATGACCGGTGGTTCACAGGACAGAAGTGCAGGTATTCTTTCAAGAGTCACAGAAATTGATGAACTTAAAGTAAAGCAGAAAAAACTTGATGAAGCGGTAAGCGCACTTACTGCTGATTATGAAAAAATCGTTCAGGAGCTTGATGCGCTTGAACGTGAAACAGAAAGCCTTAAACAAAGTATTGCTGCTGCCCAAGAAGAAAAAATCCGTATAGAAGGACAGCTCAACCTTGTATCACAGCAGTACATTTCGGCAAAGCTTGACCTTGAGGAGCTCATTCGTGAAAAGACAGAAGCGGATAGCAGACTTAAGGAAATAGAAGCCGATTATGTAAAATCCTCTGAAGCTGTAAGCGATTTTACTGCGAGAATACAGGGCGGTGAGGAAAGTCTCAGAACTCTCGGTGAAAAGAGTGAAGAGATTATTAGTAAAAGCGAAGAAATCGCATCTGTTATTTCCCGTCTTAATCTTGATTTGCACGGTGCAGAAAAGGATCTCCAGGCTCGCAGACAGGCACTCAATCTCTTAAAGGCACGACTTATCAATTATGAGGATAAGGATAAAGAGCTTGATAGGGAAATTGAGGATATTAAACTAAAGATAGCTCAGACAGAAAAGCAGATTCTTGAGCTTGCCGAGCTTTCAAGGCGACTTGATGATAAACGTAGAGAAGCAAACGAAAGAATTCTTGAACTGCAGAAAAGACGAACAAAAGAGGAAGAAAGAGCTTCTGAATTGCGTGCTTCAGAGCGTACCAAGACTGCCGAGAGAGAAAAAATCAGCGGTGAGCTTGCACGTCTCGAAGAGCGCAAAGAGGCAATGCAAAAGGACTATTTTGATACGGAAAACAAGCTGTTTGAAGAATATCAGCTTACAAGAAGAGAAGCAGAAAACTCTGTCGATAAACCTGAAGAGCCGAGAGTGGCCCAGAAGTCATTGAATGAAATCAAAGGTAAAATCAGAGCACTCGGTTCGGTTAATGTCGGCGCTATTGAAGAGTACAAAGAAGTCAAAGAGCGTTATGAGTTTATGTCCTATCAGGTAGGCGATGTGGAAAAATCGAAGAAAGAGCTTATAAAGCTGATTGCAGAGCTTACAGATAAGATGTCTTGTCAGTTCAGAGAGCAATTCACCAAAATCAATGCTAATTTCAATGATACCTTCCGTGAGCTTTTCGGAGGTGGCAAGGCAGAGCTCATAATTGAAGACCCTGCCGACATTCTTGAGAGCAACATTGACATTAAATTACAGCCACCCGGTAAAAATGTTAAGAGACTTGATTCTCTTTCCGGTGGTGAAAAGGGGCTTTCGGCAATCGCACTTTTATTTGCAATCATGAAGGTTAACCCTGCGCCATTCTGTATTTTTGACGAGGTTGAAGCGGCTCTCGACGATGTAAATGTTACAAGATATGCTCAATATGTGAGAAAGATGACGAATAATACTCAGTTTATACTTATAACTCACAGACGTGGAACAATGGAAGAAGCTGATATGCTTTACGGTATTACAATGCAGGAACAGGGTGTATCAAAGCTTCTTGAATTAAAGACAGCAGAGCTAGCAAAACAGCTCGGTATAACAGGCTAATATTTATTTTCACCCCTTAGGAGGTAAATTATGGGAATTTTTAAAAAGTTCGGTTTCGGTCTGAAGAAAACCCGTGAGGGAATGACAGGCAGAATTGAAGATGTTCTCGGTGCATATGAGGAAATCACCGATGACTTTTATGATGATCTTGAAGAGGCGCTTATTATGGGCGACATCGGTATGAAAACAGCTACCGATATTGTCGAAGAGCTTCGTAAGAGAGTAAATCACAATGAAGTGCGCAACCCCAAGCACGCAAAAATGATAATTTCAGACATTATAGCCGATATGATTGACGGCGGCGAGGATATGGGTCTTATTACAGTACCTTCTATAATTCTTGTTATCGGTGTAAATGGTGTAGGTAAGACTACAACAATCGGTAAACTCGCTGCTATGTATAAGAAGGAAGGCAAGCGTGTAATTCTCGGTGCAGCAGATACCTTCCGAGCTGCCGCTATCGAACAGCTTGAAATATGGGCTGAAAGAGCCGGTGTTGACATTATTAAGCATAAAGAGGGAGCAGACCCTGCGGCTGTTGTTTATGATACTATTGAGGCAGGACTTTCAAGAGATTGCGACATCATTATCTGTGACACAGCAGGTAGACTTCACAATAAGAAAAACCTCATGGACGAGCTTGCTAAAATTTACAGAGTTGTTGAAAAGAAGCTTCCCTATGCTGACCGTGAAATTCTTCTTGTACTCGATGCAACTACCGGTCAGAATGCAGTAAATCAGGCTAAGGAGTTTATGAATGTTGCCGAGCTTACAGGTATTGCTCTTACAAAGCTTGACGGTACTGCAAGAGGTGGCGTTGTGCTTACAATCAAAAATGAGCTTAAGCTCCCAGTTAAATTTATCGGTGTAGGTGAGCAGATTGACGATCTTCAGCCTTTTAAGCCAAAGGTTTTCGCAAAGGCGCTTTTCGAGGACACATCAGTTACCTATGCCGAGGAGGACTAAAAATGAAGATTATAATTGCAAGTCATAATAAGCATAAATTGGCTGAAATGGCTCGCATACTTGAACCTATGGGATACGAAGTCGTAACAGACAGAGACCTGGGCATTGAGCTTACAGAGGCAGAAGAAACAGGCGAAACGTTTCTTGAAAATGCACGCATTAAGGCGCAGTCAGGTTGCCGTGAAAGTGGACTTCCCTGTATTGCAGACGACAGCGGACTTTGTGTTGACGCTTTGGGTGGTGAGCCCGGAGTTTATTCTGCAAGATATTCCGGCGAACACGGAAACGATGCCGAAAACAATGAAAAGCTTCTTTTCAACCTGAAGGACGTGCCTGATGAAAAAAGAACGGCAAGATTTGTTTGCTCAATTTGCGTTTGCTTCCCTGATGGTAGTGAGATAACTGCCGAGGGGGCCTGCGAAGGCAAAATCGGCTACGGATACAGAGGAAACAACGGCTTCGGTTATGATCCATTGTTTATGGTGGGTGATAAGAGCTTTGCCGAGCTTTCCGCAGAGGAAAAGGACGCAATAAGTCACAGAGGTAATGCACTAAAGAATCTGCAACAATTAATGAGAAACTAAACTTATATACAGGAGATTTACAATGACTGGTAAAGAAAGAGCAAAATTCAGAGCGCAGGCGAATCATCTTGAACCACTTTTTCAGGTGGGTAAAGGCGGAATGTCCGATGCCCTGATAAAACAGACGGATGATGCCTTGAGAGCAAGAGAGCTTATCAAGGTTAAGGTTCTTCTTGAATCCTCACCCATTACACCGAGAGAAACCGCTGACGCCCTTGCATCGGCTACAGGTGCGGAGGTTATTCAGGTAATCGGTGGTGTTATCGTACTTTACAGGGAGAGCCCTGAATTAAAGGAAAAAGCGCTTCAGAAGGAAAAGAATAAGAAAAAGGCGGCAAAGCTTCAGCGTGAAAAGGCTGCGGCTGAAAGACGCGAAAATAACAAAAAATTTCGTTTTACCGGTAGGGTAACAACAAAGGGTAAGAAATAAAATGCGAATTGGTATTTTCGGTGGTACATTCAATCCACCACATCTCGGACACAAACATCTTGCTGAAAGTCTGATGGAACAGGCAAATCTTGATAAAGTGATTGTTATTCCGACGGCAACTTCTCCCCATAAAAAGAGTACTGACCTCGCCACAGAAGAGGAAAGGCTTCATATGTGCCGTCTTATGTTTGATGAAAGCTGCTACGATGTTAGTGATCTTGAGATTGCACGCGGCGGAAAAAGCTATACTGTTGATACTGTAGCTGAACTTAAAAAGCTGTATCCTTATGATAGTCTTTTTCTTATAATAGGCTCTGATATGCTTTTATGCTTTCATAATTGGTACCGTTATGAGGAAATACTTAATAATGTTACGTTGTGCGTTGCAACAAGAGAAAATGAAGTTTCTGTAGACGAGCTTAGGACATATGCAAAAAATACTCTTAAGCTAAACGGTAATGAGATTATTTTTTCTTGTGTTGCTCCGTTTGAATGCTCCTCAACACAAGTGAGAAAGCTCATTAAAGAAGGTGACATAGCGGAAAAATATTTGGGTAAAAGTGTGTCAGAATATCTGGCTGAAAAAAAGATTTATACTGATAATTACACACTGTGGAGAAAACTCCTGAAAGCCCGTCTTAAAGAAAAAAGATATATTCACTCGCTTAATGTTGCTGACAGTGCACTTGTTCTTGCTGAAAAATACGGCGGTGACAGAGAAAAGTCATATTTTGCGGGACTTGTTCATGATATAATGAAAAACGCAACTAAAGAAGAACAGTTGCAAATTATGGAAAAAGGTGGTATAATCTTAAGCCGTACCGAAAAAAACAATCCTAAACTGTGGCATGCTATGGCTGGTGAGGCCTTTCTCAGAACAGAGATGTGCATTACCGATGAGGAGATTCTTTCGGCAGTAAGGTATCACACAACGGGAAAAGCGGGTATGAGTCTGCTTGATAAAATAGTTTATATAGCGGACTATATTTCTGCAGAAAGAAATTATCCTGATGTTGATGCGATGCGTGAACTTGCTACAACAAAGGGTCTTGACGAAGCAGCTTTGTATGCGCTTAAGTATTCTTTTTCGTCACTTTCAAAGCAAGAAAGGCTCATTCATACTGATAGTGTTGAGTATTACAATGAGCTTATCATAAATAAAACAGAAAAGGAGATAAAGGATGACCGATCTTGAAGTTTTAAAGGAAATTGTCAGAGTTCTTGATAAAAAGAAGGCACGTGACATCAAAGCTATTGAAATCACCGAGCATTCAATCGTTGCAGATTACTTTATTATATGTTCAGGTACATCAAACACTCACGTCAAATCACTTGCCGATGAGGTTGAGTATGAGCTTAAGGAAAAGGGAGTAAGCCCTTATCATGTTGAAGGTAAGGCAACAGGTTGGATTCTTCTTGATTACAACAGTATTCTCGTTCACGTTTTCACAGGCGAGACAAGAGAGTATTATAATCTTGAAAGACTCTGGCAAGATGCAAGAGAAATTGATATTTCCGATACAATAACGGAAGATTAAAATGTAATTTATAAAACGGAGTGATAAGTTTGTATTACGATTTTAAAAAAGCAGAAAAAAAGTGGCAGGACAACTGGGAAAAAGCAGGTGTTTTCCACGCACAGGACAATTCCGATAAGAAAAAATTCTACGCTCTTGTAGAATTCCCTTATCCCAGCGGTGCAGGTATGCACGTTGGTCATATTAAGGCTTATTCAGGTCTTGAGGTCGTTTCACGTAAGAGAAGAATGGAAGGCTACAATGTGCTTTTCCCCATCGGCTTCGACGCTTACGGTCTTCCTACTGAAAACTATGCAATCAAAACAGGTATCCACCCTAGAAAGGTTACCGATGCAAACATCGAAAAGTTCACCTCACAGCTTAAGAGAGTAGGCTTCTCCTTCGACTGGAACAGAGTCGTTGATACTACTGAAGAGGGCTATTACAAGTGGACGCAGTGGATTTTCCTCAAGATGTTCGAAAACGGTCTTGCCTTCAGAGATAAGACTCTCGTTAACTATTGTCCTTCTTGTAAGGTTGTTCTTTCGAATGAGGACTCACAGGGCGGTAAGTGTGACATTTGCCACAGTGATATTGTACAGAAGTCAAAGGACGTATGGTATCTTCGCATCACCGAGTACGCTGACAAGCTCCTTGAAGGCCTTAAAGAGGTAGACTACCTTCCTAATGTAAAGCTTCAGCAGGAAAACTGGATCGGCAAGTCAACGGGTGCTTTCGTAAACTTTGATGTTAAGAATACAGACGAAACTCTTCGTATTTACACAACACGTCCTGATACACTTTTCGGTGTAACATTTATGGTTATGGCACCGGAGCATCCTATGCTTGATAAGTATAAGGATATGATTACAAACTTTGATGCAGTTGAAAACTACAGAAGTGAGTGTGCAAAGAAGACAGAGTTTGAGCGTACACAGCTTGTCAAAGATAAGACAGGTGTAAAGCTTGACGGTTTCGTAGCTATTAATCCCGTAAACGGTAAAGAAATCCCCATTTTCATTTCTGACTATGTTATGATGGGTTACGGTACCGGTGCGATTATGGCTGTTCCCGCACATGACCAGCGTGACTATGATTTCGCTAAAGAATTCGGTATTGACATCATTGAGGTTATCAAGGGTGGCGACATCTCTGTAGAAGCATATACCGGTGACGGTGAGATGGTTAACTCCGATTATCTTAACGGATATAAGGACAAGAAATCTTCAATCGCAAGAGTTCTCGAAGAGCTTGAAAAGAAGGGTATCGGTGAGCGTGGCGTTCAGTATAAGATGAAGGATTGGGCATTCAACCGTCAGCGCTATTGGGGTGAACCTATTCCTATTGTACACTGTGAAAAGTGCGGTATGGTTGCTGTTCCTTATGAGGAGCTTCCTTTAAGACTTCCCGTGGTTGGGAATTTTGAACCCGGTCAGGACGGTGAAAGCCCTCTCGCAAAGATCGATGATTTCGTAAACTGTACTTGTCCCAAGTGCGGTGCTGCTGCAAAGAGAGAAACAGATACAATGCCCCAGTGGGCAGGTTCTTCCTGGTACTTCCTTCGTTATATAGATCCTCACAATGATAACGAGCTTGCTAATATGGAAAAGCTTAATTATTGGATGCCTGTTGACTGGTACAACGGTGGTATGGAGCACGTTACCCGTCACCTTATTTACTCACGTTTCTGGCATAAGTTCCTTTATGACATTGGTGCTGTTCCTTGCGAAGAGCCATATGCAAAGAGAACGGCTCAGGGTCTTATCCTCGGTCCTGACGGTGTAAAAATGAGTAAATCACGAGGCAATGTTATTGATCCCAACGAGGTAGTTGATGTTTACGGTGCCGATGTTCTTCGTACTTATGTACTCTTTATGGGTGACTACGAGCAGGCGGCTCCCTGGTCAGAAAGTTCTGTTAAGGGTTGTAAGCGTTTCGTAGACAGAATCTGGAATCTTCAGGAGATTCTTGTTGACGGCGACGAGTTCTCCAAGGAGCTTTCCTCCTCATTCCATAAGACAATAAAGAAGGTAACAGAAGATATTGAAGCTCTTAAATACAATACTGCTATTGCTGCGCTTATGACCTTGCTTAATGCAATTTATGCCAAGGGTTCTATCAATAAGGCAGAGCTTAAGGCACTTCTTCTTCTTGTTAATCCTTTCGCTCCTCACGTGACAGAGGAAATTAACGAGCTTGTATTTGCAGGTAGTGAATTGCTTGCTATTACTGAATGGCCTGGTTTTGATGAAGCAAAATGCATTGATGATGAAATTGAAATTGTTGTACAGCTTAACGGTAAGGTAAGAGCAAAAATGAATGTTCCTGCTGACGTTGAACAGGCTGATGCGATCGCTATGGCGAAAGCTGATGAAAAGATTTCTGCAGAAATTGCAGGAAAAACTATCGTAAAAGAGCTTTACGTTAAGGGCAGACTTGTAAATATTGTCGTAAAATAAGAAAAATACTTATTTTAACTCTTGACAAGCGGAGTTTATTGATGTATAATATCTCGTGAATCCGTTTGGAAATATACCCCTGCTAACAGGTAAGGGAGGGAAATATAAATGAGTCAGGTAAAAGTTAAAGAGAACGAGTCACTCGACAGCGCTCTCAGACGTTTTAAGAGACAGACTTCACGTGATGGCATCATCCAGGAGGTTCGTAAAAGAGAACACTACGAAAAGCCGTCAGTAGCTAGAAAAAAGAAGTCTGAGGCTGCTCGTAAGCGTAAATTCAAGTAATTTTCAAAAATCACCCAAGGACTTCCATGGGTGATTTTTATCTTATACAAGAAAAGCATTAAGGAGTAGAGAATTATGGTTGAACAATTAAAGGGCTTTTTAAAAAAAGGTGAAGCTGCACTTATAATGAGTGAAGAAAACATTTCTTACTTCACAGCCTTCCATTCTTCAAACGGTTATCTTATAGTAACACAGGATAAGTCGTATTTTCTGACCGATTCGAGATATATTGAAGCGGCACAGGAAAAAATTAAAACTGTTGATGTGATTCTGCTTCTTAAGTCAATGAAAGATGATTTGTATTATCTTATTGATAAGCTTAAAATAAAAAAGCTCCATATTGAAAGCAGCAGAATTTCAGTCGGGAAGTATCAGTCTATCAAGAAATCTACAGTTTCAAAGCAGGAAATTATTTGCGATGGAAAACTTGATGAGGCCATTGATGCTATCAGAATAAAGAAGAACGAAATGCAGAAGAATAAAATTATAACGGCACAGAGAATTGCTGAAAAAGCATTCGAATATATTCTTTCTTTCATTTCCACGGAAAAGACAGAAAAAGAAATTGCTCTTGAGCTTGATTATTTTATGCTGAAAAACGGCGCTGATGCTTTATCTTTTGAAACTATAGCTGTGAGCGGTAAAAACAGCTCTATGCCTCACGGTGTACCTTCCGATAAAAAGATTGAGTCGGGGGATTTTATCACAATGGATTTTGGTGCTGTTGTTGATTTTTATCACAGCGATATGACGAGAACTGTTGCTGTAGGTGAGGTTTCATCTAAACAGATTGAGGTGTATGAAACCGTACTTGATGCACAGCTTAAGTCTGTTTCTGCAATAAAAGCAGGCGCTGTTTGTAAAGATGTCGATAATATCGCAAGAGGTATTATTGCTTCAAAAGGATATGCAGAATATTTTGGTCATGGACTCGGTCACGGTGTCGGTGTAGAAATACACGAAGCGCCGTCTTTGAATCCTACGTCAGAATATGTTCTTCGGGAGGGTAACATTGTTACCGTTGAGCCCGGAATATATCTTCCGGGTGAGTTCGGTGTAAGAATCGAAGATATGGGTGCAGTTACTGAAAGTGGATTCGATAACTTCACATTAAGCGAAAAAAAGCTTATTGTACTTTAATTTTTTTGAAAAGGAAGTGCCTTTATGACACTTTATGAGAATAAACAAGAACAGGAAAAAGCATTACTTGTTAGCGTTGATACAGGAGATTTTGATGCTGAAGTATCTATAGACGAGCTTGCGGAGCTTGCAGATACAGCAGGTGCTCTTGTGGTAGGTAAGGTTATACAGAAAAGGGAAGCTCCTGAAAAGGCGACATTCGTAGGTGTAGGAAAGCTTGCAGAAATTATCGCATTCTGCCACAATGAAAAGGTCGATCTTATCATAATAGACAGTGAGCTTTCACCTTCACAGCAGCGTAATCTCGAAAAGCTTACAAATGTCAGAGTTATAGACCGCACGATGCTTATTCTTGACATATTTGCTATGCGTGCAAGGACGGCTGAAGGTAAGCTTCAGGTTGAGCTTGCACAGCTACGCTATCAGCTTCCGCGGCTTGCAGGGCAGGGTACCGCTCTTTCCAGATTGGGTGGCGGTATAGGTACAAGAGGTCCCGGTGAGACTAAGCTTGAAAGTGATAAGCGACACATAAGAAGAAGGATTCAGAAGCTGGAAGAAGAGCTTGAAGCCCTTGAGAAGCGCCGTAGTCAGATGAGAAAACGTCGTGAAAAGGACGGCGTTCAGACTGTTGCTATAGTCGGATATACAAATGCAGGCAAATCTACACTTATGAATGCGCTTACAGATGCAGGTGTACTTGCACAGAATAAGCTTTTTGCAACCCTTGATCCTACATCCAGAGCTTTGATTCTCCCTGACGGAAGACAGGTTATGCTTGTTGACACAGTTGGTTTGATAAGAAGACTTCCTCACAAGCTCGTCGAAGCTTTTAAGTCTACACTTGAAGAGGCAGCTGCAGCAACTGTTATTCTTAATGTGTGCGATGCTTCAGACGAATATGCTGCCGAGCATCTTGAAGTAACAAAGGGACTTCTTAAGGAGCTTGGTTGCGAAAACAAGCCGGTTATTTCCGTTATGAACAAGTGCGATCTTGTAGGCGATGTGTATTCAATGCCTACTTTCGGCAAAACTGTTATGATTTCTGCTTTGAATAAGCGTGGATTTGACGAGCTTCTCGATGCAATCCTTAAGGAACTGCCTCCAACAAGAAAAGAGGCAGAGTTTATGATTCCGTTTTCAGCGGGCGCTTTTGCTGCAAGAATAAGAAAAGAGGGCGTTGTTCACGAAGAGGAATACCGGGCAGAGGGACTTTATATGAGAGCAACGGTTGACATTATTCTTCTTGAAGAGGGACAGAGCTTTCTACTGTAATATCAAGCTTGATTTCGGGTGAAAATCCGTGCATGAAGCCCCCAAGTTCTATCGAACATATATCACCGCCTATGATTTTTCCGTTGCAGGTAAGAAGATTACCTCTTATAACACCGTCGGAATTTTCGTAACCGGGATAGTTGAGGATCTCATAGCTCCAGGATTTTACCCGTGTGCCGCAATATTTTTCAAGATTAAAATTTTGTTTTTTTTGCAGTTCGTTATACTGCTTATAGCTTTCGTTAAATTCTGTCGGAATAACTGTTTCCTTTACTTCAAGCGGATCTTCTGCGATTTCCCAACCAAAATGATTGAAGAAGGCTTTACGCTCATCGTTAGTTTCAGCATTCAGAGATACGTCAGAAAAGGAACCTACAGAAACGCTTCTTTCTGACATTACGGAAATGGTTCCGCCTATAATCGCCAAAGCGACTGCAAAGGCTGAAAAAGCGAATTTTTTAATCATAGTTGATTTCACGGAAACAATAAACATGCTACATACCTCAATTTTGTTTTTTTGTAAAATATATGCCGCATATTAAAAGATAAGAACATTAGATTTCATTACACAGAGGTGAGTTATGGATTATATCCCATACAATTCCAGAAATACTATACATAAAAGCAAATTCGGCGCCTTGAAGCAAGGTGAACATATTGTTTTTAAAGTTATTTTGCCCCGCAATATCGGTTGTACAGGGGTTGATTTAGTTATACGAAGCGATAAAGGTGAAAATATATATTATCCTATGTCCTGGCTTTCTATGGAGGGCGAAGATCAGGAATGGTGGGCATTGGGATATACTGCGGGAGAGCCTGATATATATTTTTATCATTTCGAATATAATACCCCTTGGGGAAGAACAAAAATTATGCACGACGGAAGTTGCCTGGGTTCGCTTTCTTCGGGAACAAATTCGTGGCAGTTGACTGTGTATTCGAGAGATTTTATCACCCCTGATTGGCTTAAAGGCGGAATTTTTTATCAGATTTTTCCTGACAGGTTTTATAATTCAGGAAAGAAAAAGAAAAATGTTCCTGCCGACAGAGTGTTAAGAAATGATATTTATGGTGAGCCTGAATGGAGACCTACAAATGAGGGTAAGGTTCTTAATAATGATTATTTTTGCGGTGATCTCAAGGGTATAGAAGAAAAACTTCCTTATATATCAGAGCTTGGCGTTACTTGTCTTTATCTTAATCCTATTTTTGAATCGCAGAGTAACCACAGATATGATACGTCGGACTACAGTAAAATAGACCCTCTTCTTGGTGATGAAAAAGACTTTTCAAGCCTTTGTAAAAAGGCATCGGAATACGGAATTTCTGTAATTCTTGACGGTGTTTTCAGTCATACGGGTGACGATAGCGTTTACTTCAATAAATATGGAAGATACGGTAATTCAGGCGCATTTCGCTCGAAGGAATCGGAGTATTATGATTGGTACAAATTCGTAAATTATCCCAACGAGTATCGGTCCTGGTGGGGTATAAGCATTCTTCCTGAAATCAAAGAAGAATGTCCCTCATTTATTGAGTTTATCGCGAGTGAAAAGGGGATTGCTAGAAAGTGGTTGCGTCTTGGTGCCAGAGGTTGGAGACTTGATGTTGCAGACGAGCTTCCTGATGTTTTTCTCGATGCGTTCAGAAGTGCAGTAAAAGCTGAAAAACCTGATGCACTTGTTCTCGGTGAGGTTTGGGAAGATGCGTCGAATAAGTTCAGTTACGGAGAAAGACGGCGTTATTTTGGCGGTAAACAGCTTGATAGTGTTATGAATTATCCTTTCGCAGAGGCTATTATCAGTTTTATCAGAAGCGGTAAGGTTGAAGGCTTCTCTGATAAAATATTGACTATCCTTGAAAATTATCCTAAATGCTGCATTGATGTGCTTATGAATCACATAGGAACGCATGATACAATGAGAGCAATAACGCATCTTGCCGGTGAGAGCTGTGAATACCGTGACAGACAGTGGCAAAGTGAGCACTTTCTTTCAGATAAACAGTATGCTTTAGGTGTTAAACTTCTCAAGCTTGCTTCCGTAATTCAATTCACACTTCCGGGTGTACCCTGTATTTATTATGGCGATGAAGCAGGTATGGAAGGATATAAGGATCCATTTAACAGGAAGTTTTATCCATGGGAAAATGAGAACGACGAGCTTCTTGCTCATTATAAGGCTTTGGGAAAAATGAGGAAAAATTGCAGTTGTCTCAAAGACGGTGAGTATCGCACCGTGTCAGAAATGCTTGGTTGTCTTGCTTTTTGCAGAGAAAATGATGATGACGAAATTATGGTAATAGTCAATCGTAATGAGCATCAGATTGATTATTATCTGCCCTGGGAATGGCATAATGCTAAAGCTGTTTTCGGTTCAGATATGCAGGGACAAAAGGTTTGTATTGATGCACTTGGTGCTATAGTTTTAAAAAAGGAGAAGAAAAAATGAGTAACTGGATTGAAGTGAAAATCAGCGTAAATGCCGAAGATGTTGACCGAGCAGGGGACATAGCATCTATGGTTGTACCTTACGGTATTTATATTGAAGATTACCGTGATCTTGAAAAAGAAGCCTGGGAGATTGCTCACATTGATCTTATTGACGAGGATCTCCTCAAAAAAGACAGGACAAAAGCTATTGTACACGTTTATATTTCACCTGAAGAAAATCCGAATGAAGCTGTTGCCTTCCTGCGTGAAAGATATTCAGCTGAAGGTATCAAGAGTGAAATAATCCTCAATCAATGTAAAAATGAAGATTGGGAGAATAACTGGAAACAGTATTTTCATCCTATTCCTATTGGTGAAAAGCTTCTTATAAGACCTACCTGGGAAGACGAATTTGAAGCCGGAGACAGAAAAGTGCTCAATATTGAGCCGGGACTTGCTTTTGGCACCGGTACTCATGAAACCACAAGACTTTGTCTTGAGACTCTTGAAAAACACATTTCTGAAGACAAGTCGGTGCTTGACATCGGTTGTGGCAGCGGTATTCTTTCTATTGCTTCGCTTCTTCTTGGTGCAGAAAAGGCGGTTGGTGTTGATATAGATGCGCTCGCTGTTAAAACAGCTATAGAAAACGGCGAGGTCAACAACTTACATCAGCCGGAATACACCGTTTTGCAGGGAAATCTTACTGATAAAGTCAGCGGTAAATTTGATATTGTTGTAGCTAATATTGTAGCAGATGTAATTATAATGTTCTGTAAAGATGTTGCATCTTTTATGAAAGACGACGCTTTATTTATAACGTCAGGTATTATCGATACCCGCGAGCAGGACGTTATTGATGCTTTCAAGAAATATGGCTTTGAAATTAAAGCACGCCACACAAAGAATGGTTGGGTCTGCTTTGAGTGTGTTAAGGGCAACGTGTAGTGATAAAGATTTAATAAATAATTATTCATAAAAAAACAGATTCCTTTTACCGGTTGTAAAAATTCAACGGTGTGAGGAATCTGTTATTATTTAATTATCGAGGAAATCGAAAATCTTTCTCCAGATGCTTTCGTCCTGTTCTGTCATTTTCCACCAATCGAAGGATTCGACAAAAGTTTTTTTGTTCTCGTCTGATGACAGTTCGTGTTTTTTCAGCTTTTTTGAAAGAGTCTTGAAAAAAGCATCTTTATATTTTACAGCCTCTGCAGTAAAGTTTGGATTATGATTCTTACCGCTGACGAGTAAAAAGCTGACATTTTTGTTGTCGGAAAGTCCACTTTTAATAACATCAAAGTGTTTTTTGCGGCTTACTGTTTTGTCATCGTCTGAATGTATGATCAGCACTTTTGTTTTCGTGTTTTTAAGACTGTCGATAGTATTTGTCTTTGAAAAAACAGGATTGTTTTTTTCTTCAATAGCGTAAAAATAACTGTAGAAACCCTTGATGCCGTAGAAAATCTGCTTAATCATTTCATAAACGCTGACGAAGCCTGACATAGCGACGATGTGGCTTATTTCGGGATATAAAGCCGGAATATTCATACTCGAGAAACCGCCCCAACTATGTCCTATAACCGAATAGTCATAATCTTTGAGGCTTTCTTCGCTTTTCAGCGCTTTCATACAACAGTCGAGGTCATTGAGACTTTGTGAAAAACCTTTTGTGTTTTCACCTCCGGATTCCATACAACCGGTATGATCATAGGAAAAAACCAGATAACCGTGTTCTGTAAGAGTCTCTATTTCTCTGAAATATGAACGGTGACCGCCTCCCATGCCGTGCTCAAATATTACAAGACGGTTCTTTATCGGATTATCATAGAAATAGAAGTTGCCACGAAGAATCTGACCGTCAGAGCCTTTGAATTCATAGGGTTGTTTGTTTAATCCGGGGAAATCTTTTTCGGAAAAGAAGTATACAGTTCCGTAATCCTTAAAGCGCGTAAGGACTTGTTTTCCGTAGATTTTTTTCACTTTGTTTAAAAAAATCATATTCTCAGAACCTTTCAGACTGTGTTATTTCATCATCAGCACTTCGTTGAGCGGACCTCTTAATGCTTCATCACAGGAAGGAAGTTTTGTGAGAGTTTTAAGGAAGGGATCGAACTTCGTTTTTTTATAGGTTACAGGAAGTTGATATTTTGTAACAAGCTCAATTACCGATTCCTTCTTATCTTTGTTGACGCGGATTTTTGTTTCGTTAAGAGATATTTCAACATTACTTTTAGGAGTTATACCCTTAAGTATAAGCTTAACCTTGCCGTAGGTTTTGATTACATCATATTTAGCCTCTTTACCGTTAACGATTACGCAGATGTTGTCCGCATCGGTTATGTCCTCAAAAACGATAGTGTAATTTCTTCTTTGAGGAAGTGAGCTGCAGTTGCCTTCAGCTGGGAAAATGTTGAACGAGAGATTTCTGTCTTCTTCTTTTACCAGATATTTAGTAACAGCAAAATTACCTTTACGGAATTCGTTTGTTTCTCCATCATCTTCGTAGAGATTGAAGCTGTTATTACCGCGGTAAACGCGAAGCGTCATATCCTTGGGATTGCTACAGTCATTGGATCTATCGTCGGTTGCCATAGGAATGATAGCGCCTTCTTTGGCAAATACAGGGATTGATTCAATACCTCTGTACATTGTAAGCATTTGCTCACCTTCGTAAATTGCTCCGGTATAAATATCTGTCCATCTGCCCTTGGGAAGCCATACCTTTACTGCTGCAAGATTGGTCTTGGGGTTGAGCTTTGATGTTATGGGAGCAACCATAAGCTCCGAACCAAAGAGGTACTGGTTTTTCACTTCATATGCTTCCGGTGATTCGGGATATTCATAATACATAGGTTCACACAGTGCGAGACATTCCTTGTGGGTGCGGTAATTCATTGAATAAAGATAAGGAATGAGAGTGTGTCTTTCACGAAGAGCCTTCGTAGCAAGCGTTTCAGCTGTAAAAGTATGTTTCCAGGGTTCTTTACCCATAAATTCATTACTCGTTGAATGAAGTCTCATAATAGGGGAGTAGACTCCGTACTGAACCCAACGTGTGTAGAGTTCGTCGTCTTTTGAACCCATCATATGACCGCCTATGTCATGGCTCCACCAGGTGTAACCGATGTTGGTTGCTGTAGAGGTGAAGTAGGGCTGGAAATCAAGTGCTTCCCAACAGATTTTTGTGTCACCTGAAAAACCGAGAGGATAACGGTGCGAGCCAACCTCTGCATAACGAGAAAGAATGAGAGGACGCTTTACACCGTCTGTGTTTGCAAGGGTGTGATAGTGGTTGAGAGCCCAGAGAGGGTCAAGGTTTTTCATATTTGTATTTTTTCCTTGCTGCCAGTCAATCCACCAGAAGTCAACACCGTCATTCTCATAAGGTTTGTGAAGAACATTAAAATAAGCATCAATGAATTTAGGATCAGTAATATCAAAGTCTATTCTTTTTTTACTTTCAGGGTCTACATCCATCATTTTGCACATTTCTTCGTACATATCCTCGAAGAAGCGTACACCCTGAGCCGGATGAAGATTTACGGTTACTCTCAGATTCTGTTCGTGAAGCCACTTGAGGAATCCTTTGTAGTCAGGGAAAAGCTCTGTGTTCCAGCTGTAGCCTGTCCAACCGTCACCCTGGAAAATAAAATCAGTTTTACCGGGAATAAGAGTAGGTTTGCCGCCACTTTTTCCAAAGCGTTTTTTTACATCAACCCAATGCCAGTCCATATCGATTGTTGCAACAGTAATCGGAATTTCTTTTTCAACAAATTTTTTCATAAGGTCAATGTATTCCTGCTGGGTATATGCTTTATAACGGCTCCACCAGTTGCCGAGACAGAATCTTGGTACAAGGGGAACTTCACCGCAAAGTGAGAAGAAATCCTTAAGGCATGCTCTGTAATCGTGATTATAAGCAAAATAGTATTCGTCTTTGAGACTGCCTTTTCTTTCCGAAAGTGTACCATCCGGATTAATGGTAAGAGAAACTGAATCGTCAATAATAGCAACACCGTTTGTGGACATAAGTCCATCACCAAGTGGGATAGCTCCTTTAGTCATATCAAGAGTTCTGTAGGTGCCTTTCAGATTACCTGTTTTGAATTCAGTAAGATTTTTTCCGTTTTTAAGCGATATACCAATCATTTTTTCGCTTTTTGTATCATAACGGAAAATAGTTTTTGTTGTCATAATAATAACAACATCGCCGTCTTCTATTGTTCTGATCTGCGGTTTACAGAAATTTCTGTTGACAACGGTTTGCGTGGGTGCATCAATAAAATCCCGTTGAGGGTCAACCTCAACACGAAGAAGTCTTTCTGTAAGAAGTGAAAGACGGACATTGTTTTTTGTTATAACAAGGCTTTCATCGGTCTTGCTGTCACAATTCCATGAGAAAGTGTCAGTAAAATATTTGCTTGGCTGTGTCATATTAATGTTTCCTTTCATTTTTTCATTTCTATAATATACATTAAAATGTTACAATTTCAATAATAAAAGAAACTTTTGTCAAAAAGCACAAAAAATGTTATCATTTTTCTACTTATAAAAAGATCTTATTAGATGACAAATGATAGATTTTTTGTTTTATTTGTGTTAAAATTATCTGGATAATTAACAACCATGGAGGTTTGAGTTATGGAAGAAAAAAAGTATGTGCCCAAAAAAGAGTTGACTGCTTTTTGCGTGGCCGGTCTTGGACAGGGTATGATTTATGCTCTTATGTCAAGTTACATCAGTGACTATTATCTTAATATTCTGCAGTTATCACCCATATTTGTACTGCTTTTGATGTTGCTTGCAAGAATCTGGGATGCTATAAATGATCCTATGATGGGTATGATTATTGACAGAAGCAACCTTAAAAGCGGAAAAATGAAGCCGTTTATCCGTATTGCTCTTATTCCTATTGCAATAATGACATTTCTTATGTATCTCAGTCCGAATTTAGGCAAAACAGAGCTTATGATTTATTCTGCTATTGTTTACGTCGGTTGGGGTATGATTTATACCGTCGGTGACGTTGCATTTTGGGGTATTCCCAATGTTATTACTCCGTCTTCGACAGAAAGAAGTTCAGTTATTTCAATAAGTAAAATTTTCAATTCTATCGGTTCTGCTGTGCCCGAAGTGCTTTTCCTTGTAATCGGTCTTATTATTGCTGCTTGGGTAGAAAATTCACCGGAATCTATTGATCCTTTAACTGTACAGAAGAGAAAATATCTTCTTATGGCAATCGTTACGGTTGGTCTTGGTACAGTTCTTTATATGTTTGCCTTTAAGGTAAAGGAAAGAGTTAAGATTCCTGTGCGCAAACGTGCTGAGGGTGAGCCTTCACAGCTGAGCAGAATATTCAAGTGTAAGCCACTTGTACTTGTTCTTCTTATGGGCGTGCTTTCGAGTGGCAGATATATGGTTTCTGCAGCCGCAATTCACGTCGCAAGATACTCTTTTTACATAGGACCTGACCTTGCAACATTGGCTACTGAAGCTGAAAGAATCGCTGCTGTTGAGGCTAGTATTTCTACAGTTAAGACTGTTTTCCAGATCAGTTCAATTATAGGCCTTTTTGGCGCAACACTCTTTATGCCTAAGCTTATGAAGAAAATTGACTTCAAGAAACTTGTAATTGTCAGCTGTCTTGCAGGTTTTGCAGCAAGTATCATTACAACAGTTGTTGGTTGGTTCACGATGAATCTTTATGCTTGTATCCCATTTATTATTATTTCTTGTATCCCTCTTGGTGTTATTAATACAGTTTGTTTCGCTATGATATGTGACTGTCTCGATTATATGGAACTTAAAACCGGATTCAGAGATAATGCACTCGGTGCTGCTTGTCAGGGCTTCATCAACAAAATAGGTAATGCTTTTGCCACATCGGGTATTGTTATAATGTATATGGTGATTGGACTTAAGCCTGAACAGATGCTTTCTTCAACGGCAGTTGTTGCTGCTACTGAAATGCCTGATAATCTTCGTTTTGCGATGTTTACACTTGTTTCGATCGTGCCCGGTATCAGTATGTTGCTTTGTGCAATTCCTATGTTCTTCTATGACCTTACAAAGGATAAGAAGGCAAAAATTGCTGAAGAACTTGCAGTTATCAGAGCGGAACGCGGTATCAGCATTGATGCGTAAATACATTCTTTAATGGAGGGTTATAATTATGACTACATATTTATCATTCGGTATTGGTATGTGTTTTCTTATTGCCTTTATGGTAATGTGTCACAAAAAAAGAAGTGTTCCAGGTGTGTTTGTCAAGAGTCTTACAAGTGTATTCTTCCTTCTCACCGCAACAACAGGTGCTTTTAACAATACGGAATATCCTGATGTCTGGCGTTATGCTATGCTTATTGTAATGGGCGGCGTTCTTGGTCTTATGGGCGATATTTATCTCGATCAGAAGTGGCTCTATCCTGAACATAACGATCAGTATCTTTATCTCGGTTTTACATCTTTCGGTATCGGACATTTCTTCTATATGGGAGCTATGTGCACTCATGCAAAGCTCGGTGTAAAAGATATGCTTATCGCTTTCGGAATTGGTGTTCTCATCACAGTGATTAACCTCATTCTTGAAAAGCCGACAAAGCAGAGATACGGTAAATTCTACGCTATTGTAACAGTTTACTGTCTTATTCTCGGTACAATGACCGGAACAGCATTGTGGGCATATGTAAAGACCCGTCAGCTTTCTTACCTTGTATACACAATCGGTGCTGCTCTCTTCCTTCTTTCCGATGTTATTCTCTCACCGATGTATTTCGCGATCAAACAGGACAGAAACACTACGCTTAATTTTGTGCTTAACCATACAACCTATTATTTAGGACAGTATCTCATAGCTCTTACACCGTTCCTTCTCGTAGCTAACGGTTGATAAAGAAATCGCCCTGAACATCAGATAGATGTTCAGGGCATAAATTTTATTCAGTTATCTGTTCTCCAGAACTTTCTGTCAAGGCTTCTGTATTGTACAGCTTCTGTAATATGTTCAAGCTCTATACTTTCGCTTGAATCCAGGTCTGCGATAGTTCTTGCCACTCGCAGAATTTTATCGTATGCTCTTGCTGAAAGGTCCATAGCCTCGAAGCATTTTTCGAGCATCTCTTTACATTTTTCGTTAAGTCGGCAGTATTTTCTTGTGAGTTCCGGAGTCATTTTTGCGTTGCAGGTGACAGTTGTTCCTTTGAATCTTTGATTCTGAATTTCTCTTGCTTTATTGACTCTTTCTTTGATGTCAGCAGAGGATTCACCTTTTTCATCGCTTGACAACTTTTGAAAATCAACTTGCGGAACTTCGATATGTATATCCATTCTGTCAAGAAGAGGACCGCTTACTTTTGCGAGATATTTTGCAGGTGCACCTTTTGTACAAGTACATTTTTTTGTGGGATGTCCGTAATAACCGCATGGGCAAGGATTCATAGCACACACAAGCATAATTTCACTTGGATATGTAAGTGTACCGGAAACACGCGAGATGGTAATTTTACCGTCTTCTATCGGCTGACGCAGAGTCTCCATGGACATTCTGGAAAACTCGGGAAGCTCATCCAGAAAAAGCACTCCGTGATGAGCAAGGCTTATCTCACCGGGACGGGGAATTCTTCCGCCGCCTGAAAGTCCTGCGGTTGATATTGTGTGATGGGGTGAGCGGAACGGACGAGATTTAATAAGCGAAACATTTTCAGGGAGAATTCCTGCTATTGAGTAAATTTTTGTCACATCAAGGCTTTCCTGAAATGTCATATCCGGAAGAATGGACGGCAGTCTTTTTGCAAGCATACTTTTGCCTGATCCGGGTGGGCCGATCATAAGCACATTGTGTCCTCCTGCAGCGGCAATTTCAAGAGCTCTTTTAACCTGAAACTGCCCTTTGACATCTGCAAAGTCCGGCATATATTCCCATATCTGCTTAAGTTCACCGTAGCTGCTTTCACTTACTTTTTCAATTTGCTTTTTACCTGAAAGATGAGCGTGGAGCTGTTTTACATTGTCAACTGCATAAATATCAATATCTTTGACTATACAGCATTCGCTTGCATTTTCTGCAGGAATGTATATTTTTTTGATTCCAAGCTCCTGTGCTTTTATGACCATAGGTAATGCACCGTTTACCCTATTAACCTTGCCATTGAGAGAAAGTTCGCCGAAAAAAGCCGAATCGTTTACATCACAATTAAGCTGACCGGTTGCAATAAGAATAGATACAAGTATAGGCAGATCGTAAATAGGCCCTTCTTTTTTTATGTCTGCAGGAGTTAGGTTTACTGTATATCTTGAAGCAGGGAACAAAAATCCGCTGTTTTTTATTGCAGAACGAACTCTGTCCCGTGATTCACTTACAGCGGCATCAGGCAGACCTACAAGATCAAAACGAACCATTCCATTGTCGACTGAAGCTTCAACTCCGACGCCGTAACTATTCATTCCGAATAAACCGACGCTGTTAATTCTGACAAACATTTGCAACCATCCTTTTTTGTATGCTATCTTACATTATACAGTCAAACATAATTTTTGTAAATATATTTTTCAATCTTCCATGATAATTGTGCCGGGATAAAAATGCTCAAGAATTTTCTTATAGTCAGCGCCTTGGCGTGCCATATAATCAGCGCTGTACTGACTCATACCTACACCGTGACCTCTGCCGTGAACAGTAAATACATAATTTCCGTCTTCGATTGTTCCTTTGAAAGATGCACCGGGTAAAGCAAGTATATTTCTGACATCGGAAGAAGAAAAGTTTTCTTTGCAGACTGTAAGCGTTTTAATATAACCGTCGATATCTTTTTCGTATACGGATGCCCAATTTTTGAAATCCTCGTCTTCAAATGTTAAATCAGCGTTTTCTTCGAAGGCTGATTTAAACTCTTCGGGACTGAAAGTGACTACTGATTCATACTTTTCGGACAGTGTGTCTCCGGGAGCATCTACAATACACAGATATGGGAGAGCTTTACCCCAAACCTCCTGTGATGATTTTGTTTTACCTGAAGAAATTGCATGGAATGCGGTGAGAGCAGGCTTACCTTTATAGGAAAGATATTGACCTGATACACTTTCAACAGCTTCTTTGATTTTTTTTCTGTTTTCTTCGTAACTGTCGCCCCATTTTTCTTTTTGCTGGGTTGTGTCAATGTATTTTTGATGTATAGCCGAGGAATCGGAAATGTTTCCATTGGCGGAGTTGTACATAAGGTATTTCATATAAGTATAGCTTGCAACTGCCTGAGCTTTCAGGGCTTCAGTACAGAAACTTGCGGGCATTTCTCCTGCAACTGTGCCAATAATATATTCAGTTATATTCACATTGTTTATTTCTTCTGATTCCGAACGAAATACTTTTACTTCGCTTGTTTGTTGTGATGAAAAGCTTACTGTTTTTTCACTGGTTTCAATATTGTCAAAGCTGCCTCTTTGAGGATGTATTTTTGCCGCCGCCGGAAGAATGATCATGACAACAACAAGAATTATGCTTAAAATAAAATATGGTTTCACAGAAAAACATCCTTTCTTTAATCAATTTTCATTAATTATGTTTCTTCGTAAATATTGACTTTATAAATTCTATGTTATAAAATATATAGAAATAACTTTTTATTATCAGTTTCGGGAGGCAAAAGAATGAACGATAAAATTAACCCGATTTCCAATGAATTGCTTGAAGTAATGAGCGAAAAAATCGAAAAGAAAAGCCGGATTGACCTTGATGCGTTCTGGAAGTATGGCGTAAAAAGAGGGCTTCGTAATCCGGACGGTACCGGTGTTATGGCGGGACTTACCAATGTTTGTTCCGTTGAAGGTTATTATATAGATGACGGTGAAAGAGTGCCCAAAAACGGTGTTCTCAAATACAGAGGCATAAATGTCAATGATATAATCAGAGCTTGTGAAGAGGAAGATCGATTCGGGTTCGAAGAGGTTGCTTATCTACTGATTTTCGGTTCGTTACCTACGAAAGATCAGGTGAGCTTGTTTAAAGATATTCTTGGCTTATGCCGCTTTTTACCGGATACGTACATTGAAGATGTATTAATGAAGAATGCTTCAATGAGCATTATGAATAAACTTGCAAGATGTATTTTGATATCCTATTCCTTTGATGAAAATCCTGACGATATTTCTATTGAGAATGTGCTTCGTCAGTCGGTTCAGCTTATTGCGCAGATTCCTGTAATGATTTGTTATGCTTATCAGGTTAAGCGTAAGAAGTTTTACGGTAAGAGTATGTATTTCCACCCTGAAAAGAAGGAACTTTCAACTGCAGAAACCATTCTTCGTTCAATTCGTGCTGACAGAAAATTTACTCACGAGGAAGCACGTCTGCTTGATATTTGTCTTATTCTTCATGCGGAACACGGCGGCGGTAATAATTCTACTTTTACAAACAGAGTGCTCACATCGAGCGGAACGGATACTTATTCGGCTTATGCAGGTGCTGTAGGTTCACTTAAGGGCTCACGTCACGGCGGTGCTAATATTAAGGTTAGCAATATGATAGAGGACATCAAGGCTCATATCGACATTACAAATGAGGAAGAAATTGCTGCCTATCTTGAAAAAATAATCAGAAAAGAAGCAGGAGACGGTAGTGGTCTTGTTTACGGCATGGGTCATGCAGTTTATACACTTTCGGATCCGAGGGCAGTTATTCTTAAGCGAAAAGCCCGTGAATTTGCATACAAAAACGGCTTTGAAAAAGATTTCGAGCTTCTTAATTCAATAGAAAGACTTACTCCTGAAGTGTTCAGAAAAGTCAAGGGTAAGACTAAAATTATGTGTGCAAATGTCGACTTGTATTCCGGTCTTATTTACAAAATGCTCGGTATTCCTGAAGATCTTTATACACCGCTTTTTGCTTGTGCAAGAATAGTAGGTTGGTCTGCTCACAGACTCGAGGAGCTTATTTCCGGTGGCAAGATTATAAGACCCGCATACAAAAATATCGCTACTCCGAAAAAGTATGTGCCCATTGATGAGAGAATTGATAATTATAGATCGCTCGATAATTACATACCGTCAGATCAGCGCGATTATCCGAAGGGGGAAGACAATGAAGCTTAAAAATACTAAAGACAACCTGAAACTCTCAAAGCTTATTCCTGTTGCATATGGGGCAATACTGCTTTTTTCTGTTTTGAGGTGTTTTCAGTTAGTAAAATACATAGATAGTGAAACCGGATTTTTCATTGGAGGAGCCTGGCTTAAGGTGTTGCTTTACGGTGCAATTACTGTAGTGTGCCTTGGTTTTATAATTGTTTCATATCTGTCGTCAGATGGCAAAAAAGCTGAGCTTATTGCCCTTAAAGACCGTACAGCAGGAATTTCCGGTGTGGTATTTGTTATAAGTCTTTTTTACGATGCGTTTAGCAGTTTTGGTGAAGCTGTTGTAAAGTTCGACGGATTATCTGTAGGATATTTTGATAAATCATCTGAAATTTTTAAAGCTCTTATGGCCTCGGGTACTCTTCCGTATGCTTTGCAAGGCTTTTTTGCAGTGCTTTCTGCTGTTTATGTTATTATTCTTGCGAAAAGCTTTCTTAAGGGTAGCAAAAATGCACATAACCATAAACTGTTTGCTCTTGCACCTATTGCTTGGGCAGCTTTTAAAATGATTACCCGATTTGTTAAGCAGATAAGCTATATAAAAGTCTCTGATTTGTTCCTTGAGCTTATTATGTTAGCTTTTATGATTACATTTTTTGTGGCTCTTTCGCAGGTCGTTTCAGGTGTTTATTCCGATGATACCCGTTGGAGAATTACAGCTTTGGGCTTTAGCGGTGCAGTTCTTGCACTCTCTATCAATATTCCGAGACTTGTACTTACTCTTATGGCGAATAATTTTATCAACACAGAGTATCCCTTCAATCCGGCTGATACGTTTTTCGGTATTTTCGCTTTCTCGGTTGCTGTTGCTGCTATAAAATCCCTTGGAACAGAAAAAGCAGAAGGTTGAAAATTTAATACGGTTAAGGAGGAATTCTTATGGAGGTATTTCAGAATTTACCGGTAACCTTTGGGGGCATTGATAAAGTCTTTGAGGTTTCAAACTATGTCGATCTCGGTTTTACAACTGTGCGCTGGTACGGTATCATAATTGCTTTCGGATTTACACTTGCAGTTCTTTTTGGCGGAAGAACTGCTTATGTCTGGAAAATCAATCTCGACAAAATGATTGACGTTCTTCTTTACGGAACGGTTTCTGCTATTATCGGTGCCAGACTTTATTATGTAATATTTGCTTGGGATAATTACAAAAACAATCTTTCTGACATCTTTAAGATATGGGAAGGCGGTCTTGCTATTTACGGCGGTATTATAGCGGGTATTCTTGCTGCTTTTGTTGTCTGCAAGGTTGAAAAGCTTAATTTTTGTAACCTTCTCGATATGGTAGGTATGAGCCTTCTTATAGGTCAGGGAATAGGCCGTTGGGGTAACTATGCCAATCAGGAGGCATTCGGCGGCTTCACAAATGCTAACTGGGGAATGATGAGTGATAAAGTCATTGAATACATCGCAAGAAATCCTGCACAATTTGGTTTGGAAAACATATCCGGAAAAGAAGAAATAGCCGAGTATATTGCACAGAACAATCTGTTTGTGCATCCTACTTTCTTTTATGAATCTGTATGGTGTATACTTGGATTTTTCATACTTTACATTATTCTCAAAAAATTCAGGAAATTCAGCGGTCAGCTCTTCCTTTGCTATGGCCTTTGGTACGGACTGGAGAGAATGATAGTAGAAGGAATGAGAACAGACAGCCTTTACGTAGGTAATAGCACTTTAAGGGTATCGCAGCTCATTTCGTTGGTACTTGTTGTTGTTTGCGGAACGCTGCTTATCGGTCTTACGATTAAATATACGAAAAATCCTAAACCTATAGAGGGTGTAGATTATTTCCCACCTAAAACCGAAAAGGAGCTTCTTGCCGAAAAGAACAAACATATGAAAAAGGCGCTTAAGAGAAAAAAGCGCAGAATGAAAATAGAAAATGGTAAGATGGTTATAAAAAAGCAGTGACAATAGTCATTGTAATTAAGAATGATGAAAGGGGAAGGTTATGTATAATCTTATAGACGGAAAAGCTGTTTCTGCTTATATTAAGGATACAGTTAAAGAAAAAACTGAAGCTCTTAAGGCTCTGGGTAAGGAAATCACACTCGCTGTAATTATCGTGGGTAATGATCCCGCATCAAGAGTGTATGTTAATAATAAAAAGAAGGCTTGTGGGTACGTTGGATTCAGGTCGCTTGAATTTGCTTTACCTGAAGAAACAACGGAAGAGGAGCTTCTTGAACTCATTGACAGACTCAATAACGATGATACTGTAAACGGTATACTTTGTCAGCTTCCCGTGCCTGCACATATCGATGATGAAAAGGTTATTGACAAAATTTCTCCTGATAAGGACGTGGATGGATTTTCGAAGATAAATGTCGGAAAGCTCTGGCTTGGTGAATATGATCTTGCCGCTTGTACACCTATGGGTGTTATGGAGCTTCTCAGATACTACAATATTGAAGTTGCCGGTAAAAATTGCGTTATTATTGGCCGAAGCAATATTGTAGGCAAGCCAATGGCTGCGCTTCTTCTTGAACAGAGCGGAACCGTTACAATATGTCATTCACGAACAAAAAATCTTTCCGAGATAACTTCAAATGCGGACATACTTGTTGCAGCAGTCGGAAGAGCAGGCTTTGTAACTGCTGATATGGTTAAGGAAGGTGCAGTTGTAATTGATGTCGGTATTAACCGTAATGCTGACGGTAAGCTCTGCGGAGATGTTGATTTTGATGCTGTAAAAGAAAAAGCATCGTATATCACACCTGTTCCCGGCGGTTGCGGACCTATGACTATCGCCTTGCTTATGAAAAACACACTTATCGCTGCCGAGAAGCAGAATAAAACATAAATGCTTATATATTCACTTATATCTGTTTCGGATATGTCCGAAAGCGATGTTGATTTTCTTCGAAAAAACATCTCACCGAACTTCAGTATGAATTCTAATATGCAGCGAAAGGAATCTGTTTCAGGCAAAGCACTCCTTACGTATATTCTTAAAGAAAAGTTCGGGATTACTGATTTTTTTGTGGAGTGTACTGAAAGCGGTAAACCTTATTTAAGCACAGCTGCCGTACATTTTAATATAAGTCATTGTGATGATTATGTTTTGTGTGTTTGCGGCGATAAAGCTGTGGGGTGTGATATAGAGAAAATCAAACCTTATAATGAAAAAGTTGCACGAAGATTCTATACAGACAGCGAGTGTAAAATTCTTACTGATAGTCAGAATCCCGACGTTGATTTTATGAGGATGTGGACACTTAAGGAAAGCGCACTTAAATACAGTGGTGTAGGTCTTTCAGGGGGACTTGACCGATGGGATTTTTCGGAGTATTATAATCGTGAAAAATTTTGTTTTAAAGGACTTGATTTCACTTGTTGGCAGCAGGGCGATCTGATTATCAGTATTTGTTCTGTGAATAATAGTGGAATGGAAGAATTTAAGACAGATGTGAAAAAAATATCAGCTTTGAAAGGTGAATAAAATGAATACAATCAAATTTTTAAAGAGTAAACTTGGATACGGTGTCGGAGCTATCGGTCTCGATTTGAGCTACGGTATGTTTTATTCATTTCTTGCTCAGTATCTGACTAATGTTCTTAAATTAAAGCATGGTTTTCTTCTTGTACTCACACCTATTGCAAGACTTTGGGACGGTATCAATGACCCTATGATGGGTACAATCGTTGATAATACAAACACAAAGATGGGTAAATACAGACCATGGATTCTTCGCGGTTCTATTCTCAATGCAATCGTTCTTGTTTTTCTTTTTTCAAATCCCTTTAAGCTCGAAGGTGTTGCCCTTTGTGCATATATAGCAATTATGTATGTCGGTTGGGGTATGTCTAACACACTTGCAGACATTCCGTATTGGTCAATGGTTCCTTCTTTTACAAGCGATCCTAACGAAAGAAGTCTCATTTCAACTCTCGCAAGAACATTCTCGGGCCTTGGACAGGGTATTGTTTCTCTCGGAGCTCCGCTTCTTATGTCTGCTGTCAGCCGCACTCCATCTATTGACCCTGAAACCGGTGAAGTGGTAATGGTTTTCGATGAACGCAGTTTCTTTATCTGTGCTATTGTTTGCGCAGCAAGCCTTATCTTCTTCTCAAGCCTTTCTGTTGCAACTACTAAAGAAACACAGACAACGAAGGCCGCTGAAAAGTTCTCATTTAAAAAAGCTTTGCAGATTATCAGAACAAACGATCAGCTTCTTGTATTTATGCTCTTTGCTATGATCTCTAATGCAGGTTGGTACCTTACATCAGGTGTTGCAGCTTACTACTTTGATGTTGTTGTTGGTGATCCAAAGAAGCAGTCAATGTTCTCGACATTCCAGGCTGTTGGTTCCGTAGTCGGTCTTTTACTTCTTCCCTTCCTTCAAAAGTATATGTCAAAAAGAAGAGCTTATCAGGTCTCATTGTTACTTGCAGCTCTTGGCTATGCAGGCATTTCCGTCGGTGCATTTACAAACCAGCTTATGATTATGAATATCAGCTACCTGCTTTGTTCTATTGGTATGGCCGCAATGTTTATTGCTCAGACAGTATTTCTTGCCGATGTTGTTGACTACGGTGAGTATAAAATGGGCTTCAGAGCCGAGTCTATTACCTTCTCTATGAAAGGCTTCCTTCAGAAGATGGCATATACTCTTCAGACAATTATCCTCTTTGCTTCACTCGGCATTTCAAAGTATGACGGTGATCTTCACGCACAGAACCCTGAATCAGCAAAACTTGCAATTACACTTATGCTTTGTGTTATTCCGACAGTTCTCTTTGCAATTTCACTTGTTATATTTTCGAAGAAGTTCAAGCTTCACGGTGATTTTATGGACGAAGTTACAGCTATTGTTACAGAAAATAAGAAAAAGAGAGAGCTTGAAGCACAGTAAAAGTTTATTGGTCACAGTTTAAGACTGTGACCAATATTTTTTCGCTTTAAACAGGTAAAATTTTCTTATAATTGTTGACATGTATTTTGCGTTGTGATATAATATTTGCTAATTAGTTTAAGTGGATTTCCCTTTTTGAAAGGATTTTTAAAATGAAGTTAACCGGTTCACAAATTGTAATTGAAACCTTGATTGAACAAGGAGTAACTGATGTTTTCGGTTACCCCGGAGGACAGGTTCTTAATATATATGATGCTTTGTATCAGGCGAGTGACAGAATTAATCACATTCTCACGGCACACGAGCAGGGTGCTGCTCATGCTGCTGATGGTTATGCGAGAGCAAAAGGCACCGTAGGTGTTGTTATTGCAACATCTGGTCCCGGTGCAACAAATCTTGTTACCGGAATAGCAAACGCAATGCTCGATTCTGTGCCTATGGTTGCAATCACAGGAAATGTGCCTACCTCGCTTGTGGGTAAGGATAGCTTTCAGGAAATTGATATTACAGGTGTAACTCTTCCGATAACAAAGCATAATTATTTCGTTAAAGATGTAAACGAATTAGCTGACAGTATCCGTGAAGCGTTCCGTATTGCAAAATCGGGCAGACCGGGTCCTGTGCTTGTCGATATTCCCAAGGACGTGCAAATTGCTGTTACGGATTTTGAAAAACGCGATGTTGTTGATAAATTCCCTGAAAAGAAGGTAAAAGACAGCAAAATATTTGAAGCAGTAAAGCTTATCAATGAATCCGAAAGACCTTACATATATGTCGGCGGTGGCGTTATGAGCCGTGACCTTGGCGAAATGGTAATGTCCCTCTGTGAAAAAATCGACGGTTGCATCGGTTGCACATTTATGGGACTTTCTTCAGTTCCTGACTCTTATGAAAAGTTTCTGGGAATGCAGGGAATGCACGGGCACTACGCCTCATCTATGGCTAATAAAAATGCCGATTTAATTATCGGTATCGGTGTGCGTTTCAGTGACAGAGCTACGGGCAATACCCAAAAATACTGTAAGGGTGCTAAAATAATCCACCTCGATGTAGACAGAGCTGAAATCAATAAAAACATTATTGTTGATATAGGTCTTGTAGGTGACATCAGAGACAGTCTTGAAAGAATTATCAAAGCTGTCGATGAAAAGAAAAGACCGGAATGGCAAGAGGAAATCAGGTCACTTGTTATCGAAGAAAAAGAAATAGATGTTTTTAATGATAAGAATACAAAGGCGGTTCTTCCGCCAAAACGTATTTTTGAAATAATCAATAAGTACAAATCAGCAGGTACGGTAATCGCTACAGACGTAGGTCAGCATCAGATGTGGGCGGCACAGTACACAACATTTGAAAAGACCAGAAAGTTCATTTCTTCGGGCGGTCTCGGTACAATGGGTTATGGACTCGGAGCTGCAATCGGTGCGCAGGTTGCTACGGGAGAAAAAACTGTTCTTGTAACGGGTGATGGTTCGTTCGGTATGAACCTCAACGAAGTTGCTACAGCGGTTACGTATAATCTACCGGTTGTCATTGTTTTGCTTAATAATGGCGTACTCGGAATGGTCAGACAGTGGCAGACACTCTTCTTTGATAAGAGATATTCAAATACCGTTCTCGGAAGGAAAACGGACTTTATCAGACTTGCAGAAGCATTCGGTGCTATAGCATTCAGAGCCGAAAATGCAGAAGATTTTGATAAAGCAATGAATGAGGCGATGAAGATTGATTCACCTGTTCTGATTGAAGTCGTAATTGACAAGGACGAGTTTGTTTTACCTATGTTACCTCCGGGCGGTTCAATAGATGACATTATTGTTTCGATTGATAAGGAGGGTAACGGTAATGAGTAAATATGTTATTGCTGTTTATGTTGATAATAAACCGGGTGTTCTTACAAGAGTTTCTAGTATGTTTACCCGAAGAGCTTTCAACATTGATACACTTACCGTTGGTGAAATTGAAAATCCGGCATATTCCCGAATTACGATTTCTCTTTCAGGTGATGAGTACACTAAAAATCAGATTGTTGCACAGTTACATAAGCTCCATAATGTGCAGAAAGTAAAAGTTCTAAGCGATGAGAGCACTCTTAAAAGAGAGCTTATGATAATTAAAATGAAAAACAATCCCCATAACAGAGCGGAAATAATGGCTGCAGCCGATGTCTACAAAGGTAAAATAATCGACTATTCAGTAAGCACTATAAGCGTTGAAGTTACGGGCGAACCTGTTAAAATTGATGCTTTTATTGAGCTTATGAAGCCATTAGGCATACTTGAAATGTGCCGTACAGGTATCGTTGCTATTGAACGCGGTGCCGAAACAATGTTTTCTCAGGAATAAATAAAATAAAAATAAATTCTCAAAAATAAGGAGTAATTAACCATGCAGAACATTTATTATCAGCAGGATTGTAATCTTGCAAAACTTAACGGAAAGACTGTTGCTATTATCGGTTACGGTTCCCAGGGCCATGCACACGCACTTAACCTTAAGGATTCAGGTGTTGATGTAATCGTTGGTCTTTATAAGGGCAGCAAAAGCTGGGCAAAGGCTGAAGCTCAGGGTGTTAAGGTTATGACAGCTGAAGAAGCTGCAAAGAACGCAGATATGATTATGATTCTTATCAACGATGAGAAGCAGGCTAAGCTTTATAAAGAAAGCATCGAGCCTCATCTTACAGAGGGCAAGACTCTTGCTTTTGCTCATGGCTTCAATATTCATTTCGGTTGTATTAAGCCTCCCAAAAATGTGAACGTTGTTATGATCGCACCAAAGGGCCCCGGCCATACAGTAAGAAGCGAATATCAGCTCGGTAAGGGTGTTCCTTGTCTTGTAGCTGTTGAGCAGGACGCAACAGGTGATGCACTCGAAATCGCACTTGCTTATGCACTCGGCATCGGCGGCGCAAGAGCAGGCGTTCTCGAAACAACCTTCAGAACTGAAACTGAAACTGACCTTTTCGGTGAGCAGGCTGTTCTTTGCGGTGGTGTATGCGCTCTCATGCAGGCAGGCTTTGAAACTCTTGTTGAAGCAGGCTATGACGAGAGAAATGCATACTTTGAATGTATTCACGAAATGAAGCTTATCGTTGACCTTATTTATCAGAGCGGTTTCGAGGGTATGAGATATTCAATCTCCAACACAGCTGAATACGGTGACTATATCACAGGCCCCAAGATTATCACAGAAGAAACAAAGAAGGCTATGAAGAAGGTTCTTGCAGACATTCAGGACGGTTCATTTGCAAAGGAATTCCTTCTCGATATGTCAGATGCAGGTTCACAGGTTCACTTCAATGCGATGCGCAAGATCGCATCAGAACATCCTTCTGAAATCGTAGGTAAGGAAATACGTAAACTCTATTCCTGGAGCGACGAAGACAAGCTTATCAATAACTAAAAATTGACATTAGGTCTGTTGAGCCACGGCACAGCAGACCTATAATGACTTTAATTGCAAATATTAAAATGCAAATGAAAGGATTTTCACAATGATTAAAGATACAATAGTTGATGGCTTCAACAATGCACCTCACCGTTCTCTTTATCACGCAATAGGACTTACTAAAGAGGAGCAGTCAAGACCCCTTATTGGTATTGTTTCATCTTTTAATGAAATAGTTCCCGGTCACGTTAATCTTGATAAAATTGCAGATGCTGTAAAGCTCGGTGTGGCAATGGCGGGCGGTACTCCGATCGTTTTTCCTGCGATTACTGTTTGTGACGGTATCGCTATGGGCCATGTAGGCATGAAGTATTCACTTATAACAAGAGATCTTATCGCCGATTCAACAGAAGCAATGGTAATGGCTCACGGTTTTGATGGTCTTGTTATGATACCTAACTGTGATAAGAATGTTCCGGGACTTCTTATGGCAGCAGCAAGACTCAATATACCTACTATTTTTGTTTCAGGCGGACCTATGCTTGCAGGTCGTATTGACGGCAAAAAAACAAGCCTCTCAAGTATGTTTGAGGCTGTCGGTGCTTATACAGCGGGTAAAATCGACGAGGAAAGACTTACGCTCTGTGAGGAAAAGACTTGTCCGACCTGTGGTTCCTGCTCGGGTATGTATACCGCCAATTCAATGAACTGTCTTACAGAAGTGCTTGGTATGGGTCTTGAGGGCAACGGAACAATTCCTGCAGTTTATTCCAAGAGAATTGAGCTTGCAAAGCACGCGGGTATGCAGATAATGGAGCTTGTTAAAAAGGATATTCGTCCGAGAGACATTATGACTAAAGCTGCTTTTAATAATGCACTTACTGCAGATATGGCATTAGGTTGTTCAACAAACAGTATGCTTCATCTTCCTGCTATTGCTAACGAATGCGGTATTGAAATTAATCTCGATGATGCAAACAGAATAAGCGAAAAGACTCCTAATCTTTGTCATCTTGCCCCTGCGGGACATACATATATGGAAGACCTTAATGAAGCCGGCGGTGTTTATGCTGTTCTCAAGGAGCTTACAAAAAAGAACCTTCTTGATACAAGTGTTATGACTTGCACAGGAAGAACCATGGCTGAAAACATTGAAAACGCTGTCAATCTTGATAATGAGACAATCAGAGATATCGGCAATCCTTATTCACAGACAGGTGGCATAGCTGTTCTGAGAGGTAATCTTGCTCCTGACGGTTGTGTTGTAAAACGCAGCGCTGTTGCACAGGAAATGCTTGTTCACAGCGGACCCGCAAAGGTTTTTGACAGCGAAGAGGAAGCAATTTCTGCTATCTATAAAGGTGAAATAGTCAAGGGTGATGTTGTCGTAATCCGTTACGAAGGTCCTTCAGGTGGTCCTGGTATGCGTGAAATGCTTTCACCGACATCTGCAATCGCAGGTATGGGCCTTGATAAGGATGTTGCACTTATTACTGACGGTAGATTCTCCGGTGCTACAAGAGGTGCTGCTATCGGCCACGTTTCACCTGAAGCAGTAAGAGGCGGAATGATTGCATATGTACGCAACGGTGATATTATCAGCGTCAATATACCCGAATATAAAATTGAACTTCTTGTCGATGAAGATGAGCTTGAAAAGAGAAAAGCAGAAACTGTAATTAAGATAAAAACCGATATAAAAGGTTGTCTTAAGCGTTATGCAGATATGGTAAGCTCCGCTGACAAGGGTGCTGTTATTAATAAATTCTGATAGAAAAGCGGTATTTAAATGACTAATCTTAACGAGTTAAAGTATGAGCTTTCCTCACTTACAATATTCAGAAACTTACTTTCGGACAGAGAATTAGCGCTGTTTTATAAATTGTTGTGCTGTGAAGGCGATGCTTTGGATAAGCTATCCGTTTATTCCGAGTTCGTTTCATCTCTTTTTAAACATTCGGCGTGTTTTTCTGCTTATTTGAAAAAGGCTGTTTTTGAAGACGAGAACGCTTTTATAGTCCTCAAGGCAAAAAACAAGGCTATTCCTGAAAGTATATCCGAAAATCTAAAATATGAGCTTGAAATATTTACAAAGCTTTCCGAAGTTACTGTAGATGATATTAGAGCCTTCATTTCGTATGACGGCTATCTTCCTTCGTTTAATAATGAGTATACCGATTTTAAGACCTGCTATTTTGACAGGGCTGAAAACATATCGACTCTTGGATATGGAATTTTTGCATCATCACCTATGTTTAAGGTGGTTGACGGAATTATTGTTCCTGTAGAATCCAACGATACGATAACGGTAGACAGCTTTGTCGGTTACGATAACGAAAGACAAGCGGTTATTGAAAATACAATCGCCCTAGTGGAGGGTCGCCCGGCTGCAAATGTTCTTTTATACGGTGATGCCGGCACGGGTAAATCCTCTACAGTTAAAGCGGTTGCTAATCTTCTGTTCGACGAAGGCGTAAGGCTTATTGAAGTCAGGAAGGATCAGCTTTTATCCTTGAGTGACATTATGAGCAAAATTGCGGAGAATCCATTAAAGTTCATTATTTTTATTGACGATTTGTCATTTAATAAAAATGACGATCAGTTTTCTATGCTTAAAGCCGCTCTTGAAGGTTCAGCTAGCGTAAAATCGGCGAACTCTGTTATTTATGCAACAAGCAACCGACGCCATATTGTCAAAGAAACCTTTTCTGACAGAGCATCAGCAGGCGATGATATACACCGTAATGATACTGTTCAGGAACTGCTTTCTCTTTCGGACAGATTCGGTCTTACCGTATATTTCTCAAGACCAGGTAAGAATCTATATCTTGATATTGTTCGTCAGCTTGCAGACAGGTATGAAGTTGAATACGATGAAAACGAATTAACCGTCAAGGCAGAAGCCTTTGCATTGAGTCGCGGCAGCAGATCACCTAGAGCAGCAGAACAATTTGTAAAAAATCTAATAAAACAAAAGTGAAAGGAAGTAAATATTATGATTACTAAAGTTTCCACAACCAAAGCTCCTGCAGCAATCGGTCCTTATTCACAGGCTATTTCAACAGGTACAATGCTTTACACTTCAGGACAGTTAGGTATCAATCCCGAAAATGGAGAGCTTGAGGGTAATGATATTACTGCTCAGGCTGAACAGGTAATGAAAAATCTCGGTGCTGTACTTGAAGAAGGCGGCACAAGCTTTGACAACATTGTAAAAACAACCTGTTTCCTTGCTGATATGGCAGACTTTGCGGCGTTCAACGAAGTTTATTCCAAGTATATTACATCAGCTCCTGCAAGAAGCTGTGTTGCAGTAAAGACACTTCCCAAGAATGCTCTTGTTGAAGTAGAAGCTGTTGCAGTAATCGGGTAACAGGATATGAAGAGGTATATTAAAAGCGATTTCTTTTCGCTACTTATCCTCTTGCTTTCTTTTGGAATTTGTTTATCATTTGAATCGTTGGCCTTGAATGATGATGTGCTTTCTTATAGTATGTCAGGAAATCAATGTTATGTTGAATCCTGCAGAGCTGACGCTACAGGTGTAATAGTTATTCCCGATACAGTAAACGGTAACGTTGTTACTGCAATTAAAAGCGGTGCGTTCAAGGATTGTTTAGGTGTTTCAGGTGTAGTTTTACCTGAAACTATTGAAAGTATCGGCGACAATGCGTTTTCTGGCTGTTCCAATCTCGTTTCGGTCAATATTCCTGATAGTGTTGTTGAGATGGGAAATTCAGTGTTCTATAAGTGCAGCAATCTTACCGATGTTACTCTTTCGGAAAGTCTTACAGAAATTCCCGGGAGCACATTTTATTATTGTAAGAAATTGGAAAATATTGAAATTCCCTCCGATGTAATAGAAATTGAACAAAGCGCATTTTACGGTTGTAACCTTCTTAAAAAAGTCATATTACCCGAAAGCGCGGTGGCAGTTATGGACTTGTCTTTTAAGGGTTGTAGCTCTCTTGAGAGTGTATATCTTCCGTACAGTGTTCTCCGCATCGGAGCCGATGCTTTTGCTGAGTGCGGAAATTTAAACAAAGTCTATTATTCGGGAAAAACTGATTTGCCTGAAAATTTTGAGATTTTCTCAGGTAATGAGCGTCTGACAAGTGCAAAATGGGTTTTTGAACACGTGCATTCTGTTGTTGGTGAAACTAATTACGTTGAGGCAACGTGTACGAGCGAAGGCTATACTGAAATTATTTGTGAATGCGGTTTTTATAACAGAAGTGCGTATACGCCTATGACAGGTCATAATCTTACGGTTTTCACAACACTAAAAATGCCGGACTGTAAAACTGAAGGCATAATAAAGGTATCGTGTTCGGACTGTTATTATAGCGAGAAGATGACCTTACCTACTGTTTCACACAAAATTGTAATTGACGAAGAAATAGAAGCTACATGTTTTGAAACAGGAAAATCTAAAGGAAGTCATTGTAGCGTTTGCGAAGAGGTCATAGAAAGACAGGAAACAATACCTGCACTTGGTCACGATTATTCTGAAAAAATTTATGATAAAGCGCATCTTGTTTCTGCACCTACGTATACAAAAGAGGCAGTATACAGATATTCCTGTGTAAGATGTAGTGCGGTAGGTGAAAATACCCATAAAGGAAATAAACTTATTCTTGGCAGACCGACAAAAATCGTTTCAGCTTCGAATACCAATGCGATTGCATTGTCGTGGTCCGAAGTCAGAGATGCAAGCGGGTATGGTATATTTTACAGGAACGCTCAGAATAAATGGATCCTTTATAAAAAAATTACAACACAATCAATTAAGTTCACGTCCTTGCCTTCAGGCAGAGTGTATACATTTGCAGTTAAGGCTTTTGTTGTCGAGAACGGGAAAACAGTTGCCTCTCCGTATCATCAGATTATAATCGAAGCAACCAAGCCCGAAAAGCCTGCACATATAGCTGCAAAGAAAAATGAAACGTCCATAAAAATTGCGTGGAGCGAAGTTAACGGCGCTACAGGTTACCGAGTTTATGGATACAATACGAGAATCGGTAATTGGGTTGTATTAAAAACTGCAACTAAATCCTGTAGTCACATTACTCGCAATCTTAAAAGCGGAACTTACTACAAATTTGCTGTAAGACCTTATATTGATCTTGGAACAAAGATCGTGTGGTGTGAAAGCTATACAGAAATAATATCAGCAACAAAACCTCTTGCGCCGGTATTAAAGGCTACATCTCTTGCCGGAGGTGTCAAGCTACAATGGGACAGGGTGAATGGGGCTGACGGATATGTGGTATACGGTTCAACACGACCTGATAGTGGTTATGTACGGCTTAAGGTTACAACAGCACTTGATTTTACTATGAGCGGTCTTTCGAGAGGAGAGTATTATTATTTCAGAGCTTATTCCGTTAAAAGAATTAGTGGCAGTTACATTTTTAGTTACGCAAGTGATATTAAGGTTGTGAAAACAAGATAAAAGCAGGTATTCAGATGTTTGTCTGAACGCCTGCTTTTTTGGCTTTATTTTATCATTTCTGCAAACTCTTCTTCACTGATAACAGTTACCCCGAGCTCATTGGCTTTTTGTAACTTGCTTCCTGCGTCTTCACCTGCAACAACGAAATCGGTTTTTTTCGATACGCTTGAAGAAGTTTTGCCGCCGAGAGATTCTATTATTTTACTCGCTTCACTTCTCTTGAAAGCGGTTAATGTTCCTGTAAGTACGAATATTTTTCCATCAAAACGGTTTTCTTTAACAGTTTCTTCTGCGACCATATTCACACCGAGAGCTTTCAATTTTTCGATAAGTTCACGGCTTTCGGGATGTGAAAAGAATTCTGTTACACTTTCAGCCATAATCATTCCGAATCCATCGATTCCTGCAATTTCTTCAGTAGAGGCACTTATTAGTTTATCCATAGAACTGAATTTATCACTGAGGAGCTTGCCTGCTTTTTGACCTATGTGTCTTATGCCTAAAGCATATATAAGCCTTGAGAGATCGTTTGATTTTGCTTTTTCTGCGGCTTTGATGAGGTTTTTCGCGCTTTTTTCGCCCATACGGTCAATCTGGGCTATTTTGTTTTTATCTAAAGTGAAAATATCGGCTGCAGTCTTAACGATACCCTTTTCAACGAAAATCTCAAGGACAGCAGTTCCCATACCTTCAATATCCATAGCGTCACGAGAGCAGAAATGAATAAGATTTCGAAGAAGTTGATTAGGACACTCGGGATTACAGCACCTGAAAGCTGCCTCACCGTTTTCTCTTGTTACCTTACCTTTGCAAGACGGGCAAATATCAGGAATATGATAAATCTCGTTATCAGGGTTGTGCCACGAAACGTTAAGTACTTCGGGAATAATGTCGCCGGCTTTACGTACGATGATTTTATCACCGACAGAAATACCTTTTTCATCAATAAAATCCTGATTGTGAAGCGTGGCTCTGCTTACGGTTGTACCGGCAAGTGAGATGGGTTCAAAAACTGCCGTAGGAGTCAGAACTCCCGTCCTCCCGACGTTAATCTCAATGTCAAGTAAGGTCGTTTCTTTTTCTTCAGGGGGATATTTGAAGGCTATTGCCCATTTGGGAAATTTAGAGGTAGAACCGAGACGCTCTCTTTGTGAGAAATCGTCAACCTTAATAACAGCTCCGTCTATATCGAAGGGGAGAGATCCTCTCATTTCACCGATTCTGTTTATTTCATCAATAGCGAGGCTTATGCTGTCACATTGTTTGTAAAAAGGTACAGTGTGGAATCCCAACTCTTTGATATAGTCAAGAGATTCTTTGTGTCCGATTAAATCTCTGCCGCTTATCTGTTGAATATTGAAAAGAAAAATATCAAGGCGTCTCTTCGCTGTGATTTTAGGATTTTTTTGTCTTAAAGAGCCCGCTGCGGCATTTCTGGGGTTTTTGAATGTCTTTTCACCGTTGAGTTCCTGATCTCTTACAAGGTCAAAAAATACATCTTTTGGCATATAAACCTCTCCGCGCACTTCAATGAAAGGCAGGGGAGTATTAATTTTGAGCGGTATAGCTTTTATCGTGCGAAGGTTTGCTGTTACATCTTCGCCTGTTCGTCCGTCGCCTCGTGTTGAGCCTCGTACAAAAAAACCGTTTTCATACTCTAATGAAACAGAAAGACCGTCAATTTTGGGTTCAACAACATATACAGGTTTATCAACGGCAGCTCTGACTCTGCTGTCAAAAGCTTCGAGCTCTTCGAAGCTGAAAGCGTCTTGAAGACTCTCCATAGGTACCACGTGTTCAACGGGCGTGAATTGACCGTCAGCTTTTCCTCCTACACGGTGAGTAGGGGAGTCAGGAGTAATCAGCTCGGGATATTTTTCCTCTATTTCCTCGAGTTCTCGGAGCATCATATCATATTCGTAGTCTTCTATTTCAGGAGCGTCCATTTCGTAATAACGCTTACTGTGATAATTCAATAAGTCGCGAAGCTCTTTAGCGCGGAGCAGTACTTTGTTCAATTCGTTCATTACTTTAACCTCTTTCTGTGAGAGTGCCGTTTAAAAATTCGGTTCTGAACCATACATCATCGACGGTGAATTCTTTATGATTAAGATATTCAAGTGATCCGGCAGCAGTTGTGAAATCAAAAACTAGCTTGTAAGAACAAAGACACTGCTTTTTATAGCCTACTTTTTTGTTGTTTTCGTTTCTGCCGTACTTTCCATCGCCGAGAAGGGGATTGCCAAGCCAAGCCATATGAGCTCTTATCTGATGCGTTCTGCCTGTAAGTAAGTCGATTTCCACCAGACTCAGGTTGTTTCTTGTACCGAGAACCTTATACTTTGTTTTTATGTATTTTGCATTTTCAGACGGATTTTTGGAAATGAAAACTTTGTTCTTGCTTTCATTTTTGACAAGGTATCCCTCGATTATGTCTTCTTTTTTTGGTGGAGTGCCGTGAACGATGCAAAGGTAAATTTTATGAAGCTCTCTGTCTTTCATTTTCTGATTCAGAACACGGAGCGCCTCTGCGGTTTTTGCACATATAACGATTCCGCTTGTATTTCTGTCAATTCTGTTCACAAGTGCAGGTGCAAATGAGTTTTCATCATCGGGATTCCATTCACCCTTTTCAAACAGGTATCGTTTTATTCTCGTAATAAGCGTATCAACATATTCGGTTTCATCGGGGTGAGATAACAGTCCTACTTTTTTGTTAAGAAGAATAACGTTTTCGTCTTCATATACTATATCTATTCTTTTAGATGCTGACATAAAGTCGTATACAGTCTCTTTCTTTTCAAAAAACTCGTCGTTTATATACATATCCACAATGTCACCGACATTAAGCTTTGTAGAAATTTCAGCTCTTTTGCCGTTGACCTTGATGCGTTTTATGCGGATATATTTATATAATAGAGTTTTAGGAAGTTTGGGGCAGGACTTTGTCAGAAATTTGTCAAGTCTTTGTCCGCTGTCATTTTTCTGTATTGTAAAGCTTTTCAATTAAAACATCCTTTGTATACAGTTATATTAAAAAAATTATAACACAGAAATCTTTTTTTGTGAAGATGTTTTGATTACGTATTTAGTTTTACTTCCTTCAAATTTAAAATTAGTTAAAAACATTTTATAAACCTCTTGTAATTTTTTCTAAAAATAAATTCCCTTGCATTTCTGTTTTTGTAAAATATAAAAAAATAACATCAAGGCAAAATATTCTTCTGAATTTTACTTGATTTATTGTTGGTGTAGTGATAAAATAATATAGTATTTTTATCGGGGGACCGATATGGATTACCAATTCTATTTTTAAGGGGTAATGATTAAGATGGAAAGAAAAGTAGGTACAGTCTCAAGAGGTATTCGTTGTCCGATTATCCGTCAGGGAGACGACCTTGCACAGATAGTTTGCGACAGTGTTATTGATGCTGCAAAGAGCGAAGGCTTTGAGCTTCGTGATAAAGACGTTGTAGCTGTTACCGAATCAATTCTTGCAAGAAGTCAGGGCAATTACGCTTCAGTTGAAGCAATAGCCAAAGACGTAAAAGAGAAATTTGGCGGAGAGACTATTGGTGTTATTTTTCCGATTCTTTCAAGAAACCGTTTTGCTATCTGCCTTCGCGGTATCGCTATGGGTTGTAAAAAGATTGTTCTTATGCTCAGCTATCCCAGCGACGAAGTGGGTAATCATCTTCTTACCTATGATCAGCTTGATGCAGCAGGTGTAAATCCCTACAGTGATGTACTTTCACTTGGAAAATACCGTGAGCTTTTCGGTGAAAACAAGCATGAATTTACCGGTGTTGATTATGTAGAATATTATTCAGAGCTAATAAAAGAATGCGGTGCTGAATGTGAGGTTGTTTTTGCTAACCAGGCAAAGAGCATTCTTGATTATACAGATTGCGTTCTCACTTGCGATATTCATACACGAGCACGTACAAAACGCCTTCTTAAGGCTGCAGGTGCAAGAATTGTTCTCGGCCTTGATGATATTCTTACAGAATCCGTTGACGGTAGCGGATTCAATGCCGATTTCGGTCTTCTTGGCTCAAACAAGTCAACCGAAGATACTATCAAGCTTTTCCCGGGAAATTGCAACGAATTTGTATACAAAACCCAGTCGCTTCTTAAGGAGGCAACCGGGAAGAATATTGAAGTAATGGTTTATGGCGATGGTGCTTTTAAAGATCCCCAGGGAAAAATCTGGGAACTTGCCGATCCTTGTGTTTCACCCGGTTACACAGCAGGTCTTGAAGGTACTCCTAATGAGCTCAAGCTTAAGTATCTTGCTGATAATGATTTCAAGGGCCTTTCAGGCGATGAGCTTAAGGCTGCAATTTCAAAGCGTATTTCTGACAAGGGTGAAGAAAGTCTTGTAGGTAATATGGCATCTCAGGGTACAACTCCCAGAAAATTTACAGACCTTATCGGTTCACTTTGCGACCTTACAAGCGGTTCAGGCGATAAGGGTACTCCTGTTGTGCTTGTTCAGGGATATTTCGATAATTTTACAAACTGATTTTTAAGGCGACCCTTATTTGGGGTCGCCGACTCTGGATGTTTATAATTTATATTAATATATTGGGAGGAATTCAAAATGCAATTAAACAAAAGACCGGACGATATGGCTCGCATCTCAACAAAAGAGCTTGCCGAAGCTTTTATCGAGGAGCAGGTAGCTGCTGTTCGTGAGCAAATCGGTGATAAAAAGGTTCTTCTTGCACTTTCCGGTGGTGTAGACTCATCAGTTGTTGCTGCGCTTCTTATCAAAGCTATTGGCAAACAGCTTGTTTGTGTTCACGTTAATCACGGCCTTATGCGTAAAGGCGAAAGTGAAAATGTAATTGAGGTTTTCAGAAACCAGCTTGATGCGAATCTCATTTACGTTGATGCTACAGACCGTTTCCTCAATCTCCTTGCAGGCGAAAGCGATCCCGAGAAAAAGAGAAAGATTATCGGCGAAGAATTCATTAATGTTTTTGCTGATGAGGCTAGAAAACTTAACGGTGTATCCTACCTTGCACAGGGCACAATCTATCCCGATATTCTCGAAAGCATCAAGCAGGCTGAAGGAAAGAAAGCTGTTAAGTCACATCACAATGTAGGTGGACTTCCTGAGGTTCTTAAATTTGAACTTGTTGAGCCTATCAAGCTTCTCTACAAAGATGAAGTAAGAGTAGTTGGTGAAGCTCTCGGACTTTCACACGAGATGGTTTACCGTCAGCCGTTCCCAGGTCCCGGTCTTGGAGTAAGATGCCTTGGTGCAATCACTCGCGATCGTCTTGAAGCCCTCAGAGAAGCTGATGCTATTCTTCGTGAAGAATTTGACAAAAACGGCCTTGCTGAAAAAGTTTGGCAGTATTTTATCGCAATTCCTGACATTAAAAGTGTAGGTGTTAAAGATGAAAGCCGTTACGAAGGCTGGCCTGCAATTATACGTGCCATAAACACAAAGGATGCTATGACAGCGCAAATCGAAGAGATCCCTTATGCAATTCTTCACCACATCACAAACCGCATTACAAGTGAAGTCGAAGGCATAAACCGCGTTCTCTACGACCTTACTCCGAAGCCGACAGGCACAATCGAGTGGGAATAAGAAACGAAAAGTCCACAAAGCCTTATATATCAAGGGTTTCGGGACTTTCAGAAAGCCTCGTGATACAAAAATGATACTGTATACGGCTTTCCCACCTTAATTTCATACAAGAGAAAACCTCTCTCGTTTGAACACTTAGTTCATTCGAGAGAGGTTTTATATTACAACATTGAAGTTCGCCGAAGAATTACACTGCTGTTGCTTCTTCTATTTGTGCGGTCGCTCTCTTTTCCTTAAGAAGACGCTCAACTTCAGCCACATGTTTTTTATCGTCTTTGAGGAAGAGAATAACTATGAGATAAAGAGCTGAACCGATAGCGGGACCGAGAATAAATAAATGCCAACGGTATTTGAGAAAGCGCAGAGCTGTCTGAACGCCGATTTTGGTCATTCCGTCGGGAACAAAGGCTTTTTCGTCAAAACCGAGGAACTTAAGCACATATTCCTGAATAAACTTCGGAACGGCACTTATCAGCTTTGAAACGAATTTCTACATAGAGAAAACAATACCTTCTGTTCGTTTGCCGGTTTTAAGTTCGGTTTCATCGATAGAGTTTGACAGAAGCGCACGGTGTGCAATATCCTTCATACTCGTAAATATCTGTGTTATACTGAAAAGGAGTATTACAGCACTAATCGCTCCGGTGTTAAGGAAACGGTTATTGTGCCTATGAAAAAGGCGATTATACGTGCAACGAGAGTTATTGCTTCAGAGAATACAGGGAGATTTTTGTTTCCTTATATTTTCAATCCTTTCCAATTTTATTATTAAAATATCTTACTGCAGTTAACTTGTCACCATTCATATCTGACTTCTTTTCCGTCGATATACCAGATTGAAGGTGTTTTTGTTGTGAAAATATCAATAGGTTTAATGTCGTGCTCAAAATTAAAATTAATATATGCTTTTCTTAAATCCTCTTTTTGTTCTGCGGTGATTTTATCAGTACATGATACAAAAAGGGGAGTATTACTGTATGAAAGTAAGTGTAACCACTGTCTGTTTTTATCCCATGGTATTTTATCCTTAAGTATGCCTACACAGTCGGCGTCACACATATAAAAAGCTTCATTTTGTGCCAAACGGAAAGCGAGAGTATTTACGCCCATCTTTTTTGTTCTTTCCCACTCTCTACCGCTTGTATCATCGCCTGTTCTGTATATGTGTACCATACCTGCAGAAAGATGGGAAACAGTATTGCAACCGATGATAAGCATATTGCCTGCTGAATCTTTAATCAGCTTATACAGGTCGAGAACAATTTCAGCGTTTGTTTTAGTCTTGTCATAGAAGTGCCAGTTTTCTGTGTTGGTTATTGTTTCATTTAAATCTTTTCCGTAACTGCCAAAGAGATCCGCTGTTGTAAAATCATGCTTGATAAGCTCATAACCCCAGGATTTTATTCTTTCTATATCTGCCTTTATATATGCCTGAACTTTTGGGTGCGTAGGATCAAGATAAGTTATTCTTTTGTCTCTGTTGATTCTCATATCCTTTGAAATGGATCTGTCTTTATTGCGCAATAATCTGACCCAGATTCCGGGCCTTGCACCTACTGCTTTTATTTCGTCAGCAAGTTTTTTCATATCCTTAAATTTTCTGTTAGGATACCAGGGGCCTGCGCAGGAGTGGATTTGCCAGCAATCATCAATAACCTGAAAAGGTTTGTTTCCGATGCCTTCTGAAAGTTCAACCTGAAGTTTTGCGTCAGAAATTATCTGTTTGTAATTACTTTTACCGTAGGCATAATACCAGTTGTTTCCGCCGTAAATACGCTCATTCGGCAAAATAGGTTTGTCGCATAGTTTTCTGCAGTAGTCTTTTAAGTTTTCGAAAACATTTCCGTTTTGATATTCTGTATAAATAAAAGTGGCAAGGTGAACTTTTCTGCCGTTAAGATGAACACCGTTTCCGCCATTTCTGCAGTCAACAAGAGCGGTGATACCATTGTTGTCGTATCTGAAGCTTACAAAGGAATTACAGCCTGTTTTAACGCCGAAACAGAAACACGACTTCTTGTCTGTTGCTATAAAATACCACGGCATACTACGGTTGTTTTCGGACAGTTTAAGAAATTCAAGGTTGCCGTAGCTTCTTTCCCAGGCATCACCGATAACAAGAATATCACTCTTGTTATCGGCTTTCCAATGCAACCTGACAAATCTCGGTCGGTCCTTCACTGCGCTTATGTAGAGCTTAATTTCATTTACACTTAATTCAGTTTCTATGTGAGTATCTGAAACATCAGAATCGCAAATAATTTCCGTATTAAAATCTGAAAGATTAAAATTCATATAAATCCTCACTTTTCGTAAGTATCAAATATATCCCAACCAACAACTGTTATGTTTTTTTCCTTTGCTCTTTGCAGAAGATCACCACTTTTTAACAGTTGATATTCAAACTCTCTTTTCAGCCATTCTTTTCCGTATATATCATTTGGTAAGGCAGGGTGTAAAAAAATTTCCGTTACACCCTCGAGACAGTTATCAACAGCGTCGAGATAGTATTTTCGTAAATTATCGTAATTCTTGATTCTTTCAATAGACCAAGGATTTGATACAAGGTCCGTAAGAAGCTTCACCCCACGCTTTTCTCCGGAAGAAACTATCATTTGCTGAATTTTGACTATTGGGACAGGTATTTTCATACCGATTTGTCTTTCGAGAAATCCAACGGTTTTCGGAAAACGAAACGGCAGGTTGTGTTCCCTACAGAAGTCAAAAGCATCAAGGTAAAATCTTCTGCCGTTTATGCCGTATACTGTTCCACAGTGACTGTCTGCGTGGTCAACAGATGCTCCATTGGTCAATAAATACTGATACTGTGCTTCAAGCTCAGCTCTGACATCTTTTCTTTTTGCTTTAAAGGTGAGCTTCATTCCTTCGTGCCACAGGCCCTCCTTGCCGAGTGATGCTGCGCCTGTAATACTTGGGTAAAGCTCAGTTTTGTCGTCGGAGTTAAGTGTAATATGCAAACCGACAGAGAAAGAAACATCTTTTGCAAAATTTGCAGCATCTTCTGCTTCGGGCGCTACAGACATAAGCGAGGTAGATGTTATGAGACCTTTTTGAAGCAAGCTTTTTATTGCTTGATTCTGTTCTTTGTTGAGACCAAAATCATCAGCGTTTATTATAAGATATTTATCCATTTTCTTTTTCATCTTTTGGGAATTTAAGGAAGAATGTTATAACGGAAGCTACAATCATTGCAGCAGCAGGGAAAAGGCAAAGGAGCACTCTTGCCGCAAGGGTGGGATTATCTCCGGGCTCGTCACCGCTTATGAATCCAAAATATTTTGACGCTACATAGAACGCGAGCGAAGTGTACAGACCATTCAGACGGTTCATAACACCCATCAAACCTTTAGTTGGTTTGTAGTAGTCATAGCTGACCGTGATTTTTATGACATTTTCTGGTACGTAAAAGGGAAAGGTGTAATACAGTCCTTCTTTATCTTTGGAAATGAAATGTTTGTATATCGTAAAATCACATCCTGACTCCTTTTTTTCATTATAGCATTTGTGAAATATACTTGTCAATGAAAAGGCTTAATGCTAAACAAGCAAAAAATATATCTTTTTATATGCTGTAGTGCAATTTCTGAATTAATGTGTTATTATATAAAAAAGGGGGAAATAATATGGAAAAATTCAGATGGTGTTTCATAGGTACAGGTAGCCTCGCAAGACAAGTTGCAGGGCAGCTTAATAAAAGCGGACGGCACGAAATAGTGTCTTGCTTTACAAGAAAATATGAAAATGCAGTTGCGTTTGCTGAAAAGTGCGGTGGAAAAGCATATGAACATGCCGAAGATGCAATAAATGCTGACGGTGTAGAGGGTGTATATATTGTTACACCTCATAATGCTCATTACAGATATGCAAAACTAGCTTTGGAAAACGGTAAGCCTGTATTTTGTGAAAAAGCATTTACAGTAACAGCCGAAGAAACAGATTCTCTTATAGAGCTTGCACAAAAGAAAAACTTGTATCTCTGTGAAGCTATGTGGACCTGGTTTTCGCCGGCGGCAAACCGTACAAGAAAATGGCTTGAAGAAAATGCTATCGGAAAGGTTAGCGAAGCTCATTTTTCTTACCACATAAAAACAACAGGATACGAGGGCAGACATACCGATGCCAAAAGAGCCGGAGGGGCACTGCTTGATATAACTATTTATCCTGTAACATACGCTTATCGGCTATGGGGAATCCCCGAAAAAATCGAAAGTAAGGCTGTAATACAAAATGGAATAGATTTAAGCGATGAAATCGTGTTTACATATTCTGACGGATTAAAGGTTACTATTACTGCATCAATAGATGACTATAAAGGCTTGGAATGTATGACTATTAAAGGTGATAAGGGTTTAATAAAAGCACCGTTTTTCCACGCGTTTAATATGGTTTGTTATAAAAAAAGCATTTTAAAACGTAAAATCTTTATAGGTAAAGGTCCTCTTATTAATTCTTATCTTGATGAGTTTGATGCGGTTGCTGAAGATATACGTTCGGGAAAAACGGAAAGTGAAATGGTGCCTTTGAAAGCTACGTCTGATGTTATGCACATTCTTGATACTGTAAGAAGTCAGATTGAACTTGTATATGATTCGTTAGAATAATTTTTTGTGAAGCAATTCTTGACATATTAGAAATATGGTGATATACTTTCTATCGTTAACCCTATGAAGCTGTCGGAATCAAACAGAAACCGATAGTGGAGGAGGCTCTGGAGAAGTCCATTAAGTTGGGTGCCCAAGGTGCAAGGTGAAACATTTCACTGAATCTCTCAGGCAAAAGGACAGAGCAGAAGATATAACTGTATTTTCTAGCTTTTCTTTGTTTTCAGACCGCCTCTTTTCAGGGGCGGATTTTTTTGTTTTGGAGGAATTTTCAATGGACGCTATTTTAAAAATAGTACAAACAATCAATCTGTACCTTTCCGACTATATTCTTATTGCTTTGCTTATCGGAATAGGCTTATTTTACACTATCCGCACTCGTTTTGTGCAGGTTCGCTGCTTCAGGGAAGCTATGAAAAAAGCTTTTGCAGGGATTTCTCTTCGTGGCGGTAAACAAGAAGGCGGTCTCAGCTCCTTTCAGGCTCTCGCAACTGCTATTGCTGCTCAGGTTGGTACCGGTAATATAGTAGGTGCTTGCGGTGCAATTCTTATCGGTGGTCCCGGTGCAATATTCTGGATGTGGGTTATTGCTTTCTTCGGTATGGCTACAATCTATGCGGAAGCAGTACTTGCACAGGAGACGAGAATTGTAAATGAAGACGGTTCCGTTGACGGTGGCCCTGTTTATTATATAAGAAAGGCATTTAAAGGCGGTTTCGGTAAATTTCTTGCAGCATTCTTTGCGATTGCCTCAATTCTTGCATTAGGATTTATGGGTAGCATGGTTCAATCGAACTCAATAGCAGAAACCTGCAGCAAAGCTTTTGGTGTTCCCGGTTGGGTTATCGGACTTGTTGTAGCCGCTGTTGCCGGATTTATATTTATCGGTGGAGCAACCAGAATTGCCTCTGTCACGGAAAAAATAGTACCTATTATGGCTTTCCTTTATATTGGTGGGGGCATCATACTTCTTGTGCTCAACATAAAGAATGTTCCTGAAGCTTTTTCTATGATATTCAAATATGCTTTTATGCCTCAAGCTCTGATTGGTGGTGGTGCAGGTGCAGCACTTAAGCAGGCAATCAGCCAGGGTGCAAAAAGAGGTCTTTTCTCCAATGAAGCAGGTATGGGTTCAACTCCTCACGCACACGCTCTTGCAAAGGTAGAAAAACCTCATGATCAAGGTGTTCTTGCAATGGCTGGTGTCTTTATCGATACATTTGTTGTGCTTACAATGACTGCTCTTGTTGTTATTTCAACTCTTTACACCAAAGGTGGTGTTCTCGAATCAGGTTCAGCCGAAGGTGTTACAAAAGCTAATATGGCACAGCTTGCGTTTGGCGGTATTTTCGGAGAGACCGGTGGTAATATTTTTGTTGCAATTTGTCTTCTTTTCTTCGCATTCTCAACAATTATCGGTTGGAATCTTTTTGGTAAGGTGAATATGGTTTATCTTTTCGGTAAAAAATCCGAGAAAATTTATGCCTTTATAGCTGTAGCGTTCACTTTCCTTGGATCTTGTCTTTCAAATGATCTTGTCTGGGAGCTTACCGATATGTTTAATCAGCTTATGGTAATTCCTAATGTGCTTGCTCTTGCGGTTCTTTCCGGAATAGTAGCAAAAAGCGCAAATAAGTCAATGAAAAACAAGTCAACCAAAACTAAATAACATATAAATTTAAAGCAGTTGCTTCAACCATCACGTGAAGTAACTGCTTTATAAATTATTTTAACCTTCGCCGCAAACTTTGCAAACTCTTCTTCCTTCGGGGATAGGGCCTGTTTTAACATTACTTGAGCTTGCTATAGAACGACAATTTCTGTTGATATGATAAACTTCTCCGCTTTCTACATAATAAACTATAAGAGTATCCGTGTTTTGTACACTCGTTGTGACTTGGACTTTTGATGTTGTCAACGGTACAGTCGTATTTTCATACGGGAAGGTTACTGCAGAAGTGCTTTCGGAAGGTATAGATGTAAAAGCTGTAGTCGGTATGTTGTTTTCTTGCGCCGGTATAGAACTGCTTTTATATAGCTTCAGGACATCGTGGTAATAGTTGTTATAAAAATAGTTTACATTTATATCGCTGAAACCTTTGTAGCTGTCGAGTAAAGAAATTACTCTGTTGTAATCATTTATATTTGTTTGATCAAAGTTTTTTACTGTGTGAATAAGACTTTTGATTTTTTCGACATCTTTATAACGTGGAGACATTGAACCAAGATACTGCTCCGCACGATTGTAATTGTTTTCAGTAAAGCATATACCGATTTTACGGTATGAATATTCGTTATAACCGACATATGTTGTTATGGTTATGGTCACGATTAAAAGTAAAGACAGAAAATAAATTAGAAATTTTTCATTTTTTATAATTGCTTTAAGGTTGAATTTCGGGTACATAACTTACTCCTTTTGACTGTTTAGATTAATTATACCATTATATTTCACACGATTCAACAGATTTTTTGTTTTTAACGTATATTTTACTCGACGTATCAAATTATTGCTCGAAAAAAGTTTTTTAAAAATCTTTCGGAAAACTATTGACATTTATTGTCTTTGTGTTATAATATCAAAGTCGTCAGAAATCCGGGTGTGGCGCAGCTTGGTAGCGCGCTTGACTGGGGGTCAAGAGGCCGCAGGTTCAAGTCCTGTCACTCGGACCAGTCGAAAACCGTAACCTTAGAGAAATCAAGGGTTGCGGTCTTTTTATTTTTTAAATGCGTCATATTATCTCACTTTATCTTTTTCGACTGCATACGGAGGAGTTGCATTATGACCACTGCTGACTGGGTAAAAAAATTTGGAAATAATTTTTTGATTACCCTAACGAATGAAGAGCGAAGATATTTAGGTCTCTCTGACCTGTCTCATGATTGGGATAGTTTAGTATTTTACAGCAAAACAAATCTGTGGTATACAAGAGTGACCGCTTTTTTTGAAGGTAACACTATTGTTAAAGTGATAAGTGAAACCAAGCGAGTTCTGGATAATGGTACTGCAAATTATGAAGGTTACGTAGAATACGATACAAAACTGGACACTAACGAGAGAAAACAACTACTCCCGCTTACCACCCGTGGAAAGCTTAAGCCTCTGTCCGTCTCCAACATCAATGCCGTTACACCTTTTGGTTGCAGATTTTCTATTGGCTACGAATCCGGAAAAGATACAAGCTTGCGGCTAAACAATCCTCGCGTCAATAAAGAGTTCCCCATCGGTGAATGGGACGCAATAGCAGCAATCAAATCCGAACACGATTTCCATGCTTTTATGAACACCTACATTTCCACCTGCCGGAACGATTATTTTGACAAGCTCCAAGTCTTCAAAGATGCTAAGAAGGTTACCGTTAAATATAAGCCCGGCGATATTTTTCGCATGGAATTTGATCGGACACGTTACTGTTATGGAATCATCACCGGAATAATCGAAAAACTGAAAACTATGCCGGAGCTACCTGAAAAACACAGCTTGCGGCAGTTGATGATGGTCCCCATTATGGTGCGCCCTTATCAGCTGATCACACACGATCCTGACCTAAAGTCAGATGAACTGTCCCATGTTCCTCTGGGGCGTGTGCAAATCGTAGGTGATAACGACATCATCTGGGGGACGCACACAATCGTTGATCACAAGCCTCTCGTCCCTGATGATTTAGAGTTTAATTTTGTCTGCACCAAAATCGTATCCCACAATCAGCATAACACGCTGTTTACGCAAGATATGTTTATGCACGATGGTCTGATTCCACAGCAGGAGTACATGCTCTACATTGAGTGGGGCTTCACGCGGACAAGTCTGCGCTATGAGCAATTGTCGGACAAATTAAAAACTTTTTTAGCTGACTATAGTTCTCCTCATGGTGGAGTTTCTATGGCTATCGATCCGCGCTCAGCTGTTCCTGACGAAAAATATCGTCAACATTATTCCTATCAGAAGAATCTTTTGAATCCCGAAAACCACGAGATACTGAGCGAAATATTTACTTGTCTGGGTCTGAATGCAGATACCACATTCGATCAGTTCGCAGAGAAGTTTTGCGGCCTAACCCGTAAGAAGATCATTTCCTGTATGAAATAATACATACTTCCCGGTGAATCCTGTATTATTAAGGGTTGTTTTTTTGTGTTGAATGTGATATTATAATTTTATCAAACAGAAAGAAGGAATAAATATGAGTTTTTTAAAAGGTAAAACAGCTATAATCACCGGCGCAGGATTCGCTGCGCTTTCAGACGGTAGATGCGGTTCTATCGGTTATGGTATAGCGACTGCTTATGCAAAAGAGGGGGCTAACCTCGTAATAACCGGTCGAAACGTATCAAAACTTGAAAAAGCAAAGGAAGAGCTCGAAAAGCTTTACGGCATCAAGGTTCTTGCTCTTCAGGCTGACATCTCCGAAGGAGCTGACAACGAAGCAATCGCAAAGGGTGTTGCTGAAAAAGCTGTGGCAGAATTTGGCAGAATTGACGTTCTTATTAATAATGCACAGGCTTCAGCTTCAGGCGTTACCATTCAGGATCATACAACAGAGCAGTTCAATCTTGCGATGTATTCAGGTCTTTATGCAACCTTCTATTATATGAAAGCTTGTTATCCTTATCTTAAGGAAACACAGGGCAGTATCATCAACTTTGCTTCAGGTGCAGGTCTTTTCGGCAATTACGGTCAGTGCTCTTATGCTGCTGCAAAAGAGGCTATCCGCGGACTTTCAAGAGTTGCAGCAACCGAGTGGGCAAAAGACGGCATCAACACAAACGTTGTTTGTCCTCTTGCCTGGACAGCACAGCTTGAGCAGTTCCAGATGGCTTATCCCGATGCTTTCAAGGCAAACGTTAAGATGCCTCCTGCAGGTCATTACGGTGATTCAGAGCTTGAAATCGGTCGTGTATGCGTTCAGCTTGCTTCACCTGATTTCAAGTATATGAACGGTGAAACACTTACACTTGAAGGTGGTATGGGCCTTCGTCCGTAAAAGTCAATATAAACTGTCTGAAAGGTTGTCAGTTACGGCAACCTTTCATTTTTCTGAACACATCAAGCATATGAATAGACATACCTACACAATCCTCACGTTCGCAAAGAACGGAAAGAAATTTCATATACTCCTCAAATTCACGGTCACTTAAATCATTGAATTTGTCATCAAATATGTAAGACAGCATATCGACACCGACAAAGTGAAGTCTTGTAACATTGTGACTTTCCATAAGCCTATCAATATCAGCTTTACGGTACAGCTCAAATATTTCCTCGGGTGCAGAAACTGTATGATAATCTTCTTTGATAAGACCTTTTTCTAAATAATCAAGTACGATGTTTTTATAAAAAAACTTATAAATTGAGGTATCATTATTACAGTAAGAAGCGTAAATTACACCATCTGTTTTTGCTAATCTTATTGCTTCGTCAAGAGCCTTATGCTTATCTTCATCAGTAAAAAGATGATACATGGGACCTAACAGTAATACAATGTCATAAGTATCACTTTCAAATTCAGACATATCGCAGGCATTGCCTTCATAAATCTTGATATTGTGATTGGGTTTGACTTTTTTCTCCATAATTTCAATGTTATGGGGAACAAGCTCAACCGCAGTAACATCATAACCCATTTCAGCAAGTGCGAGGGAATATCTGCCCGTTCCTGCACCTATTTCAATTATTTTTGCACCGGGTGTGAGATACTTTTCAACATATTTCATTGTTGTAAGATACTCCGGCATTCGGCTTTTACGCATCAGTCTGCCTTCTTCATCGTAGTTATTGTAAAAATCAATAACACTGTTTCCTGTTGTTACAGGTTCGGATTTCTTTTTGAACAGTTCTGAAAGTTTCATAAAAACTCCTCCTAAATAAAAAATTAACGGTGTAAGCTTATCTGAAAAGCCTACACCGTTATAATCATATCGTTATAAAAATACAGTTACGTATCCGAAAATGAATATATAGGTATAGACCTGCAGCCATAATATGGTGCAAGCCAAAGCATATACATTTCTGTTTTGTTTGAAAGATATGCGTTCAAATCAGTTTACCTCTCTACTGTACTTTTCGTAAATATATCACATCATTGTTCTGTTGTCAAGTTTTTAATTAATCCCCACGCCACAACAAGCCTATCAACACTCCAACCCGCATTGGCAGGTGAGGTTGAGGGCAGACAAACAGCCTCTCTGCCGATTTTGTCACGGATATACTTGTTGTAATACTTTTCGGCGGTTTTGCCGTTGACGAAAATCTGCCTGATGTCAGCGTTTTCAAGTATCTCTGTAAGGTCATTTGCGACCACATTTTTTATTGAACTGTCAGAGCTGCCCGTTATATCACAAGAGGCGATTACGTCCCACAATGCAATATGATTTGCGTGCAGAAAGTCACTTTTCTCCTCAATGGTTACAGGTGTATCAGCACCCATAACGGCAGAAACAACTTTCCAGAATCTGTTCTGTGGATGGCCGTAGAAAAACATCTGCTCACGGGATTTCACCGACGGAAAACTACCAAGAATAAGTACTTTTGAGTTTTTGTCATATAGGGGCGGGATAGGGTGTTTAGGCATATTATATACTCCTCATAAATTCTTTAACCTGCCGTTTTGTTTTTAAAACAACAGTTTTATCTTGGTACTTATCTGCAATTTCAGCATAATAGTCCCGTCTTTCCTTGTTTCTGCAACCGAAAAGAGTAAACTTTACAAACCACCAATTCATATCGTTGGCGTAACCGTCTTGTCTGCGGCTCTTTGTTCGTTTAACCGCACGAAAAAAGCAGGTCATTCTCGGAAGCTGAAGCAAGATTATTTTATCTGCCTTTTGCAGTCGCTCATCTATCATCAGGTATGTATAGTAGCCGTCAATAATCCAATCTTCTTGCGCCATAAAGTCTGCAACTATGGGCAGTACGACAGAATCGTCAATCGGCTTCCATTCCTTGTCCCACTTGACATCATCAAGGTGAAGGACGGGGATATTTTTCTTTTCAGCTATGTAGTCAGACAGATATGTTTTACCGCTTCCGGCATAGCCTAAAACTGCGATTTTCATTTCCTTCACCTCTTTCAGATATCAGTTTATTATAAATACTTCTGCATATAAAACAAATCCTGATAAGTTTCGTCTTTCAACTTGCATATCTTTGGCTTAACTGCAACAGTTTTAAAACCGAATTTCTCATACAGAGCCTTCCCTCTCTCATTGCCTTCAAGATATTCGAGTTCAAGGATTTTAGTGCCTTTGTGTTCTTTAGCAATTTTAATAAGCTCACTGAACATTGCAGAACCGATACCTATGTTCCAATAATCTTTCAGAATAGCAATTCCGATACCTGCTCTGTGAGAAGTTTTCATATCATTAAAAAATGTAATATCGCAGGACCCGACAGCTTTACCGTCAATATAACAGGCTATTATAAGATTGTGTTCTGATTCTCGGTTACCGGAAATCCATTTTTTCTCGTCTTCAACGGTAAAACCTTCCCAATCCTCAGTGCAACGTGAAAGAAACGCTGTTTCTCCACTAGCGGTTATGATGTTGTTAAGAAACATTTCTGCATCTTCGATTTCGGGTGTTTTTAATATTGCGTGTATGCCGTTTTTCAGTGTAATTTCCTTTGCTTTAAATATCATATCATTTCACCTCGATAGCAATAAAAGGAACTGTCATTTCTTCTTTAACAAGGCCTGCATGACCTCCGATAGGTTCAAAATCCGAATGCTCATAATTTAGTATCACATTACTTGTAGCAACAGCTAAATAGTCGCCTATAAAATCTTTAGTTTTTGGGTGTGCAGTGCCATAACCCAAAAGATTTTCTGCAAAAACCTCTTCTTTTGTCATAAGTCTGAATGAATCACCGAACACCTTGTTGAATTCCTCTTTAAATGCTTCGGCTTTTCCGTCTTTAATGAAAAGGCTCAAGGCTCTCGGTTCAACAGAAGGTGGCATTTTAAGCATATCCTTAAGCACGGGATAATCCTCTAAATATTCATTTACACAATCAATTTGTCCATGGTCAGCTGTAATAATGATACGAGAGTTTTTCAGCTTTTTACATAGCTTTTCAACCTCTCTGTTTATCATCTCAACTTCGTTCTTTGCTTCTACACTGTGTACGCCGTGTATGTGCATTATATTATCGGGTTGATGCCAATAGGTGTATATGTACTTCTGCTTTCTTCTTTTTGACAGTCTGCAAACTGTTTTACAAATGTGATGAACACTTTTTGAACGGTATTTTGAAAAAGCAGATACACAATAAGCTGTCTTTCTGCCCCTGACCTCTTCTATTCTTTGGAAAATCTTTTTATACGGTATGTATTTAAACGGAACATTATATCCTGCAGCAGGCTCACCGTTTCGTTGCAAAGCATTTTTAAAGACAGTGACATTTTCTCCTATTTCATCAAAATATAAGTCCCAACCAATCCAGCCGGTTTCAATAGGAGAATAACCGCTTTCGATTGCAGTCAGGGCAGCAACAGTCGTTGACGGATATACGGATGATATGTCTGTTAAATGATGCTGTCTGAGGAAATCAGTTTCAGAAAGATGTTCCTTGATCACAGAAGCACCCATACCGTCAAAGAGCATCATTATTACGTTTTTATAGTTTTTATTTAATAGTTCATCAAACTCAGGTAAGCTCTTATGCTCGCAATCAGTAACACCGAAATACTTAAGCACAGATGAAGCAAGAGACAATATGCTTCTGTCATAATCGGGATATTTAACCATGAAGATTTCTCCTTGCATTTTCTATGTATTTATCTGCATCTTCTCTTGATTTGAAAACTATCACTTGCTTTTCACTTTTGTATTTATCAATCAGTTCATAAATGTACGGCAATGTTTTTTCAGAAAATTCCTCGATAAACTTTCTGAATTCGGGGTCTAATTCTGTCTCTATCCAGGGGAGATCATAACGACCTTTTCCGATTCGTTCAGTTGCACCCTGTAAACAGATTTCTGTAGGCAAATCAAAGAGGAAAACAGCATCACATTCCTTAAGTCGCATTTCTATTGTTCTTTTATAATTCCCATCAATAATCCATTTTGAAGTAGAAAAGATTTCTGTTATTCTTTCGTCAAATTTTTCTCTGGATATGTGAGTCTTATCGGGTTTATGCCATATTGCATCAAGATAATACAAAGGCAATCCGGTAAGTTTATTTAATTTTTCTGCAAATGTTGTTTTCCCTGAACCGGGACAACCAATTATAATGACTTTGTTCATTTTACTGCCTTTCATATTGATAAGAAAATTTTGTTATTTTTCAGTGCTTTTGAGTATCATAAGCTGACTGGGCGGATAAGATAGCCACGTTATAAGATAAAGAACTCCAGCAATTTCTTCGGTGATAAAAGACATATGTCTCAGACCGACACAAATATCTCCGATAACAAATACTATAAAGCCAATCATCAGAATAAGATGTTTACGTGAAGGCTTTTGTATCTGCAGCTCAACTGCGTGTGCAATATTAATGCCTATACACACTGCATAGGCAGCCGGAAGAATAATATTACCCTGAAAGCCAAGAATGGTAGTAATAAGACTCGCAGCAACGGCAGGTATTATTCTTTTAAGAAGCTCGGTGGAAATCTTTTTGTCACTAATATGTGCCAGATAAACAGTATAACATAATTGCACAACTATAAATACAGCGACACCGTATAGATATTTGTTAAGAAGGACGAGGAAAATGTCAGCAAGTAAAGTAAACATAAGACCGATACTGACAAACCGACTTTCTTTTTTATTAAAAACTGTAACGCCCGATAGCGTTACAAGTGCGCTTGCGGCGAATTTTAGAGGTCTTGAATCCCAAAGCGAAAAAATATCGCAGGTAAGATAGATGAGCATGAAAATACCGATTAATCCATACACAATATATTTAAAAGATTTTTTCATTTTAATCCTCCAGATTTTTATTGTGATAATCCTTTGAAAAAAGAAACGCGTCTCTGACCATGAAATCAGAAACGCATAAATCCGAATTAAAGAAGTATCATTTGCAAACGGACAAAACAGTATCTGATTTCACAAAGCTGCTTTTCATCATCATTTTGTCCACCTGCCTTTCAGTGATTTTTATCATTATATCAATACTTTACGGTATTGTCAATTATATATTTTCAATCTTAATAAGATTCGTGTTTCCTGACTGTCCTGTAGTTACACCGCCGGTGATGATAATTTTATCACCTTTTTCAAGGTTAAGAGCTGTTTTTGTCAGCTTCTTTGCTGTATAGAAAAGAACGTCTGCAGAGGGAAGTTCCTCACACATTACAGGTTTTACACCCCATGAAAGAGCAAGTTTCTGCCAGGTTTTTTCGTTGGTGGTAAGACCTACAATATCAACAGGGGAACGGAACCGTGAAATCATACGGACCGTCTTGCCGGAAAGTGAGCAGACTGTTATCGCTTTGGCACCGACATCTATCGACATACCGCACGTAGCGTGCGAGATGGCATCAACGGTATTTTGTATAACGAAATCTGTTTCTCTGAATCGTTTTATAAAGTTTATGTTTTTTTCAGTCTGATATGCTATTCTGGACATTGTTTCTACAGCAAGAACAGGATGTTTTCCAACCGCAGTTTCGCCTGAAAGCATTACTGCACTTGTGCCGTCATAAACGGCGTTTGCAACATCAGATATTTCTGCCCTTGTAGGACGGGGATTTGTAATCATTGATTCGAGCATTTCTGTAGCGGTGATAACACGTCTGCCAAACAGGCGGCACTTTGTGATAAGATGCTTCTGTATTGCAGGCAGCTCTTCAAATGGGATTTCAACCCCCATATCACCTCTTCCTATCATAACGCCTTCACAGTGCTCCAATATCGAGTCGATATTATCAATGCCTGACTGGTTCTCAATTTTTGCGAGAATACCGATGCCGGTAATGTTGTTTTCTACGAGAAAATTCTTTACATCGATAAGATCCTGAGCGCAGGAAACAAAGGAACAGGCAATGTAGTCAACATCATTTTTTGCACCAAAGATTATGTCGCTTTTATCCTGTTCGCTTAAATAAACCTGTTTGAGGACTTTTCCCGGGAAACTCATTGATTTTCTGTCGGAAAGTGTGCCTCCGTCAACAACAGTGCATACCGCTTCTGTATCAGTTACTTTCTCAACGGTAAATCTCATAAGACCGTTGTTTAGTAGAATTGTGTCGCCTTTTTCTAGATCCTTCATCATACCTTTGTAGTTTACAGAAACTCTCTCGCTATTGCCTATGATTTCATCGGTCGTAAAAGTAAAACGATCACCTGCAATAAGCTTTACGGAGTCTCTTTCGAAGGTTTTGATTCTGTATTCGGGTCCTTTGGTGTCGAGCATAATCGCAACAGGAAGACCAAGCTCTTTGCGTACTGATTTTATCATATTTATTTTCTCGAGATGTTCTTTGTGAGTTCCGTGGGATAGGTTAAGTCTTGCAACATTTAGCCCGGCAAGACACATTTTTCTGAATGTTGTTGTATCACTACAAGACGGACCTATTGTTGCAACGATTTTAGTCTTTCGCATAATCGAGTACCTTTCTATAAAACTATACAACCTTTCAATACATCTATTTATATTATTATTTATTCTTTTACAAGATAATATTTATTATATATCCGATTTTTTGATTTTTATTTCTTTTAATTATTGCATAGACGTTATTAAATTGGTATAATTTATTAAAACTATTAAGGAGATAATACAATGCCATATCTTTTTACGCATTTCAAAGAAAAGCTTACTGTTGACGGTGAACAGGTTTATTTTTCTGTTAGTCGTGACGGATTTAACTGGGAACAAATAAATGGCGGGAATCCTATACTTGTAAGTAAAATGGGTTCCGGAGGCTGCCGCGATATAGAGATTGCCCGACTCAAGGACAACAGCTTTGTAATTCTGACAACTGATGAGTGTATAGTCAACCGCTTTGATGAAAACTATAATGTCAACTGGCAGGTAGTAAACCGCACCGGCAGTAAAGGCCTATGTATGTGGAAAAGCAAGGATTTAATAAGCTTTTCCGAGCAACGGATAATCCCGATAGGAAGAGAGGATTTCGGATGTCTATGGGCACCTGAAATCATTTATGACGAAATAAACGACGAGTACGTGATTCATTGGGGCTCAACAGTTGCGCAGGATGACTATAGTCATATGTCAATTTATTACAGTACCACAAAGGATTTTGAAACATTTACCAGACCGAAGCTCTTTTTCACGAAAGTTAACGAAATTCTTGACACTCATATTCGTAAAATCGACGGAAAATATCATATGTTTTATAAAAACGCAAACAATCCCGGTATGAATATGCACGCTGTTTCCGATGATTTATATGGCCCTTATCTGCACGATGAGGCTTTTGAGAAGTATATGGAAACCGTTGATAAAGCTAATTGCTTCGAAGCTCCTACGACTATGATTTTGCCCGACGGAAGATGGTGCCTTATGATCGACTTTTTCGGTTGTCCCAAACCTGAAATGGGATATGTACCGTTTATAAGCGAAAAGCCGGGGGACAGCAATTTCAAAAGAAGCGATGAAGCCTTTTCGTTCCCTTACGGCTTTAAGCATGGAGGTATCCTCGAAATAACCGATGAGGAATACGAGAGAATCAAAAAGTATTACAAATGAGACAAATGTTAATTAAATGTTTTAAAACCCGGAAGTTACGAAGAAATAAAAACAAATATTCGGTACCTCTTTTTACACTTGTTTTTCTTTTGTTTTCAATGTGGTGCTTTTCTATAGCAACAGAAAGTTTGATGATATTGAAATCTCCGGATAGCATTATAGTTGAACGAGAAAGCGAATTTGAGTTTAGCGTGATAAAAGGATATAGGAATACCGGATATGTAATCACTCTGGATGATGGAAATAAACTTTCATTAGATCCCGGAATTGTAGATGATAATAAATTTGTAAATTTAAACAAGTGTGAGTTTAGATATTCAAAATGGATTAACATTCACGGACGACATAAATGTGTAAGCATTTCTGCTGATGGGATTGAGTTTTTAAACGAAAGAGCCATCAATAAAGAATTAAAGTTAGGCATATTTGGATTTTATCTGATTGCTTTAATTTATTTTGTTGTATTTTTGTTTTTTAATTTTGTAGCTAATGCTGATATAATAATTTTCGGGATTAAAAAGCATAAAAAAATGAAGGAACTTAAAAGAAAAAAGAAGCTTAAAGAGATGCAAGCGCAAAATCAATAATAAATTTCGAATAAAAAAAGAATAAAAATTCATACTTATAACAAACCACCGGGAATAAAAGTTCCCGGTGGTAATTTTAGCTTGATTAGAAAAAAATAAATCCCGCCGTGCCGTTCGTGATGTGTATAACCTGCCTCAATAGCAGGGTGGTGATAGCGAGACGGGTTCGCGCTCCCTTCGTCCGCAGAAGCGGGAGGTCTGCAATCCGCCGTCAAAGCATCTCTCCGTTTTATAACGTGTTGGGTTATAACGATCACAGTTGTCGCACACAGCAGGAGTTATAAATTTTTTAATATGATTATTATTCTTCTTCGCTATGTTTTTCGTAAAGCTCAATGAGTCTGTCCTCGAAGATGTTACCGATTTCGTTGAATTCCTTCTCGTCTTCAATCTGAACAAGATAGGTTTCTCCGTTTTCTTCTATTACCTTGAGAATAAATACGTCTCCGTCGTCATCAAGAATTTCAGCTGCATCATCATAAATAGGAAGCAGAGCTACATAGCGTTTTCCATCTTCTGTTTCAATTCTGTCAATTTCTTCAAAAAGATGTTCTGTTCCGTCATCATCAACAACTGAAACTATATCAGAGGTTTCATAGTTAAGTTCGTCCATCGAATTTCACCAAAGGTAAAATAATTTACCTTCCCTTTCATTTTATTACATTACTATTTTAATATTTCTACCCACTTATGTCAATATTAATGTAAATAATAAAATGTAAAAAAATCTAAAAAACATATAGCAAACAATTATAAGATATGCTATAATAAAACTAATTATATATATTATTGTTTTTTACGTTTATTTAATACATGTCTGATAAGAATAAATATAAGGAAGTGAAACAAGATGTCTAATTCTTTGAATCCGGTTTTCGGTGAATGGTATGTAGGAAGGCAGATAGGAAACGGAACTGACGGTAAGGTTTTTTCTATATATAAAGAGAAATACGACGGTACAAGAGAGACTGCCGTTATGAAAATTCTTCGCCTCGGTGAAAACAGAAGCGAAAGAAAGACCTTTAATATTAATAATTATGATGAAGAATCACAGCAGGGGTTTGATAAAATAATCAGGAAGATTCGCCAAAGCATCGAAACTGTACGAAAAGCTGATAACGGTAAATTTTTCATCAGATATGAAGATATCGAGCTTCGTAATGCAAGTGACGGAAAAGGAAAGCTTATTCTTATTAAGCTTGAAGAAGGCAAGAGTCTTACTCAGGTGCTTAAAGGGTTTTCATTTACACTTGAGGAAACATACCGTTTAGGTATAAATATATGTCAGGCTCTGAATAAGTGCCGAAGCTTTGATTATGTTTATCCTAACCTCAAGCCTGAAAATATTATTTTTGATAAAGAAGGAAGATGTAAGATAGGTGATTTCGGTTCTTTTAGTTGTCTTGAACCGGCTAAAACCTCTATTTCGTACAAACGCACTCAATATTATATGGCACCTGAATTTATCAGAACAGGCAACATAAACTGTACTTGTGATACCTATTCCTTGGGTTTGATTTTATATATGCTTACCAATCGCGGACGTTTACCTTTTACCGAGCCGTACCCGAATGATGTTACAGTTAATTCGCTTAATGAATCGACTGAACGTAGAATGAATGGCGAGGAGCTTCCTAAGCCTGCATTGGCGAGTGAGCAGATGTGGAAAATCATAAAAAAAGCTTGTGCCTATAAGCCGAATGAGCGCTATTTCACACCGGAACAAATGCTTTCGGACTTAAAGAATGCCCTCAACAATCAACCTTTTGACAGTACAAGGTATGATGATGTGTATTCTGAAAGCAATTCTGATTTTCAGGGTGATGAGTCGGTTCTTATTCCTGATGTTGAACAGGTTAAGGTCAACAAAGAAGAAAAAACAAAGGTTGTATCAATTAAAGAAGAAATACAGATTCCATATGTATCGGGAACCCCTGAATATACAGGTGCAAACGGTGCCTCTTCAAAAGGTGTTCGAAATGAAAGTAAAATGGAAAAAATTGTTGATACAAAGCCTGTGTCAAAGTTTAACTTTTATAATTTAGGTAAACTTTTGTTTTCGGCGCTTACAGCGATTATATTTGTTCTTATGTTTATCGGAACAGTAATGCTAAATGTCAATGCTGTTTCCGAAGAGATGTATTTTAATTATTTTGATAATAACTATACTGTATTTAACTGTCAAGGAGTGATGCTATATGGCAGCTGAAATGATTAAAGCCATACTTGATACTGAAGCCAAGGCCAGAGAAGATGAGGCTAAAGCGAAAAAGATGGCTGAAAAAATTGTTCAGAATGCCAAAATGCAGGCGGATATAATTATAAAAACGTCTGTTGATCAGGCAAATAATGAGGCTAACATTATTTTAAGTGACGCAGAGTATTCAGCGTCAGGAGTTCTTAAACAAGCCACAAAACTGGCTGCCTTGAGAGAAAAAAAGTCAATAGCGAATACTGAAAAGCAATATCAGGAGGCAATCACATCCGTTTTTGATGAGATACTTAAATAATAATTCAGCAAATTTATCAAGGAGGTGTACAGTTGGCAAAAGTAAAGCTTATTCGTTTTGAAATTGCATCAATGTTAGATGACAGTAAAGACATTGTTGACTATTTACAAAAACGAGGTTATGCACATCTTGAAAACTACAGTTGTGAAGAACTGACCAAATATGACACGTCAGATATTATCCATGGGCTCGAAAAGAGAAAACAACAGGTTGATAAAGCCGTTGCATTGCTTGAAAAGAGCTGTGAGATTAAGCGCGGATTAATTGAGTCGTTTACAGATTATAAGACCATAACTTACGATAAATACAAACTCTTTTCTGAAAGATGCGAAGAGACATTTGATAGGTGCTGCGAGATTCTTTCGTTAGAAGAAAAATCAGATAAGCTGAATTCGGAACTGAATGGTTGCAGGGCTATTCTTGATTATCTGAAATCCTGGGAAAAGCTTGATATTGTTATGGCATCTAAAAGAACTATGTCAACCAGGATTTTCATTGGCTCTTTCAATAAAAATATCACTGCTGAAAAAATATGTGAAGATTTATCCGCGGTCAATGGAGAACTGAAAGAAAGTGTTGCAGTTGAAGTGATAAGCAGCGGTAAGATGTTCACCTGTGCCGTTGTAATCTGTCATAGCTCGCAGGCTGATGAATTGGAGACCGCTTTAAGAGAGATTGATTTTGTTCAGGTAGATAAGCCTTATGCTGCTTTACCGTCTAAAACTATTGGAAAAACAACTGTTCAGGTTGAGGAGCTTAATAACCGGATTGCTGACATAAAGACTCATATTGTCAGCTACAAAGAATACTATGATGACTTGAGATTTTTGAGCGATCACCTTACAGCTCAGATTGACAAATATGTAGCTATTGAGTTGGCAGCTACAACAGAATCTGCTTTTGTGGTTTCAGGTTATATACCTGAAGCTGAGGCGGAAATGCTTAAGTTTACACTTGAAAATAACTTTACTGCTTGTGTGGAGTTTTTTCAGCCGGATTACGATAATCCCGAGGTTCCGGTTCTGCTTGATAATAACGGTTTTGCAAGCGGTGTTGAAAGTATAACGGAGATGTATTCACCTCCGTCCAATAAAGACGTTGATCCTAATCCGGTAATGGCGTTTTTCTATTATGCTTTTTTCGGACTTATGCTTTCAGATGCAGGATACGGTATTCTGATGGTTCTTTTTTCGCTCTTTGCTGAAAAGAAACTAAAGGTTCGCGGCAATATGAAAAAAAGTGTCAATATGGTTTATTACAGTGGAATCTCTTCCATTATTTTTGGTGCATTATTCGGCGGCTGGTTCGGTGACCTGATACCTGTAATATGCACACATTTTCTAAAAATGGAAAAGGCTCCCGATCTTGCAATATGGCTTGATCCTGTAAGCAACAGCATTAAACTTTTGTTGTATTGTCTTGGTTTCGGAATATTGCATTTGTTTGCCGGTGTTTTACTTAACGGCTATAAATTGTTGAAAAACAAAAATTATACCGGAGCGATTTTTGATACTATCCCTACAATAATCTTCGTTTGTGGGTTTGCGATTTTCGGTGCAGGTTTTCTTGTGGAAATACCCGAAAGTATTAAAGGCGTTGGTAATAAGCTGTTATTGGCCGGTGCAGTTCTGATTGTTTTAACAGCGGGAAGAAGCGCGAAAAACATCATCGGTAAATTCGGGGCGGGACTTTACGCTTTGTATAACATAACTTCCGGTTACCTTGGCGATATTTTATCGTACTCAAGACTTCTTGCTTTAGGACTCGTAACTGGCGTTATTGCAAGTTCTATCAACCTCATGGCAACTATGCCGGGTAATGTATTTTTGTTTATTCTGATATTTATTGTCGGACACACAATCAATATTGCAATCAACCTGATAGGTACTTATGTTCATACCAACAGATTGCAGTATGTCGAATTTTTCTCGAAATTTTATGAAGGGGAAGGCGTTGTCTTTACTCCCTTCAGAATTAATTCAAAACACTTTATAATCAAGGAGGATAAATAATTATGTTAACTTTAGGTCTTTTTTTAGCGATTTTCGGAGCGGCTCTTGCAGTAGGTTTTTCAGGTGTAGGCTCAGCCAAAGGCGTTGGTCTTGTAGGTGAAGCAGGTGCAGGTCTTCTTTCAGAGGAACCGAAAATGTTCTCGAAGGTTCTTATTCTTCAGATTCTTCCCGGCACCCAGGGCCTTTATGGATTTATTATTGCCCTTATGATGTTTAATAAAATTGGCCTACTTGGTGGTGATCTCGCAGCTCTTACAACAGCACAGGGCTTTTCCTTCTTTGCTGCGTCTGTTCCTATGGCACTTACAGGCTATTTTTCAGCAATTTATCAGGGTCGTGTAGCCGCATCAGGCATCTCGCTTATTGCCAAACAGCCCACACAGACATCAAGAGCTATGACTCTTTCTGCTCTTGTTGAAACATACGCCGTTCTTAATTTTCTTGTATCGCTTATTGCTATTTCCAATATTTCTATCTGATGAAATAAGATTAAAGAATATCAAAAGGAGATGATGCAATGACAGGGCTTGAGAAAATTCAGGAAAAAATTCTGGCTCAGTCTAAGATTAACTGTGAGCTTATAATTGCTGAAGCCAATGAGGAGGCAAAAGCTATTCTCATTGAAGCGAGAAAACAGGCACAAGAGGCTTACAGCGAGATAATAAGAAATGCTGAAGAGGCATCGAAAAAGAAAAACATCCTGGCAAAAAGCGGCGCAGAATCAATAACACGAAACCGTTATCTTGAGGTCAGGAACGCTATCATCAACGATATAATTTCTGCTGCATATGAAGAAATTGAAAAAATGACTGATGATGAGTATTTTGATATGCTCAGAAGGCTTTGCATAAAGTACATTTCACCCGGTGAATATGTTATGTATCTTAATAGCCGTGACCTCAGCAGACTTCCGGAAGGGTTTGAAGACAGTGTGAATGCAGTTGTTTATGAGACGGCTACGGTTTATATTAAAAAAGACCCTATAGATATTGCAAATGGTTTTATTCTTAAAGGTGACGGTGTTGAAATTAACTGCACCTTAAGGGCAGTTTTTGATGAGAATATGGATAACCTTAAAGATATGTTAAATGTAAGGCTTTTTGGTTAAGACGGAGGTAACATGAAAGACACTAACTATGCTTTTTGCGTTGCCAGAATCAGAGCACTTGAAAATAAGCTTTTGACAAAACAAGATATTTCAACTTTACTCGGTCAGAAGGATTTTCCTTCTGCGCTCGATTATCTTTCTACTAAAGGTTATTACTGCGAAGACGGCGATATTGAATCGATTGTACGAGCCGAGGAAGACAGGCTTTCGGTAATTCTTAATGAAAGCGTACCTGATAAAAATGAGTTAAAATCGCTTTATATCATTAACGATTTCTTTAATATCAAGGCATTGGTCAAATGTATCATCGAATCAAAAAATCCTCTTGAGAGTTTTGTTTATCCTACTACCGTTATTTATAATGAAAACCAATCGTCGTTACCCGAAGAAATTTTCGAATCTCTGGGAGAATTACATCGTAAAACAGCTTTTGAAGCCTACAGCTATGCCATTAAAAGCGGAAACGGTAGATATTGTGATATAATGATAGATAAAGCTGCAATCAGTAGTCTTGTCGCATTATACCAAAAGAGGAAAAGCGGGCTATGCGGAGATATAGCCGCTTTGCTTGCCGATACTGCTAATATAAAAACTGCATTCAGATGTATTTTTACTGATCAGAAAGCGGATTTTATATCAGAAGCGATAGGTGAATGCTGCAAACTTGACAGAAAAAAGCTTATAGATGCTGCTGTTACAGGCGTCGACGGCCTCTGTTCTTATCTTGCAACTACAAATTACAGTAAAGGTGCAGAGATATACAAAACAAAACCATCCGATTTTGAAAAATGGTGTGATAATGAAATAATATCAAAGCTGAAAAGTTCTATTTATACAAGCTTTGGTTTCGATCCGGTGGTCAGCTATTACTATAGGAAGAATCTTGAGATAAAAACAGTCAGAATGATTCTTACAGCTATTAAATCGGATATAGATAAACAGTTAATTATTGAAAGGGTGAGAAGTATTTATGCTTAAGGTTGCAGCTATAGGGGACCGTGAAAGCGTTTCCGGCTTTAAAGCAATAGGAATAGATATCTTCACACCTTACGGAAAAGAAGAGAGTGTACGGCTTCTTAAGAAGCTTTGCTTTGAAGAGATTTATGCAATTATTTACATTACTGAAGAATTCGCTGAATTCTGTAAAGAAATAATAAAAAAATACGAGGATAAAATCAGTCCTGCGATTATTCTTATTCCCGGTGTTAAAAACAATACCGGAGAGGGTATGAGGCTTGTAAGTCAGAGTGTTGAAAAAGCAGTCGGCTCACAATTACCCGAATAAATAACTCTGAAAAGGTGACATGCAGAATGAATGACGGAATTATCAAAAAAATTTCCGGACCGCTTGTTGTAGCCTCCGGAATGAAAAATGCAAATATGTTTGATGTTGTTCGTGTAAGCGATGAAAGACTTATCGGTGAAATCATTGAAATGCACGAAGACAGAGCTTCTATCCAGGTTTATGAGGAAACCTCGGGACTTAAGGTCGGCTCAAGGGTCGAATCGACAGGTGAACCTTTGAGCGTTGAACTTGGTCCGGGTCTTATCGGTGGCATTTTCGACGGTATCCAGAGACCTCTTGTTGAAATAATGAAACTTACGGGTAACAGTTTATCGAGAGGCACAGAAGTTCCCGCTCTTGACAGAACAAAACAATGGACATTCGAACCTTGTGTCAGCGCAGGTGAACGAGTCTGTGGCGGTGATATAATAGGCACAGTTCAGGAAACAGCTGTTGTAGTTCATAAAATTATGCTTCCGATGAACCTCAGCGGTATCATTAAGGAGATAACAGGCGGCACTTGTACAGTTGAAGATGTTGTAGCGATCATTCTCGACGAAAAGGGTGAAGAGCACGGAGTAGGTATATTACAGAGATGGCCTGTAAGAAAACCGAGGCCGTATAAGACAAAGCTTTCTCCTGATATGCCGTTACTTACAGGTCAAAGAGTAATTGATTCGCTTTTTCCTATTGCTAAGGGTGGTGTAGGTGCTATTCCCGGGCCCTTCGGAAGCGGTAAAACGGTTACGCAGCATCAGATCGCAAAGTGGGCTGATGCAGATATTGTTGTATATATCGGCTGTGGTGAGCGCGGTAACGAAATGACCGATGTTCTTAACGAATTTCCCGAGCTTATTGACCCGCATACCGGCAAATCTCTTATGGAAAGAACAGTTCTTATCGCAAACACATCGGATATGCCTGTTGCTGCACGTGAGGCTTCGATTTATACGGGCATTACTATCGCGGAGTACTTCCGCGATATGGGATACAGTGTTGCTCTTATGGCTGATTCGACATCACGTTGGGCTGAAGCGCTCAGAGAAATGTCAGGCAGACTTGAAGAAATGCCCGGTGAAGAAGGATATCCTGCTTATCTCGCCAGCCGACTTGCCCAGTTTTATGAAAGAGCCGGCAGAGTTGTATCCTGCGGCCAGGAAGGCCGTGAAGGCACACTTTCAGTTATAGGCGCAGTTTCACCTGCCGGCGGTGATATTTCAGAGCCGGTTGCGCAGGCAACATTGAGAATTGTTAAGGTGTTCTGGGGACTTGATTCTTCACTTGCATATAAAAGACATTTCCCTGCAATAAACTGGCTTACAAGTTATTCGCTTTATACCAATACCCTCGGTGAATGGTTTGATGAAAATGTAGGAAGTGAATGGTCGGGTCTCAGAAAAGAAATTATGAAGCTTCTTTCCGATGAGGCAGAGCTTCAGGAAATGGTCAAACTTGTAGGTATGGACTCTCTTTCTCAGAAGGACAGATTAAAAATTGAAGTTGCCCGTTCCGTAAGAGAGGATTTTCTACATCAGCTTGCTTTCCACGAGGTTGACACATTTACATCGCCAAAAAAGCAACTTCTTATGATGAAGCTTATAATGGCGTTTTACGAAAAGAGCCTTTCCGCTCTTAATCCGGAAACTGATATTAACGGATTAGTTGCCTTGCCGGTGAGAGAAAAAATAGGCAGATTCAAATATATACCTGAAGATAAGATTGATGAAGCATATAGTGAAATTATGAATGATATGGCTGCAGAGCTTACAGAGTTTGCAGAAAGGGGAGAATAATATGCCAAAAGAATACAGAACAATAAGTGAAGTGGCAGGTCCCCTTATGCTTGTAAAAGGTGTAAGTGATGTTGCTTACAATGAGTTAGGCGAAATCGAATTGAAAAACGGCGAAAAACGCCGTTGCAGAGTTCTTGAAGTAAGCGATGAAAATGTTCTTGTACAGCTCTTTGAGTCTTCGGCGGGCATAAATCTTGCTGAAAGTAAGGTGCGTTTTCTTGGAAAGCAGATGGAACTTGCTGTATCAGAGGATATGCTTGGCAGAGTTTTTGACGGACTCGGAAGACCCGTTGACGGTGGTCCTTCACTTCTTCCTGAAAAGAGACTTGATGTAAACGGTAAGCCTATGAACCCCGCTGCACGTAATTACCCTAGCGAATTTATCCAGACGGGCGTGTCTGCGATTGACGGACTGAATACCCTTGTAAGAGGACAGAAGCTTCCTATTTTTTCGGCATCAGGTCTTCCTCATGCCGAACTGGCTGCACAGATAGCACGTCAAGCAAAGGTCAGAGGCACAGAAGAAAGCTTTGCAGTTGTTTTTGCTGCTATGGGTATTACTTTTGAAGAAGCTGAATTTTTCAAAAATTCTTTCAGAGAAACAGGTGCTATTGACAGAACGATAATGTTCACCAATCTTGCAAATGATCCTGCGATCGAAAGAATTGCAACTCCTAAAATGGCAATGACAGCTGCTGAATATCTTGCTTTCGATAAAGATATGCACGTTCTCGTTATTATGACCGACATTACAAATTATGCCGATGCTTTAAGAGAGGTTTCGGCTGCACGTAAGGAGGTCCCCGGCAGAAGAGGTTATCCCGGTTATATGTATACTGACCTTGCCTCTATTTATGAAAGAGCAGGCAGACAAAAAGGTAAGAACGGATCGATTACACTTATTCCTATTCTTACTATGCCCGAAGATGATAAAACCCATCCGATTCCTGACCTTACAGGATATATCACAGAGGGACAGATCATTCTTTCCCGTGAGCTTCACAGACGCTCGGTTACTCCACCTATTGATGTCTTACCATCCCTTTCGCGACTTAAAGATAAGGGTATTGGTGAAGGCAAAACAAGGGCAGACCATTCGGGAACTATGAATCAGCTTTTTTCAGCTTATGCAAGAGGCAAAGAGTGTAAGGAGCTTATGATGATTCTCGGTGAATCGGCTCTTACTGAAATCGATAGAATATATGCGAAATTTGCTGAAGCTTTTGAAGACAGATACATTTCCCAAGGTAATGAAACCGACAGAAGTATTGAGGAAACATTGTCTATAGGTTGGGAGCTTCTTTCGATTCTTCCGAGAAGCGAACTTAAGAGGATTTCCGATGCCTTCCTTGACGAATATTATATTGAAGCAAAGTAGGTGAATTAAGTGGCGGTAATGAATGTAAATCCGACAAGAATGGAACTTACAAATTTAAAAAAGAAGCTTCTTACCGCCCGTCGCGGACATAAGCTTCTTAAAGATAAACGCGATGAGCTTATGCGGCAGTTTATGTTGCTCATAAGAGAAAATAGAGAGTTGCGCAGAAATGTTGAAAGTAAAATCAAGCTTGCAAACTCATATATGTCCTTGGCGTCAGGTGAAATGAGCGATAATGAACTTTCTGTTGCCCTTATGCTTTCAGGTCAGAAGCTCTCCGTTGATATGAAAAAGAAAAATGTAATGAGTGTTTTTGTTCCTGAGTATACTGTCACACAGACTTTGTCAGAAAGAAATGGTACTTATTCTTATGGCTTTGCTTTTACTCCGGGTGATCTTGATGAGGCTATGCGGATTTATTCTTCGCTCAAGGACGATCTGATAAGACTTGCGCAGATTGAGAAAACCTGCCAACTTCTTGCAAAGGAAATTGAAGGTACGAGAAGAAGAGTTAATGCACTTGAACACGTTTTGATTACTGATTACGAGGATACAATAAAGTACATTACCGGCAAGCTTGAGGAAAATGACAGAAGCAACACAACAAGACTTATGAAAGTAAAGGATATGATGCTTGAAAAAGCACATAGCTATAACTGATTATTTTTAACGAGGGTGCTGTCAACACAGCACCTTCAGAATTCAGGTGTATATCTATGAATAATAAAGATGTGCTTATTTCGCACGCACTGGACTTAAAAGAAAAAGCGGCAACTGAATGTTATATTACCTTCACTAATTTTATGTCAGTTGATGAGTTATCGGAGCTTATCAAAAAAGAAACTGTAAATAACGCCTATGTAGAAACCTTTTATTTTGGTGGATACCTTGAAGCAGAAAGAAGGATTGCGGTATTTGTACCGAAGTTTTTAAATCTTGAAGAAAGCTCTCTTTCTGGTTATCTTAAAGAAAATGACTACACTCCCGTATCTTTGCTTAAAATACAAAAAGACAGGTTTTCAAGTCTTACGCATCGGGATTATCTTGGCGGAATAATGGGGCTCGGCGTAAAAAGAGAGATGATAGGTGATATAATTGTAAACGATAACGGGTGCGACTTATTTTGTATGGATTCGGTTTCTGATTATATTTGTGCAAATTTTAGACAGGCCGGTAGGGGACAGCTGGTTGTTAAGCGAACTGATCTGTCCGAATTTGATGCAAATGCAAGCAAAACTGAAATGATGTTTGTTTCTGTGGCATCAATGAGGCTTGACTGTCTTGTTGCTGCTGCCTTTAAACTTTCCCGCACCAATGCTGTCAACAGTATTATTCAGGGATTTGTATATGTTAACGGAGAACAGATTCTTAAGACAGATTATTCTCTTAAACAAGGGGATAAGCTCGTCTTAAGAGGCAAGGGTAAGACGGTGATCGATGAGATTCTAGGAGAGAGCAAAAAGGGCAGATTACATATAAATATAAAGAAATACATTTAAAGCCGACAGATGCTTTTTACAACATCAGTCGGCTTTATAAATTTCATAAGAGATAGCTGTATTTTTCAATTAGCCCGGAGATGAGAGCCTTCTTTTCCTCTGTGGTTTCAGATAATGGCAGTCTCATAATATTTTTACACATTCCAAGTCTATACATTGTTTCTTTTACGGGAATAGGATTGACATCACAGAAAAGACCTTGCGCAAGAGGTAATATCTCATTTTGCATTCGTAAGCATTCGTTTAAATTGCCGTTAATGCCCTCAGAAAGCATTTTCGAGGTGAACGCTGGAAGAATGTTCGCCAGAACAGAAATGACCCCTTTGCACCCGATTGCGCAGCTTAAAGCAATCATATCATCGTTCCCTATATAGAAGTCAAGTTTATCTTTACAAAGATATATTGATTTCTGAAGCTTGATAATGTCGGTATCGGCTTCTTTAACTGCAACGATGTTATCGTGTTCTGATAGTTTGTGATAGGTTTCGGGCAAGATGTTCATACCGGTACGGCTTGGTACATTGTAAACAATTATAGGTTTAGAAAGATTATCTGCAAGACTGTAATAATGTTTTACCAAGCCATTTTGTGAGGTTTTGTTATAATACGGTGTAACCATAAGATGAGCGTCAGCACCGCATTTTTCCGCTTCTTTTGCTACCTCAAGAGAAAAAGAAGTGCTGTTACTGCCTGTGCCGCAAATAAGAGGTATCCGACCTCTTATAACATCTGCGGCACTACGGAACAGACTCAGTCTTTCATCAACGGTAAGTGTTGAACCTTCGCCGGTTGTTCCACAAACAATAACAGCACTTGTATTATTTGCAATTTGAAATTCAATCAATTTTTCAAAAGTCTCAAAATCGATTTTTTCGTCCTCACTGAAGGGCGTTACTATTGCAACACCGCTACCTGTAAAGACAGATTTCAAATAATGACCTCCTTAGTCGATGTAACCTTCAGCGCAAAGAAGCTCTGCAAGGAGTACAGCACCTCCGGCTGCGCCTCTGAGTGTATTGTGTGAAAGGCAGACAAATTTATAGTCATACTGTGTGTCTTCGCGCAGTCTGCCTATTGAAACTGCCATACCTTTTTCGAGTGTACGGTTGAGTTTTGTCTGAGGCATATTGTCCTCGGTGAAGTAATGAAGGAACTTCTTGGGTGCAGAGGGAAGCTCAAGCTCCTGTGCTCTACCGGAGAAGCTGTTCCATGCTTCGATGATTTCTTCCTTGGAAGGCTTCTTACCATCTTCAAATCTCATGAAAACAGCACCCATATGACCATCTGAAACGGGAACTCTTATACACTGAGCAGTAAAAGCGGGTGATGTTGCCTTTTTTATCTCTCCGCCTTCAACGCTACCCCAGATTTTAAGAGGTTCCTGCTCGCTCTTTTCTTCCTCGCCGCCGATATAGGGAATTACATTATCAACCATTTCAGGCCAACTTTCGAAGGTTTTACCTGCACCTGAAATTGCCTGATAAGTACATACAAGAACATCCTTAATGCCATATTTTTTATCAAGAGGATAAATTGCGGGAACATAGCTCTGAAGTGAGCAGTTCGACTTAACAGCGACGAAACCTTTCTTTGTGCCGAGTCTCTTTCTCTGATCCTCGATAACCTTGATATGGTCTGCGTTGATTTCGGGAATAACCATAGGAACGTCAGGAGTAAATCTGTGTGCGCTGTTGTTTGAGATAACAGGACACTCTGCTTTAGCATATGCTTCTTCAAGAGCTCTGATTTCATCTTTTTTCATATCTACGGCGCAGAAAACAAAATCGACTGCTGAAGCGATTTCATTAATATCATCTGTTGCGTTTTTGATAATCATATTTTCCATTGAAGCAGGCATAGGATCGGCAATTCTCCATCTTTCACCAACAGCTTCCTTATAGGTTTTACCTGCTGAACGTCCGCTTGCTGCAAGTACAGTTACATCAAACCAGGGGTGATCTGCAAGAATTGTAGCAAATCTCTGGCCTACCATACCTGTAGCACCAATGATACCAACCTTATATTTTTTCATAAATAACACCTCTTTAAAAATTTTAGTTATTATTTTCGCATAAACTGTTGCCTAATTCAGCATTATGCACTATAATATAAAATAACTTTTATATAATATCACTTAATTTTAGTTATGTCAATTTATTTTTACAATTTTTATATCAGAAAAGGGAATAAAAAAATGAAAACTTCAGATTTTTATTATGATCTGCCACAGGAGCTTATTGCGCAGCATCCTATTGAACCTAGAGATCATTCACGTCTAATGACTGTCGACCGAATCAGCGGTGAGACAGAGCATAAACATTTCTATGATATTGTTGATGAACTCTGTGAAGGTGATTGCCTTATTTTGAATAATACAAGAGTTTTACCCGCACGAATCTACGGAATCAAGGAAGAAACCGGCGCAAGAGTTGAGTTTCTTCTGCTCACAAATAAAGGCAACGATGTATGGGAAACTATCACAGGACCCGGAAAGCGAGCTAAAATCGGCACCAAATTTGTATTTGGCAACGGACTTCTTAAAGCGGAAATTGTGGATATTCTTGAAGGCGGAAACAGACTTGCAAGATTTTCCTACAACGGCAATTTCTATAATTGCCTTGAGCAAATCGGCCAGATGCCATTACCGCCGTATATAACGGAAAAACTTGAAAATCAGGAAAGATACCAGACGGTTTACTCTAAAGAGTTAGGTTCGGCTGCAGCGCCTACGGCGGGACTTCATTTTACTGAAGAACTTATGGAAAAGATTAAAGCTAAAGGTGTTAAAATAGGATATGTTACATTGCATGTAGGACTTGGTACATTCAGACCTGTTAAAGCAGAAGACATTACACAGCATCATATGCACTCCGAGCACTATTGGTTACCTAAGGAAACTGCAGAGCTTATAAATTCTACAAAGCGAAACGGAGGCAGAGTTATCGGTGTCGGCACAACGAGCTGCAGAACTCTTGAGTCCGTAGCAACCTTCGAAGGTGAAATCAAAGAGTGTGAGGGTTGGACAGATATATTTATTTATCCTGGATATGAATTTAAAATAGTAGATAATTTGATTACTAATTTTCATTTACCAAAGTCAACTTTGATTATGCTTATTAGTGCTCTTGCTGGTAGAGAAAACGTTTTAAATGCTTATAAGATAGCGGTAGATAATAAATATAGATTCTTCTCTTTTGGAGATAGTATGTTTATTACTAGTAATAAATAGAAATAAATTTAAATATTTTTCATATGATTAATTGGTGAAGAATATGAAAAAATTAGCAATAGT
>JAZSGW010000054.1:0-35496 GCA_045532935.1 Acutalibacteraceae bacterium
TTCTCTTAAACTAATTATTCAGTTAAGTCACTTCTCGGAGCAATATTTTTTATTTCCGGTATAGCAGAGCTAAACTGCTTTCTTCCCGAAAAGGTGTTTTCCGACCTTCTGTCAGTTGAATTATCTGCCCAGGTGCTGAGGTTTGAAATACAAAACTTCAAAAAGCTGTTCATATAAACATCAAAGTTTTCCTGCTTACCGTTGAAGCTATATCCCTTAACTACAGGCTCTTTATTTTCCAAAAACAGTTCTCTTATTTCAAATATATCTAAAAGCTCACCCTCTTTATCTGTGAACCAACAACCAAAGGACGGGTCAAAGGAGCACCATTTATCTTCTTCGGATATGTAAACCAAGCAAGTGAAATGAGAGCCTGTGAATTCCGAGGATACCATAGCCACAGGGAACGCTTTTATGCCTACAGCTATAAGGCAATCTGCAAACGCTATTGCTCTGTAACGGCAGTTAATCGCATGCTTAAAGGACTTATCAAATGAATAGTCCAAAATATCAAAGGTGTCATCATCCAGCATTTTCATTTGCATACCGCTGTAATATGTATGCTCTGTAAGCCATTCAAGAAGCTGAACGGTTTTGTCAAAATCGCTGTCAGCAGTTGCTATCTCTGATAAATTATATTTTTCATTAAGCTGTATGTGGAAATCATAAGGTTGAATAATTTTATCAAGCTCTGTTTCTGCAAGCTCTGTTTTCTCCGGCGCCATATCCTTAATGCATACAGGCTCTCTTAACAGCTCTTTTTCATAATCCATTTCAGAAACAAATTCAGAATACTTTTCACTACTGAATTGAGCTATAATTCTATCAATTAAATCGAATCGTAGATTAACAAAAAATAGAATTATAACTATTAAACATATAATGATCGGGACTTTATATTTTTTCATTTTCCCACCCTCATCTCATTGAAACTTTATTATAAAATTATTATACCATACAGTTACAGCACAAATCAACCTGAACGAACACAGTGGACGGTTCTATGTGTTAAAGGCGTGGGGTGGGTTGGCTCGGGCGGTGGGGTGAGCACCGCCCAAGTCGCCGTGGTTGCTTGTTTTCAGTTAACACATAGCTTGTGTTAGTTGTTTGCTTACAAACACCCGCCGAGGATTTCGATCCCCGGCAGTAAGTTATTATGTATTAAATTTTATCCGAAAATGGGAGCATCGTAATGAATTACTCCGCAATCGCAATACTGCTGAATGTTAAAGAGTCTGTAGAAGAAGCTGATAATCTTCCAGAGGAATCCGAGGATGCCGTCCTTGTGGCAAAGGTGGTCACAGGTATCATCTGTGGGTTCAACGGGCTTCGGGAACTCGTGTCCGCAACCATAGTCGCACATGTAGTCACCGTCTTCGTCCTTGTGGTTAGTTACAGGAACAACTTCCTGTGCAACCTTATAATCACATCTTGCACAATGTTCACCCTGTGTAAGACCTGTATTTGCACAATCGGGAGCTACTGCTTCGTCAACAACCATATCGTGGTCAAGAGCTTCTTTTTCAACATAAGTTGTGTAGTCACAAGCAGTGCAATACTCATAAGCATCCCAACCGATTTCTGTGCAAGTGGGAGCCTGTGCTTCAACTTTAACTATATCGTGTTTACCTTTTATTTCTACATCAAAATACTGTTTATAGTAATCGTCGTTATAATCGCCTGTTGAGCCTACATCAGCCTCGCAACAATCCGTAATCAAATCAGAAAGCTCAAATTCGCCAACTATAACAATTTCTTTATAGGAACCGTCATAAATGGTAATCGGAGATTGTAAATACAGAATTGCTCCCATATAACCTCCGCCTACCGAGTCCATAATCTTGATATCGGAGGATATTGATAATGATTGATAATCAGGTTTCCATGTATGACCGTTAAGGTCGATAACTATATCTTTACCTGAAAAACCTATATATGAAAAACGCCTATCGAAGCAATCCTTTATTAATCTGATTACGCTTCCGTCTTCAAATTCGTTATTAAAATCATCAACTGCGTCGTCAAAAACGCTGTAGTATTTCACAGAATCGCCTGTTATAACTTCAAAAGACATTTCACTCTCGCAAACAGTACAGATAAGATTCTTATCTAAGTCATGGCTGCATTTAACTCCACATATATCACATATACCAAGAGACCATTTATGAGCACAGTCCATGTCCTCAGGGAAATATGAATTGCAGGTATAACAATATCCGCGATCCCACGAATGAGCAGTATCGTCCGGTTCACCGAAATAATTTCTACAGGAAGAACAATAATATCCTGCGCAAGTCTGTACCCCATCAGTTACATGAAGACTTTCATCTCCTTCTCCGAAGTAGCACCAACAAACATCGCATAAATATCCCATACAGGTTTGTATACCATCTGTATTTTCGTGAAAATGCAGATCACTACCGATAGCTTTCCCATTAAGATAAACATCAAAATTAATATCATTATCCCCAAATAATGCGTATTTGAAATCAATAACTGCACCCTCCGGACGGGTTATATTTACTGTAATCCCGGTTTTCGCCTCATACGAAATGCAGTTCATAACGGTATAATCAGTTACTGAAAAGCTACCGTCGCACAGTATATTGAGAACAACCGGAGAATTATCATCTATAACAATAGGATCAAACTCGGGGTCAATAAGCAAATTTCTGAATACAAGATCAAAGGTTTTTTCTACGTCGGAATCATTGATAATTTTTATTGCGTTCTCCGAACCCGTACTGACACCTGTAATAATATAGCCCTCGGGATCAACATCAATGTATTCTCCGTTCAGGGTTACATACGTATCTGCAATGACAATGTCACCCTTTGAAATATCAAGAACTGTTTTACTCTCGTCTTCAATAATGTTCACATAACCGCATTTGCTGCACAAAGGATCACTGAGATGAAAATGGTTGCAAAGATAATTACAATTCTCACAATAAACATTACCGCCCTTGTGAATCCATTTGTGTTCCGGCATATTCAATTCAACAGTTGAATCGAAGCTATACAGCATTTCTTCATTCCATGTACAAGGAACATTTACAGTTGCATTTTCAGCTATATCTGAAAACACACCGTCACTGATACTGGTTACACTTTCCGGTATAGTTACTTCAACGAGTTCTGCGCAGTTAAAAAACGGATTCCCGTCAATGTTGGTAACCCCTTCTTCAATAACTACTTTCCTGATAGCAATACCGGAATAGTACCAACCGTAAATTCCCGTTTGATACGCATTCTTCATATCACCCGTACCGCTGATGGTCAATAATCCGTCTGAATCAAGTGTCCATGTGAGGTTGTCATATTCAGCACCGAATGTGCCGCTATCCACGATATCCGCCGCAAATGCCATAGGAATTGCTGTCGCAATCATTAAGATTGTTAGGATGATTGATAAGGTTTTCTTTAAGGTTTTGTTCATTTTGATTCATCTCCTTTTAAGATTTGATTTTATATATAGTTAGGGGAACACAGAGAACCGTCCCCTGTGTTCACGTTTAAATTCTTTTATCGATTATAACCTTAAGCTTTCCTGTACGCGGATTGTACTCAAGGTCAGAAGGCTTACACCACTCAACAACAGGAGGATTAAGTGTATTATCGTCAATTGCTTCCTTCAGAATTGAGCGTTCTTTGAAGAGTGCTTCCATAAATTTTTCTGTATAGTCTTCATCTGCCCTCGATACTGCAATCTTAAATGTAAAACGGTCTCTGATGTCGTGGTCGACAATTATCTGATATGAATAATAATCAATTCCGCACTTTTTAAGAACATTGCCCACATCCTGCGGATATAACGACACATAACCTGCTCTTGCAGCAGCGTTACTTCTTCCGAGCATTCTGAACTTACGGTCGGGTGTTCCTTCCGGCTCGGTATATTCAGCCATATCACCTGCAGGGTAACGGATAAGGGGGATAAGTGTTTTGAACAATGATGTGATATAAACCACACCCGGTCTGTTCATTTCCGTGATGACCTCTCCCGTGTCGGGATCAATAAGCTCAAGCAATGTAAGATCTGACATAGTACGGTGCTCGTTAAAGCCGCAATCCTTTGTGAAATAACCGATAGGACCGCCGTCGTTTGAAGCGTAAAATATTGATCTGAAATCAATTTCTCTTCCTAAAATCCTGCTTATTTTTTCGCGTTGGTCATTGTAAAGTGTTTCACCTGCAAAATAAATTGTATCTACACAGCAATCGGTTATATTATGCTCTTCAATGTATGATGCAATTTTTGTAAGTATGGACGGAAGACCGGCAAGACAATTTATCTTATGGTCACAGATTGTATGTACCATTTCTTCGATTGAAACATTACCCGAAAGATTGTACATAAGAGTTTTTGCTGATGCAAAGTAAAGCATGCTGTATGTATAAAGAAAGCTTGCATAAAGTCCGCCTGCATAAAAGAGGTTTGCTATTCTTGTTTCGTTTGTAAGCCCGCCCTTTGTGAGCACTGCGCCGCTGCATTCACACATAGTCTGCCATTCTTCGGCGGTGTAAAGAGAATATTTCGGATCTCCCGTCGTTCCTCCGCTTTTGAATATCTGACCGTCTGTATGAGGCTTTGTTGCAACGCTTCCGCCGAACTTATCACAATTTGCCCAGAAATCATCCTGGTCAATAAGGGGAAGCTCCTGAAGAGAGGCATTTTCGGGAATGTCCTTATAAAGCTCAGCATAATATTTTGAATTTTTTCTCGCATAAGAAATTATTTCATTAAGTGAATAAGTTTTCACGCTCATTTTGTCACCTTCTTTTATCTGTTAAACGTAATAATATCATTTTTAAGCTCTTCAAATTCGCCGACGGTAACAAGCTTATCGTACTGACAGTCAGCCCCTATAAGCTGCTGCATTACAAGATAATCCGCCGTTTCACTTCCGGGAAGTATTCCTGATAAAACAAAACCTTGTTTTTTAGCGGCACTGTAAGCCATACTGCAGCTCGGATCATTCATTGAGATAAACATTTCTATCATCTCATTTTTTTCTCTTACCGCATCCCTGACTGCGCCACGCAGAATTGTTTCAATATCCTCGGCAGCACTTAAAAGGATAATTTTTGTTGATTTAAGAGAGCTGCTGTTCTCAATGCTTATATTTGTATTCTCAGCAGCAGAGAAGCCGTCGAGGAATTCATATTCCCAACCGAGCTTCTTATATATTTTTTCAACAAAGCTCCGAAGCTCTAAGGGAACATGTACACAGCTTTTTGCGTTTTTGTCAAGTATTTTCACGCTCGCAAACAAATCAAGGCGCTGATTTTCAGTGTTGTATTCACTTTCAACGTCCGACGGAATATAGGAAAGAAGAAGCGCTGTAGATGTAAATTCCGATCTGAGGAAGGCCTTTTGCGAATAGGGATGAAAAGCAACAGGCTGACCCATAATAGCTCTGAATCCGCGCTCTTTGCCGATTTCCATGCATTTATCCATAAATCGGGCAAAAAGGCCAAGCCCCCTGAACTCCTTGCGTGTTACAACGGTTGAAAGCTCCGGCATATTTCTGAAGGTATCCGAGAAGGAAAGTGCAAAATGTCCGGCAGTCTGTCCGTGAGCATTGACGGCAAGGAAGGACATAAGCTGTTTGTTTTTTATCATATTGAGAAAGCTGTCAACATAATAAAGCTTTTCGTAGGAATAAGAATATCCGTATTCGCTGTAAATACATCTTATTGCTTCAAGTGCATCCTCATAGGTCGAAACCTCTTTAATCTCCATGTCGGTATCAAGGGCAGGTGTTTCGGGATAGGGCTCCGGGGGTCTGAATGATATTTTGTTAAGGATGTTCATTCTGACAAAAATACGCTGTCCGTCTTTGCCAAGCTGTTCAATTCCGAAGCCGTCCGCCCATTTGTTGATGATGTAATTACGAAGCCCGTTACCTTCTTTTATATCGCCGTCTTCATTATTAGTAAAATCCGACCATGCAGGAATTCCCTTATCCCTTATCGAAACTTCAAAATATAAGGGAGTAAGAAACAAATCAACATTTATTGTTCCGACTGTGCCGGGATAAGCCTTTTCAATTCTGTTTATCAGCATTTCTCCCACAATGTATCTCAGACGGTTATATCTGCCGAAATCGATTGCAGTGTGTCTGCTTGCAAGAGAATCTATAAAGCTCAGAACAGCACCGATATAGAACTTGTTGTTTTTTATTTCCATAGTAGCTATCTTATTCATATTTTCACTTCCCTTCATTCAAGGCAGATTCTGTTCCATCCGAGAACGGGACTGTAATCTGCATTGTTTGCGTCTGAGAGTAAGGTCTTAATTTCATTTTTTATTGCAGAATGGTCAAGGTTATCTCTGATAATAACCTTTTTTGCGGCAGAATTAATTTCTGTTTCTATGTATCTTCTTTTTTTAGAAACAGAGCATTTTGAAAGTGCCTTGAGATATGCAAGCGCGTCAAGGCCGACAGCTTCCTTTATTTCAGGCGATAAATTCAGCTTTTCCGATACAGCTTTTATGTAAGTGTCAGTTTCATCCTGTGTAAAGCTGAATGTAAAACAGCTTATACCCTTTTCAGTTCCTTCTTCAAGCAAGAGAATATTGGTTTTCGTGCCGCTTTTTGAGGACTTTTTCTGTTTTATACGAAGCATAAGTAAGCATATAGCAAATGCCAGTACCTCTGCCACGGTATAAGCTGCCCAAACCCCGTTCATTCCGAAGAGCTTACCGAGAATCACCGTTGCACCGAGGAAGAGTACAAGGTTTCTCAGGCTTATCATTACGGTCGCTGTGAAGGTCTGTTCGATTGACTGCAGATAATAACCAATGACAACATTTACAGTTGTGATTATCATACTCACCGCATAAATGCGTACGGCGGCAGCTGACTGCTGAATAAGTGAGCCGTCTTCGATTCCGAAAACAACGGGAACTGTTTCGGGGAAGATTTCGAGAAGCAGTGTGACCGAACCGCAGATAACAACAACGGTAACGAAGGCCAGACGAAGGGTTTCCTTTATGTTTTTGTAGCTCTTTTCGCCGAAATAATTGCTTATCATAGGCTGTAATGTCTGACTGATACCTTCAAATACTGAAAGCGAAACCGTTGAAAGGTTGAAAACAACAGTATAGATAACAACACCGTTTGTTCCTGCCAGCTTTGAAAGAAAGTGATTTATGATAAGAATTGTAACAAACTGATAAACAAAATGAAGTGCAGAGCTTCCGCCGTTTTTTATGATACGAAAAGCCGTTGAGTCAAAGGTAAAGCGGAATTTAAGAGTGTTCCTTGAAGAAAGAAAGTGGCTTGCAATTATAATAATGCTTACAAGCTGTCCCAATACTGTGGAATAAGCCGCTCCTGAAACTCCCATATCCATCATTCCCACAAAAACAACATTGAGAATAATATCAACTACTATTGATGCGAACATACCCACCATCGAAAGAGTGGGTCTGCCATCGTTTCTTACAAAAAATGCAAGACCTATGTTAAGCACAAAAACGGGTGCACCGACAAGAATTATTTTTGAATAGGTTTCAACAGAGGCGAATATATCCTCCCCTGCGCCCAGCCAATGTGTAATGGGGGCGCTGAAGAAAACACCCGTCAAAAGAAGCACGGCTCCCGTAAGAGCAAGCATCAGCATAGAAACGCTGTAGGCTCTGTTGGCGTTTTCTTTTTCACCCTTACCCGAATCTATACTCATGGCTATACATCCGCCAACGGCAAAAAGAGCGGCAAAGGTATTGATTACCATATATATCGGAGTTGCAAAGGTTACAACGGATAAGGAAAGATCATCAAGGTAATGTCCTATGATTACAGTATCTGCCATAGAACCTATGGCAGTTGTAAGATTCATAAGGATAGTGGGGGCCAGCATAGAAAGAAATATTTTTTTCACAACAGGATTGTGCTTGTAAAGATATCTTTGTTCCATACAACCGACTGCCTCCTTATGACTTCATCCTTAAATCAATAACGCTTCTTACCTTTCCGCCGCCGGTACTGAGTTCAAACATATCTTTTTCCTGCTTTATTACTTCAACAGTACCTGTCTTATCAGTAAGAATTTCAAGGATTTCGGGATAATTATCAGCAAGCACCTTTAAAGCTTCGGCTTCGGTGTATCCGAGGTCCTTTTCGGTAAATATTTTCATTGAGCTTGTATCGGTGTAGCTGAGAACTATCTGTAACCACCCTGTGTAACCCATCACTCCTGCGAAAACAGATTTAATTTTCTTGTAGTTGATGTAGTTTGTTGCGAATTTGAAGATGTCGCCGAATCTGCCGCAAAGCTCAAAACGCGGAGCTATACGTCCACATTTACAGGGCTCCGTGATAAATCTGCCGAGGTCACCGATTTCGTATCTTTTTACCTCAATATTCTCCTGATCTCTTGGAGTCCACACAAGCCTGCCGATTTCACCTTCTTCTACAGGCTCATCTCTGTCAAGTCTGAGGATTTCAAGATATTTTGTCGCAACAACATGATGAACGCTACCCTCACAGTACTCACACTGATATCCCATAGAGCCTATTTCGTTACAGCCGTATGCAAGAGATCTGATATTTTTTATTCCGAAGGTTTCCTTGAGATAATTTACCTGCGCAGGATCAAAATGCTCTCCGCCGTAAAGAAGAGCTGTTATTTTTCCGTAAGACTGAAGTCTGGCCTTCTGCTCTCTGAAAAGCTTGAGAAGATATGTAGGCATTCCCATAAGAACATTGACGTTGTTTGAGATGATTTCATCAGCAACGAACTCCATATCCATTTCAGCTGTCATAGGAAGCTGAATTACATCGGCTTTTTTGAGTGCTTCATATATGCTTATGAAGCCGCCGTAAAGACCGCCCGAATAAAAGAGATTCATACAAATATCCTTTTTCGGGTCAACACCTGCCGCTATGATAAAACGTGAGGTTTCTTCATAAGTAACCTCTGCGTCAGCGTAAGTGTGAGGTGCATATTTTGCCTTTCCGGAGCTTCCGCCGCTTTTCAGCAGAAGATATCCCTTGTCTGAAATTTCTCTTTTTTCGGGGAAATCGCCTTTTTTCATAATAGGCGTACCTTCCTCGAAGGGGGCATCTCCGGGAAATTCCATTTCACTTAATGACATACTGCCCTCGGGAAGAGCACTGTTTATAAGGCTGATTCTTTTAAGATACTGTGTCATTGCACGGACACCGTCGTGAGGCTCGCCCGTATAGCCGCTCATCATCATTCCCGGCTCGGTTATTCTGTTTACACCGCCTGAAAGAAGAAGTGAGGAAAGTGATGCAATTTCATCTCTGCCGCAGGCAAGTCCTACACTCTGAAGATATGAACGGAAGGGACGCAGTACTTTTATAATTTCATTTCGGTTGATTGCTTTTAAAATAACGGAGCGGAACAGAGGCGATGCACACAGTTCACTGTCAAACTTAACAAAAATACGGCATCCGTTTCCGTCAAACAGCTTCGCTTCTCCCATAATTTCATCAAGATAGCAAAGCTGCTTCTGTGTTGTAAGCTCTGCTTTTTCAGCCTGAGATATAGGATGAAGCGGATATGTATCCGAAACCTCCTGCAGAACACCGAAAAATTCCTCTGCAAAGGCGATAAGCTCATCTTTACTGTCTGTTTCGTAATAAACAACCTGAGGTGCACTGCATGCCTGCTGATCGTTTACACATACATCCTCAGCAAGACCTCTGAGTGCTTCACGGCTTCGTCCTTTTTCCGTAAAATAAGCAAAGCTTATCCTGTTACCCCATTCAACAATTTTAACACCGGAGGGAGCAAGCTTACGCACACCGGCAGTTGCGGCATCGGAACCCCATACAGCAACAGTATTACAAAGTGAAAACAGATTTCTCAAAAGCTCCTCATCCCTGGAAGACAAAGGGAAGAGGTAAAAATACGGACAAAGACTTTCATCTATTTCACAAAGCTTTTCGATCATCGCCATAGCAACCTTGTGAGCTCCGCTTGCAGTTTTTATAACGTTTATGTTACCTGTCAGAATGCCCTCAACAGAGCTGAAAAAGGGTAGCATCGCATCGTTTGAGCTTGTAACGTGACCCAACACACCTACAGGCATCCAGCCCTCAAATTCGTTTTCGCGGCTGTCGAGTCTGCTTATTTCAAAAGGCATCGAGCCAAGCTCTCTTTTTATTTTTCTGAACAGCTCTTCTGCACAGAGCACAGGTATAGAGTCCTTTTTTATCTGAAGAGCCTCATTTCTTGAAAAGCCAAGCTCCGAAAGCTCAGGCACCAGAAACTCCTCATCGGAAATGAGATACTGTCCGAGCTTGTCAAGACTTGCGATTACACGTCTTATATCAGGAGTTCCCTTTGCAAGAGTTTCCGATATGCTTTCATTTATGCCGTTCAGGCAGGTTTCTTTTTCCGTCTGAACTCTGCGGCCTTTGATAATTACTTCCATAACGCTCCTCCTGTTATCTTTTTAACAATTCGCTGGCGGTGATTGCACAGCTTTTGCTTTTACTTGTACCTGCACGGCCGATGATTTCCATAAAGGGAGTTTTAATTCCACAGCCGCATTCCTCACCCGGGTGCATAACAGCCATATCCCCCATCAGCACCGATACGGCAGGAACACTTAAAAGATGAGGTGTTACAAAGTTTGCAAATCCTGCCTGACCGTACGGAAGTACTTCAAGTGTTTCCACATCGCGGATAAACATTCTGCTGTAAACAGGAATGTGGAAATGATGCTTCGGACACTCAAAATAGGGCACGGAATGTTCCGTAGAGCCGTAACCGTCTCTGCAGTTTTCTTCAGGAATACCGAGCATTTCTTCTACCAGAGCATAAAGCTCGGATTTCTGAATCTGCTTGTCGGCATAGCCCTTCCAGCCTCCGCCGAGCATTGTCATTGACTTCTTGTTAAGCTTCAACGGACGGTGACCGGTTTCCTTCATCTGTCTTACTGTGAAATACAAAAATGACGGGAAGCCGAAAATACGTACGGGCAAGCCTTGCTTTTCGTATTCTTCAAGTGCATTTATTGTGCCGTAAACATCAAAATCGTGCCCCTGACCGTTGTATCTCAAAGCAAAAAATGTATCGTTGACAGGTGCGTAGCTGAGAAGTCCCATATCGGTTTGTGCTGTACCGAGATTTTTGCTTGTTTCTGCAGGTTCATATGTAAAGAGAAGATAATTTGTAGGTTCATCAGATACAAAATTGAAATACCGGAATTCGTTCTCAATCATAGCATTTCCGAAATCCTGCGTATCTTTGTCAAAAAACATCTGACTTTTCTGTCCGCTTGTGCCGGAACTTGTAGCATAAAATACAATATCCTTACGGTCAACACTAAGAACCTCGTATTTTTTGAAAAAGTTTGCGTGAATAAGAGGTATCTTTTTAAGATCCTCCTCGGTTCTTATATCGTCGGGCGAAAAACCTGATTCCTTCAGATATCTGCAAAAGAAATCGTTGTTTTCCGAGTGGTGTTTAAGGCAATCCCTCATAGCTTCAAGAAAAATTTCGGAAGTGCCCGAATGGTCGTATACGTCCTCGGTTTTTATAAGTTTTTCTCTGGCAGCCATACTTACCTCCTGAGTAATATTGTTGTTTTTTCTGCTTAAAAATCAAGGTTCAACAATGTTGAAATCCGAGTTTCCAAAAGCATTGAACTGATTAAGATTATTGACAATAAGTTCGAGCTTTGAAGTGTCACCCTCAAGCTTCATAGACGCGCTGATTTGTTCCATATCACCGCGAAAAACAAGTGCAAGTGCATTTTTCGGACAGGTTATTGTAAGATCCGATGAATCCGAGGACATATTATGATACTGAAGCAGAGCGCCGTTGTTGAAGTGAATCATAACAGTCTCCTTTGTATCGGTAAGATTTACATTGATTTTGAAATTCTCCTGTGCCAGGGCATTCTTATCAAGAACGATACCGATATAATCAAATATCATTTCACAGGTCATATTTTTAAGAACGGAGCCGTCGGATTTTGCATTTTTACCTTTTTCCGCAGCATTGCCGCTTCTCAGCTCAAGCGCCGCTGAAAGGTAAGCATTTCTCCATGTGCCTGACTCCGACTGATAGCCGAGCTGCTCAAGAGCATCTGCACAAAGAAGCCTTGCGTCCGTATTCTCGGGATCAGCATAAACAATAACATTGGTAACCTCTGCAACCCACTGATATTCGCCCTTGTCGAAGTCTGCCTTCGCTTTTTTGAGTACCTCATCGGTATCGCCGAGATACTCAACCCATTTCTTTGCACTTTCGGTAGGCTGAAGTGGATTAAGATTAACGGGATTCGCGTCATACCAACCCATATATTTCTGATAAACAGCCTTTGAGTTGTGGGCAACCGTTCCGTAATACTGTCTGGTGTACCAATTTTCCGCGAGCTTTTCAGGAAGCTCAATCATATTGGAAATTTCATCGGAGGTGTAACCCTGATTGATATATGTAAGTGTCTGGTCGTTGATGAATTTATAAACTGCAGCCGTATCAGCGAGATAATCATTTACAATATCATTTCCCCAATGGGGCCAGTTATGTGACTGGAATGTAACCTGAGCCTCACTGCCGTAAAGAGCAATAGCCTCGGTTATGTATTTTGCCCAGGCGTTACCGTCACGGATCTGGGCACCCCTTAAGGTGTAAAGGTTGTGAAGGGTAGCAGTACAGTTTTCTGCAACCCAGAGAGCCTTCTTCTGAGGAAGCCATATATTGAATTCTGCAGGTGCTTCTGTTCCCGGAGTCATCTGGAACTCAAGCTCGACACCGTCTATAGTATATTTTTCACCTGTTTCCTTTATTTCATAAGTAGGCGCAACAAATGAAACCGTACCCGTAGACTGTCCCATACCAATACCCATTGCAACCGTTCCCGTTTCTGACGGCTCAAGGAAAACGCCGTACTGATAGGACGCTCTTCTTCCCATAGCCTTGCCGGAATAGACATTTTCACTTACTGCATGCTCTGTGAAATTCTCTGGTACAATAATCGGAACAAGTCCGCTTTCAAGCTGCTTTTCAAGGGATAAGGTACTGTCTGCAAGCTGCTCTTCACTTATAACACCCTTGATTCCGCCGTAGTGGTCAACATGAGGATGAGAGATAATAACCGCCTTAACAGGAAGCTTACCGAGATTTTTTTCTACAAGCTCCATTGCTGCCTGAGTACATTCAGCACTCATAAGAGGGTCAAAAACAATCCAACCGCTGTCGCCCCTGATAAGAGTAAGATTAGCCATATCATAGCCTCTGACCTGATAAATGTTATCGCAGACCTCAAACAAGCCGTAGGCATGATTGTTTTTTGTGTTTTCCCAAAGGCTGGGGTTTACCGTATCGGGACATTTGTCATAGCCGTCAACAAAGCTGTATGCTTCCTGGCTCCAGATAACATTCCCCTCAGCGTCCTTGATTTCAAGTACCTCGGGAGCATCTATAAGACCCTTTGTTGCAAATTCGTATTCTGTTTTGTTTTCAAAATCAAGAGTTGAATAAAATGCAGAATTTACCTTTACCGTATATTCTGTTGCACCCTTTGTATCAGCCGTCAGACCGAGCACGGGTAACTCATCAGTTTTCTGTCCGCAGGAAGCAAATGCGAATAATAATACAAATACCAATAACAATGCAGTTGTTTTTTTCATTTTTTCACTCCTGAATAATTTTTATTTTAATATTAATTTTACATCAGCCTGGCAGGATTATATTAAATAAAGAGCCGAACAGGCTGACCAACCTGTTAAATATGCCTCTGAAAAATCTGAATATCCTGCAAAGAAAGCCGCATTCTTCGTCGGTTACATTACCCTCGCCACTGTCCTCATTTTTATCAATTTCAGCCTCGCAATAGTCGCAGTAACCGTCTTCGTCATCGTCATAGTGATCCTCACAGATTATTTCAGCGCCACAGTAATCACAGTATTTGTCCTCATTTTCATCCCAATGATAATCTGCAAGCTCTTTTTCTATGTGTCCGATCACATACTCGTCACATTCACCACAGTAAAGACCGATTGTGTAGCCGTGGTCAGCGCAGGTTGAAAATGTTTCCTCAACAACCTCAAGCGTATGCTCCGTGCCATCTTCAGCCGTGTGTACTGCAAGGGTAAGCTTCGCTGTATATGCTGCTTCCTCATAGATATCGAAGACCTCAAAATAATATGTTTCGCCCTTGGATAATTCATATGCAAGAAGGAAATTGCCGTCATTGTCGTTAGCAGATTTCAGATGATCAAGCTCGGAATTGTAGAGATTACAGGCGGGCTCACCCGAGTCAGCAAAAGATATGAAAGCATAAAGTCCGTCCATATCGGGAGTGAATCTGAAATATGCAGGTGCCTCACCGTGTTCTGCACTGATATATTCAACCTCACCGTTCAGATAAATGTCCTCACCGAAGAACACCTCTCCACATTCGCAGTAGCAAACCTTTTCATAGGATTTTTCGTGGGAGCATTTCTTAGAGCAAACTGTACAAATACCGTTTTTATAGCTGTGACCGCATACAAGACTTACTTCTATCTCTGCTTCCTGTGAATGTGTTGCAACTGCAAAATAGTAAGCTTCATTTGCAACAAAATCATATTTCAGTAAGAAGTCGTAGTTGTCCGAATCAGGATTATCATCATTGAATTCAAGCTCCTGCATATTTGCATCATAGAGTCTGCAAACAGGGTCGGTGTTTTCGTCGGAAGAAGATTTAAAAACAAAGCTTCCGTCTGCTTCGGGAATAAATCTGATATAGGTGTATTCATCCGAATAATAATTGCCTGTGTGTACGGTTAAGGTTTCGCCGTAGCTGATTTCATAATCAAATGGATACGCATCAGGATTGTTTCTGATTATTTTAATTCTGCCGTCTCCATTCGGATTTCCGTATTTTTCTTTGGTGATTTTTCCACCGAGATTTTCTGTGAAATACTTTATGAGCATTTCAGAGTCGCAGGGAAGACCGTCCTTTTCGATAACGGTTGCACCGTTAAACATTGTAAGTCCGTCACCGCCGTCAAGAAGCAGATACTGACTTCCTGTAACTGTATATTTTTTATCCGTGTCAACTGCTTCACCGTTTACGAGTATATTTGTAACTCTTCTTTCCTTTGAAGCGTCAATGCTGCTGAAATTACCGAGAGCATCTGTTATAACAGGGCTTTCTCTCCAGGTGTGGATTTCATATGTAAGGCCCGACACTTGGAAAAATCCGCCCAGAGGCTCGGGACAGGAGCGGGCTCCGAACTCAAGAGCTTCAATGAGCTGCTGACCTGTTACCTCAACAACACACATAGCATTACTCCAGGGATTGACATTCATCAGCATCTGCCTTGTTACGGGGCCTGCGCTGATTTCACTTCTTACACCGCCGCCGTTGACAAAAGCCACATCAGCACCTGTTATCGCGCGGTAAGCATCTGCAACGAAATCGCCCATATTGGTTTCCTGTCTGCGTACAAGCCAGGCTTCATTCTCGTCCATAGTTTCCATATTGACTTCTGTTGTGCCGATTTCTTCAAAAAGATACTCAAGCTCGGCATTATAACCGTCAATTTTTGCTTTGACGGTATTGTAGGCGGCTTTTGCGTCAACTGACATTGCATCAACATCAACTGAGTCAGGGTCAACAAGCTCAAAGCTCGCCTCACCACCGGAAATTGTCATTACGCCGAAATTATTGAATTTCGTGCCCGTTGAAGAGAGGATAACCTCCTCACCGTTATTATTTTCATAAGCTTCAGCTTCAATAGTCTGATGTGAATGTGCATCAAGGAAATAATCTATACCGTCGGTATTGGCAATTACGTCTGTTGATTTCCAGCCGTCTGTGGTTTCAAGGATACCCATATGACCGAGAGCGATGACTATATCCGCGCCTTCTTCTTCCACCTTGTCAATACTTTTCTGAATATTTTCATAAAGCACTCCGTCCTGCATATCATATGTGGGAAAACCGTATATTAAATTGCCGTTTTCATCCTTGAAAAATTCGGGATTAGCCTTGCTTACCGTTTCGGGAGTTGAAATGCCGATAAAGGCAATTTTCTCGCCGTTTACTTCTTCAATAGCGTAAGCATTCAGCACCCCGCTTAAAGAGGAAAGATCGTAGAAGTTTGAACTCAGATACTCATAATCCGATTTAGTCTGCGCAATATCCAGAAATGTGTCCATACCGTAATCGAACTCGTGATTTCCTGGGACTGCATAATCGTATCCGACTGCGTTCATAATATCAACAATTGCACTTCCGTCTGTCAGCGTGCCGATAACCTCACCCTGAATGGCATCACCTACGTCTACGGTGATAACGGTATGGCCGTCGGATATGAGGTCTGCTCTGTATGCCGCAAGAACAGCATAATCGTCAATGGCACAGTGGACATCATTTGTATAAAGGATTACTGTGTTTCCCTGTGCCGCAACGGAAAAGGACATTGTTGTCATAATCATAAGAATCGCAATAATAATCGGTAAAAGCTTTTTCATCGTTTTCAACTCCTTTATTTTTAAATGAGACTGTAATCAAATAAGAAATCGGCACTTTCACCCGCAATTCTCAGAGCAATATAGCCCTTAGGATTTTCGAGGGTGAAGGTCTGGGTAAGCTCGTTCAATTTGAACTCATGAACGATTTCATCATTCTGCACAAGCACAATTTTGAAATTACCTTTTTTTACGCTCGCGTGATTGATTGTGATATCAAATCTGTTAGCTATCATATTTTCTCCGAAAATTTCAGCAACACCAGTAAACTTGTCAGAACTGTAGGTTACAGTTTCGGATATAAGGCTTTTCTTCTCGCTGAAGTTAAGGGCACCAATATCCATATTGATTATATTGTAGTCATTAATCTGCTGCAGACTGTAGTTGTCATCTCCGTTGGTATCTTCAATATGCTCAAGGTCTGATGTAAACATCGAAACAGCAAAAACAACCACGAATATAACAACGCCTACGGGTAAAAGTAATTTTTTTAGTTTTTCCATTTGTTGTTTCTCCTTTCGGAAGATTATTTTTTAGTTTTAATTTCAAGTTCATCGAATACGCCTTCAACAGCTTTTTTTGCAACCGCTTCAAAATCGATTTTTTCAATAAACTCAAGCACCTGTTTTATCTTTTCGTTACTGATATCATAAATTTTCAGCATCGTGGTAACAAGTCGTTCTCTCTTTGTCTCAAGGGTGAAGTACATATCGCAGGGTACCGACATATATGCTCTCATAATGCCCATTGATGCAATTTCAAGCTCATAAAAATCCTTAAGTGCAAATCTCGGAAAAACATCACCGAAATGCTCGTAAAGAATTTCACTTCTTCTTTTCAGCACCGCTTCACTTGTTTTTGGCATCGAGTAGCCTGCAAGATAGAGGTTTCTCATATCCTCGCTCATCTCTGCCATATAAATCTGCAGAACCTCGTTAGCCATAAAGATAAGCATTTTATCATCGGTCAGCTTTGTTGCAACACTGTCGGAGGCTTCTGTTACTCCGTCGAGAAATTCAGTAACCAGCATACCCAGAATATCCTCTTTACTTTTCATTTCATACAGAATTTTACTTTTTGGTACACCTGACAGCTTTGAAATATCCATTACGGTTGTACGCTCAAACCCCTTATCTATAAAAAGTGCTGTTGCCGCTGTAAGCACACTTTTGTAGATTGCTCTGGTTTCCGCTACGTTTCTTATATTCGCCATAGAATCACTTTCCTTTTCAAACTCAATTTATACCGCGGATTAATTTCAAGATTATATTAACACAAATAAAAATAATAGTCAATAAAATTCTTGGTTTGTTTTAAATCCGTACTTAAAACTCATATTAACACGGCACAGCACAGACAACACCGCCGGGGATTTCTCCCCGGCGGCAGTTATTTTAAATAATCTTTCAGCAGTTGCCGAATACCTTGAAGAGATCAGATACCAACTTTACAAGGAAGCAAATAAGCATATCAATGATGTTTTCGTGAGTCTTATCACAGATTTCACAGTCTGAATCCTCTTCGCCTTCAGACGGGAGAGGTTCACCCTGTTTGATGACAAGAATTTCTCTGCCCTCTACAACCTCAAACTCAACAACTCCGCTGTTGCTTGTAACGGTCATCAGCTTAACCCATTCACCGTTTTCATTCTTTGCCAGAATATCATACGCCTCTGACTCTGAAATATCAAACATTCCGGTATCAATAGCAATCCTTGTTCCCTCGGGAAGCTTAGCGCGGGAAATGAAATCAAGCATTGCATATCCGTCAGCAAAGGAATAACCCTTTTTAAGCTCTAATGAATGATAATACTTAATTCTCTTTCCGTCAAATGTGACGCTGTAAATCATCTTACCGTCATCACCCATCATTTTCACGGTGAGAACTGCGCCCTTTTCAATAAGAAGATCGAACACTTCTTCCTCAAGAGTAATGTTTCTGTCAACGGTAAGAGTGTATGTTCCGTCTTCATTCTGCTCAAGGGATCTGAGTATATCTCTGTTTATAACAGGCTTGGACTGTCTTAAATTACTTGTAATATGTGAGGAGTCAAATGTGTAAGTACTGTCTCCAAGCTTCTGATTAAGACTGAATGTTACGCTTTGAGCCTTGACACCTTCAGCAACCTCTTCTGTAATTTTGATGTAATCGACTTTCCAGTCGGGACTGGATCCTGAATCGTCTTTTCTTATTTCGATTTTGTTTATTGTTCCTATAGCATTTTTGTTATAACCGATATAGAAGCAATCAAGATCTCCCTTTTCAAAATTGTCATCGCTTCCTGCGTAAGTACCGAGATTGATTTCTCCTGTATTTCCCTTATCACCGTAAATTGTAAGATAGATATTGGAATCCGTACCGGCACCGCTTGAATCCTGAGTCTTGACTTCTACATAGAAAGCACCTGTTTTGCCGGAATACTTACCGAAATTGATTCTTCTTGCTTCTTCAAACCACTGACCTGAGGTAAATGAATATCCGCTGTCTTCACTCTTTCCCTGCACCTTTTCTACGGTAAAGCTTCCGAGCTGCCATCCGGCTGATGAATTTGAATAATCGGAATAGAAGAATGCGTGACAGCACTCACCGAAATTGTCCGGTGCATAGATCCAGAAGGTATCGGAATCGCCCTTTTCAAATGCATTACCGTCCTGATGAATATCGCTCAGATGTAGGTTATCAGTAATTACGCCCTTCTCATCCTGAAGAAAAAGAAATATTTTAGAGTCAGTACCTGCATAATTGTCATTTCCGGTATTTACTGTTACCTTGTAAATATTATCGGTAGTTTTAAGTGTTGTGCCTGAGCTGCCTATCCATCTGCCGCCGTAAACAGTGACGGAATCTCCGCTGTATTTTCCGCTGATGTTGATTTCACCCGGGAACCAATGGTTGCCCGAATTTGTTTTCACCTCAACGGATGTTATACCGATAACACTTGATGCCGTAACGGTCTGAGACTTGTTACCCTTGTCGTTACCGATACTGTTTGCTGCTATCCATTGATCTGTGTCTTTTTTGCCGTGAAGCTTAAAGGAGATACCGTCAGTGGTAACACCGTTTGAGCCTTTTGTATATGCCGAAACGGTAAATATTTCGTTTTTGTAAATATTGTTGTTGCCTTTTGTCGCAATTCTGTCTGATATTTTTGACGATGTTGCATTTATTGTACTTCCCGAAAAGCTGCCGTCCTTCAAGCAATAATATCCGCCGCCTAATTTTACACCGCCGATATCTTCTATAGTGATCAGTTCGTCATGATCATACAAATCTCCTGCTGTTGCAGTGATGTCTGAATTTGTTACAGTAAGTGCACCTGCTTTGTTGATGGTAGAGTCACCTTTGGATATTCTCGGGCGGTTTATGTCTACATAGTACTCACCTGAATCGAAGATATTGTCAGGACCGTCATACTCAACTGTACATGTAACAGAGGAGCCGATACCCGCACCGACAGTTGCAATAGTAGCGCTGTTGGAGCATAAATAGGCTGAGCCTTCTGCATTCAGAATAAGATTATCGATTGTAAGATTTCCCTTGTCAAGGCAAACACCTGCACCGCCGTATGAGCCCTTTGCAGTAAGAGAGCTCTCGTCCGCACCCTTAAGTATAGTGTTATCTTCAATCAACACACCGTGCGAAGCAAAAATCGGACGGGTCCTTGTGTAATTTTTTTGGATTTCAGATGCAAGAGTGTTGTAGCTTCTGCTCTGGTTGACAGCTGCAAATGAGTTACTGCCTTCAAAATTAACCGTACATGGAGATTTTACCGTTAATGCAGCTTCATCATTTTCACCGGAAACAACATTGAGATTCTTAAAATACACATTGTCGCCTTCCGATGTGTCCGCCACAACAACAAATGAATCTTTCAGTGTGATATCGGGATTTGAAATAACTGTTCCCGAACCGGAGACAAATATCTTAACATTGGAAACATCAAGACCTATTGTGCTTATGTCAAGTGTATGTCCATCTGTCACGACAATGGTTTTGCTTTCAAGCAAGCCCCTATCGTTTATTACATAAGTACTGTTTTTTGCAAAATCACTTTCATTGAGCATATCCTTGTAAATCACAATTGACTGCTGTGTTCCGCTGTCATAGTAATTCTGAGCTGTAACTGTTGAAGCTTCGGATTTTATATCCGTGATTGACTGAAGCTTTACATTCCATGTTTTTGAGGATTTCTCATCTCCGTTCCCCTTATAATCATAGCCGTAGAGCAGTACGTGTGAAGTTGTCTGCGAAATTTCAGAAAGGTTACAGCCGTTGACATCTCTGAGCATTGAAAGCAAATTTGCTTGTGAAGAAACAAAATCAAGCTCGGAAACATCGCTTACCATTCTGTATTTTCCGTCATCGGTATAAAGACCGTTATGTACAAGCTCCGGTCTGTATATTATCTGCCTAGGATATCCGTCTCCCGCTTCGGAAACACTGTAGGCTTTTACGACATCCTTCGCTCCGACAGTATTTTTAAAGATGAGATAATAGTCAAGGGATTCATTACTGCGCACCTTGTAAGCATCGTAGCTTTTTCCGTCAACGATTACGCTGCTGTTTATATTTTCCGGTTCAACGTAATCCGGATCATATTTATGAATTTCAGCAAGCTCTGCTTCGGTAAGCTTATCGGCAATCATATATTTTCCGAAGCCGGTTGATTCTATCATTGCATCAATGTTCTGAACAATACTGTACTGAATATTCTGGAAATATTCATCTGTATAAGATGCATAATCCGGATTATCCTTATCCGTTGAAGCAAGATAACTGTAATAAGCACTGTAAAGAACAAGCATCTGGGTCTGTATGTCAACACAGGTTTCAACTGCCTGTGCAAGTGCATCTGTTATCTGATGCTCAAATGTATATCTTTCTCTCAGATATGCTTCATATGCTCCGAGATAGCCGGAGGTTGCATCTGCAGGATTCCAGATATAGGCGGGAATTGTCTGCAGGTCTGTAAGAAACGAGAATCCGTCGCCTTCTTTGATTTCGTTGATGAAGACATTTGTTAGATGGCTGAGCTGCTGAGCAACACTATCTATATGAGTTTTCTGCTCTTCGGTACGTGTAGCCTCGGGAGAGTCACTTTCAAGCTTTACAAGCTCTGCGCCCCTTTCACGCACGGCCTCATAATTTTCCCACGCCGCCTGATACTTTAATACAATACGGTTAAGATTCTGAATTGCATCCCTTAAATTTGCAGCTGTAGCGTATTTATCAATTTTGTCGCTTATTTCATCGAGCTGCTCTTCTATTCTCGCGACGCTTTCGCGTATTTCGGCAACAGAATCAGCCATCTTACCCACAAGATCTTTATGCTTTAGCTCGGCTCTTGTTGCAGGGTCCTGAAGCATAATAACAAGACTGGTAAGTCCGGGAATATCCGAGCTTATTACTAGCGAAACCATTTCACTTATCGCTCTTCCTGCAAGAGCAAAAGCCGTACCTTTACACAAAGACAAAAGCTTTGAGGGCTCTGAATCTGCAACAGGCGCACCGGCTGCAGCAAAATTCATCTGCGTTTTATATTCCGGTGTCTGCGCCGTTTCACCTTCCGCAAACACAAGACCCGGTGTCACCGTTGAAAATGCCATTAAAAGCACCAACAGGAACGAAAGCAGCTTTTTCGTTGTTTTTTTCATAATCATCATCTCCTGTAAAATCTCCAATTTGTACCGTGGTTTAATTCAAAATTATATTAGCACATATAAAGTAGCTTGTCAACAGATTCAGAGCAGATTGTTTTGATTCACACAAGTTTTAAAAGGCTACAGAAAATAAAAATCATCAGGAAATCATAATGCAGCTGTGTTTTATGTAGGCAACAACGGCAACTTTGACACTATGGTTCGCCGTCAGCTTGAAGCTTTATCCCAAACTTACCACATAACCTACAGCGTGGTTTTAGCTTATCTCCCCGGCAAGAAAAACGAATATGATGACTACACTAACACTATTCTCCCCGAAGGTATCGAATCTGTCCCCAAACGCTTCGCAATCTCTTACCGTAACAAATGGATGGTGGAGCAGTCTGATATTGTCATTACTTATGTTGCCCGAACCTACGGCAGTGCCTGGCAGTTTAAAGCTATGGCGGAAAGGCAAGGGAAGACGGTAATTGAGTTGAGTGAATGAAAACGCCCTTGACTTTTTACGGTCAGGGGTATCATAATATTCAGAATCAAAAGCTGTCGTAGCACACAACCTCTTCCATAGGACGGCTCTTGAAATGAAGCTCAAGGGGCTCTGCGTCAGGTGACGGATATCCCATCACAAGCAAAGCAGTCGGCTCAATGTTTTCGGGGATATTGAAGGCTTCGCGCATAGCAGAAGGGTCAAAGTGCATTACCCAACAGCAGCCTACACCTTCATCATGGCAGGCAAGCATCATATGAGTGGCAACAATCACCGCATCAACCGATGAGGACAAAGCACCGTCATAGGGTCTTTTCCAGCTTTCGTCCTTATTGTGGCATACAAGCATTGCAGTCGGTGCGTTGAAATGACATTTTGTACAGTCACGCAATTTGTTTATTGATTCATCGCTGTTTAAAACGAGTACTCGCTGTGGCTGATAGTTACATCCGGTAGGTGCCTTGTGCCCTGCAAGAAGGATTCTGTCTACAACCTCCTGAAGTAAATGCTCCTGCCTGAATTTTCTTACCGAGTATCTTTCTGTAATAAGCTTATTAAATTCCATATCTGCTCCTTTGAATAGTTTGTTTATGTCTGATTAATTATAGCACAGGAAGGATATTTTTTTCAATAACAGAGAGAAAATACCCTGACTTTTTACGATCAGGGGTTAAACCAATCACTCAGAATATATATCTCTCACCACTTCAAAATAAGCATCAATATTTCCCCACTTTGCCATAGCAGGTATGTCACAGCCCGACGAAATCATAAAGTTCTCATAAACCTTACATTTATCATAGAGAGCTTTCACGCTCTCTTTTATTTTTTCCGGGGTTGATGTGGTGAAAAGCACAGGATCGATGTTGCCCATAACAAGAGAATCCTTGGGCATTTCGGGGAGTATTTTTGTAAGAGGTACAGCATTACCGAAATGATAAATATCAGCTCCGTAGGCTTTAATCTCAGCAGTCATATCACCGATTGCATCACCGCAGTTGTGGTAGCAGATTACAAAATCGCTGTCATTTACAGCATCAAAAATCTCTTTTACAAAGGGTGCAGAAAACTCTGCATTGAGCTTTGGTGACAAAAGTCCCGCCGCAGGCTCTGCCATAATAACACCGTCAGCACCTACAGCCTTAAAGGCTTTTATGTAGCTGATAATAAACTCTGTAGCCTTTGAAAGAAGTATCTTTACTTCATCGGGGCTGTCATAGCACTCCATCATAAGCTCTGTCATATCAAAAAGTCTGCCTGCAAGAGAATAAGGTCCGATAACACCGCAGAAAACAGGAATACCTGTAATTTCTCTCTTAGCTTGTCTTATACCCTCAATGCAAACTGAAGTTCTGCCCGTACCCACAGTCGGTACAACTATGCTTTCTGCATCGAAAATGTCATCAATTATGCCTTTTCTGACGGTCGGTACATCATCGTCCTTGAACATGATTTTGCAACCGAAAGCCTCTGCCTCAACGGACAAATCCATCATATTAAGGCTTGCTCCGATGTCGCATCTGTCTGCTATTGCTTTCATACCACTGACCTGCATTTCGGGACTGTCAAGAAGCTCTTTAACAGTAATACCGAGTAGCTGTGTGGACGGGAATGAAAGAATAGGGATTGTTTTCTCTTTATTCTCTATAATCTTTTTTACTGTCGGTTTCATAGACTTAATCCTTTTTGAAAAATGAAAGAGCAAGGTCTGCCGCTGTTGCGGCATCGGGAGCATAACCGTCAGCGCCCACCTGCTTTGCAAACTCTGCATTAACGGGAGCACCGCCAATCATTACCTTTACACTGTCACGAAGTCCTGCCTCTTTAAGCGCATCAACAATATCCTTATGATATTCCATAGTGGTTGTAAGAAGTGATGAAAGGGCAACAATCTGTGCGCCGCTTTCTTTTACGGCTTCAACCACCTGCTCGGCTGAAATATCGGTACCAAGGTCAATGCACTCGATACCCACACCCTCAAGCATCATTTTTACGAGATTCTTGCCGATATCGTGAAGGTCGCCCTGAACAGTACAGATAACTGCCTTGCCAACAGGCTCAACACCCTCCCTAGTAAGATAAGGCTTGAGCACGTTTACACCCATATTCATAGCTCGTGCGGCAATAAGCACCTCGGGTACATAAACCTCATCCCGCTTGAATTTTTCTCCGATTACCATCATTCCGTCGATAAGACCCTCGTCAAGAATTACTTTAGCCGTAAAGCCTTCCGTGAGTGCTGTTTCGACAGCCGTTTTTACACCTCTGCGGTCGCCCTTTTGTACAAGAGCCGAAATTTCATTTATAACTGACATAATTTAACCCTCCCAATATTTATCTATGGTTTCTCTGATAATCTGAACATACCGTCTGACCTTATCCATATCCTTATTGACGGTGTAAACATCACGCTGACATATTTCAAGCTTACAGCCCTTAGCAGTTTTAACGGTCTTTTCTATATGCTTTCTGAAAGCGTCCTCGTCAAGCTTTGCTCCAACACCGAGATAGTTGGGGCTCGGCTTTCTGTGATAGATAATACCCGATTCTCTTAACTGCTCTGCCATAAAATCTTCGTCACACCAAGGTGAGATTGACACCTTTTTCAGATTGGGCAGAGTTTTAATATCCTCCCAGAAGGTACTGACAGGCTCACAGCAGCCGTAATTGAGTCTGCCGAAAACAGAAGCGATTCTCTTGTAGCAAGGGAAGATAAACTCACGGAACATCTGTGATGAAATACCAATGGTTTCCTGACTGTCCATAAAACCCCAAAGGTCTGTGGTTTTAATCTGCCCCTCTTTGTCGGGCTCATCATAGAATGCCATTGACCCCTGACAAACCCATTCGAATGCCTTGTTCTGCAGAAGTACATTTTCGCTTTCAAGCTTTTTGAAATATGCGATGTAATCGTCGGCTATTCTGTCCATCATTTCCTTGAACTCGTCGGGATAGTCATACATCGAATAAAGCATATTTTCCATACCCATCATATGTACCACGTGCTGTGTGGGGGTGGAGTATAGTCCGTCGCTTATGAGCCTTACGGGAAGAATATCACCGAAAATGTCATTGTACAGCTCAAACTTCTGCATGGTACTTTCTTTATTGACACCGTAAACCGATGGGGAATTTATCTTATCAAAATCATCGTAGAGGTCATCTATGATATGCTCAAAATGATGTCCCATTTCTGTGCCGTCAGCCTTTTTCATAGTTGTCTGCTTTATGTGATGACCGAAAAGAGTGAAGTAAATATCATAGGTCTGCTGAAAATATGGCGGTACAACCTTGTCGTCATCAAACTGCTCAAGGTTGATGAAATTGCTGATAAGCTTATACTCAATATTTCTTGCGGTTTCGTCCTCGCACTGAAGAAAAGGCGTTATCGCCTCGTGAGCAAAGGTGCCGACCTCAATGTGAATAGGCGGTCTTTCACCCTTATACATATTGTGTCTTTTCCAAAGCTCCACTCTTTCGAGGTTTTTAGGTGAATTGGCTATTTCAAGCTGATGAGCTGCAAGATAGCGGAGCCTTTCTCTGTCTTTGGTGTTCATAAAATCAATCCCTTCAGATTTTACCTATCAATCTGATTATACTCAAAATTTAAAAGACAGTATTTCAAAATACTGCCTTAAAGTTTAGAAATCCTACCATATTAAAATTTAAGCTTACGGAACTTGCCCGGCGACATACCCTCGTGATTTTTAAAGCAATAGATAAAATTCGCCTGAGAGTTGAAGCCTGTGAGATATGCGATATCCGTTATGCTTTTATCCGTTGTGAGAAGATACTCCTTTGCCTTGCTGATTCTGACAGCGATGACATAATCATAAGGTGAAAAGCCCGTATACTGTCTGAAAAGTCTCGACAAATGAGTAGGGCTTATGTGAAGCTCATCGGCTAAAATACCGGTTGTTATCTCCTCATCAAGATGCTCTGCGATGTATTCTCTTGCCTTAGTGACGGTAAGCTTGCCTTTAGAATCCGCTTCTGCAGTAACGTTTGAAGAAAGCTCCACAAGCAAACGATAAATCAGAGTAGATATTTCACCCTCGGGAGCATCTGTACTGTCGTAAGATTCTGAAAACAGCTTTTCAGCCTTTATGTAAGCGGGTCCTTTTATAATATTGCCATTTAAATTTATTATCTCCTTACAAAAATCACGGCAATTTGCACCGTCAATATGCATCCACAGAAACTCGGCATAAGCTTCGGTGTAGTACTCGTGAGGCTCATAGCAGTCAAGAATTACCATAGAATTTTTCTGTGCAGTGACAAGCTCTCCCTTTCCGTCACGGAAGGTAAAAGTGCCGTCTCTGACGAGCACAAGCAGAATACTGTCATAGCTGTCGCGGCTCAAGTGGTAGCTACCGTCACAGAAGAAGTGACCTTTGCAAAGGATATTAAAGTAAAGCTTTTTCGCAAGGGCAGAATTTGAGAAAAACTGTATAACCGAATTTTCAAGTATTCCCTTATCAATCTGCTTCATTCAATCACACTCCTCGGCAAAATTTTGTTTGTTAAACTGTTTGGTAAATTGGAATTTGTTAATATGTTGTATTTCAATTTAATCGTTCAAGAATGTTTCTATTTGATAATAATACGTTAATTGCTATGGATGCGGATACTTCTCTCTACATCATCAATTCCATTCTCAATACGTTTTAATTCAAAAAGAATTTCAATGAGTAATTCTTTTTCAGACAATGATAACAATCTGTTCTTTTCTTCTCTTATTTGTTGTTCTCTTTCTTCCTGTCGTTGACGTTTTCTTTCTTTCATGCTTTCAAACATAAATATTACCTGCCTTATCTGTATTTTTTCATAATAATAAAACGCATTTCTTCGGTTTTCTTAAACAAGTCATATGTCCTATATTCGTCATAATGTAGTTTTTTTGCAACTCTTTGAAACGCTTTCTCACGCTCATAGTCATTTTCGATATAGACAAAATCTAAATAACACTGATGACACCAATAATTCCTTATTTCTCTAATTGCATCTATAGTGTTGTATTCTTCTTCAGAGAATTCAGGCATATCATCACTATTGTCGAGATATTCAAGTTCTCTTGCTATCTTACCCAAGTTCATCTTCTCAACGGATTTTAAATTATTGTTAAAATTTCCTTTGTGCATCGCTGCATATATTATCTTCAAATTGCTTTCCACACATTGAACTTGTTGAATTAGTTCACTATGTATGAGCTTAAATTGATTCCTATCCATACAATCATTCCTTTAATTACTTTTCTTCATAAGGTGGTGTATACCTCGCCAAATTCTTATTTGTTTAACCGATTATATTACAACAAAGCAATTAAAACCTCTCAGCAATTTTCATTCCCTCGGAAATTGCCTTACTGATTCTTTCTTCAATTTCCCTTTCGGAAAGGTAATCCATATTCTGTGCCGAAACCACCTCTAAGGGTCCTATGCCCCAAAGCCAGGACAAAGCCTTAAGATATGAAGAGCCCTGCTCTAACACATCACCGGTGTCGATGTCCATACCTCTTGTGGTGATGTAAAGCATTTTATCAGCCTTGCAATTACCGTAGCAGGTTTTATCGTCCGACTTGAAGGTTACATCAAAAATAGAGCAAAGCTCAAGAAAATTCTTGAGTGCTGCAGGAATGGACATATCCCAGAAGGGTGCCGCAATAACAATTCTGTCGGCATCACGCACACTTTCTGCCCAAGACATAATCTGAGGGTCAATGTCGCCATTATTTCGCTTTGTAATAAGCTCCTTTTTCACGATGCTTAAATCAAGGTCATTTATAACAAGGGTCTGAACCTCGTATTTCTGCTTCAATGCTTCGATTATAGGGGTTGCAATTCGTTTGGTTCTTGACTGCTCATCTCTTATGCAGGCATCAATGTATAATAACTTTTTCATTATGAAAACTCCTTTTCCTGAGTCAAATTTTTATTTGTCGGGATGATTATAACACATCCTAAACAAAAATGCCACAAAAAAATACCGCCAAGGAATATCCTGATTCCTCAGCGGTGTTTACGTTTATCTTACTACGGAAGAATGACTGTAAATATAAAACTCCTCCTGACTCGGCATCCACTTCTTTTCCTTTTCGGGGAAGGTGGCATCAAAGGCTTCAACTGCGGCAGTGTCTTCACAGCAATCAGCAGCGGTACTCGGGATATACATCCACTTTTTGTCATCAAGAGCTCCGGGATGGAGCTCACAGACAAGAAGAGCCGTCGGGAAGTTGCCGTCAACAACAAAGCTGACATTTTTCCTTTTACAGCTTACAAAACCTCGGCTGACATAATTACCCGGATTGCCGAAATTGATATTCACATCGTAGCCCATTTTGCGGGCAACTTCAAATGAATGCTCAATAAGAAGCTTACCGAGCTTCTGCCTCTGATATTCGGGAGCAATACAGAGAGGTCCGAAGGAAAGAATCTCTTTCCTTTTTCCGTTCCGGTCCTCAAGCCAGGCCTTCGTGTACATAATGTTACCTATTATTTTGCCGTCTTTTTCAAGAACAAAGGCAAGCTCAGGAATAAAGTCGGGATGATTTCGCATTTCGTGTACAAAATAATGCTCGTCGGCACCCGGCTTATACACATTCCAGAACGCCTCTCGGGTGAGTTCTTCTACTGCTCTGTAGTCATTTTCAGTTTCTAAACGTATCGTCAAATTGTTCATTTTTAAATCCTTTCATAAATCGTGACGCTCAAAATACGAGAGGATTGCGAGAATGTATTTGCAAACCTCCCGTTTACATTACACTCTCCGTTGTTCTGATTGTCTTTCTCAAAAAGCAATCTCCTTTAATAAAAATTTTTATAATCAAGCCCGAAGGCAGGATTATCTTAATTGGAATTACTGCTGACAGAATAGTACAGCACAACAAGTCCTGCACTCAGCAAAGCTCCGCCTACAATATCCGTAAACCAATGCACGCCCGAAACGAGTCTGCCGATTGCCATAAAAATAATAAAAGCGGCAATTATAACAGTAACACTCCGTCTGAGCACATTATTTCTGATACGCTCATTAAACTGCATTATTGCCGTGGGCATAACACAAATCACAAGCATTGTTGTTGATGACGGGTAAGAGGCTTCAAGAATTCCGTTAATCAGCACAGGTCTGTAATTCAGGGTAAGCATTTCAAAGAGGACATATACCGCCATTACAACTGTATAGAAGCCACCGAGAACAAGAATACTGTAATCAACCTTTAAAATGTGCTTTCGCTTAATCCATTGGATAAGTCCGAGTGTGCCAAAGCCCATTACAAAACCGAGTGGCACCAAGCCGAGCCAATCCGTGATATTGTAAAGGGACATATTTGCACCCGTAAGCCCGTGAACAAATCGGTTAACTGTGGCAAAGCCCACAACCGAGCCTTCGGGACCTATCGGCTGAACATCAATATGCTTAACTGCCACCGTCCACAGCACAAATGCCACAAGCAGACCTATGCCGACAATAAGACCTTTTCTGTTTTTCTTTTTCATTTTTTAACCTGCCTTTTTTGTATTCGGCTTTCGCCTGAGTACAGTTTAAGGCAAGGCTTAAACAAGGGCAAGAAACGGTGTGTCACAACGATGACACTTTCCGTATCATCACCTTTTTATGAGCATTATTGCCCTGATTATCAGGAAAATAAAGATATATGTTGCCGCATAGGGCTGTTGACTTACAATAAAGAGAAGTGCTCCGATAGTGTTCAGCACAAGTGATATTGTACTCTTGTTTTTTAACCAAAAGCTATTGTTACAGCTTTGCAAAGCGAGATTCAGAACACCAAAGGCTGTGATGCCTATTACAAGAGCAAAATATGCCGCTTTAAGATAAACTGAAATTCCGTCAAAAGATAAAAGTGAAACCGCTTCTATTGCCGTGTTTGCCTTCTGCCCGAAAAAGGGAAGAAAGAAGAAGCTTATAATACTGCAATCAAGCAGACCGAAGACAATATCACGGGTATGATTTTCTTTTTGCTTGCTGTCCTGTTCTGCCACGGTAAGAAGCTCATCACCCGACAGAAGTTCATCAACCGTTACTTCGAAAAAACTTGCCACGGCTTTCAGAGAGTCTATATTAGGGTAACCTCTGCCCGATTCCCACTTTGAAACAGCGGTACGTGACACAAAAAGAGCCTCGGCAAGCTCCTCTTGTGTAAGACCTTTTTTCTTTCTCAATTCTTGTAGTTTCTCGTTAAATTCCATAATAAGTACCTTTTGATAGATTTACTGAACAGATTATACCACAACACACAGAAACATTTCAACCGAGACAGAAAAATACCCCTGACTTTTTACGATCAGGGGTTGATGGTTGTTGTTCGATAAATCGGATTTTGTTTATCTTTCTACTACAACTGTAAGCAATACCAAGTCATCATGACCAGTGTTTAAAATAGCGTGTTCTGAACCTTTTTTACAGATATGACAACACCCCGCAGTAAGAATTTCTTCAATACCGTCACAAATCGCTTTACCTTCACCTGATAACACATAATTTATGTCATCACTTGTTTCGTGCTTGTGAGTTCCGATAGAACCGCCTTTATGAATAGAACAAGTAATGATTTTACCACCATTATCTACAAACATTTTTGCAGTCATCATCCCCGTACCGTTGTTCATACAAGAAATAGTAATTTCTTTTTGTTCATTAAAATTTATAAGCATAATACACCTCTGCAAATTCTTACTTTTTCGAACAGATTATATCACAGTCGCCTTTATCTTTTCAACCTGTGACGGCAAAATGCCTCTGACATTCAATTAAGAAGGTCAGGGGGTGTAATAATAGTTGAGAAAACCTCCTGATTATCGTAAGCTCTGCATCAATATCCGGAAACAAAAATATAGACACTTTCAGAAAAAGTGTCCACAACTGTACATATTGCATTTTTTTGAGAATTGAACTATTTCATATTTCAGTTATAATCGTAATATGAAAGGTTGTGTCTTTATGAAAAGTATAAAACTATGTTTATCCTTACTGTTGTCAGTAATTCTGCTTTTTTCCTGTGTTACCCCTTCCTTTGCACAGTCAGATGAAACCGACCTGATTGTTCAGACACAATACGGTACGGTAAAAGGCAAGTATTGCAGTGGCGGTAAATGCTACTTCGGCATACCCTACGCAAAAGCAACCACAGGTAACCTTCGCTTCACTCCGCCGGTTGCACCGGATAAATGGGACGGAATATTTGAAGCTACCGTTCAGCCTAAAAAGCCCCTTCAGGCTTCTTATAACGAATCAAAACAAAGTGAGGATTCCCTCAGGCTGAATATATGGGTTCCTGACACAGCTTCTACCGAGCCTCTTTCCGTAATGTTCTGGATTTTCGGAGGCTCTTATGCATCAGGCGGCATAAATGCGAGCTATTACGATATGGCAACAATGGCAAAGGATACCGGTTGTATTATCGTTTCAGCAAACTACCGTCTTAATGTCTGCGGATTTCTTGATTTAAGAGATGTCATTCCCGGAGCAACTGTAAACAACGGCCTGAGAGATATCGTTTTTGCACTTAAGTGGGTTAATGATAATATTACCGCATTCGGCGGCGATCCGACAAATGTAACTGTTTTCGGTCAGTCGGCAGGCGCAGCTCTCGCTACCGCCCTTCTCGCTGTGCCATCGGCAAAGCCTTATTTCAGCAAGGTTATTTCTCAAAGTTCCTGCGGTGATTCATTCTATAACCCCGTACAAGCAAGGGATGTCGCTTCAATGTGGCTTGATGCTATGCACAATCCGTCTGCACAGGATCTTGTCAATATGTCTGCCGCTAACCTTGTCTCAAAAAACGGCGACCTCGATACGAAAGTGGCTCTTAAATACGGCATAAACTGCACATTCAATCCCGTAATTGACGGTGAATTTCTGGTATGTCATCCGTCCGAGGCCGCTTCAGAAAATGCGGACAAAAAAATACTTATCGGCTGCACAGAAAATGAAGCATCTTTGTTTTTCTTTTTCATCACACCTCCTCTGTCTTTCATACCTGTAGTACAGAATCTTATCACACCGAATTATGACAAAGAATTCAAGGCAAAGGTTACAAAAGGCATCGGCTATCCGTCAACAAAGTCACTTATTCAGCTCGGAACAGAAAGAATGTACAGATACCCTCTTACTGTACTTGCCGATAATTATTCCGAAATAACAGATGTATATACATACCGTTATGACTATCAGCCCGACCTTGTAAAGCTCATAAATCTTGGTTCATTCCATATAACCGATATTCCCATATTGTTTGATGCCAAGCTTGATTTCGGCCTTTTTGAACGAAAAATATTCAAAGACAAGGAAGATTTACAGGTTGGTCTGAGAATGAGACAGTATTGGGGTAATTTTGCAAAATACGGTTGCCCTGATGCAAGCTGGGCCTTATACGATAAGAGCAACAGAACAACTCTGATAATTGATGAATCGGACAAACTGATAAATAATCCCTACGGTGAGCGCATGGCTCTTTACGAAAATTACGTTTCGCCGTGGAAAAAATAAAAGTAATCACCAACTACATCCTTTCGGGCGTGGTTGGTGATTTTAATTAATCAGATTCAATTTCCGGAAGACCTATAAGTTTATTTGTTGCTCTCAAGTAACGGTTGGCAATCATTGCAAGAGTGTTTATGTCAGCAGGATTTTCACACTTGAGATTGTGAAGAAACATATTCAATACACCGCTTACAAGAAAAACAAGCACATTATCAAGATTATCGGATTCTGTAACAATAAACGAGAGAAGAGTTTTGAAATAATCACTCATTGCCGTCTGGAATTTCACACGGAAGGCCGAATCTCCGTTTTCGCCTAAAAGAAGCTCGATTTCCTTTGCATGAGCATCAAAAACCTCAAAAACTCGTCTTGCAATCGGGAATTCGCCAACGACATAAGTGCTTTCATCAAACTTTTTAATTTCGTCAAGCACCTGTGTTATTATGCTTTCTTCTGTTTGTTTCAATAAATCAAATATATCGGTATAATGCAAATAAAAGGTTGCTCGGCTTATATCAGCTTTCCGCACAATTTCTGCAACCGTAATTTTCTGCACATTTTTATTCTGCATAAGCTCAAAAAATGCTGTTTTAATCCGCAATTTTGTAAAACGGACACTTCTGTTATCGTCACCGCTTGCGCTCATAGTAACACTCCTGATTTACTGTTTTTATCATTATAGCATAAGAAGGCGATGAAAACAATCTTTTACACAAAAATATCAATCAGAAGGAAGTCTGACGCCACAGCCGTCTTTATGGGCGGTTAGGGTATCGAGTAAATCTTCAGCTACTTGTAAATCTTCTTTTGTCGCGACTTCCGATTTCAGACTGAGAAAAATCGGATCGTGGGTGAGTTGTTTGATCATTATATACCTTCTCGTTTTCATTAACAATATGAATTTAATAGACATTATACCAAAAAAAGCTTCTCTTTGCAATATAATCTCATTTCACTCTCCCCATATACACCCCACCATTATCACTCAACCACTTATGCCACTTCTTATACTCTGGGAACACCTTTTCAATTTCTGAATAAAACTGCGATGAATGGTTCATTTGCTTCCTGTGGCAAAGCTCATGCACAACAACGCTGTCAATGACCTCAATAGGAAACAGCGCCAACAGACAGTTAAAGTTAAGATTACCCTTTGATGAGCAGCTACCCCAACGTGTACGCTGACAGCGGATAGTGATTCTGTTATAGGTAACGCCGATTTTAGGAGCGTAATATTTAACTCGTTCAGGAATGATTGCCTCTACTTTTTGATACGGCTATTGCAGATGCACTTGTTCTCGGTCCGTTGCGTACTGAAGCGGTTGTGCTACCCGATGAAACACTGCAAAAAATCAAGGCTTACGGTGTAAATGCCAAAACTGAAAGGCTTATGATGACTCTCACGGAATACTATATTGCAAACAAAGAGCCTGACTCCGAATGGGTTATCATGCAGAAGGCTAACATCTCCGCTTATCTCGGCTCTGCGTCTTATGTGGATAATTACGAAAAGAAGATTCCCGAAGGCTTTATAGAGAAAAAGCCGGAAATGGGCAGTGTGTCTGCGGTGAGGATTGTTATATAACGAAAAAAGCTCCCTGAATCGGTTTTGCCGAGGTAGGGAGCTTTGATTTTTGTTATATATTCAAAAAATCTTTTCTGTAATTCACGCCAAAGAACTCCGCAAGCTCTACCATTTCTTCATCTTTGATAGTATTAACTCTCGGAAGATGTGCTGTGAGCATATAAATCTCGGCCGCCTTTTCAACGGTTTCAATAAGACCGAAGGTTTCGTCCATAGTCTTACCTGCGCCGTAAATTCCGTGCATACCCCATACGACAAGACGGAACTCTTCCATTTTCTTCGCAGTAGCTTCACCGATTTCATTTGTACCGCAGAGCATCCAAGGCAGTATGCCTACACCGTCAGGAAAAACTACAATACATTCGGTACACATTTCCCAAAGAGTGTGAGTAAACTTCTTTTCATCAAGCTCGTGAACATAATTCATAGCAAGGATATGTGTCGGGTGAGAGTGCATTACAACTCTGTTTTCGGGGTCAACCTTAAGCCTTGCCATATGGCTCATAAGGTGTGCAGGTAGCTCACTTGTAAATTTACCCCCGTCCTTGTAGCCCCAAAGAAGCTCGGCTGTAGTGCCGTCCTTTGCGATACGGATAATGCCGAGGTTATTCTCGGGGTCAGACTCAACATTTTTGAAATACTTGCCGGTACCTGTAACAATGAAAATCTTGCCGATAAGGTCAGTTGCATCAAAACCTGTGGGGATTGTGCGGATAACATTATCGAGGTCAAGATATTCTGCAACCTCATTTTTATCGAGCATATAACTGATGTTACCGCCGTTTCTTTCGTCCCAGCCGAGACGGTACATA
>JAZSGW010000009.1:0-61961 GCA_045532935.1 Acutalibacteraceae bacterium
GCCTGCTTTGCGGTTAACCGCAAAGCAGGCTTACGGTATGGCACAAAAATAACCGGAACCCGACAGTATCGGATCCCGGAGTTTTATTCTGATAGATATTTTTACAGAAGCTTCTCAAGCTCCTCTTTAATAGCAAAGATAAACTCTTCTGTTGTAAGAGCAGTAGCCTCACAGCCTTCCCAGAGACCTACGAGGTCCTTTGTCATTTTGCCGCTTTCGATAGTGTTGATACAGGCTTTTTCAAGCTTTGCTGCAAAGTCGGAAAGCTCCTTGTTGCCATCAAGTTCACCTCTTTTACCTAAAGCACCGGTCCACGCGAAGATTGTTGCAATAGGATTAGTGGAGGTTTTTTCGCCTTCAAGGTAACGGTAGTAGTGTCTTGTAACCGTGCCGTGAGCGGCCTCGTATTCATAGTTTCCGTCAGGTGAGACGAGAACACTTGTCATCATCGCAAGAGAGCCGAAAGCTGTTGAAACCATATCGCTCATAACGTCACCGTCATAGTTTTTACAGGCCCAGATGTAGCCGCCCTTTGAACGGATAACTCTTGCAACTGCATCGTCAATAAGTGTGTAAAAGTATTCTATGCCGAGCTCGTCAAATTTCGCCTTGTACTCTTTCTCAAAAATGTCCTGGAAAATAAGCTTGAAGGTCTGATCGTATTTCTTGGAGATGGTGTCCTTTGAAGAGAACCAGAGATCCTGTTTTGTGTCAATGGCAAATTTGAAGCAGGAGTGAGCAAAGGATTCGATAGAGCTGTCCTTGTTGTACATAGCCTGAAGTACGCCACCGCACTCAAAGTCATAAATTGTTGCTCTTTCTGTTTCACCGTCTTCACTTGTGAAGACGAGTTCAGCTTTGCCGGGCTTTGTCGTGCGGAATTCGGTTGCCTTGTATACGTCACCGTAGGCATGACGTGCAATAGTAATGGGCTTTTCCCAGGTTCTTACGGTGGGCTTGATGCCGCTTACGAGAATAGGTGTTCTGAAAACTGTTCCGTCAAGGATTGCGCGGATTGTGCCGTTCGGGCTTTTCCACATTTCCTTGAGCTTGTATTCTTCAACGCGCTGTGCGTTTGGGGTGATTGTTGCACACTTTACACCTACACGGTATTTTTTGATTGCTTCTGCCGCGTCAATGCTTACCTGATCATTTGTTTCGTCACGGTAAGGAAGGCCGAGATCATAATATTCGGTGTTGAGCTCCACGTAAGGAGAGAGAAGCTCGTCCTTTATCATTTTCCAGATGATTCTGGTCATTTCGTCGCCGTCCATCTCGACGATTTTACCCATTTTAATTTTTTCCATCTGTTGTCACTCCTTTAAGTAAATTCTACCCGATAATTTTAGCAAAGCCGGACGATAAGGTCAATAGTTTTTAATTATTTTCTTATTTTGTTGTGCTTGCTGGTTTGTTTTATTGTTTGATTTCATATCGGTTTCTTGGGCATTGTGCCCCGGTATTGATTTTTTCTGCAGTTTGGAGTATAATTTCAATAATTATATCTATAAGTTTTTCTGAAAGGAAATTATTTATAATGAACATTATAGTTGTCGGCTGTGGAAAAATCGGCTTCAGCGCCGTTGCTGAGCTTGTAAAAGAGGGCCATGATATTACTGTTATCGATACCGATCCCCCCACAGTAGAAGAAATTACAAATATGTATGACTGTATGGGTGTGTGCGGAAACGGTGTAGACTGCACAGTTCTCGAAAGTGCCGGAGCAAATCAGGCAGATCTGATTATTGCAATTACTGCTTCTGACGAACTGAATATGCTTTGCTGCTTTCTTGCGAGAGAAATGGGCACAAAGCATACCATTGCCCGTATAAGAAATCCTGAGTATAACGGCGATTCCCTTGCTTTTTTACGTCACAAGCTTCATCTTTCTATGGCTATTAATCCTGAAAGGCTTATGGCGCAGGAGCTTTATAATGTTCTTAAAATCCCTTCAGCTTTCAAGGTTGATTATTTCGCAAGGCGCAACCTTGAAATGATTGAAGTAAGACTTAAGCCTGAAAGCTCTCTTTGCGGTAAAAAGCTTTCAAAAATCCGTGACAAGCAGAAAATCGAATTTCTTATCGCCGCAGTTATGCGTCAGGGCGAGGTGATTATCCCTGACGGAAGCTTCGAACTTAAGGCAGGCGATGTTATTTCTGTTGCCGCTTCTCCGGGAGATATACAGAGACTTCTGAAGGAGCTGGGACTTCTTAAGAAGCAGGCAAGGAATATTATGATTGTCGGCGGAAGCAAAACGGCTTATTATCTTGCAAAGATGCTCCTTGATTCAGGTAATGACGTTAGGCTTGTTGAAAAAAATATTGAGCGATGCCGTGCTCTCAGTGAACAGCTTTCCAAAAATGCAATTATCATACACGGTGACGGTACTAATCAGGAGTTGTTGCTTGAGGAGGGCATGAGAAGCCTTGACGCTTTTCTTTGCCTTACAGATTTTGATGAGCAGAATATACTGACTTCTCTTTTTGTATCACGTCAGAATGTTCCTACCGTGGTTTCAAAGGTAAATAAATCTGAGCTTTATCCTATGGCTGACAGTCTGGGACTTGATTATGTTTTCTCTCCGAAAACTATTACCTGCGAAATTATTCTTCGCTTTACAAGAGCTCTTACAAACTCATCAAGATCCAACAGTATAGAGACGCTTTACAGAATTATGGACGGTAAAGCAGAGGCTCTTGAGTTTAAGATTATGGAGAATTCACCACTCACGGATACTCCGATTAAAAACCTGAAAATCAAGCCCGGTATACTTATCGTAGGCATTATCAGAGACGGTAAGAAGGCTTTGATTCCTACCGGCGATGATATGATTTTTAGCGGAGACAGTGTTATTGTGCTCAGTGCAAATCAGAAGCTCAACGATTTGTCGGACATCATAATAAGATAAGGGCGGTCTTTTATATGAACAGACGAATGGTTTTATATATGGTGGGAAATGTAATCAAGCTTGAGGCTGTGCTTATGCTTCCCGCACTTATTATTTCTCTTATTTATAAGGAAGAGTGTATTGTTGATTTCCTCGTTGCGATAGCTGTAGCGGTAGCAGTAGGCTTTGCTCTCACATTTCTGTTTAAGCCCTCATCGAAGGTGATTTTTGCCAAGGAAGGCTTCGTTATAGTTGCTTTATGTTGGTTCGCTCTTTCGGCAATCGGTGCTTTGCCTTTTTTCTTAAGCAGAGAAATACCCTCTTATGTTGATGCTTTCTTTGAAACCGTCAGCGGTTTTACCACTACAGGTGCATCAATTCTTACTGATGTTGAAAGTATGAGCAAGGGCCTGCTGTTCTGGCGTTCCTTCACTCATTGGATAGGAGGTATGGGTGTTCTCGTCTTTATAATGGCGGTGGTAAATACCCTTTCAGACAGAAGTATACATATTTTAAGGGCAGAGTCTCCCGGTCCCGTTGTGGGTAAACTTGTCCCCAAGATGAAGCAGACTACCCGTATACTTTACATTATCTATATTGTGCTTACCGCAATTAATGTTATTTTTCTTCTTGTCGGCGGTATGCCTCTTTTTGAAAGCCTTGTCCACGCCTTCGGCACTGCCGGTACGGGCGGCTTCGGCGTTAAGGCGGATTCCTTCACCTCTTATTCTCCTTATCTGCAGTGGGTTACAACAATATTTATGCTCGTTTTCGGTGTTAATTTCAACATTTATTATCTGCTTCTTCTTAAAAAGTGGAAAACGGCGCTTAAAAGCGGTGAGCTGTGGTTTTATTCGGGTATGGTAATACTCAGCATAGTGCTTATCGGAATAAACATTTATCCCCTTTACGGATCTGTGGGAGAGACAGTGCGCTACAGCGCCTTTCAGGTTGCAACGATTGTCAGCACAACGGGTTATGCTACGGCGGACTTCAATCAGTGGCCCGCTTTTGCAAAGACAGTTATTCTTATGCTGATGTTTGTCGGTGCCTGTGCAGGCTCAACAGCCGGTGGATTTAAATGTGCACGAGTTGTCATTCTTCTGAAGAAAATGCGCAGAGAAGCTAAAAAGCTTCTTCACCCTCGTTCGGTAAACACCGTACGCTTTGAAGGAAAGACCGTTGATGATCCTGTTGTAAGCTCCGTCAGTGCATATCTGGTTATCTATGTGCTTCTCTACTGTGCGATGACACTTATGATCAGTATCGACGGCTTCGATATTGAGACGAATGTTTCAGCGGTTTCTGCCTGCTTCAACAATATAGGTCCCGCTCTGGGTGCGGCAGGACCCGCCTCAAACTATGCTGATTTTTCGGTGTTTTCAAAGATAGTGCTTTCGGTTGCCATGCTTCTCGGCAGACTTGAAATTTATCCTGTTATTCTCACTCTTTCGCCCACAACCTGGACAAAGAAATAATACTTATATGTAATAAGCACCGCTAAAGGCAATCCCTTGGCGGTGCTTGTTTATATGCTTATTATAAGAAAATCAGCTTCCCTGTTGGAAATAGGTTTCCGCAAGACCGCCTTTTGAGGTTTCGCGGTAGATTGCCTTCAAGTCTTTACCGGTTTTGTACATCGTTTCTACTACGGTGTCAAAGCTTATCTTTCTTGTGGTGGAAAGGAAATTTGCAAGGGACAGAGCGTTTATAGCACGCATTGCGGCAACGGCGTTGCGCTCTATGCAGGGGATCTGCACAAGGCCGCATACCGGATCGCAGGTGAGTCCGAGCATATGCTCCATAGCGACCTCGGCGGCATACTCAATCTGACCTATACCCATATGGAAAAGCTCGCAAAGGGCAGCTGCCGCCATTGAGCAGGCGGTGCCGATTTCGGCCTGACAGCCGCATTCCGCTCCGCTTATTGATGCGTTTGTTTTGACGAGATTTCCTACGAGTCCGCCTACGGCAAGAGCACGGCAGATGTCATCGTCGGAAAAGTGTTTCTTGTCCTGCATATATTTCAGTACACTCGGAAGCACCGCACAGGCTCCGCAGGTGGGAGCAGTTACGATTATGCCACCGCCTGCGTTGTGTTCACTTGCCGCAAAGGCATAGGCGCATACAAGTCGGTTTTCTCTCGTTATATCGCTTTCGTCGATATGGGACTGATTATAGAGAAACTGTGCCTTTCTTTCAACACCGAGTCCGCCGTCAAGGATACCTCTTGTGGAAAGACCTGCATTGATGGCGTTTTTCATTGCTTTCCATATTTCGTGGAGATAATCCCAGATTTCCTTGCCTTCAACCATTTCGATATACTTATAAAGACGGATGTTGTGGGTGTTGCAGTATTCTGCAATCTCTCCGAAGGTGTTTACGGGATATATATCCTCCTCTTCAACTTCGGAGTCGCCTTCAACTACAATCTGACCGCCACCGACAGACATAATACGTTTGAAGTCGGTTTCCTTTCCGTCTTTATAGGCAAAGAAGTCCATAGTGTTTTCGTGGGGGAGACCTTCTGTTTCGTGAGGTCCGAAAACAAGGTCGATTTCACAGCCTTCAAACACGTCAAGAATTGCCTCATCGGTTTTGTGTCCCTTGCCCGTTGAGGAAAGTGAGCCGTAGAGGATTACCTTGTAGGAATCGGCATCGGGGTTGCGTTTTCTGAAATAGCGGGCAGCCTTATCGGGTCCCATTGTATGTGAGGATGACGGCCCTCTTCCGATTTTGTAGAGATATTTTAACGATTTCATAGCTTTCTCCTTATTGCTAATTCTGTTTTCTTACAATTTTATATTCATCATAGGGAGAGTAATAACGGCATGAATCAAAGGAGCCTGACATAAATTTTTCGAGCTCATCTTCGTCCATGTTAACCTTGCAGTAATATTCGTCATACTCCTCGTCATAATCATAGTATGCACAGCTTTCACATTGGCTTGACATGTTTTTCTCCTTAACAGCATTTTCTTTTAAGATTATACTAAACTTTGTGAACTTTATCAAGTCATTGTATTATTTTTGTCAAAAACTCTTGACTTATCTGCTTTGTTGTGCTAATATGTTACCACGCTAAAGCGATGGTAAATTCGCAAACATAAAATTTATTTTTTCGAAAGGAAGAAATCACAATGAAAAAGAGATCAATCGCACTCATTATGGCAATTCTCGCAGTTGTTCTTTGCTTCGCACTTGCAGCTTGCGGCGGCGACAAGAACACAGACGGCAACGCAACAGCAGGTAACGCATCCGACGGTAATGCAACAGCAGGTGATGTAGCTTCAGATTACGAAGAAATCAAGGCTGACGGTAAGATGGTAGTTGGTATGACAATTTACGCTCCTATGAACTACAAGGACGAAAACGGCGTTCTTACAGGTTTTGATACAGAGCTTGCAGAGCTTGTTGGCGAAAAGCTCGGTCTTGAAGTAGAATTCTTCGAAATCGGTGACTGGGGTCAGAAATTCATTGAGCTTAAAGCAAAGAACATCGACTGTGTATGGAACGGTATGACAATCACAGATGAAGCTCTCAACAACTCAAGCGTTTCAATCCCCTATGTAAAGAACGAGCAGGTTGTAGTTATGAAGGCTGACGTTATCGATAATTATGCAGACGCAGAAAGCATGAAGGAGCTCAAGTTCGTTGCTGAAGAGGGCTCTGCTGGCGAAGGCGCTGCTATTGATGCCGGTTTCAACTGCACTGCAGTTCAGTATCAGCAGGACGCTCTTCTTGAGGTTATGAGCGGTACAGCAGATGCTTGCGTAATCGATAGCACAATGGCTAAGTCAATGACAGGCGAAGGTACATCATATGCTGACCTCGACTATTCAATCTCACTCGTTAACGAGCAGTACGGTATTTCCTTCCGTCAAGGCTCAGACATGACTGAAAAGGTTAACGATGCTCTCAAGGAACTTGCAGCAGACGGTACTCTCAAGGCTCTTGCTGAAAAGTATGAGCTTACACTTGCAGACGAGCTTGCAGCATAAAAACATTTTTTAAATTTAAACTTCATGGGCAGAAGGCGTCAATGCCTTCTGCCTTATTTTGCAAAAAGAAAGGAGATAAAAAATGTTCTGGACAGTAACAAAAAGTCTGCTTGAAGGATTTGGGTCAACCGTTGAAATTTTTGTGATGACGCTACTGTTTTCCCTTCCGCTGGGACTTATTATTTCCTTCGGATCAATGAGTAAAATCAAGCCCATAAAGCTTCTTACAAAGTGTTTTGTATGGGTTATAAGAGGAACGCCTCTTATGCTTCAGCTTATAATAATTTTTTACGGTCCCGGACTTCTTGCTGTATGGGCACAGGGACAGGATACGAGCAACGCTTTTATTCAGTGGCTTGCAGGTATTGATGGTTTTGAACGCTTTACCGCGGTAATTGTATCATTCGTAATCAACTATGCCTGCTATTTTTCCGAAATATACCGTGGCGGTATTGAAAGTATACCCAAAGGACAGTATGAGGCAGGTCAGGTTCTCGGTATGACAAAGAGTCAGACCTTTTTTAAGGTTGTACTGCTTCAGGTGGTAAAGAGAATCATTCCTCCGATGAGTAATGAAATCATCACCCTCGTAAAGGATACATCTCTTGCAAGAACGATTTCCGTTTATGAGATTATCTGGGCAGGACAGGCATTTATCAAGAGTGACGGACTTATCTGGCCGTTATTTTACACAGGTGCATTCTACCTCATATTCTGCGGCGTGCTTACTGTGCTCTTCGGTAAAATCGAAAAGAAGCTCGACTACTTCAAAGCATAAGGAGGGAAAGAAATGGCTATACTTGAAGTCAGTAATCTGACAAAATCCTTCGGTAAAACCGAAGTACTCAAAGGCATCTCCCTTTCCCTTGAGGAAGGGCAGGTAATGTCCATTATCGGATCATCGGGTAGCGGTAAAACGACTCTTCTCAGATGTATCAACTTTCTTGAAACTGCCGACAGCGGTAAGATTATGGTTGACGGTGATGTGCTTTTCGATGGTGAGGATAAGACAAAGCATAAGGCGAAAGAGACAAGAGAAAAGCAGCTTAAGATAGGCCTTGTTTTTCAGCAGTTCAATCTTTTTCCGCAGTACAATGTGCTTGATAATGTTACTCTTGCTGTAAAGCTTCGTGCGAAGGAAAGACCGGATTACAAGCAAAATAAGAAGCAGATACTTAAGGAAATTGAGGAAAATGCGCTCAGAATCCTTGCGGATATGGGTCTTTCCGATAAGGTGGACTTCTATCCGTGTCAGCTTTCCGGCGGTCAGCAGCAGCGTGTTTCGATCGCAAGAGCTATGGCTCTTGAGCCAAAGATACTTTTCTTTGACGAACCGACGAGTGCTCTTGACCCCGAGCTTACCGGTGAAATACTCAAGGTTATCCGTGAATTGGCAGAAAAGAAGATGACGATGGTAATAGTTACTCACGAAATGAATTTTGCCAAGGAAGTTTCCGATTATATCGTGTTTATGGATGACGGTGTTACAGCGGAGCAGGGTGAAGCTTCAGAGCTTATCAACAATCCGAAAACTGACAGACTAAAGGCTTTCTTAAGTAAGCTTAAGGATTGAGTCAAATTATAAAGTTGTGGCCGCAGGGTTAACCCTGCGGCTTTTTTTGCCCCGCAGCTAAGCTGCGGGGCAAAAGTGGGTCATGCACACAGCGTGAATGAGAGGAAAGCGTACGGGAGGCACCTTGCCTTTCACTGCAGGAAAGGCAAGTACCCGGATAAAACCGGCTCTACCTTATACGGAGCCGGTTTTTATCCGGGTAAACGCGCGTATGCGCGTTGTGCCTTCCGCATTGCCGGTTGTTATTTGCGAGTGAAAAACGCGCCTTGTCCGGTCGGACAAGGCGCGTTCGGTATGTGCATTTTAAATCAGAATTCAAGGGTAAATATATTGCAAAGAATTCGCTTCATTTTAAGGAAGAGATATTTTATCATTGCAACGAAACGGTCGGTTGATGAGTAGTCGTCACTTTCGCTGTTGAATACAAAGCGGTTGTAAAGCTCTTCATCGGAAAGGTCATAGTAATCTCTGAAGAAGATAACATCAGTTTCGTAATCGGAAAGATCTTTTTCGTTGAGGGTGATGACACGTGCACCGCGGTTTATATCCCCGTATGAGCCGAAGGAGGCGGTAGGTGTCTGCACAATATCCATTCCTCTGTAGGGAACAACAAAGCAGTTTACATGGTCGTGTCCTGATGCTATACCGAGAACGTTGCCGGTGTCTACAAGCGCATCAGCCTGACCGTTTGAATAGTTGGGTGGGCAACAGCTTTCACCGATGAAGGTGTCGTCATCAATGTATTCTTCGGGAAATACATAAGTAGCATTGTTATATTCCATAAGAAGGTCTTTATTATATTTGTCGGGATTGCCCACCATAGTGATGTTGCCGGTTTCTGGGTCGGTCTCCCAAAGCTTATGGAATGTATCATAAATTTCGGGTACAATGATGTGCTGGAAAGCGAAAGAAGGTATCGGTTCTCCTCCGTTAGCTTCAGTAAATGCGGTTTCTGTTCTTACATACCAGTCTATCTGATCTTTTGCGACACAACCGTATCCGCCAAGATCGTTTTCGGTATTACCCTGCTGCGAATCAAAAAACCAGAAGGTAAACTTATGCTCGTCAGAGTCCGAAGCAAGGACGGGGAGATAGTATGTACCGTAGCCTGTAAGCTCTTCGCTGTCCCGTACGCCTACAAAGCAGTCGTAGCTTTCATAAATTTCCCATTGACACTCTTTTGAAGCGAAGTTTCTGTCGGCGTCGTGATTTCCGTAAACAATGGCAACCGGAACGTTTCTTTCTTCAAAGATGCTCATAAACTTATCTATAGTTTCCACGGTTAAGCCATAGGTAGGGCAGGAGCCTGGGGCGATGTTATCTCCGGTTAGTACAACAAGGTCGGGATTTTCGTTTTTAAGAAGATCTATAACGAAAGTCTTTGTAAGCTCTCTGAAAAGAACTACGTCCTGAAAATCTGAAATCTGCAGTACCTTGAAGGATCCGTCTTCGTTGAAACGCAGAGTTTTGTCGGTATTTTCTGCCGATGCACCGAATACAAAGCAGCCAAGTGTAACAAGAATGCAGAGGAAAATTGAAAAAATTCTTTTCATATAGTTTTCTCCTTTACTGTTGATGTTAATATTATATCAGTAATATAGAGAGCAAGTTAAGAACAATTTGTTAAAAACAATTATTTTTTGAACTGTTTTTTCATTCTTAACTCTTTTGAAAGAATGGTCTTTCTGAGTCTGAGTGAGGTGGGGGTAACCTCGAGAAGCTCGTCGTCTTTGATAAACTCCATGCATTGTTCAAGCGAGAGGTTTGTGGGGGGCACAAGTCTCAAGGCATCGTCAGATCCTGAAGCTCGGGTGTTTGTAAGGTGCTTCTGCTTACATACATTGCAGACGACGTCTTCGCTCTTTGCACATTCGCCTACAATCATACCCTCGTAAACAGGTACGCCTGCGCCGATAAAGAGTCTGCCTCTGTCCTGGGTGTTGAAAAGACCGTAAGCGGAGCTTTCACCGGTTTCATGAACAACAATGGAGCCTCGCTCTCTTGTTACAATATCGCCTTTATAGGGCTCGTATCCTGCGAAAAGCTGATTCATGATACCGTTACCGTTGGTGTCGGTCATAAACTCGCTGCGGTAGCCTATAAGACCTCTTGCGGGAATTTTGAACTCGAGGTGAGTTGAGCCGCCGTCACGGGTGCCCATATTTTCAAGCTCGCCTTTTCTTGAACAGATTTTTTCTATAACCGAGCCTGCATACTGGTCGGGAACCTCTACTATGAGAAGCTCCATAGGCTCCAGAGTTATGCCGTTTTCATCTTTCTTGAGGATAACCTTCGGTCGTGAAACAGAGAATTCGTATCCCTGACGACGCATAGTTTCGATAAGAATTGAAAGGTGAAGCTCACCTCTGCCGCTGACCTTGAAAGCGTCGGTGGTATCCGTTTCCTCGACACGCATACTTACATTGGTCTCAACTTCCTTAAAAAGGCGGTCACGCAGATTTCTTGAGGTTACGAACTTACCTTCCTTGCCTGCGAAGGGACTGTTATTTACTATGAAATTCATCGAAATAGTGGGTTCGTCAATTTTTACGAAGGGGAGTGGTTCTACGTGCTCGGGATCGCAGGCGGTTTCACCTATATTGATTTCCGAAATACCTGAAACACAGATAAGGTCGCCCATTTTTGCCGAATCAACCTCAACCCTTTTAAGACCTTCGAACTGATACAGACGTGAAATGCGCACGTTCTTTGTTTCGCCTTCATTGTTGCAGAGCACGACAGCCTGTCCTTGCTTTACGGAGCCTCTTTCTACTCTGCCTATACCTATTCTGCCGATATAGTCATCGTAGTCAAGAGAGGAAAAGAGTATCTGTGTCGGTCCGTTGAGGTCACCCTCGGGAGGAGCAATATTTTCCATAATTGCATCAAGAAGGGGACGCATATCGCCCTCTCTCACGCTGTCATCGAGAGAAGCGTAGCCGTCTCTTGCAGAAGCGTAGACAACGGGGAATTCAAGTTGGTCATCGTCAGCGCCAAGCTCTATGAAGAGGTCGAGAACCTCATCGACAACCTCGGCAGGTCTTGCGCCGGGACGGTCTATTTTATTGACGACTACAAGAACCTTCTTTTTGAGCCCGAGGGCCTTTTTGAGGACGAATCTTGTCTGGGGCATACAGCCTTCGAAGGCATCAACCAGAAGAAGCACACCGTCAACCATCATAAGGATTCGCTCAACCTCGCCACCGAAGTCGGCATGTCCCGGAGTGTCAACGATGTTTATTTTTGTTCCGTTATAGTGGATAGCCGTGTTTTTTGAAAGAATGGTAATACCTCTTTCTCTTTCGAGGTCGTTTGAGTCCATTACACGGTCTGCAACCTGCTCGTTTGCACGGAAGGTGCCTGCCTGCTTTAGCATTTCGTCGACCATTGTTGTTTTACCGTGGTCAACGTGAGCGATGATTGCGATGTTTCTTACGTCATTTCTTTTGTCCATTGTTTCACCTGATTTATATAGATTTTAAAATTATACCGTTTCTTTTGTATAGGTTTCGAGAGGCAGGGTGTCAATGCCTTTGATTTTTTCGGTTTTGGGAATGAGAGTATAAATTGTAATAGCAACCGTTGCGGTTGTTGCGAGGATTTTTATTATTTTCTTATACTTTTTTACAGTGTCCTTCATCTTAAACTCTCCCTTTTAATCGTCAAGCGTTATGGTGTAGCCGCGCTCCTTGAAATATCTGACCAGAAAGGATTTGTTTCTGTCTTTTGCCAGCCAGAGGGTAGAAACCTTACCGGTTTTAAGAATTTCTTCAAGCAGCTCTCTGTTGCCGTTAACCCAGGATTTATATTCTATATCGGGCATGAAAATTACGTTGCCGCCCTTTTCGTTCATAAAATCAACTCCTGACCTATTATTGACCTATACATTATATTATATTCTTATATAAAATATCAATACTATAAAAGAAAAAACCACAGCTTTTGCTGTGGTTTCTGTGTCGGCATTGCCTTATCTTCCCGGGCCGCTTCCAGCCAAGTATTGTCAGCACTGATGAGCTTAACTTCTGTGTTCGGGATGGGAACAGGTGGACCCTCATCGCTAAAAACACCGACTTCTGTGTGGCTTGTTCCACATCAGCGTAGCCTATTATATACGAAGGCTTTCGTTTTGTCAAGTGTTTTTTGAAAGTTTTTTTTAAAAATTTTATTCATTATTTTTCAGTTGCTTTATCTTTCTTTTATAAAGCGCAAGGCAAGTGACTACATCAGCGACAGAGAACAGCACAAGCAATATCGGGATACCGTCATCGACAAGAATCTCTTTGTCCTTTGCTTTGATTTTTGCTTCATAGGTTATAACGTGAAATGTGCCCTCGTCATCGTTGAAGGCATAGTCGTAAACCTCTTTATTAAGCCAGGTGAAGCTGATAATTTCTTCGCCGTAATATCCGTAAATTGTTTCTGTTGTTTCCTCATCGGTTGAGGCAGAAGGTGCTTCATCGTTCCGGTCGGGTGTAAGTACCGTTGTCGGAATGACTGTTGTCATCATCACACCGTCAATCATAAAAGCATTTTCGGGCTTGTCCTTTGGTGTTTCCATATAAGTCTTAAATTCCTCGGGTGAATAAAAAATGATATTTTTCGGCGTCGAATAAAAGAAGGCCTCAGTTACAAACAAAACTGCACCGCAAACGCCGATAATTGATACCAGACAGATGCTTATATATTTCGTGAGAAGCATTTGTCTGTCGTTTCTTTTAAGGTAGGCTTTTCTCATAAGAATTACCGTTGCTGTGAGCCTTACTGCCGCAACAAAAGCAAGTACAATCAGCAGGTTTGCAATAACGGGCAGAATATCAATTCCTGCAAGAGCTAAAGGGAATGCACAGAACAAAAGAAAAAGGTTGTTGAAGCAGGTTTTGTTAGCTTTGAAAATATACTCTGCTTCAGATTCCTCGGTTTCCTTTGACGGAACGATTTCCTTCGAAAAAAGAATACGTGCGCCAAGGGTGAATCCGAGAGACAGCACAATCGTCCATAGTGAGCCGAGAAGCGCAATCAATCCGACGGGTATTGACGAGTGAAAGAAATAAGCCGAAAAAGCCACCGAAAGTAAGAGGCTGAAAAGTACCACGCAGGCGATAACTGTTCCTATGAGGCTGAGAATACGGAAATATCTGTACCTTTCAGAAAGCTCTCCCGTAAAACCGTTTTTGACTTTTATGAAAAGAGAATTTAATTTTCCTTGGTATCTCTCGTAATGATTGTAACTGTTGCGCGGAGCTTCCGACGGATTTTTTTCGCCTTTTAAAAGCTCGTCAACAGTTACTCCGAGAGTTTCTGCAAGGGTGGATAAAAGTGATATATCAGGTGAAGTTTCGTCACATTCCCAATGGCTTACGGTTTTGTCGGACACATTAAGCTGCTCTGCAAGTTGTTTCTGTGTAAGTCCTTTTTCTTTTCGTAAAGCGGCAATAAAGCTGCCTAATGATTTCTTTTCCATAAGGATACCTGCCTTTTTCTGTTTTCACTCTGATTGTAGCTTAAACGCTGATGTTTGTACACCTGACAGATGTAGAAATCACTCTCGGAATCCGAGAGTGATTGATTTATAAGGCTTTACAGCTTGATTTGCAGTTCGACGGGGCAGTGGTCAGAGCCGAAAATTTCAGGGTGAATCTTCGAATCAATAATCTTGTCTTTAATATCGCTTGATACGACAAAGTAGTCAATACGCCAGCCTGCGTTCTTTTCTCTTGCCTTGAAGCGATAGCTCCACCAGGAGTAAGCGCCTTCGGTGTCAGGATAAAGATAACGGAAGGAGTCGGTGAAGCCTGCCTCAAGGAGATGTGAGAATTTTTCACGCTCCTCATCGGAGAATCCGGCGTTTCCGCGATTGCTTTTCGGGTTCTTAAGGTCTATTTCGTTATGGGCAACGTTGAGGTCGCCGCAGATGATAACGGGCTTGGTTTTATTCAGTGATACCAGATATTCTCTGAAGCAGTCCTCCCAATCCATACGGTAGTCAATTCTCTTGAGCTCGTCCTGGGCATTGGGGGTGTAGCAGGTGATAAAATAGAATTTTTCAAATTCCAAAGTAATAAGTCTGCCCTCGGTATCGTGGCGGGGAATATCCATTCCGTAGAAAACTGAAATCGGCTCTTCCTTTGTGAAAATTGCAGTTCCGGAGTAACCCTTTTTCTCTGCATAGTTCCAGTATTGGTGATAGCCCTCAAGCTCAAGGTCAATCTGTCCCTGCTGAAGCTTCGTTTCCTGAAGGCAGAATATATCCGCATCAAGCTCTTTGAAGGAATCGGTAAAGCCTTTTGTAACGCAGGCTCTTATGCCGTTGACATTCCATGAAACCATTTTTAACATACACATTACCTCTTTCTGTCGTGTTAACGGTTGAATTATAAACAAGAATAACACATTTTGTAAACTTTTTCAATATTATGGGCTTATGTTGTTGACAGTCGTAGCCTTTTTTACTATAATTGCTGTGTATATTGGGTTTTTATCCCCATTTATAGTATTATATATTATAAATAAATATTAGAAATATAGACATTTATAGGTCGGAAAATTTGATTCAAGTGAGGTAAAAAACTATGAAAAAGAGGTTACTTGCATTAACAATGTGCATTCTGATGACTGTCTCGTCAGTGCCGATGACACCATTTGTGGAGCTTGTTAGCTTCGAGGCTGTCGCCGTCAGTATCGAGAATCTTGAGCAGGTCTATGCTACTGTACCTGCCGAGGAGAATTGGGGGGACTATATCAACGGCGACTCCCTCAAGTATGTGTATAAAGAAGCGAATAACATAATCAGTAATCCTTCCGGATATTCTCAGGACGAAATCGACGAGTGTGCAGAAGACCTCGCCGCAGCTGTTGCTGCCCTCAAGCCTTATGCAACAAGTATTGCCGTAAGCACCGAAAGCCTCACCGTCAACGTAGGAAAGACTGCAAGCCTCACTGCTACTCTTTCTCCTGCAAAGGCGGGCGGAGATATTGTGTGGACCTCTTCACACCCCTCATTTGTTTCAGTAAGCTCGACGGGCCTTGTTTCTGCAAACCGTTATACAGCGGAAACCGTTACCATTACCGCAGAGGTTGAAGGTAAGGGCGGACAGAAGTATTCAGATACCTGTCCCGTGAAGGTGGTAAACCCGGTTGCAGGTGTTACGCTTTCCGATTCAGCCCTCACTCTTTATAACGGAGAAACAAGAAAGCTCAAAACAACCCTTACAGGCTTTGACTCAACAGCTAATCCCACAAGCGGAGTTATTTATACCTGGGACAGCGATAACACCTCCGTTGCCGAGGTAAGTGACAGCGGTGTTATTACGGCAAAGGGCGTGGGTTCCTGCGTAATCACTGTCAAGGTTAAGAATGTCGGCGAGACAACAGAATATACCGCAAGCTGTGCCGTTACGGTAAACAAGCTTGTTGCAATTCAGTCTCTTGTGCCCGAAACAAACCTTGCTTCAGGTATGATATGCGGAGAGAGCGTTGATTTTTACATCGGCGTGATTCCCTCAACTGCAAGCATAAAAATGCTCAGATGGGGCACATCTGACAGCAGCATAGTTGACATAAAGGACATCAGAGTAACCGAAAGCGGAAAAGCCGTTGTAACTCTTGTTGCAGGTAAGGTCGGTACAGCAGTGCTCACATATACTGCAACAGACGGCAGCGAGGTAAGCGGTACTCTTACGGTTGAAGTCAAGCCTATGATTTCAAGCCTTACTCTCAGTCATACAAGCAAGGCCATCACACTTAACAGCACCGGCGAGAGAATCACTGCTTCAATTTCTCCTGCGAATGCGGGCAATCAGGTGCTTAACTGGGAGTCAAGCAATAAGCGGGTATGTACTGTTGACCGTGTAGGTGTGCTTACACCCGTGGCCCCCGGTGAATGTACAATTACAGTTTCCACCACGGACGGAAGTAATATCGAAAAAACCTGTAAGGTGATCGTTTGTGAAAAGGCGGAATCCGTTGTGATTTCTGCGCCTGCAGGTACCGTTGAAAACGGCGGTAAGCTTCAGCTCACCGCAAGGGTAACCACAGCTGACGGATATGTATACGGCGATGTTGCGTGGTCATCTTCAAATGAAGAGATTGCTACGGTTGATAAAAACGGTCTTGTTACCGCAAAGTATCCCGGAGCTGCTGTTATCAAGGCTATGGCAGTTGACGGCTCGGAAAAATATGACAGCTGCATTATCAGAGTAACACAGAAAATAACCGGACTTGCTTTTGCAAACACCGAAAGAACACTGTCTGTAGGTGCAAGCATCACTCTTGTACCTGTAATTACTCCCGAATATGCTACGGATAAGGAGCTTCATTGGGAAAGCTCAGATGTTTCTGTTGCTACGGTAAATGCGGAAGGTCTCGTTACAGCTAAAAATACGGGTACCGCAATTATTACCTGCAAAAACAGCGACGGTACTGTTTCAGCTGCTTGCAGAATCAGGGTAATTGTTCCTGCAACGGGAATCACCATAAGCTCAAACAACGAGGAGCTTTGGAAGGGTGACGTAGTTCAGCTTGTTGCTATTGTAACGCCTGCAGGCGCTACGGATAAAACCGTTACATGGACAACCTCGAACGATAAAGTCGCTACCGTAACAAGCAGCGGTCTTGTAACTGCTGTTGCAGGCGGTGAGTGTATAATTACAGCAAAGAACAGCTCTGGCGTGTCCGAGTCCTGCCGTGTCAAGGTTTATGAGGACTGTACCGGCGTTGAGCTCGGTTCAACCGTCAAGGCGATGTATGTCGGACAGATGGATACAATACCGGTCTCCATTATTCCGTCTACTGCTACGAACAGAAACGTAACCTGGACATCTTCAAAGCCATCTGTTGCTACTGTTGATGAGTCGTCAGGTATAATAAAGGCTCTTACGGAAGGTTCAACCGTGATTACCGTAAAGACACAGAACGGTGGATTTACCGCAAGCTGTACCGTTACGGTTTATAGCAAGGTTCCCGTTACGGGAATAGCTCTTGACCGAAGAGAATACACGGTTTCCGTAGGTGAAATTCAGCAGCTTGTAGCCGCTGTTGCACCCCAGAATGCCAGTGAAAAGGGCATTGTATGGTCTTGTGACAATACAAGCGTTCTTGCCTTCGACCAGAAGGGCAGATTCAAGGGGCTCAAGGCCGGTACCGCTATTCTTACTGCAACAAGTGTTGACGGAAACTTCTCCGATCAGTGTAAGATTACCGTAACCCAGCCTGTTACCGGCGTAAGAATCACAACCACAGCTGTAAAGCTTGCCGTAGGTAAGGCAAAAGCACTTGAATGGACAGTTTTCCCTGAAAACGCAACGAACAAAAAGGTAACCTGGAAATCCTCTGAGCCTTCTGTTGCAACCGTAACACAGTCCGGTGTTGTAACCGGTGTTTCCGAAGGTGTAACCGTTATCAGCGTAACAACCGTTGACGGCGGCTTTACATCGACCTGTAATTTCACGGTTTATGTGCCTGTTACCGGTGTTTCGATAGTCCATAATGCACAGAACACAACAGAATTCAATGTCTATAAGGGAAATACCTTCCTTCTTTCAGCAGACGTAAAGCCTGCCAATGCCACAAATAAAACTGTTTCTTGGGTTTCTGCAAACACTTCAATCGCAACAGTCAACGAGGCAGGACAGGTAACAGGTGTAGGTAAGGGCGTTGTAAATATTACCTGTACCACAGCCGACGGTGCATATAAGGCTACCTGTACGGTAAATGTTATCCAGCCCGTAGAGAGCATTACCCTTGATGTTGCCACAGTAAATCTCGAGGTCGGAAAATCCAAGACAGTCAAAGCGAAGATTACTCCTTCCACGGCAACATATCAGACCCTCAAGTGGTCATCTTCAAATCCGAAAATCGCATCTGTTGACGGCGACGGTGTGGTTAAGGCGGTTTCAGCAGGTACTGTTACCATTACGGCTTACTCTGCTGACGGCAATGCAAAGGCTACCTGTAAGGTAAACGTAATTCAGCCCGCAACAGGAATAAAGCTCAACCACGAAACCGGTTATGTACGTATAGGTGAAGTCGGTGTACTTAAGGCTACAGTCCTTCCTACTAATGCAACAAATCAGAAGGTTACCTGGTCTACAAGCGATAAGACAAGAGCTACTGTAAGCCAGGACGGTGTTGTAAAGGGCATTTCACAGGGGTATGTTACGATTACAGCTACTACCGTAAACGGCGGACATACCGCATCATGTAAGATTCTTGTTGTAAAGAGTGTTACGGGCGTTAAGCTTGACAAGGCTACTGTAACAATCAATGTCGGCAAGTCCACCACAATCACTCCCACGGTTTATCCCACCGATGCAACAATCAAAACTGTTTACTGGACCTCGAGCAACTATGACGTTGCTACAGTTGATGCTGCAGGTAAGGTTGTCGCCAAGGCTCCGGGTTACGCCATTATTACAGCAAAAACAAAGGATGGCTCCTATACCGCCAAGACAGAGGTACTTGTAATTCAGCCGGTTACGGGAGTTACTCTCAATAAAACCGCATCATATCTCAATCTCAATGCCACAATGACGCTTGTGCCCACAATCAGTCCTGCAAACGCTTCCATTAAATCTGTTACATGGAGCTCCAGTGACCCGTCAATCGCGACAGTTTCATCATCAGGTGTGGTTACAGGTCTCAAAAAAGGTACGGTAACAATTACCTGTAAGACTACAAACGGCTCAAAGACAGCAACCTGTAAGATTGCGGTTGTAAAGCGTGTAACGGGTGTAAGTCTTAATAAAGAGGAGGCTATTCTCTACTTCGGACGTGCTCTTACATTGAACAGCACGGTTTATCCGATCGACGCTTCCGTGCAGGACGTTGTCTACACATCAAACGATACAAATATAGCAACCGTAAGTGCGACCGGTGTGGTAACTCCTGTTAATACGGGTACAACCTATATCGTTGCAACGACAAAGGACGGCGGCTATAAGGCATACTGCAGAGTTTCTGTAGGTAAGGCTCCGGAATCAATCAAGCTTGCGGTTACATCTGCAACAATGGTTGCCGGAAAGAGCGGCACTCTCAAGTATGCAATTTATCCAACCGATGCCAGAAACAGAGTTGCAACCTTTGTTTCAAGTAATCCTGATGTTGCAAAGGTAAATTCTGCAGGTGTGATTACCGCAGTTTCAAGAGGTACCGCAGAGATTACCGCAAGCACGGAAAACGGCATCAAGGCAGTATGCAAGATTACTGTTGTGCAGCCCGTAACTTCAGTTGATATTTCTTCAACTGCAGCAGAGGTCTACACAGGCGAAAAAATCAAGCTTTCAGCCAGAATATTCCCCGAAAACGCAAACAATACTGCAGTTACATGGGAATCTTCCGATACGAGAATTGCAACGGTTGCCGCTGACGGTACTGTAAGCGGAGTCAAGGCGGGTACAGCTACAATAACCGTAATAAGCGTTGACGGCTCTCATAAAGCAAGCTGTACTGTAACGGTGCTCCAGCACGTAACAGCTGTTGAGTTTGTAGAAAAAGAAATCTCAATTAATAAGGGCAGAGAGGCAGACCTTCGTTACAGTGTTCTTCCTTATGACGCAACAAACAAAGAGGTTACCTTTGAAAGCTCTGACAGAGATATTGTAACAGTAACAAGTGAAGGTCACATTATCGCGAAGCTCGGCGGTCAGGCAACAATTACAGTGAAAACCAAGGACGGTGACTTTACAGCGATTTGCTATGTTACTGTTCAGGAGCCTGCAACAGGTGTATCCCTTAACTATACCGAAAAAGAGGTATTTGTAGGCGATTCTCTTACTCTTGTTGCAACAGTATCTCCCGCAGACGCAACAAACAAGCTCGTCAAGTGGTCTTCGGACAGCGAAATAGCATCTGTTACCTCTGACGGTGTTGTTACGGCTAACAAGTCAGGTACAGCCGTTATTACTGCAACAACCGTTGACGGAGATTATACTGCAAAGTGTACACTTACTCTTTTACAGCGAGCAACAAGTGTAACCGTTGATAAAACCGAAATTAAGTTTAACCGCGGCGAAACCTATCAGCTCAATGCTGCTGTTCTTCCCGAGGATTGCTATAATAAGGCTTATAAGTGGACAAGCGCTGATGAGAAAATCGCAACCGTTGACAGTACAGGTCTTGTAACAGGTGTTGCTCCCGGTGAGGTGATTCTTACCTGCACTAGTGAGGAAAGCGGCGTTTATGCAACGGTAAAGGTAACTGTTCACGAGCCTGTGACAGAGATTACTCTCAATGAAGAAGAAATTACCGTTTATACACCGCTGACATATAAGCTTGAGCCTGTATTTGCTCCTGAAAATGCCAGTGATAAGTCCGTTACATGGGAGACATCTGATGCCGAAGTGCTTACAGTAGCCGAGGACGGTACCGTTACTGCTATTAAGAAGGGCGAGGCTACAGTTACCGCTATAAGCAACGATACGGGCGTAAAGGCTGAATGTAAGGTGACGGTGCTTACCGGTGTCGAGGAAATCCTCACAGAAAAGGATACTTACTCACTTTACGAAAAGAACAGTATAAAAATTGACTGGTCCTTTAATCCGCAGGAGGTTGACACTCCTGATGTGAAGCTTGAAAGCTCCGATGAGAATATCTTTAAGGTATCTGAAGACGGCACAGTAACAGGTGTTGCTCCCGGTAAGGCAGAGCTTACAATTACATCTCTTCAGAACACCGATGCGGTTAAGAAGGTTGAAATCGTTGTTACAAGAGCTGTAACCGGAATTGTTCTTGATATTACTGAAAAGGAAGCTTTTGTAGGCGACAGCTTCACCCTTATCCCGACAGTTGATCCTGTAGATGCTACCGATAAGACAGTAGTATGGAGCAGTAGCGACGAAGATGTTGCAACGGTTGAAGACGGTGTAGTCAACGTTATTTCCAGAGGTACAGCTATAATCACAGCGACAACTGTTGACGGAGGATTTGAGGCGAAGTGTAACCTTGAGGCAATCCAGCTTCCTGAGGAAGTCGTTTTCGGTAAGGAAGAATATACTGTTAACGTGGGCGAGACAGTCACTCTTGATGCGTCTGTGCTTCCCGAAAACACAAACGATACAACTCTCGTATGGTCAAGCTCCGACGAAGATGTTGCAACGGTTGAGGACGGCGTGGTTACACCTGTTAAGGCGGGTGTCTGCGAGATTACTGCACGCTCTATAAAGGACGGAGTTGAAAAGACGGTTAAGCTTACCGTTATACAGCTTGCAGAGGAAATAAAGTTCTACTGCCGTATTCCTGCGCTTGGAATCGGTGAAAAGCTCAGAGTATTTGCAACTATACTTCCCGAGGATACGACAGACAAGAGCTTCACATGGTCAAGTGCTGACGAGAGTATTGCCGTAATTGACGAATACGGTGTAATTACAGCTGTTTCCGGCGGTGATGTTCAGATTATTGCGACAAGCTGTGACGAAGGTGCTGTAAAGGGCATAATCAATCTTAAGGTTGTCGAGGACATCAGCGGAATTACCCTTGATAAGACACAGGTAAAGCTTGAAGCAGACGAGACCGTTGAGCTTGTTGCTACGGTGCTTCCTGTGGCGGCTTATGATAAGTCCGTTACTTTCAAAAGCGATAACGAAGTTGTAGCAACCGTTGATGAAAATGGTAAAGTTACTGCAGTTTCAACAGGTAAGGCAGTAATCACGGCAACAACAGCTGACGGAAAATTCACCGCTACAGCCGAAATCAGCGTGGTTAAATATCCCGAAGAAATTCAGCTTTACAAAACAGAATACAGCCTTAAAACAGGCGAAAAAGAAAAGATACAGTACACTCTTACACCCGACAGCGTAACCGAGACAGAAGTGGAATGGAAATCTTCTGATGAGACGGTTGCTACTGTAAGCCCCGAAGGTATAATTATTGCTGTCGGTAAGGGTACGGCAAACATTACAATATCAGTTCCTGACACAGATCTCTTTGCAACGGTAAGTGTTACCGTTGAAGAGATTACAGGAGCATAAGCATTTTACACATAACGTGAAAGAAGATGAACCCATATGAGCGAAAAATATCTTATAGTCGGTGCGGGAAGAAGCGGAATATGCTCTGCGCAGCTTCTTGGCGGACTTGGAAAGGATTTTGTGATTTACGACAGCAACACAGACCTTGATAAAAAGGCAGTCGCAGAGAAAATCGGAGTGCAGGATAACATTTCGTTTATCCTCGGTACGGCAGACGAAAGTGACCTTAAAGGAATAAACATCTGTGTGGTTTCTCCCGGCGTTTCCCTTGAAACAGAGATAATGCAGACTGTTATTTCCGCGGGTATTCCCGTGTGGAGTGAAATTGAGCTTGCGTATCTATATGATAAGGGGCAGGTAATCGGTATTACAGGCACCAACGGAAAGACTACCACTACTTCATTAACCTATGAAATAGTCAAGGCATACAACGAAAACACCCTTCTTGTCGGCAATATTGAAATTCCCTATACAGGCAGGGTGTCTGACAGTGTAATCGGCGGCGCAACTGTAGCCGAAATCAGCTCCTTCCAGCTTGAGACGATGCTTACCTTCAAGCCGAAGGTAAGTGCTATTCTCAATATTACTCCTGACCATCTTGACAGACATAAGACAATGGAAAATTATGCCGAGGTCAAAAAGAGCATCGCAAAAAATCAGGACGAATCAGATTTTTGTATCCTCAATTACGATGACGAGGTTTTAAGAGATTTTGCCAAGGAATGTAAAAGTAAGGTGGTCTTCTTCTCGTCGAAAGAAAAGCTCGAAGACGGACTTTACTACGCTGACGGGAAAATCTATATTGCCAAAGGCGGCGTAAGCGAGCTTTTCGTAGACACCTGGGAAGTAAACCTTGTAGGCGTGCATAACTTCGAAAATATTATGGCGGCTGTGGGTATTACTATGAGCTTTGGTATTCCCGTTGCGATTATCCGTGAGGTTGTAAAGAAATTCGTTGCTGTTGAGCACAGAATTGAATATGTCACAACAAAAAAAGGTGTCAAGTATTACAATGACTCCAAGGGAACAAACACGGACGCCGCAATAAAGGCTATTGACGCAATGCCAGGCACAACCGTGCTTATTGCAGGCGGATATGATAAGAAGAGTGAATACGGTGAGTGGGTAAGCCGTTTCCCCGGAAAGGTAAGGAAGCTCGTGCTTATCGGACAGACGAGGGAAAACATCGCTGCGGCTTGCGATAAAATAGACTTTAAGGATTATGTCTTTGCTGACAGCCTCGAGGAAGCTGTGAAAATCTGCAAAGAAAGCGCTGTTGAGGGCGATTGCTGTCTGCTCTCTCCTGCTTGTGCAAGCTGGGGTATGTTTAAAAACTATCAGCAGAGAGGCGATATGTTTAAGACTCTCGTGCTTCAGGATTAAGGCCCACAAATAAACAGAAAAGTGCCTGATGCTTATACGCATCAGGCTTTTGTTTTGTCCGGAACAAATACATGAAGGGCACACCGGGCAGGCACAATGCTTCGCATTGGCGAAGGGGCAGGAGAGAGCATCACTTTACAGTATCAGATGACTTGAATAATGTCGTTATGCTTTCAAAAAAGGTTTTACGCCCCTTCGTCTTTTACCGCAGGTAAAAGTGCCTGCCCGTATCTTGCCTTAACAACAGACCTTACAGAGAGAGAAAGCCCCTGCCACATTTGTGGCAGGGGCCCGTTTTGGTTGAGCGATGATTAATAGTGAATGTTACCGCAAGCACAGCTGGGTGAAATCTTGAACAGCTTCCAGAAGAAGCATACAATCTTGTAGATCAAGTTCCAGAACCAGCCTTCCTTATGACACAGACAGCTGCAGGCTTTATTGGTAGTACCGGAAGGAGTAAGCTTTCCGCCACAACCGAATATATCGCAGTTGCCGTCACCGTTTTCGTCAATGTGTCCTGTCGGTTTTGTTTCTATAACTTCGATGTTTGTGCTGCAGAATGTGCAGTATGTAACATCAAAACCGCTCTTTTCACAGGTAGGTTCAACCTTTGTAACACGGACAACAGAGTGTGAATCGAATTTGTTCTTATCCTTTTCCTGAACTACTCTCTTGGTAGCAGTACAGTTTTCACATTTATAGACTTCGGTTCTCTCTGTAATACAGGTTGCATTGATAACTGTGCTGGGTCTTTCACCGTAGCGATGATCTGTTGTCGGGACTACTGTTCCGCTTTCAAGGAGATCGCCGCAAATCTTACAGTGTGTATCACCGGTGTATCCTTCGGTGACGCAGGTTGCGATTATGCGTCCACGTATTGTTGTCTCAGGATGGTTGCAGGTGAGACTTGTTCCGCATAAATCACAGACAGCATCTCTTGGATTCTCGTCCTTGTGAGAAAGCTTCGGTGTTGTTATGGTCTTTCTGCTGATTTCGTGCTTACAAGCCTCAATGGAACAGTAAACAACTTCGTCGTATGAGCCTTCGCTGTAGCAGGTAGCAGGAACAACATTTTCTCTTACAGCATCAGCAGGAGTATGAGCAATCTTTTCGATGGTCTTACCTGTTCTGTTGATTTCATGCTTGCAGGCTTCAACGGAGCAGTATACAACTTCGTCGTATGAGCCTTCGCTGTAGCAGGTAGCGGGAACTACATTTTCCTTTACAGCGTCAGCGGGAATATGCTCTTTCATTTTTGTTTCTGTCTGGGCTATGATGGTTGTACCGCAAGCTTCACAGTGTGAACCTTCGGTAAGACCTGTGCTGTAACAGGTGGATTCAACGGCCTTGTCTGTTACGACATTAACGTGATTTTCAGAATTCTTTTCGCCCCAGGCTGTCTTACACTTGTCGCAGACTGCCTTGTCTGTGCAGGTTGCTGTGCCGCCGGAGCAGTTTTCTGTTAATGTGTAGTTACAATCCTTGTATTCGCAGCTGACTTCGTGGCTTGTACCGTTGCCTGCAGCATAAACATATTTATGCTCACGTTTAGCGGTATAGTCTCCATTATAGCTGTTCTTACATACTGTACAGGTGTAGGTTGTGTAACCGCCGTCGTAGCAGGTGGGAGCTGTAACAACGGTATCAAATGTACATTTTGTTTCGTTGCCGTATTCATTACAGCCGTTTACGCACTTCTGTGAGTGTGTGTGGGGTGTGACTGAATTATTCCACTTGTATTCGCCTGTGTAGGAGTGAGCAAGCTTCGGAAGTGATCTTGTTGACTCGTGAGTACATGCCTGGTGTGTTTCTGTTTCTTCGTTTGTACAGATTGTGTTCATTACACCTTCTGCAAGGCAGGTAGCAGGTGACTTCTGACCGTTATCAGTATAAGTATGAGCTCTCTTTGTGATAGATTCTTTTGAAAGCTCTGCATCGCAGTCTTCGCAAAGGATTGCCTTGTAGCCGTCTGCTTCGCATGTAGCTTTAATGATAACTGTGTAGTCTGATTCAGCCTTATGAGCATCTGAAACCTTATCCATTTCTCTTGTTGTTGTGTAGTCACAGGCTTCGTATTCTTCAGAAGCTGAATGCTTACACTTCTGATTCATAATACCTGTTGCAGAGCAGGTGGGTTCAAGAGCTACTGTGGTATCGATAATATCGTGAGTTCTCTTCGCGATAGTTTCTGTTCTTGTGCCGCCGCATACGGAGCAGGTGTAGGTTCTTACGCCGTCATTGTAGCAGGAAGCCTTGGTAGTAACTACGCTTGTTTCTGTGTGCTTGACTTCTTTACTGTAACCGCAGGTACAGCTGTCGGTGTGGTACTCGTTATCCTTATCGGTATGAGTGTAAGAGTGTTCTTCAGCGTTAAATTCTGCTGTTACGGTAAGATCATTTGTAACATTTGTGAATTCCTTATCCCATTTGTTGAAGGAGTAGTGATATGTATCATCATAAGCCTTCTTTACATCTGTGGGAGCGATTGCACTCTGACCGCTGATTACGGTAACCTTTGTTTCTGTACCGTCGATAACAAATGTTACTGTATATGTCTTGAGTGAGCCCTTGTACTGCTCAAAGGCATATTTGAGGTTTGCCTCAGCAGCATCAACGATGTCCTGCTCGCTGGCAATAAGGTTTTTGTCGATATTATTATCGTCGAGAACCTTCTGAATTGCAGTCTTTGCTTCCTGTGTGAGGTCTGTATCAAGAAGACCTTCAAGTGAGTTCCAAGCGGCCTCATAGTTATTATAGAAAGCTCTGTCTATATCTTCTCTGGTTGTATGATTCGGGTCGTTCTTACATGTGTAGGTGTAATAACCCTTTGTCCATACACCGTCAACGAGTACGGGACGGGTAAGATTTGTTTCCGACTTTGTCTTATCCCAGTCGTGGTTGATTGCTGCAATATCCTCTACATCAAGAGTGCGGATTTCTGCCCAATCTACTGTGAATGTAGCGGTGTATGTGGTAGTACCCTTGCCCTCGCAGGTAGCCGGAGTCTTAATCTTTGAAGAGATTGTAGCGTTTACAGTTTCGTTGTGACTTGCGTCTCTGTTACAAACTCTTGTAGCTGTGCAGGAGCTTCCATCAGCAGCAAAGCTGTAGGTTGTTTCTGCCCAGTCATGGTCAAGAGCGGTACCATCTGTTGAACCGCATTCTGTACAGGTTTTGGGTGTTGTACAGGTTGCCTCGGTATAGGTATGTGATGTTACATTTTCTTTGCCGCAGATGTCGCAGGTGTGATCACCGTCTTTATCTGCATCTGAACAGTTTTCGAGAACCTCTTTGCAGCCGTAATCGCAGACATGATCCTTATCAGTAGCTGAATCACTGTGTGTGCCAAAGTACTTATCGCAACCGTAGTCACAGTCGTGATCCTTGTCAGTATCTTTGCAATCACCGATTGATTCAGCACAGCCGTAATCGCAGGTGTGGTTCTTGTCAGCGTCTACGTGTTCGCCGTAAACCTTGTCACAACCGTAGTCACAAGCGTGATCCTTATCAGTATCTTTGCAATCACCGATTGATTCAGCACAGCCGTAATCGCAGGTATGGTTCTTGTCAGAGTCTACGTGCTCGCCAAAGTACTTATCGCAACCGTAGTCACAAGCGTGATCCTTATCAGTATCTTTGCAATCACCGATTGATTCAGCACAACCGTAATCGCAGGTGTGGTTAAGGTCAGCGTCTACGTGTTCGCCAAAGTACTTATCGCAACCGTAGTCACAAGCGTGATCCTTGTCAGTATCTTTGCAATCACCGATTGAAACGGAGCAGCCGTAATCGCAGATGTGGTCTTTGTTTGTATCTACGTGTTCGCCGTAAACCTTGTCACAACCGTAGTCACAGTCGTGATCCTTGTCATTATCTTTGCAATCACCGATTGAAACGGAGCAACCGTAATCGCAAGCGTGGTCTTTGTCTGTATCTTCGTGTGTACCCTGGTAAACGTCACAATTCTTGTTGTCGCAGGTGTGATCCTTGTTTTCGTCCTTGTGACCGAGCTTTTCAATCTTTGTGCCGTATTCAACAATAACATCGCACTTTGCGCAGTGCTTGTCACCGGTGTAACCGTCTTCAAGGCAGGTAGCTTCTTTATCGTTCTTAACTACTGTATCCTGTCCGACGTGATCGCATATGAGTTCTCCGTCTCTGTCGCAATAACCGTCGTTGTCTTCATCTGTGTGATTGAGAGCAGGAATATCAGCTGTTTCTGTGTAAGAGCAAAGCGTGCAGGTGCGTTCCTTTTCACCCTTTTCGGTACAGGAAGGAGCCTTTGTCTGTGTCCATTCACCGAAGGTACAGGTATCTGTTTCTGTTCTGCCGGTTTCGTCGGTACAAGCAATACATTCTCTCGTATGTGTGCCATCATTGTTAGGTGTCCAGTCGCCGAAGGTGTGATCATTTGCAGGAATATCCTGAACGTCCTGTGTCTTGCTTTCTGCCCAACCTACTGTAAATGTAGCGGTATACGTTGTGGTACCCATAATTGTGCAGGTAGCAGGGTTCTTAATTGTTGATGTGATCGTTGCGTTCACAGTTTCATTGTGACTTGCATCTCTGTTACATACTCTTGTAGCTGTGCAGGACTTTCCGTCAGCAGCAAAGCTGTAGGTTGTTTCTGCCCAGTCATGGTCAAGAGCTGTGCCATATCCGGTATTACACTTGTCGCAGACTGCCTTGTCAGTACAGGTTGCTGTGCCGCCGGAGCAGTTTTCTGTTGATGCGTAGTTACAGTTGTCATACTGACAGGTTACTGTGTGCTGTGTGCCGTTTCCGGGTGCGTATACATAAATGTGCTCACGGGTTGTGTAGTCGGACTGATAACTGTTCTTACATACTGTACAGGTGTAGGTTGTGTAGCCGCCGTCGTAGCAGGTGGGAGCTGTAACAACGGTATCAAATGTACACACTGTTTTGTTGCCGTATTCATTACAGCCGTTTACGCATTTTTGTGAGTGGGTGTGAGGTGTGACTGAATTATTCCACTTGTATTCGCCTGTGTAGGAGTGAGCAAGCTTTGTTATTGTGAGGTCGCTGATTACAGTTGTCCTGTCTTCAGCAAAGTATTTATGACATACACTACATTCATAGTGACCCTTTGTACCTTCCTTGAGACAGGTTGCGGGAATTTCCTCGATCCATTCGCCGTAGCTGTGATCGTCAGCCGCTACAGCTTCGGTATATGTTGCACCGCAGCCGTCTGCAGTACAGGTGTAAGTCATTGTTCCTTCGTTTTCGCAATCAGCCTCGGGGTTTTCAACACCGTTATCCCAGGTATGCTTGACAGCTTCACTCTTGGCTCCGCAGCCTGTACAAAGCTGATAGTGAGTTCCGTCTTTTCCGTTTCCGTTTGAGTAATACTTGCCTTCATAAACACAGGTGTGGTCTGTGAGTGCGGTCAACGCGTTAACCGCTTCATCAAACTCACTCTGTGATTCGGGAGCGTTTGTATCTGCCATCAGATTTTCAAGAGCTTCCTTGGCTGATTTCACAGCCTCTACAAACTCTTCGGAATAATCCTTTGAATTATCAATGATTTCCTGAGCCTTTTTAAGTGCATCTGAAGCAGCTTCCTCGTTGATGAACCAATAATTGTATGTATGCTCTGTGGTGCCGGTGATTGTAAGAGTTGCAGCATCATCGTTCTTATTGATTGTATCGAGTGCGATTGTAGCAGCATCAAGAGGAGCTTCGAAGCTGCTGTCCTTAACAAGAAGGTAGTAAGCAAGCTTTGTGCCTGTTACTTCACCGTTCTTATCAGCATTTTCGCGGATACTGTGAGTAACTGTGAGAACATACTCTGCTCTGGTAAGAGCTGCTACAGCATCGGTAAGAGCTGTTGTTGCAGTGTCAACTTCAGTCTGGGTTGTTTCAGCCTTGCCGAGAACAGTCTTTGCTGTAGCGAGAGCGTTTTCATAAGCTGTCCAGGAAGCTGTTGTGAAGTAGTCCTTGTTGTAAGCTGCCTGCTCTGCAGCATTGACTGCTGATCTGAGGGCACCCTTATCGTAGGAGGTGATGTAGAGGTGAGTTGTCATGGTGACAGCTTCAGCAAAGGCGATGTTCGGTCCGTTGAATTCCATTCTGGGAGAGAACATAAGCTTGGCTTCAGTTGTATTCTGAGGAATTTTACCCGAGAAGTTAAAGTAAGCTGTTGATTCAGCAAGTCCCTCGTTAGGGTGGTGATATCCGAATACATAATTGTTCTGATCCGGGTTATTATACTGCGAAACAGTAAGATCACCTTTTGAAGTTGCAGTCCATGACATTCCCTGGGTACCGCTTGCAGAAGGAGTGAGGGTTACAGAGAATGTCTTATCATCACCTGAAATGCTGTCAAGGTATGCCTGATTGTTGGCAAGTCTTACATATTTAAGCGGAGCATTGTGGTAGAAGCCTTTTTCGTCTTCTACGAGTCTTACTCGAAGACCTGCTTTTTCATAAGTGTCAGCGAGACTGGTGTCAATATAGTATCTGTATGTGGCAGCGTGAGCGTCACCCTTTACATATGGAGTGGTACCTGTGCCTGTACAGCCTGCGTAACACTTGCTATTCTCAAAGTCGTACTGCTCTTTAACAACATCAAAAAGTCCGGTGCTGTCCTGAATAAGATTTGAATTTCCAAAATCAGCATTGGGGGCTTTATTATTGTAAACAAGTTCAAAATCGCCATAGTTTACTGATTCAAAATAGTGATGCCAATTTGAGTTTTCATCGCCTAGATTAACTGTTTCCTGCATCCAGTGATAAGGAACAACTGCTGCACTCTTTACATAAATGTAAGCCTTTGTAACAAATTCAACAGCGTTTCCGTTCTTATCCATCAGATAGTCTGTTGCATCACTACCGACCTTATAAGTAATGGTATAGGTTATGAGGCCTGCTTCATTGAAATCAGTGGGAGCTGTGATTCGAAGATCCCTCGAGCCGTTGATGGCAATTTCAGCACCGTCACCGACAGAGTCGATATAAGCCTTGTCGGCTGTAACATTTGTAATAGTTATGGGAAGAGTGCTGTTATTGTTTGTGAGCTTGAGTCTTGCAGTGTCAAAACCGCCGTCCTTATTAAGCTGAATGCTTTCAATTACTTCTGCGCCGGTCTCTTTAAGGAACTGTACTTTAAGACCGGAATTGGAATTAACTATAGGTTGAGCCATTCCGACGCTGTCAAGTGCAGCGTTGATGCTGTCGATGGACTTTTTAAGCTTTATAACGATCTCGTCAACCTGATTCTGCTCTGTTGCTACAAGATCCTTTGCAAAAGCATCTGCAAGAGCGAGAGCGTTATTGACCTCGTCAAGAGCATCGCCGTTAACGCGGCTATCCTCCTTGAGTGCTTCAAGTGCGGCAACTGCCTCGTCAAATTCGGTATAATCCGCTCTTGCTGCATCTTCGGTATATGTGTGAGCTTCGTTATTCTTACAGGTATATGTATACGTACCCTTTGTCCATGTGCCGTCGGTGTTCTGTGTGGGACGTGCTGTTATTTCTGCAGAATAGTTATGAGCGTTTGCATCAATCTCTACAGTTTCCTTATCTACGTGTGTATCGTCATATTCACAGACTCTTTCCTTTTCGCCTTCTGCGGAGCAGGTGGGAGCCTTTGTCTGTGTCCAGTCGCCGTACTTATGAGCGTTTTCGTCGATTGCTATTGCTTCTTTTTTTGTATGGTTGCTGTCATTAAGACAGGTGAAGCTTCTGACGCCTTCTGCGGAGCAGGTGGCGTTGGTTGTTACAACACCTTCGTCCCAGCTATGGCCTGTTGCTGTAAGAATTTCGGAATAGCCGTTGCCGCAATCCTCACATTCATATGTAATATAACCGGTGCCTTCGCAGGTTGCATCAGATGAATCTGTTACTTCATAATCACAGCTTGTTGTCTGCTTGTAGTTACATTCAGAGCAGGTGCGTGACATCTGACCGGTGCCGTCAGTCTTGTTTTCGGGGTCGGCTGCCCAGGATGAATAATCGTGTGAATCGGTCTGTTCTCTGCCGCACTTACAGGTTTCTTTATGAGTTGCTTCGTTAATCTGTGTGAAGGTTGTTCCGTCGCCGAAGCAGGCTTCTCCCACATTCATTGTTGTGCCGACACCGTAAGCTTCACACTTTTCACACTTGTACTGATGGTAATTGTTACCGCTCATCTGGCGGAGTGCACCGTTGAAGTTATGTGTTTCTTCTTCAAAGGCTGTACAATTTGCATCAGCTGTACAGGTGCGTCTGTGGGTTGTACCGTTATTGAACTGTGCCCATTCACCGTAAACGTGTACACCTGTCTTGGAAATCACTTCTGTCTTTGTTCCGCCGCAGGCTGTACAGGTATATGTCTTAACACCGTCTGTAATACAGGTAGATTTTTTTGTAACAATACCGTCATTCCATGAATGTTCTTTTTTAGCTGTTTCTGTCTGTGCTACAAGAATTTCGCCGCAGACCGAACACTTCTTACCTGCTGTAAGACCTGTTGCGGTGCAGGTGGATTCAACCGCGGGAATTATTTCTTCGGTGTGATCAGCAAGAGCTGTATCCTGCTGAGCGACAAGAATTTCACCGCAGTCTGAACACTTCTTACCTTCTGTCTTACCGGGAGTTGTACAGCTTGCAGGAACAGCAGGAATTATTTCCTCGGTGTGAGCGAGCTTTTCTACAAGTACTGCGCCGCAGACTGTACAAGTCTGAGCGGCCTGACAGGTTGCCGCTGCACCGGGGGTATGACCTGTTGTTGAAAGAGCTTCCTCGTAAGTAACATCACTTGTTACTGCTGAAAGTGCAGGCCATAAATATACATGGTGACCGTTTGCATCATTATAGCCCTGTGTGTTTGAGGGAGCTGTGGGTGTTGCACCGTAGGCATAGCTTTCTGTTGTTTCTCTGCCGTCTGCAAACTTCCAGGTTACGGTAAAGCTGTTCTGAGTTTTTTCAAAAACTGCAGTATATGTCACATCACCTGTTACCTCGGCAACCTCGGGTGACCAGCCCTTAAATGTATAGGTATACTGACTGTCGGCTGCCTTTGTGGGTGTTGTGCCGTCATAAGAGGGTGTTGTGCCTGCTAAAACATCACTATCGGTTTCAAGAACTGTACCGTCCTCGTTTTTCCAGATTACGGTATATTTATTGGCTGTCCACTCTGAATGAAGCACCCAATCCTGAACAATGCCAAAGTTCTGAAGAGTAGCAACAACCGTGCCACTTCCGTCAGTTACCTGCTCGCCTTCGTCCTTCTGACCGTTGGGATTGATTGAATCAACCCACCAGCCGTCGAAGGTGTAGCCGGCTCTTTCGGGAACCTCAAGGGTAGTGCCGAGAGCCTGACCGTAGGTGAATACTGTTCTGTTCGGTCTGTCTGTCCAGTTGGCAATATCAGCATAGTCTCCTCTTGTGTGAGAATACATATAAATGTTTGAGAAGGTTATGCTGTCACCGAGTACGGTTGAGCCGAAGCGGAAAGCGGCCTTTGTTGCATTTTCCGGTGCAGTAAAGGAGATTGTGTGTGTTCCTCTGCCTGTACCGTATGCGTGAGCAAAGGGATTGCCGGAATTGGCTTTGTTTGCAACGGCATTACCGTTGTTGTCATAGAAGAAGATATGCACCTGGTCGCCGGTGCCGTCTGATGTTGTATACTCAAAGGTATAGGTTTCACCGGGAACAAGTGTCATATTATAGTGACCGTTGCCGAAACCGTGGCTTGTATAATGGTCATGGGGGTCTGTCTGCGTGTTTGCACCGTTGTTGGTTACTGTGATAGTGCCTGCGTTGATGTCATAGCTCATTGTTCCCTTATTGGGTGTGCCGATAACACCTGAAGCAGAATTTGCCCATGATGAGAATGAGAACATATTTTCATATGTTACGTCATAGGTTCTTACTTCAAGAGCGTTTCTTGCATTGTTAAGTGCTGTTGCAAGATTGCCGATTGCAGTTGCATCGGAGCTGTACTGCACATTTGAGTCGGCAGGGTTAAGTGATGCCATGTGTGCCTTTGCAGCATTGTAAGCGGCTACAAAATTATTCCACGAAGCATAGGTATATTTTGCACTTCCGTCTGCATAGGCTGCTTCGGAATTTTTGATAGCATCTATAAGGTCAACATATTTATTTGTAACTCTTGTTGTACCTGCAGTCTTTGCATTTTTAAGGTCGTTTGCACCCTTGTTTATATTCTGTGCCCATACAGTAACGGTAGAGCTGATGTCACCTACACGGTTTGCTTCAGTAAGATTAAGATTAAGAGGAATCTCTGAAGCATAATCAAGATGTGTTGTTACATTTGTGGCATCGCTGTACACGAAGCCGTTGTAGTCCTTGTAGGAAATGGCGGGAATAAGTGTTTTCCAGTTCTCATAGTTGTTCTTATATGTATCCATATAAACAACGTGAAGAGCACCGCCGTAATTGCTGTAATTACTTGCATAGTGGTTGCCGTAATCTGTTGAACCGCCGTTTGCACTGTTAGCTGTAGCAAAGGTGAAGCCCTGGTCAACCTTTTTATAGGTAGTTGTGGCATTTACTCCGATGGTTGACTTGTTAATCTGAGCATATGAGGAAACCTGATATACATAATCTTGGCTATAACTAAAGTTACTGCTGTTATCCTCGAAGTTATCAAGAGTTAAATCTGTACGATAATCATTTTCAAAAACCCAGTTTCCGAAGTTTGCTGATGAGTCTCCCGGGTTAAGAGCGCTGGTAGTGTGACGATTGTTGTCATTGGAAATTTTCCACGGTGCCATAGTTGCAAAATCACTTGAGCCTACAACGCCGCTGCTGATTGTTCCCGAACCGGCAATAACATATCTTACGTAACGGCTGCCTGTGGTTGTCCAGAAGAAGGAGTGAAGCGGGAAGGTGGTTTCGCTGTCGTTGGTAATACCGACGATAGTATTGGGCATTGTAAAGTAAAAAAATGTATCCTGAACCTCTGGCCTTGCATTGTTAGAGGTAATATCCCACGAAAAGTCCCAGGGATACCAGATAACATTTTTTCTGTAAGCCGCACTTACAGGTGTTCCGTTCTGGCTTGTAATGGGCGCATTAAGGTAGTCAACATAGGTATCATTCAACCCTGTATTGGCAATAGCAGTGTCTATTGCATTCATATAGCTCTTAGCAAGAGTTGCATCAAACTGAACACCGCCGTAGGTAACGGCATCGTAATAACGCTTTGCATCATTGTATGCCTTATAGTTATTCTGAAGATTTGTATAGAAGGTGCCGTTTGAGAAATAACCTTCGTAAGCTTCAATTCTGCTCTTGAGCTCGTCAATCATATTATAGCCTGAAAGAGCGATTGTATCAGAGTTGATGTATATATCGGACCAGCCTCTGTCGCCGGAGCAGGAGTATCCCTGTCTGAGCATAACGATAAAGGACAGATCTTCACCTGAAGCTGCCTTTTGTTTAACTATATCGGTAACAGGAACTGAAACATTTACATCACCTGTTCTGAGTGATGCATTGTCCTGACCATTGATAGCAGGCTGTTCAAAGGAGCCGACCTTAGTAGCATCAGACAAGCCAAAATAGGTCTTTGCTTTGTTCTGGGCATTTTCGTAGGTATAGTCTGTTCCTAAAACAGCATTACCCGTATCTGCTACGTTAGCATTCTTGTTTGTGCCCTGACCGCTTACAAATGAAGCGTTCTGACTGATATAATAAATATCTGCATTAACGGTAACACCGACATTATTATGTGACAGTCTGTTGTTACAGGAATAAGCATAAAGCTGCAGATTGACGGAGTCCAGATTTGCCATTTGCTGAAGATCGGCATTGGTAAATCTGAAAAATACAACCGATGTGCCGCCGGCATTGCTTTCACCTGTCAGAGCAAGTCTTGTCCAGTCGGTGGCACCGCGGTTTCCGTTGGGGCTTAAGGTAAAGGAAGTTGTTACTTTAACCTCGGTGGATGCCGCCTCTGCCTCTGTCGGTGCTACCCACACCCAGCAGGACATGAGCATCAGTACTGACAAAAATACTGACATGGATTTTTTGAATAAGTTGTTCTTCATTTTGTATGTCATCTCCTCGTTAATGTTATTTCTCCGTAAAGGGGAGAGTAAGGAAATTCTGCGGATAAACCGCGTTTGACCGTTGTATTTCACCTTACGGAAATGCCTTCTCCTGCACAACTGACCTCCCTGTGCTTTAAGGGATCGGGATAATCTCTTTCAGGCGAAAACCGATAAAACTATCGGCAATTATACATAATAAATTATAATACTTTCTTCATAAACAGTCAATAGATAGAAGCATAAAATATTTGTTTTTAAAATACATAATATAAAATACTATAATAGGCTGATTCGGCGGCAAAAAAACACCCCCTTCCGTAATGCCGGCGGGCGGTGAAGGAAAGGGGTTTAATATAATGATTAAGTGTATCCCTGATAAAATATCAGGCCTTTGTTTCGATGCCGGGATCAAAAACCGGCATAAGCTGAAGCTTGAAAAGATTCATTCGGTGCTTTCTGTCGATAAGCTCCTTCTTTTCTTTATCCTCGATTTCGCCTGTGCGAATGTATATGTCAAGCTCTGCATAGGTGAAGCCGAGATTTTCCTCGTCGGTTTTTCCGCAAAGTCCGTCGATGGGAGTTTTTTCAACAAGCTCTGCAGGAATGCCGAGAAGATGGCCGATTTCCTTTACCTCTGTTACTGTAAGGTTACTCATAGGAGAAAAATCACCGACGGAGTCGCCGTAGCGTGTAGAGTAGCCGACCCAGTCCTCGGAAAGGTTGCAGGTGTTGCAGACTCTTCCGTTACAGCTTTGAGAAACGGCATAGAGGGTGGTCATTCTGATTCTTGGCGGAATATTCTGAAGGGTCTGTGCAGTGGGCTCAAGACTTGCGGGGAAGCTTGCTAATATTCCGTCTACTGCGGACTTGATATTGATTTCGTAGTGCTTTATTCCGAGATGGTTTACAAGCATATATGCCTTGTCGATGTCGTGCTGCTCACCTTGGGGCATAAGTACACCGATAACTCTGTCTTTACCGAGAGCTTCGACGCATAGTGCCGCCGCAACAGAGCTGTCCTTTCCGCCGGAGATACCGACTACAGCGTTGCAGTCTTTACCGTTGTTTTCGAAAAAGTCGCGAATCCAGGCAACACAGTCGTTTTTTACTTTAAGAGCATCAAACATAAATTATACCTCCGTAACGGTTTATATTACATTTATCTGACACATTTTCATTGTCGTAAGTGCGGCATCGTGACTTTCGGGGGTTACACCTGCACAGCAGGTAGAGTCCACGCTTATTTTTGTCTCGAGGAAATTCGCCTTGAGCAGAAGTGCGTTTGAAACTACACAGATGTCCGTGCAAAGACCGATAAGCTCGATTTCAATTTCTGAAGGATTGTAGTTTGCTTTGATGTATTCGGAAAGCTCCGTTGAGCCGAAGGTAGGCTTTTCTATCGTTTTGTATGCTTTTTTGTCAAGAGCTGCCTGTACCTTACTGTCGAGTCTCCAACCCTCTGTGCCTCTGATACAGTGGGGGACGGGGAGGTTTCTGCCCTCCTGTGTTTCCATATAGTTTTCCCCGTGGGTGTCGTAGGTGACAATGATGTCGCAGTCCGAATTTTCTATTTTTCTGACTACACTGTCAACTATGGCGACAGCTTCCTTTGTGCCGAGAGCACCGTCAACAAAGTCCTTTTGCATATCGACAACTATAAGAATCTTTTTCATAAACTCATCTTCCTTTTCTATACTATATATAGGTTGAATATTTACATTTTTCTGCAGCTGCGGATATTTTAACACAAAGCGGAATTACTTTCAATGGATTGAAAAAAAATATCTTATATCAAGTGTGCCAATTTGCCTGAAAGTGTCTAATTTTGTGCAAAAAGTTGACAAATGTTCAATAAATCGTATAATTTAAGTTGAGGAAGTATTACGGAGGTGTGAAGATTGGCTAAAGAGGATAAGGTCATTTCTTCAAATGCAAAAATTGAAGATGCTTTTATAGAGTGCCTGAAAGAGAAAATCAGAATAAATGAAATAACCGTCTTATACATCTGTGAAAGAGCGGGTGTGAGTAAAAGCACCTTTTACCGCCATTACAAGGATATTTACGATATATTTGAGCAGCTTGTTGAAGAATTTATGGAAAGATGCGAAAGGCTGATTGTCCGATTGTTTTTTGAAAAAAGCATCACAATGAAGGAAGTAACCTTTATTCTGATGAAAAGCGGTCTGAAAAGAGATAACGCGCTTTTTTATGCCCGTGATGCACTTCTTATTGACTATTCAATCGAATTGGGTAACTCAGAGGTTATTGAGATTCTGTACGATAAGGCATACGATTATGCTTTTAAAATTGCGAAAAGAATAGGTATCGATGACGAGAGCGCAGCTTTCGGTGTTACTTTTTTTCTGCATGGCAATATTGTTCCGATTATTCTTAATGTGTATGCAAAAAAAAGAATTGATTTAAAAACGCTGATGCTGACAACGGAGCTTTTTGAAACGGAGGTTGAAAAATGGAAAAGGAATCAGCAAGCTTGAACACAAAGACTCAACGGAGACTTAGAAATGCTTATTGTCGTCTTATAAACGAAAATGGAATAGATAAGGTAAATGTCAGTAATCTTACACAGGAGGCCGATATTTCAAGAGCTACTTTTTATATTTACTATAAAGATATAGAGGATTTTAAAAAAAACACATACGAGTATATTCTCGGAGAGTTTATAAAGCAGATTTGTATTTTTCTTGAAAGCACAAGAAGTGAGGTTAAAGAAAAATGCAAAAGAAAAAACCTCACCTTTACTGCTGATAATTTTGAGTTATTTCACAGCCTTTTTATTAATGATCAGGGTTTCAACTTTAATATGGAAAAATATAAAAGCATATTTATGGCTTTTTACGGCAATGCAGAAAAACATTTCAGTGACAAATTCATAAAAAAAAATAAAAATCGCTTTGATCTTTTTTATAGCGGATATGTCAGAGTTATGAGAGATAATTTTCTGGACTACCACTCCGACAAGGTTGCCCGTGACGTTTTAAGGACAATGGATATGTGGGATTATCTCTTCCCTGACTACAAGTATAAAGATTAATTTTCTATTAACGATTTATGAAACGAAACCTCTTAAACTGTCAAATTCTGAACGGTTTAAGGGGTTTCGTTCCTTGAAAAGTTTAATCAAAAATAATATAATTTTAACGAAAGGTCGCTAAAGGCCCTAAAAATTTATAAGGAGGAAAAAATAATGAAAAAAACTTTAGCAATCATTCTTTCAGTCATCATGCTTTTAGGTGTAATGCCCTTTGCTTCATTTGCGGCTGACGAAGCTGTTTACGACAGAGCAGCAGTTGCAGCCAATGACAAAGAATACATTGCAGGTATGACAGCAGAACAGATGGCTTCTGTTATCCTTGATTGGGTTGACAGAGAAATCGCAAAATATTCAGAGGACATCAAGGCAGCAGTCGTTGACGGCGTTGTTGAAAACGGCTTCGAAGGCTTTGAAATCGCAGCTTTCGGTGATGTTATCGCAGCTCAGATTCCTGACATCGACTCTCTCGATGCAGTTATCGGCTATAAGGGCTATCTTGCAGAGCTCGGCGGCGACTTCGCTAACATTGATGCATCTGCACTCAAAACACGTGCAGAAGCAGGTTCAGCTCTCGGCTTTATCGACGGTGTGTTCCAGCTTATGGCTGACAACAGCGAAATCTTCGGTAAGGTTTTCCGTTGGGACGAGGAAGTATTTGACTACGGTAAGGTAGGCGAATACATCGAAACCCTTAACGGCTCCGAAAATGCTGACGAGCAGGCAATCTACGACTTCTATCAGAATTACCTCATCGGTAATGACATTCAGGCTAAGTTCACAAAGTGGGTTGCTGACCAGATGGGTTACGCAATTCCCGAAGGCGAAACCTTCGACGATACTCTCAATAACGGTATCCTCGGTTGGTTTGTAGGTCTTTGCGAGACAAACGGCATCCTTTCAGCTGATGCTATCGCAGAGCTTGAGAAATACGACCTTCGCACAAACGACATCTACACACTTGTTAAGAACTTCGTAGCTCTTGCAGAAGCAGACAACAAGGTTGAAATCAACACTTATTACAACTATCTCCTTGACACAGTAGTTCGTTCACTTCTTAAGACAGCTCTCGGTCAGAAGGCAGTTGTAGGCGCAGATGCAGCTCTTCCCGCTTCATTCGCAGAAACCTACACAGATCTTGCTCTCCTTGCTGAAATTTCAGGCGGACAGCTTTACTATCAGGACGGCGAAAACTACTATCAGGTAACAATCGCTGACGGCGTTGCAACAGCTAAGGCTCTTACATGGGAAACAGTTGTTGACTTCGAATTCCCCACAGCAACAATTTACACAGGTGCTGCCTTCGATAAGGAAGTTCAGGTTTACTATCCCACATCAGCAGATGCAGTTCAGGTTCTCACTTATGCAACAGCAAAGAACCAGTCACTCATCGGTGATGCATTCACATTCAACGGCACAGAAATTCCTGCAGAATTTGCTGCTCTTATGACAGAAGAAAATGCAAAGGCTCTTGAAGACGGCTTCGGTCTCACAGTTAAGCAGGGCGACGAAGTTATCTCCGAGCTTAAGGTTACCTTCAAGGAAATCGAAGAATTTGCAGAAGAACAGGCTCTTTCCGCAGCTCAGGAAGCCCTCGAAGGTGCTATCGCAAATCTTAATCTTCCCGTCGCAGTCGACATTAAGCTTGACGCAATCGACGTTGTTCTTTCATACAACGGCTATGCAACAGAAGATGAATTCATCTGCCAGGTTAAGGTTGATTCCGTTAAGGCTACTCTCAGCGGCTCAATGGCATCAATGGTTCAGAGTACAGTTGATGCAGCTGCAACATCAGCAATCGGCACAACAATCGACAACCCCGTAGCAACAATCGTTGTTGACGGTATCTCCGGCGGCAAGGGCATCGATGCTTCAGGCGCTAAGGATCTTCTTGAATTCCTTGACACTGATTTCGTTATCGATCAGAATCTCCTTGCATTCTCAGCTAACTATGACGCATACAACGGTGTTGTAGGTCAGGCTAACCGCGTTCTCTATGATCTTGTTGACATGCTCGTAAGCGATGCAGGTATGCAGAAGCTTGCTCTCGAAGAAGGCATGAACGACAAGTTCACAGCAAACCTTGAAAAGATCTGTGCAACAGCTAACGATATGATGGCTTCCGCTGAAGCTATTATGACAGATCCCGAAGTTGAAGCTCTCCTCGGTCAGGCAGGCATCGATATGTCAGCTCTCCTTGGTAACTTCGATCTCGACCTTCTCTATGCAATCAACTTTGAGTCAGTTGAAGACCTCTGGGTATCAGTTATCACTCTCGGTCTTGACCTTGTTGATGACGGCTCAAACGAACTTATCGCAGAAATCCACGCACTTATCGGCGATCTCACAAACCTCGACGCTATGGCAGTTGCTATGACTGACTATCTCCTTGGTAAGTGTATCCCCGACCTCAACAATGCTCTTGCAGAAGCAGGCGTTGACTTTGCTCTTACAGTTCCCAACGCAACAGACGCAGCAGCAGTAGCAGACGGCGCAGGTAAGGACATCATTATGACAAAGGCTGTTGACCTCATTTATGAAGCAGCAGTAAAGGGCGTTGCTCTCGTTAATACAATCGCTAACGACGCACTCGCAACAATCGGCACAGAAATCGGTATGGAAATGCCCACAGTAGCATTTGACCTCGGCGTTGCAAAGGGCGCTGACTGGGAAGCAACTCTCGCAGCTCTTGTTAACAGAGTTTACAAGCTTGCAGACGGCATCATTCTTGCTTGTGCTGAACAGCCTGCTGATACAATCGACGCTATCTCCAAGGTTGCAAACGCAATCCTTCCTCTCGGCTCACTTGCTTCAAACTGCGCTGCTAACGGCTATGCATTTGACGGCAACCTTGTAATGGGCTTCCTCTTCGACGACGGTCTTGAAGGCGACCTTGACGGCTTCCTTCGTCTCTTCGAAACAAAGACAAAGACAGAAGACGTTGCAGCTGATGTTTCCGTAACAGAAGCTCTCATTATGGCTTCCGAGCACATCGTTGACGCATTCTTCCCCGACACAGTCAAGTCAGAGCTTTATGTTGATAATTACGCTACAGGCAAGTTCACAGAAACTACTGTTCAGGAATACTTCACAGGCGCTGAAAACGATGCAGTTATCGCTTCCAACAATATGGATTCACTTAACGCTCTCAAGGCAGACCTTGTTCCCGCAGCTCTTAACCTTGTAAGAGAAGCAGGCGTTCTTCCCTTCTTTGCAAAGTGCGATAAGGATCATACTGCAGCTGACCTTGAAACAGTCACAGTTGCCGGTAAGGCAGCAACCTGCACAGAAGCAGGCGTTGAAGACGCTGTTAAGTGTGCAGAATGCGGTTATGTAGTATCAGGCGGCGGTGCAATCGACGCTCTCGGTCACTCATGGGGCGCATGGGGACAGACAAAGGCTCCCACATGTGAAGCTAAGGGTGAAAAAGCACGCACCTGCACAGTATGTAGCGCTTCAGAAACAGAGGCTATCGCAGCAACAGGCCATATAACATGGTCAGCATGGAAAGTAACTGTAGCTCCTACCTGCGAAGGTAAGGGTGTTGAAACACGTACATGCTCCTGCGGTAAGACCGAAACAAGAGAAGTTGCTGCAACAGGACATCCTGATGCAAACGGCGATAAGGTATGTGATGTTTGCGGTCACGACTGGAATGAAGTTGACAACAGCTTCTTCGGTAAGATCAAGGCATTCTTCCAGAGAATTATCGACTGGTTCAAGAATCTTTTCAGCTAATTTTATAAAGTTTTAAATCAAGAGGGGCTGTGCCAATCGGCACAGTCCCTCGTTTGTCGCTTGATGAATATAAAGCAGCAGGTATTCCCGGCTTAAATAGTCGTCTCGGTTGACATCGTTTTAAATTTGGTATAAAATAATTAAAACATAAAAAGAGGTAGAAAAATGAAAGATTACATTGAAAAGGTTATAAAACCAAAGCTTCAGGGCGATGGCGGTGAGATAGATTTTATTTCCTGTGAAAACGGAGTTCTCACTGTGCTTTTGCAGGGTGAATGCTCAAAATGTCTGATTGTTGAACGCTGTATCTCCTGGATTGAAAATGAAATATTGCGTGATTTGGGCGAAACGGTGAAAATAGTTGCACAGAAGAAAAAGCCCTTCTTTTGGGATAAAGATTAAGGCGGTGAAGTGACAGATGGCTCATATTAAAGTTGTAAGAAGAAGTATGCGTCCGGAGGAATGGACGGATTTGCGATTCGGCTGGCTTAAAAGATACATATACGAAGAAAAGTATGAAATTGATAATCTTATGGTGCGTGATGCCCGCCAGGTTTCGGAGATGCAGTATGAGTATTATCCCGAATCATGGAGAAATCTCCGTAAGGGTGATATGTATTTCACTCCTGACGGAACCGCTTTTTTTGAAGCTGATGTTACCGTTCCGTCTCATCTTAAAGGTAAGGAATTATGGTTTTCGCTTAAAACTGCGGCTGAAATCATCGTTAAGGTGAACGGTAAGTATGTGGGCGGTGTTGACCCTAACCGTGACAGAATCCTTTTAAGTCCGTATATTGACTCTGATGTTCTTCATTTTGAAATGGAGGGCTATAACCGTTCAAAGCCCGACGATGAGAGAAATCCGGAATCCCTTTCCGTGCGTGGCTGCCGTCAGATTTTTGAAGGTGCATATCTCGCTACTGTCAATCATACTGTTCTTGACCTTGTTTATGATCTCGAGCTTCTTCTTGATATTGCAAAAAGTGAGCTGTTTAACGAGGATTACCGAAGTTTTCTCAACCGCGAGATAAACAACGCCCTTAATCTTATTGATTTTGACGATCTGAAAAATGATGATGTTGTAAAGGCAAAAAAATATGTCGACGATGTAATCTACGCAAACGATGACTATAAGGGTAACGGTGATGTTGCCCTGGTTGCTCACTCTCATCTTGATATTGCTTATTACTGGAGAAGAATACATTCCGTCCAGAAGAATCTTCGTACGATTCTGATTCAGCTTCGCCTGATGGACAGATATCCGGATTTCAAGTATACCCATACCCAGGCGTATACCTATGAAATGCTTGAAAAATATTACCCTGATGTATTTGAGGAGCTTAAAGAAAAAATCGCAAGGGGTCAGTTTGAGCCTGTCGGCGCGATGTATGTAGAGCCTGACTGTAACATACCCTCGGCAGAAAGCCTTATCCGTCAGTTTATGTACGGTCAGCACTATTTCCGTGAAAAATTCGGAAAGACCGTGAAAAACTGCTGGTTGCCCGATGTTTTCGGAAACAGCTGGATTTTACCGCAGATTCTTAAAAAGAGCGGAGTCGACTATTTTGTTTCGAACAAGATGTCGACCTGGAATGATACAAATAGATTCCCTCACAACAACTTTATCTGGAAGGGTATTGACGGCAGTGAGGTTTATGCCTGCGTACCGCCGACTCATTTTATTACCTGGAATATGCCTTCACAGATTCAGGAAAACTGGGAGGCTTATCAGGACAAAAATCAGGGCGGACAGACTATGTCTATGTTCGGTTACGGTGACGGCGGAAGCGGCTGTACCGAAGAAATGATCGAGGTTATGCACCGCTTCAGTAAGCTTTCGGTTATGCCTAAAACCGAGCACGTGGGCGGTCAGGAGTTCCTTGAGAAAAATCTGAAGGATAATAAAAATCTCGCAAAATGGGACGGGGAGCTTTATCTTGAAATGCACAGAGGCACCTTCACCACAAAGTCGAAGATGAAGCGTTATAACCGTCGGCTTGAATATAAGCTTCGTGAGGCGGAGATTATATCTACTCTCCGTCACCTGCAGGGAGAGGAATATCCCTATGAGGAAATCCGCGAAATTTATAAAAAGCTGCTTATAAACCAATTCCATGATATACTTCCCGGAAGTCATATCACACCGGTTTACCGTGATGCTATGGCGGACTATGAGGAAATCGAAAAGCGTGTGGATAGAATTATCGGTACGGGTAACAAGTATTTTAACTCCCTTAATTTCCCGCGTACACATCTGACCTTTGTGCCGGACGAAAAGGGCGACAGTGTCCGTTACGGAAAAAGGGGTAACTGGGTTATCCCTGATATTCCCGCTCTTTCCTGCGGAGAGATTAACAAGTCGGAATCTGTCGGCGAATGGCTGACATACGGAGAAAAGGTTGTAACACCCTTTTATGAAATCGCTTTCAATCCCGATGGCAGTATATCCGGACTTTATGACAGAGAGCTCGAGCGTGAGTGGGTCAGAGGCGAGTTCAACAAACTCAAGCTCTATAAGGACAACCCCGGTGTCTATGATGCATGGGATATTCTTCCTAATTATACGGACCGTGAGGTTGAAGTTAAGGTAGTTTCACCTCTTGAGCTTATCGAGAAAAACTCCGAGGTGGCATCATTTGCATGTACACTTGCTACGGAAAAAAGCACCTGGAAGCGGATTGTCCGTGTTTTCCGTCAGTCACGCGGTATCGAAATTGAAAATATCGTTGACTGGAACGAAAAGCACGTGCTTGCAAAGGCACAGTTTGATTGCAACGTGCTTACAAGAAAGGCTGTCTGCGATACAAGTGCCGGCTTTATCGAGCGTGAGACTCACAGAAATACCACGTGGCAGCAATCCCGCTTTGAGGTCTGTCACCATAAGTGGGTTGATATGTCAGAAACAGGTGGAGGTATTGCGCTCATAAATGACTCGAAGTACGGAGTCGGACTTCTTGAAAATTCTATGAGCCTCAGCCTTCTTCGTGCAACTGTTCGCCCCGATGTAACAAGCGATCTCGGTTATCACGAGTTCAGCTATATGATTTATCCCCACGGTGACGATTTTGTAAAGGCAGAGATAAACAATATAGCCTTTGAATATAATATTCCGATTTGCAAGGCTGATTTGTCTTATGAAAACTCATTCGGAGAGCTTTATCTGCAGACAATGAAAATGAGCGAAAAGGGAGACACCGTTGTGGCGCGCCTTTCAGAGCAGAACGGAAAACGAGGCAGACTTAAGCTCGGCTACAAGGTTAAAATTCTTAACTTCCTTGAAGATGTTATCGAAGAAACCGATACGATAGAGTATAAGCCTTTCGAAATTATTACAATAGGAATCGGATAAAGAAGACAATCCCCATTTTCGAAGAGAAGCAATCGAAAATGGGGATTTGCTTATTTGCAGTCAATAAAAATCTTTTCCTTTCGCCACGTGCCGCTGATGCCTTCGCATCTGAATTTTTCTGCCTTAAGATTTCTGCAGTGTCTTGCCCATATTCCGTAAGCGGGAAGATTTCTGAATCTCCAGCACTCGGGATAAACCGTGGCGTATTCGGGTATGAAAAGCCGTTTGTCTATAACCTCAACGGCGTTCCTGTATCTGATGTCAAAATTACGAAGGGTTATGTTTGTGCAATACTTTGTTGTAAGCTTTTGCCTGTAGCCGGCGATTATAACGGGAAGCTCCACATCCGTAGCGATAACGTTTTCTATGGTAATATTATACATTCCGCTTTTTCCGTCAAACAGCTTTTTACCTGTGGGCTTTGACGAATCATCAGGCTTTACTATCTCGGTTTTGTTTGCTGTTGAAGAGGTAACCTCTGCGGCTCTGTTGCGGTTTCCGAGACGGATAAACAGCGGACAGCTGCAGCGGCTCATAGTGATATTTCTTATGTTTATGTCGTGTACTTTTGCACCGTCGCAGGCTTCAAGGGAGATACCTGAAACTGCACCGGGATAAAGATCTGTCATAAGAAAAGAGCAGTTTTCTACGGTCACATCATAAATATCATAGGTTGTCTCCGTGCCGATTTTAAAGCAGTTTGTCCGTGATATTACTTCACAGTTTTTAACTGTAATGCTGTGCATTTCCTTTTCGCAGCCGCACCATATGGCGTTTTTCAGCACAATTCCGTCGTCAGCTGTGGAAATAAAACAGTGGTCAATATTAACATTACTGCTTCCTGCAATATCAAAGCCATCAGAGTTTGCCACATTACGGTTATTCCATATAACCGTATCCTTGATGTGTACACCGTCACACATGAGCATTTTATATGTCCACCAGGGAGAATCTTCAAAAATTATATTTTGAATTTTTACATTTGTGCACTTTTCGGTAAGAAGAATAGAGCCGTACTTTGATTTGTGAGCGAAGCGCAGCTGTGCTCTGTAGTCACGGCGCATTTTTATTACATCAATTACGGGCGACGGAGTAAAGCAGTTTTCACTGACGGGCTTAAGACCGAAAAGTGTTCCGTTTCCGATGATTTTACCGCCGCCGGTTATAGTGATATTTTCACAGTCAAGAGCATAAATAAGAGCGTTATGCTTATAGCCCTTTCCCGTGGCGTTAGCAGAAAGGGAACTGTCCTTCCCGATAAAGAGGGTTACATCGGACCGAAGAAACAGGGTTGTTACAACATAACAGCCGCCTTCAACAAGTACCGTGCCGCCGCCTTTTTTATGACACTCGTCAATAGCGGACTGTATAGCTGGGGTGTTATCCTCTTCGTGTTTATTTATATCTGCGCCGAAGTCTCTGATGTTAAAGCAGATTTCAGGTAAAGCCTGACTGAAATTAATATATTTTTCCAGGGGATAGTATGATGAGTAGTCACCGTCACGCACATCGGTGTAGGGCTCTCCCTCGGTAACTCGTAAATCCTTTCCGAAAAGAAGGGTGTTGAGCTTATCTTTTATAGTTCTTTTAGTTTTCATAGATAACTTTTACAGTATCGCCTGTGTCTTCGAGTCCGACAAAATACGGGCGTTCGTAGCCTGTTTGGTTGGGGGTATGATATGTAAGACGAAGCTTTCCCTCATTATCTGTAAAAATCATTCCGTGTCCGCCGTCATTTTCAACAAGTGGAGGAAGATGCTCGAAGTCGGTACCGATTTCGCCGCCGCGGAATCTGACAAGACATTCTGCGTATTTACTCTTGATAAAGGTAGACCAGAGCATTAAAAGCTCACCTTCTTTTGTGCGGTACATAAAGGGACCGTCGGTGATGCGGTGCTCGTCTTCTCTTTTGCTTATATCTGCCCAATAAGGTTCGGACGCCTTGAACAGAGTTACGGCGTCTCCTACGGCTTCCGTAAGGTCATCGCTTAAAGGCGCAAAGCATATGGTTCCGTCAATAATCTGTGTATGCTCGTGACAGAAAACTACATAGGGCTTACCTTCTTTGTTAATGTAAAGAGTGCCGTCGAGACATTCCCATGCTTCGGGTGTGACAACGCCTTTGCTGTGAGGCTCAAAAGGTCCGAGGGGATTGTCTGCTTTCAGGATAAAGGTGCCTCTGAGACCGTTTGACTTTCTTGTAAAGGTAGCAAACATATAGTAGCTGTCTTTGTACCTGTGTACCTCGGGTGCCCAGTTGACCTCGTAATTCATATTGTGATTTACAGAATTGAAGCATTCTATGGGTGTGCTCCAGTTTATAAGGTCTGTTGAAACATAAACGTCAAAGCCGCCGACCCTTCTTCCGAAGTCCTTTGCTCTTGTGCCGTACATATAGTATTTTCCGTCTTCGCAAAGGATAAAGGGGTCGCGGATATTTATGTCCCTGCAGGTAAGACTATCTTTGTCTTTAAAAAGCTGTGATAAATTCATTTTATTTACAACTCCAATCTGTCTTTTCGTTTTGTTATTGTATCTGCAACCTCATTATACCATAAGGTGATTTTATTTCAAGATTAAAATAAAAAGAGCTGTTATAAAGGCGGTGTAAAAACATGTAATTATACTTGACAATAAAACAGCTGCGTTGCATAATTAGACTTAAAGGAAAGTATAGTATTTTCATTAAGGAGAATGATATGGAAAAATATTTAATCAACCCTAATCAGAAAATAAGCAGAATCAGCCGGGATATTTACGGTGCATTCTCGGAGCATCTTGGCAGATGTATTTATGAGGGCACCTATGTAGGTGAAGATTCACCTGTTCCGAATGTCAACGGTATGCGAAAAGATGTAGTAGATGCACTCAGGGAAATGAAGCTGCCCGTGCTTCGTTGGCCCGGAGGCTGTTTTGCCGATGAGTATCATTGGAAGGACGGTATCGGCCCGAAGGAAAAGCGCAAGAAGATGATTAACACCCATTGGGGAGGAGTTGTTGAGGATAACTCCTTCGGCACCCACGAGTTTTTTGAGCTTTGCCGTCAGATAGGCTGTGAAGCTTATGTTAACGGAAATGTAGGTTCGGGTACTGTTCAGGAAATGAGTGAATGGGTTGAATATATGACCTTCGACGGAGTTTCACCTATGGCAGAGCTTCGTAAAGCAAACGGTCAGGAAAAGCCCTGGAAAGTAAAATATTTCGGTGTCGGTAACGAGAATTGGGGCTGCGGAGGTAATATGCACCCCGAGTTTTATGCCGATCAGTTCCGTCGCTACGAGACCTATGTCCGTGATTACGACAGCAATAACCGAATTTACCGTATTGCCTGCGGTGCAAACTCCTTTGATTATAACTGGACAGATGTACTTATGCGAAAAGCAGGCGGTCGCATGAACGGGCTTTCTCTGCATTACTATACTGTTCCCAATAACTGGTCACAAAAGGGTAAGGCTCTCGAATTTACAAAAGAGGAGTATTACACAACCGTAGAAAACGCATACAAAATGGAAGAGCTTGTCCGCCGTCACGGGGAGATAATGAACCGTTACGACCCTGATAAGAGAGTCGGTATGATAGTAGACGAGTGGGGAACATGGTATGACGTTGAGGAGGGCACAAATCCCGGCTTCCTTTATCAGCAGAATACTATGCGTGATGCAATAGTTGCAGGTCTTACTCTTAATATTTTCAATAAGCACTCCGACCGTATAAAGATGGCTAATATTGCGCAGACGGTTAACGTGCTGCAGGCTGTTATGCTTACAGACGGTGAAGAGATGCTTCTTACTCCTACATATCATATTTTCAGAATGTATGCAGATCATCAGGAGAACACTCTTCTCGGTTCGTATATTACTACACCTGATCTTTCCGAAAAGGGTACTCTGCCAAAGCTTATCGAAAGCGCATCGATGAAAGATGACGGCACTATTATTGCAACCGTTGTCAATACATCAATCGATGAGAAAAGCGAGATTATCTGTCAGATAGCTGATTTCACGGTAACGGAAATTTCTGTAGAGATTCTCACAAACGATGTTTATGCGCACAATACTTTTGACGCTAAACAGCAGGTTAAGCCTGAAGCCTTTAATGACTTCGAGGTAACGGCAGACGGCTTTAAAGTGACAGTTCCGCCCTGTGCAGTTGTTAAATTCATTATAAAATAATATGAGAGAATGTAAAAGATGTCTGCTTTACGAGTCAGCAGAGGAAGATACTCTTAAGGATATAAAAAGCAGGATAGAAAAGCTTCCCGAAGATGAAAAAACCACCGAAGAAGAGTATTTTTCAAGACTCAAAGAATGCCAGACTTGCGATAATCTTATTTCCGGAGTCTGTATGAAGTGCGGCTGTTATGTGGAGTTCCGCGCGGCTTTTAAAAAGCAGAAATGCCCTGATGGCAGGGTCCGGAGATGGTAATTTTCAGCACTTGAAAAAGAAAACTTATATAAAAATGCGTTGCATACGGTAGAAAACCTACTGATGCAACGCTGTTTTTATATTTTATGAGGCTTTGTAAGAAGCATTTTCAAAAGCTCGGGCACTGTACCTTTTTTCTTCTTATATATCCTGCCGCGGACCATCATATATTCGGCTTTACACAAGGTTATGTCGGCACCGCTACAGGAAAGAATATCCCTGTCACAGACAAAAAAATCTGCATCGTTACCCTTTTGAAGTGTACCTGTGTTTTCTTCGCCGAGCATTCTTGCAGGGTTTGTTGTGTAGGTTCTGAGAGCTTCATAGGGAGTTATGGACTGGTCTTCAAGATAAAAATCCACCATACCGAGCATCTGTTCGTAAGGATTAACAGACTGCACGGGAGAGTCGCTTGAACCGCAGACACAAACACCGGCATCGGTTAAATTTTTAAGAGGAAGCTGGCTGTTTATTATATTTTCGGGGAGAAACTGCTCGTAGCTTTTTAGAAAATGCTTGTCTATCCAGGAAAATCCCGGCTGAACGGTAATGGCGAGGGGTAGTTTTTTGATAAGCTCAACAGCCTTTCCTGACGGAAACTCAAAGTGGTCAATTCTCATCATAGCCCCGCTTGTGGGAATGCGATCTTCAAGCTCACCGTAAATCTCCGTAATCTGATCAATGGCACTTTCGCCGATGGCGTGACAGGAAAGACGGATATTTTTGTCGAGGGCTTCCTTGACTTTAGCTTTTATTTTATCCTTTTCGTAATAGCAATGACCTTGAGTGCCGCTATCCTTATACGGTTCGTTAAAGGCCGCACTGTGTGAGCCTACGGAGCCATCAAGTTCCCACACACCGCAACCGCCTGCACGGAGAGCCTTCTGTTTTTTGCTGAAATAGCCGAGTCTTGAAAAATCCATATACTGCGGAAAAAGACGTACATCTATATCCATACGCTCTGCAAGAAAAGCAAGAAGCTTTGTGAGAATATCATTTTTCACGTCTTCGTTTCCGTCCATAGCACATACTCTGCTTATTCCGTAAGATGCGCAGAGGTTTGAAAAATTTGCGATACCCTTTGCGATAATGGAAGGGGTTACGTTTGAAGCTATAAGGGTAGTAACTTTGCCTTGCATAAATTCGTGAGCTTCACCTGAAAAAACACCGTTGCTGTCTTTTGTGGGAAGACCGAGCATTTCCATAAGCTTTGTTGAAATAGCACTGCTGTGACCGTCGATGCTGTAAACTATCATCGCTCTGCCGTCTGACCATTTGTCAAGTTCGAAGCGTGTCGGAAGTCTCTTTTCATCAACTGCGGAAATGATGTATCCGTTAGCAGTTATAATTTTCTGTTTCGGGTTTGCCTTGCAGTAATCGGTCACTCTTTTTCCTATGTCGTTTATATTGTCGGGCTTTACACCGTCAGAGGTGATTTCGCAGATATTGAAGCTTGCGGCAGAAAGAACGATTGTATAAAGAAGGTGCAGATGTGAGTCTGTCATTGTAGGATAAACGTGTTTACCCTCAAGGTCGACCTTTTCGTCAAAAATGCCTGGCGGGATTTCATTTCCCGTATATGTTATTTTTTCACCCTCGGTTACCATTACGGAAAAAATATCGTTTTCCGAAGTCATAGAGTGAATGTTACCGTTGTAGTAAAGAATCTTTCTCATACAGGCACCACATTACCTACAGCCATAAGAAGCTGTGCGATTATAACGAGAATCTGCACAAGGGTGCCGCATTTGTTGCCGAGAGTGCTGTCGCCTTCGTCCTTGAGACTCTTCCTGTAGGCGGGGATAACGAGAATCGCAATAAGAATACCGATAAGACCGCCACCGATACGCATAAATTCCATAAATCCGCCAAGGTTGAGGAAGGTCATAAGAAGGGAGGGAAGAGTAGCAATAATCCAGCAGATTCTTTTGTCTTTTTTTATCTGCTCCTCGGTAATATCGGCAAGTGCAAGTGAGATTGCCCAGTAGCTTGTAAGCATGGCAAGGATAGTGAAAAGAGAGCCGGCAATCTGTGCCCAGGAGCCGATACCCTTACTCCAACCGATCATAGCAACCTCTGTAATCTCTGTTGAGGAGAGAAGTGCGCAGATTGTGATAACAACCATAAGCACAAGATTGTTCATAAGACCGATAAAGACTGCTTTTTTTACTTTTTTTGCATCTGCATCAAGACCTTTCACTGCCTGAGGCACAGAGAAAAAGGCGGAGAATGCGAGCATCGCCATACCGAAGAAGGCAAGTATATGGTTAGGCTTGCCGATGCTGAAGTTAAGGGGATTACTGATATTAAAAAGTGAAAATATACCAAGCACACCGATAACGGCGAAAATAACAGAGACGGCAACGGTTTCGCTGACACCTACAGCCTTAAGTCCGAAAAGAACAACACTTGCCGCAGCTATATAGAAAATCAGCTTTGAAACTATCATAGGTACACCGATAAGGTCGGTGATGATTTCAGCCGCACCTGAAATATAAGCGGCAAGGTTAGTGAACATTACGAGAGCCATAACAACAAAGAAGAAAAGCGTTACAGGCTTCTGGTATTTACCTGTGAAAAGATATTTAGAGAAAACCTCAACAATCTGTGATTTGCCGCCGCTTTTAATTGAAATATCGGCGATCATAAGGTGGATAACATAGTTGGCAAGGAAAGACAGCATAAGAATCGCAAGGGCTACTATTATACCGTTCTTTTCAGCGAGATAGGGCATAGCCATAATGCCTCCACCGACACCATAGCCGGTGATAATACAAGCACTCTGCCATACTGAAAGTTTATTTTTTTCCATTTTTCAGCACTCCTTAAAAAAACTGTACTTTAATTATATACTATATACAAGCTTATGGCAATGGGTAAGAGGATTTAAATTTAAACCAAAACGTCGTTGTTGACAATACCTGCCCTTCACGCTATAATTTTTTTAAAGATATATAAAGAGGAAATACAGTTTTATATCTTAAAAAACTAAAGTCAGGAAGATTTATTATGGCAAGAATTACTTCAACCAAAACCCATACAAGCGGTATTGCGCTTGGCGGAATAGGCAGCGGCAGCGTTGAGATTCTGCCTGACGGCGAGTTTCACTATTGGCTTATCGCAAATCAGCCGAGGCTCACAAAAAGGTCTCACGAGACAAAGGTTGATGACGGCGAAGGCAGCACGGGTGCACTTTCTTTCTGGATACGTGCGAAGAGTGAAGGGTCACAGCCTGTTGTCCGCAAGCTCGGTATGAAAACTGATGCTGAAGATTTTACGTACCGTATGTTTGCCTGGAATAAGCCCATAGAAAGAATTGATTTTGACGGCAGATTTCCTCTTTGCGACCTTGATTATATTGACAGCGATTTGCCTTGTAAGGTGTCCTTGAGGGCGGTATCACCCTTTGTGCCCCATAATTCGGACGCTTCGGCAACACCGGGTTTTTATCTTGATTTCACCGTTGAAAACCCTTCCGATGAAGCTATGGAGATAAGCCTTTTAGGCGCCCTTGAGCCGAATTTTACAGATAAAAAGGAAGGAAGCAGAAACTCTCTTGTTACTATGAAAAATGGTTACGGTATTCATATTGAGCCTGTAAGGACTACAAGAGCTCCGTCCTGTGGAGATGTCTGTCTTTCGGTAAAAAGTGACGGAGAGAACTCATATATTACTGCAGATTATTTCCGTTATCTTAAAGAGTATGTAGCTAATTCTGATTTCGGAGTGACCCAGGAGTCGTTTTTGTTTGGGTTCAGAGAAAGCGGTACCTTGCCGAACAGTACTGCAGGCAGGAAGCCTCCTTCAATGCCTATAAATCTTCATACAGCAAAAAATGAAAAGCTTGATTACCTTTGTGAGGAGTACTCAAAGTATCCTTTCGCTTCATCACTTCTTAAAAGGATTCAGCACATTACACCGGCATTTCCTCCTGACAGAGAGGAAAAAATAGCATTTCTCAGATGCTGCAGCAGACAGATGTGGCGTATGGGTACGAGCTTCGGCTCCTGCGCTCTTTGCAGTAAACTCACTCTTGCACCCGGGGAAAAGAAGAGAGTCAGTTTTGTTTTCTCTTGGTATTTTCCGAATCATTTCGCTAAATCGGGAAAACGCCTGGGTCATTATTACGAGAATTTATATAAGAATTCTCTTGATGCAAACAGATTTCTTACCGAGAACCGCGACAGCGTCTGTAAATCTGCAGTAGATTTTGCCGACCTGCTTTACAACACCGATTTGCCGTCGGCTTATCCCGATGCCTGGTCGTCAAATCTGTCACAGCTTGTAAAAAGCTCCTGTTATCTTAAAAACGGAAAGTTCGGTTTGTGGGAGGGGCTCGGCTTTTGCGGCTTCCACACCACAGATATTACATATCATGCCTCCTTCGGACTTGTTAACCTGTTTCCCGACCTACAGAAAAAACAGATTAGAATGGGAGCAGAATTCCAGAGAAAGGACGGAAGGGTGCATCATCTCTTCCTTCCCGGCCTTGAACAGGTTGACAGAGGCTTTGACCGTGTAGATATGAATATGCAGTTCGTTCTGATGGTGCTTCGTGACTATCTGTTTACGGGTGACCGTGAGTATCTTTCTTCGCTCTGGGATAATGTCATACGGGCTATGGATTCTATTGAAAGGCTCGACAGGGACGGGGACGGACTTCCTGACAGCGAGACAAAACGAAATACTTACGATGCGTGGAATTTTTCAGGAACACCCGCATACATTTCAATTCTCTGGTTGGCCGCTCTTAAAGCTGCTGCCATAATAGCAGAAAAAATGGAGGACAGAGTCCGTCAGGAAAAATGGAATGCCATTTCAGAAAAAGGGAAAAATGCTCTTGAGGAAAAACTTTGGAATAAAGAGTATTACAATCTTTGGAGAAAAGAGAACCGGACCGACGAATCTCTGATGACTGACCAGCTTGACGGAGAGTGGTTCCTGAGAGCTATGGGCGTTAAGGGGAATCTCAGCGACGAAAGAATCCGTGATGTTGTTAAGCTTATATTCGAAAATAATTTTGACAGTGAGGCAGGACTTATCAACGCCTCTTGTCCCGATGGAAGAAAAACAACAATTCACACATATAAAAACTGTCAGGCAGAAGCAGCGTGGACGGGAATCGGTTATGCGTTCTGTGCCCTTGCTCTTTCAGTGGGGCTTCGTGAAATCGCAGATACGGAAATCAGCTCCATACACAGCAACCAGATGCGATTCGGTTCATTCTGGGACCATTGGGAATGCGGTCACCACTATACACGTCCGATGTCGAGCTGGACTACTCTTCATGCAGCTTTGGGACTTTCGGTTGATTATGAAAGCAGAAAAATCGCGTTTAAACCCATCGATAAAAATATAAAGGTGCCTCTTTGTCTGCCTGGTATTTTAGCTACAGTGAGCTTTTCTGGCGGCAAATTAAGCATCGCATATCTTAAAGGAAATCTTGACGGTTGGGAAATAACAACCGAATAAAAGGGGAAGGAGGAGATATATGAATTACCGTAAACCGCTTGAATATCATTTTGCAACCCGCAAGGGCTGGATAAACGACCCTAACGGTCTTGTGTATTTCAAGGGATATTATCACATCTTTTACCAGCATTCACCGAATTATGAGAAGCCCTGGAATGAAAGTATGCACTGGGGTCACGCAAGAACAAAGGATTTTTTGCATTTTGAAGAGCTGTCTGTTGCGCTTTTTCCCGACAAGCCCTACGATAAGGACGGTTGTTGGTCGGGTACGGCGATTGTAAAGGACGATACACTTTTTCTCTTTTATGCGTCTATTCACGACGGTGTTCAGTCTGTCAGTGTTGCGTATTCCGCTGACGGTATAGCTTTCAGTAAGTATGAGGGCAATCCTGTAATTGAAGGCTTCCCTTCCGACGGCTGCCCCGATTTCCGTGATCCTGCCGTCTGTTATTCCGAAGGTAAGTACTACTGTGTAATGGCATCGGGAAATCACGAAAAGAAAACCGCAAATCTTCTTTTGTATGAGAGTGAGGATTTGTTTTGCTGGAGCTATAAAGGCATTTTGTGCGAATGGGAGAATTCTAAATTTGCCGAGTGTCCGTCTTTTATGAGGTCGGGGGACAGGTATCTTCTTACAGCTTCCGTTTGTAAAGAAGACGGTCACCGCTTTTTTGTGATGTACGGCAGATTTGAACAAGGAAGGTTTACTCCCGAATATACAGGTGAAGTCGATAAAGGTCCCGACCAGTATGCAGGTCAGGTTTTTTCCGCTCCCGATGGCAGAACGATTCTTATTTCCTGGATACCCGGCTGGAGATATGCAGGATACCGTAAGAAGGATATAGGCTGTATGTCTGTTCCCCGTGAGATAAAGCTTGTTGACGGAAAGATTTACGGTTATCCCGTAAAAGAAGTGCAACACCTTCTCAAGGATACTGATTCCTCGGTTATCCGTAATTCACAGGGCTTTAAAATCAGACGTGCAGGACGTAAGAGTGTCGTTTATAAAGGCGAAATCAAAGACCTCAAAATTATCCGTGACGGATACATTCTGGAGGTATTTGTAAACGGCGGAGAAGAAATTTACTCTGTTTTGCTTTAATATAAAACAAACCTCCTTGGATTGTGCATATGACTGTACAAATCAAGGAGGTTTTTTTAGTTGAGTATCTTTTTCTGTTAATCAAGCCGAATGCAAATATTATTAATAAAATAACTATAATTCCAAAAAGATGTTGAAAAAATTTATCCTTATGTTATAATTGTTTGGACAAAAAGTTAATTTGTCGAAAAATAGTATTTAATGAAAGGTTCTGCTGTAATGAAAACAAGAATTGAAGCTGACTCAATCGGAGAAAAAGAGATTAGCATTGATGCGTATTACGGAGTGCAGTCATTAAGAGCTAAGGAGAATTTCCCTATAACCGGTATTCCCATGCACTTTGAGCTTATCAAAGCCCTTGCACAGCTTAAAAGAGCCTCGGCGATGACAAACCGTGATTCCGGAAGACTAGACAGCAAAAAGGCTGAAGCTATCATTCAGGCCTGCGATGAAATCATCGGGGGCAAGCTGCACGATCAGTTTATTGTTGATGCCATTCAGGGCGGTGCCGGTACATCTGCTAATATGAACGCAAACGAAGTTATCGCTAACCGTGCAATAGAAATTCTCGGCGGACAAAAGGGCGACTACAGCATTGTTCATCCTAACGATGATGTAAATATGGCACAGTCGACCAACGACGTATATCCTTCTGCCGGTAAAATAGCTATTGTTCAGATGCTGAATGTTCTTATACCTGCCGAAAAGCGCCTTTATGATGTGCTTATGCAGAAGGCAGAGGAGTTTGACGGTATACTTAAAATGGGCAGAACCCAGCTTCAGGATGCGGTTCCTATGCGTTTGGGTCAGGAATTCCATGCCTACGCTTCAGCAGTAAAGCGTGATATAGAGCGTTTCATTTTTGCTGAAAAGGCACTTCACGTGCTTAATATGGGTGCAACAGCTATCGGTACGGCTATTGACGGCGATCCTTATTATCTTACATATATATGCGATAATATTTCACAGGTTGTAGAGGGCAATTATTCACAGTGTGAGGACCTTTTCGACGGAACTTCAAATCTTGATATTTATGTTACTGTTTCCTCAATGCTTAAATCAGCAGCTGTGAATCTTTCGAAGATGTGTAATGACCTTCGTCTGCTTTCAAGCGGACCTAAAACCGGTATCGCAGAAATCACACTTCCTGCAAAGCAGAACGGCTCTTCAATTATGCCGGGAAAGGTTAATCCCGTTATACCTGAAGTAGTTTCCCAAGTTGCTTACAGAATTATCGGAAGTGATATGACTGTTACCATGGCTGCCGAAGCAGGACAGCTTGAACTCAATGCTTTTGAGCCGGTTATCTTCTACAGTCTTTTCGAAGGAATACAGGCTCTTACAAATGTTATAGGAACACTCATTGATAATTGCATTCTTGGTATTGTAGTAAATGAAGAGCGCTGTCAGGAATATCTTTATAAGAGCGTAGGAATTGCAACTGCACTTAAGCCCTACATAGGTTACAAAAAGTCTGCAGAAATTGCAAAAGAGTCATTGAAAACAGGAGTACCCGTAAAGGACATAGTAATCAGGGATGGTCTTATGAGCGAAGCCCAGCTTGCCGAGGTGCTTGAACCCAAGAATATGACTGAAATCAAAAAGCTGAAGAAATAAATTTTCTTGATTTTCGTATGGCAATAACAACTGAAAAGTAAAAGAAAAACGGCTCTGCGTCGGTAGATACCACGCAGAGCCGTCAGCTTTGTAAAAATAACGATACCACTGTCGACAGCATTGTATCAACAGTGGTATTGATTATGTGGTTCCACGCATATTTTGATACTATGCAACAGTTTTTATTGCGGTGCATTAGTTTAGAGTTTTTTTACTTAACCTTGAGTTCAATGAAAAGCTATGGCAGATGACAGTTGAGAATGTTACGGTGTATGGAGATGGAAGGTTGGTGTGGAGGTTCAGGAATGGGAGTGAGCAAAAGTAATATAAAGCCCTATGGTAGTTCATTCGTTTCTACCATAGGGCTTTTCTTAATATTATAGACAAACTGTCAAATCATACCATAATATTCAAAGAACTTTTTTATCTGTCTACTTGACAGGGGTCACTTCACTATGATATGCGGTATTTCATTTTTTTTGCAGTAAAATTCAGCATAGCTACCTTTGGACACTTGGATAATAGGAACATATTTTGTAGAGTATTCGTAGTTGGGTACAGTATGTGTGTCTTTGATGCACCCTTGAAAATATTCGTGGTAGATTACTTCTCCTACGTATTTCTTTTCTGTCACCTTGGCATATCCCTCGGGCAATGAATGATTCCCGATGTTAAGAATAGTGGGCGGTATTACCAAAGCTTCAATATGGAGATTACATAGAGCGCCCTCTTCTATCTCCGTCACAGGATAGTTCAGATAGGTTTCGGGAATCTCAACATATGTACCGGATCCTGTATGTTTCACGACGGAAGCGGTGTTGTTTTCGTTCAGTCGGAGAATAAATCCGTTCAGAAACACCAAAGCTTGCCTGCCGGAGCCGTCCGGCATAAGAGAAGTGTAAGGAATGATGTTTTTCTTGCAGTATTGCTCGGCATAGCTTCCGTAGCTTACCGTGAGTGTGATGTCGGAGTCTTTGCTGAAAGTATCCTGTCCAATTTCTCTGACCCGTACAGGGATTTTCAATGTTTTCAGGTTGCACCTCCGGAATACACCGTTTCCGATTACTTCAAGACTTTCCGGCAGAATTATCTCTTTCAATGAACGCACACCGCAGAAAGCATCATCTCCAATGTAACGTATGCCTTCTTCCAGAATCACCGTTTCCAGCATACCGTCGCAGTCTTCAAAGGCTTTTGCCCGGATGCCTAATACATAATGGTTGCGGAATTCAGAGGGGAGGGTTACATTTCGGTGACTTCTGTCGCATTTTGCCACCTCTGCAGTGCCGTCGGCCTTCAGCAGAAAACTCAGACCATTCTCCTTTACGAGTTCTGTTCCGTTAGGCTGAAACATAACCTTATTTTTACTGCACCAGCTTTCAGCATAACTGCCTGCAGAGGAATGCACGATTACATCTGCCTTACTGCCACGGTATCCGAAAATGGAATTACCATCGAAATCGATTGTATGAATACTTTCCGGGAGAATTACGGTTTTAAGATGCTTCAGATCTGAAAATACGCCACCGCCGATAACTTCCAGTCCTTCCGAAAAGGAAATGCTTTCCAGCTGCGTGCATTTATCGAATGCTCTGTTGCAGATGCGTTTTACCGGATACCCCTGAAAATGGGACGGAATGGAAAGCGTTGATATGTTGGAGTGGCATTTCACAAGATCCAAGGTTTGATTACTACGCAGATAATAGGTAATGTCGTTATCCCGTATCACGGAGGTATCTTCGCAAATGTATCGGACTTCGTGACGATCTTTGCCGCTCGCTTTTATGACTTCGTCTGCGCAGCTTCCCTGTGCAGTATATACCGTCGCACTGGATCCAAACGCAAAATCGGGACTCACATCCACATTATAGGGGATGTGAATATGACCGAGAAATCCACCAAAGGAATCGTAACACAGAAACAGAAGACTGTCGGGCAGATACAAATTGCTAATCATCTTATGACTGAAGGCGTTGTGGTTTATACGCAGTACAGGGTGTCCGTCTATGGAATCGGGAACTACAACTGTATCTTCCTTCCACTCGGAAGAACGGTATCTGGTTATATAGGCATTTCCTTCATCTGTCAAAGTATATTCAAATTGATATGCCATTTTTCTTCACCTCGATTATATAATTTGCATCAGTACTCCAAAGCACCTGCAATTCTCGCAAAAGGCTTTTATGCCAGTCGGGCACAAGCGTTCACTGCATCTTATTTCTACAAATAATAACACAGAAGCAGACCCATGTCAATTATTGCAATATGGAAATACGCCTTGTTCTGATCTCTTGCTTATGGATTTTAACGAAAAGCAGAGCAAGGGATGTGTCTGCTTCGCATCCACCGACCTCGGCGACCGTTGCTTCGCAACAGTACCCGCCTCACGCTTCGTCGCTAAAAACAGTTCACCGAACTGTTTTTTTTACGCTCCTCACCCTCTCAGTGTTCGAATCCCTTGCTTCTTATTTAAATAAAAAAATAACGGCACCCTGATGGATACCGTCATTTTTTGGCGGAGAGCAAGGGATTTTGTCCCGCACTGCCGTGCTATCGCCTCGCCTGACGGCTTCGTTGCCCCGTCGGCGAAAACAGTCCACCGGACTGTTTTCTTCCGCTTCGCTCCCTCCTTGTTCGAATCCCTTCCTTCTGATTCTATCGAAAAAAATAATACCGACACCACAAGGGCATCGGTATCATTTTTTGGCGGAGAGCAAGGGATTCGAACCCTCGAACGGTTTATCGCCGTTACACGATTTCCAATCGTGCTCCTTCGGCCAGCTCGGACAACTCTCCATACAGATATTTGTTTTTTGCGTGATTCATTATACAACAGAGCAGGGGAAAAATCAAGAGTTTTTTTGCCTTTTCTGAAAGTATTTCAAAGAAAAACCACCGCAATTGCGATGGTCTTTTTACTGGAGCGGATGACGAGGCTCGAACTCGCTACCTCCACCTTGGCAAGGTGGCGCTCTACCAGATGAGCTACATCCGCATTTTTGGTGCCTCCGGTCGGAATCGAACCAACGACACACGGATTTTCAGTCCGTTGCTCTACCAACTGAGCTACAGAGGCATATGAGGATTTAATCCTCTTAAATGGCGACCCGGAACGGGCTCGAACCGTCGACCTCTAGCGTGACAGGCTAGCGTTCTAACCAACTGAACTACCGGGTCATTTGGTGGGAACACCAGGGCTCGAACCTGTGACCCTCTGCTTGTAAGGCAGATGCTCTCCCAACTGAGCTATGCTCCCACATCTGCTGTCTGAGACTTATCTCTCACAGCGACTCGTATACTATACAACAAAAAAATGATTTTGACAACACTTTTTTTGAAAGTTTTTTGAAAAATTTCCGATTTTTTTCAAATAGCTTTTTA
>JAZSGW010000030.1:0-72320 GCA_045532935.1 Acutalibacteraceae bacterium
GGCGCAACGCAGCTTGCTGCGTGCCCATAGGGGAGCTCCGCCCCGCTATGCTTTTGCCGCCCCCGGCGGCAAAAGCCCTCCCCGCGCCCCGGCGATGCCGCTTGCGGCATCGCAAAATTTACCCGAAAAATAATTGCATACCCAAAAGCAAAACAGATGTGTTCAAGCCAATTTTCAGCTTAAGCACATCTGTTTAACTGTTATATGATATTTTTTACACAAAGATTATTTCTGCTTTCTACATATTAATGCAGCAGTCACTGCCTTACTTAACCGCCCAACGCATTTTTGTCGACTTTGAACGGCTGTTTCTGATTATCTCCTCGTAGCTCGGACGGATTACATCTCTTGCAACGGACGAATAAACACCTGCTTTATGAAGCTCCTTGAAGGATTTCTTTACAAGTCTGTCCTCGCCCGAATGGAAGGTCAGCACAGCCACCCTTCCGCCTTCGTTGAGCACATCAGGGAGCTTTTCAAGAAATGCGTAAAGCACCTCGAACTCGCTGTTGACATCAATCCTGATTGCCTGAAATGTACGCTGACAGGATTTCTTGACAGCGTCCTTCTGCTCCTTTTTAGGCAGGAAGGAAAGTGCTTCCTCAACACATTTACGAAGAGCCTGAGTAGTTTCAACGGGCTTACCCATATAATAATACTTCATTATGCACTTTGCAATTTCCTCTGCATAGGGCTCGTCAGAATTTTCACGAAGCATACCGATGATTTCGTCCTTTGTCATTTCCTTGAGTCTTTCTGCGGCGCTCTGTCCCTTTTGAGGGTTAAGTCTTAAATCAAGAGGACCTTCAACCTTGTAGGAAAAGCCTCTTTCTGGATTATCAATCTGCATAGAGCTTACACCAAGGTCGGCAAGGATAAAGTCAAACTTCTTACCCGTATCAGCTACAACCTTATCAATATCAGCGAAATTCTGAAGTCTTACCGTGAGAATATCCACACCGAAGCCTGCTTCACGAAGACGCTTTTCGGTTTTTGCCGACTCGATAGGGTCGACATCGAGACCGTAAATATGCCCCTTACCCTCAAGCTTTTCCAGCATAGCCCTTGTATGACCGCCGTAGCCGAGAGTAGCGTCAAGACCGGTCTGCCCCGGCTTTATGTCAAGAAACTCAAGGATTTCGTCCACCATAATGGAAATGTGCATACCTGCAGGAGTCGCACCTCTTGCGATAATGTGCGCTACATCGTCAGCGTACTTTTCAGGGTTGTGCTCTTTGTACTTTTCCTCGAATTTTCTCGGGTGAGTACCTTTATAGCGGACTCTCCGCTTGTGCTTAACTTCTTCTTCCATTTTATCACCTATAAAACCCGGAACACACTCTACGTCAATGCCTCGTATTGCCACATCTCCCAAAAGGAGAGGCAGGGTGTGCCTTGATGGGGTATCATTTTCCTTTACCCGAAGCGTCGGGTGACATTCTGCATTCATTAAACGTCTCTTTCCGCAAGGTCGGCAAAGGTCTCTCTTCTTACTGCAACATAATCTCCACCGTCAGAAAGCATTACAACTGCAGGACGGGGAATTCTGTTATAGTTTGACGCCATTGAGAAGTTATATGCACCTGTAGTGCAGACGGCAACTATATCCCCTCTCACGGGCTTGGGAAGCTTTACATCGGGCTGAATAATATCTCCGCTTTCACAGCAGCGACCCACAACATCACAAGTAAAATCATTTTCCTCATTCATACGGTTTGCGAGTAAAAGAGTATACTTCGAGCCGTAAAGAGCATAACGTGGATTATCGGTCATACCGCCGTCGATGGAAACATAGTTTTTGTAGCCGGTGATTTCCTTAAGTGTACCTACAGTGTAAAGAGTCATACCTGCATCAGCTACTATACTTCTGCCGGGCTCCATAATTACCTTCGGCATTTTAATTTCAAGCTCTGAAACAGTAGCCTTGATATGCTTTGCGAGACTTTCTATAGCCTTTTCAATATCAAGATAAGGGTCAGAATCGGTATATCTTACACCGAATCCGCCACCCATATTCAAAATTTCTGCCTTAAAGCCGTAAAGCTCCTCCATCTTCTTTATAAAGTGGAGCATAATCGTTGAAGCGTCGAGATAAACGTCGCCCTCTTCGTCGAAAACCTGCGAGCCTACATGGCAATGAAAGCCCTTGATTTCGAGATTAGAGAAGGTGAGCGCTTCCTTGAGGAAAAGCTCTGCCTGACCTGTTTCAATAGCAACACCGAATTTTGAGTCAACCTTACCCGTAGCAACTGCGGCATAGGTGTGAGGGTCGATACCCGGTGTAAGACGGAGAATCATCTTCTGCCTGATGCCCTTTTCCTTTGCGATAGCATCAACGGCAGAAAGCTCGTAAATACTGTCAGCAACAAAGTAACCTACACCGTTTTCCATAGCGTATGCTATATCGGCGTCAGTTTTGTTGTTGCCGTGGAAGAAGGACTTTTCCATATTGAAGCCTGCCTTTGAGGCGGTGTAAATCTCACCTGAAGAAACAAGGTCTATACCCATTGTCTCTTCCTTCATAATCTCATAGATACGCTTGAAGCAAAGAGCTTTACTCGCAAAAAGAGGGAAGGACTCTTCACCGAAGTGCTTTTTCATCGAAGTAATATAGATGCGGCACTTTTCTCTTATGCGGTTTTCGTCCATAAGAAAAAGCGGAGTGCCGTACTTTCCAGCCATCTCTACGGTATCAACACCTGCAAAGGTGAGATGACTTCCGTTTATACCGATATTTTCACAAATCATAGTTTTGTTTTTCCTTTAACATTATTTTTGAGTATCAGATGTATTGGGTTGCAGACCCACAATTCAGCATACCGAATTTTAATAGCCCTCAATTCTGCATTCTGCACTCTGCATTCTGCATTTTATAAAAGGTGTGCAATAATCTCGCTTCTGTCAACTGCTGAAAGATCAGCAGGCGCAACATCGAAAACAGTCTTGCAGCCACAGTCGCCGCGCTTTGCCATTCTTGCAACGGCTCTTGCGTAGCAGACGAGTACACTGCCCGTAAATTCGGGATTTGAGTCAAGGGTAAGCTTATACTCGATCACCTGCTTGTGGCAATCGTCCTTACCGGTAACACCTGTGCGTATAACGTTGCCACCGTGAGGAAGCTCGCTGTGATTCTTTTTCATTTCCTCCATAGTAATGAAGGTAACGGTTGTATCATAAGGCTCAAAGTAAGCGGGCATCGTAACGATTTCACGCGTGATTCTCTCTTTATCTGCACCCTCTTCGGCAACAACGAAGCATTCACGTCTGTGCTTCTGTCTTGCTGTAAGCTCGGGCTGTGCGCCGCTTCTTACTGCATCGAGAGCTTCGGTAACTGGTACTGTGTACTGTCTTGCATCAAGGACACCGTCAATTCTTCTGATAGCGTCGGAATGTCCCTGAGAAACGCCCTTGCCCCAGAAGGTGTAATCCTTACCGTCAGGAAGAATACAGGAAGCGTAAAGGCGGTTAACGGAGAACATACCGGGGTCCCAGCCGCAGGAGATAAGAGCAACTTTACCGTTTTCCTTTGCCACAGCGTCAACCCTTGCATAGTGTTCAGGGATAGATGAATGGTTATCAAATGAGTCAATAACATTAAAATGCTCTGCAAGTGCGGGAGTCATTTCGGGAAGGTCGGTAGCACTGCCGCCGCAGATGATAAGTACATCGATTTTATCCTTCCACTCCATTATATCAGCCGTAGAAACCACAGGCACACCTTCTGTTGCGATGGTGAGACTTTCAGGGCTTCTTCTTGTAAAAACGGCGCAAAGCTTCATGTCAGGATTACGCTTGATTGAGTCCTCAACGCCTCTTCCGAGATTGCCGTAGCCGTAAATACCAATGTTCATTTAAAACAACTCCTTTAATTTGCGGGATAAAAATAAAATACCCGAATATTATAACATCATTCTTTTTTCTTATCAATATTTAACGAGAAAAAATTTTTAAAAAGCCGCAGAATCACTTCAGCGAAGCTCTGCGGCATTAATGTTGTAATTTCTTCTTATTCTGCATTCATTGATGTCTCACACAACCTCAATGCTGTCTCCCTCAAAGACCTTTCCGCCCTCGATTACTCTTGCGAATACGCCTTCCTTGGGCATAATACACTGACCGACAAGCTGTCTGATTGCACATCCGTCGTGGCACTCCTTGCCAATCTGACTGATTTCTATAAGGCACTCGCCTACCTTAAGCCTTGTACCTACGGGGAGTGTGTGAAGCTCGATACCCTCAGTTGTGAGATTCTCTGCGAAAACACCGTGACAAAGTCCCGTTGTAGGCATACCCTTGCTTTTTTCGATGCTCTCTTTCGCAAGCAGGCTCACCTGACGGTGCCATTTGCCTGCGTGGGCATCATTTTCAAAGCCGAAATCCTCTATCATCACACCGGGATTGATTGATGTCTTGGGTGTCCCCTTCTTTTCACTTATGTTGATTGCAAGAATTTTACCTTTCATTTTGTTACCTCCTATGTTTTAAAGTGATGAAAAACAATTGTGCATTGTGAATTGATTTCACCCTCCAATTTTATTAAGTCCATGGCTGTGTCCGTAGGAACAGGAAAAGCTGTGCTGTGTAGGCTTTGCAAGAATCGCTTCTCTCGCCTTTTTAACAAGCATCTCTTCGTCGTCAATATAGGGCATCAGGTCGAAGAAAACATCATTCCCGAGACAGGGTCTTACCTTACCGTCACTTAAAAGCCGTATGCGGTTACAGTCACTGCAGAATTTATCGCTGACAGGAGTGATAAAGCCGATTCTGCCTTTGAAATTTTCAGCAGAGTAGTATTTTGCGACGCTCTTTTCAAAGCCGCTTTTACCCTTACTGTCACATTCCTTAAGGAAAGGAAAGGCTTTCAGTATTTCCTCGCCTCTTATAACAAGCTTTTCGTTTTCACCCTCATCGGAAAAGGGCATCAGCTCGATAAAACGCACGTCAATTTTTCTGTCTTTTGCGATGCTTATAAGCTTTTCTGCCTGGTCATCGTTTTCGCCTCTGATAAGCACGGCATTGAGCCTTATGGGTGAAAGCCCCACCCTTTCAGCTTCGTCTATGCCCTCGTATACCTTATCGAGTAAATCAAAACCCGTAATTTTTCTGTACTGGTCTTTGTCTGTCGTGTCAAGACTGATGTTGACCGCATTGACACCTGCGTTTTTGAGCCTTTCGGCATATTTTGAAAGAAGCACTCCGTTAGTTGTGATTGCAAGCTTCTTTATGCCGTCAATTCTGCCTATTCTTTCGGCGATTTCACAGATGTCAGCTCTCACAAGTGGCTCTCCGCCCGTAAGTCTGACCTTCGTGATGCCGAGCCTCACAAAGGCTTTTACCAGCTTTTCGGTTTCCTCTGCGGCAAGCTCGCTGTCCTTTTCGCATTCTGCACCGCAATAGGTACAGTTGAGATTGCACCTTTTCGTAACAGAAACACGCAGATAATTTATCTTTCGTCCAAAGGAATCAATCATTAAAAAAATCACTCTTTCCGCCTGTTTTTTCCGTAAGGTGAATGTCTTTTATAATCATTTCACGATCAATAGCCTTACACATATCATAAACTGTAAGCGCCGCAACAGATGCCGCCGTCAGCACTTCCATCTCAATGCCTGTTTTGTAGGTGCATTTTGCTGTGGCAAGAATGTAAAGCTCGTCCTTACCGTTATTGTCAAAGTCGATTTTTATGCTTTCAATGGGGATATTGTGACAAAGAGGAATAAGCTCACTTGTTTTTTTTCCACCCATTATACCTGCAATTCTTGCAGTAGCAAGTCCGTCACCTTTTTTTAGCTCACTTGTAAGAAGTGCAGAAAGGGTGCTTTCCTTCATTCTGAGGGTGGCTTTTGCCTTGGCGGTGCGGCTCGTGTATGCCTTCTCGCCCACATCTACCATTACCGCCTGACCCTTTTTATCGAGATGTGTAAAGTCACTCAAAGCTATAACCTCCCATTTTTGTAAGTCTCTCTTTAAGCTCATCACTTTCAAGTATCTCAAAGAATGCCCTGACTGCTTCATTTTCTTCTGTTTCACCACTAACGAGAAAATCGTATTCCTCGGTGGAAACAGGTATAAAGTCGAGGTCATACATTTTAGCCGCAGAGTATATGCCGAGTCCGCAATCAGCGTTACCCGAAGCAATGAGTGCCGCTACGGCTGTATGGGTGAATTCCTCGTTGCGGTAGCCTTCAAGCTTTGTTTTGTCGATGCTGTACTTACCGATAAGGTAATCACAGAGAATTCTCGTGCCCGAGCCGAGCTGGCGGTTTACGTAAACACAGCGCTCCACATCAGAAAAATCCTTTATCCCGAGAGGGTTACCTTTTCTCACCATAAGTCCCTGAATTCTGCCGACTCCCTTGTAAAGCCTTACAGAGCCGTCGGAAAAATATTTTTCGATGTAGCTTCTGTTATATTCTCCGCTTGAGGTGTCAAGCAGATGTATACCGCCAAGGTGAGCACTTTTACTCTTTACGGCATTGATTGCACCCATACTGCCCACATGAGAGGAAGAAAGTGTAAAAGGATAGCCCCTCTTTTTCATAATGTCCTTTATCTCGTCTATCATCGGATCATGACTACCTGTTACGATAAGCGAAGAGCTGATTTCGGCTATATCCTTAAGAAGGGTGATTTCAACTTCCTCGCCCTGCTCGATTCCCTCGCTGTCCTGGGGAATTTCAAGTATGCCGTCAGCCTTTGTAAAGCTTGTTACAACACCTGCTCCTCGCATAAGAGGTACAGCAGTGAAGGTGTCTCCCACTCTTCCGAGAGTGACTCTTACAAATTCGTGATATTTGAGTGAGGACACTACTCTTTTTCCGAGTACTGCCTTTATTTTTTTCTTTTCAGGTACAGCAATTCCACCCATACGGTAAACAAGGTCACGGACAATGTTTTCCATTATGACTATCGCCGACACAGGATAACCGGGAAGTCCCACGGTGGGCACATCACCGATTTTTCCCAGAACAGCGGGCTTGCCGGGCTTTACTGCGATACCGTGTACACAGACCTCACCAAGCTCCTTTATTATATCGCAGGTGTAATCGTCTCTGCCTGCAGATGAGCCGGCAAGAACAAGCACAGCGTCGCACTCATCGCAAGCCTTCATAAGAGCATCTCTAAGCAGCTCCTTTTTATCCTTGACTATGGGATAGACCCTGCTTTCACCGCCCCATTGTTTTACCATTGAGGAGAAAATGGAAGAGTTAAACTCAATTATATCGCCCTTACCGGGATTTTCTGTCGGAGGTACGATTTCATCACCTGTAGGGATAATGCCTACAAGTGGCTTTTTAACTACTTCAAAATGAGTGATGCCGCCTGCAAGGATTGCTCCGCATAGCGAAGGCGTAACAGCAGTAAACGAAGGCGCTATCATATCGCCCATACATATATCCTCTCCGACCTGACGGACATTCTGCCAGGGGTGAACTGCGGAGTAAAGGGTGACGTTTCCCTTTTCGTCCTCGAAAACGTCCTCAACCATAACGACAGCATCGTGACTGTCGGGTATGGGGTCGCCCGTATCAACAACGGTGTACTGCTCCTTCGAAAGAACAACAGGTGTATTCTCGCTTGCACCGTAGGTATCCTTCGCCTTCACGGAAATTCCGTCCATAGCCGAAGCATTATAGTGGGGTGAGCAGATTTTCGCATAGAGAGCGTTTTTTGTTACTCTGCCTGCCGAGAGAAAGGTTTCGACCTCTTCGCTTTTAAGACAGTCGAGTGTCTTACTTATAAGTGAAAAAAACTTTTCCTTCGCTTCTGAAAGCGGTATATTATCAAGATAGTTGTGTTTCATATGGTTCCTTTCTGTGGGGTGGAGTTAAAGGAAAGCGGCGCGGTGAGGGCAACGCCGCAGGCGTTGCTTCAGAGAGCCTTTGACCCGTCTAAAAAAACGGACTGAGTGGGATTTTCCGACCTTGTGCGATAAGGCAGAGTGCTTCGGGGCTCTCTGCTTTTTGACTTTCGGAGAAGGTCAAAAACTCACCGCGCGTAGTTTCAGATTTAAAACAACCTTACCTCAACCTCTTCTTCCTTCTTAAGCCCCTCTTTGTTTCTGCCGATAACAATATATCCGTCAGCTTGTGAGAGAAGTGAAATCACTCCGCTTTTACGAAAAATAGGGTAAGCGACACCTTCAGTAAGCTTCACAGGGATAAATTCCTCTCTGCCGTTGTTTGAGGAAATGTTTGTAGAGGTAACCGCGGTTACGCTTTTTTCGTTTTCACCGTATCCGCTTATTTTTCTTGCAAGCGGTAAAGCAAAGCGCAGAGCCGTAAAGTATGCCGCCGCAGGATGTCCCGGTAATCCGAAAACCGCTTTTTTGCCTATTCTGCCGACGATTGTAGGCTTGCCCGGCTTCATCGCGATTCCGTGAAGGTAAACCTCACCGAGGTCATTTATCACCTTCACCGTCATATCTCTTGCACCTGCAGAGGAGCCGCCCGAAAGAAGAATTATGTCGCACTCCTCGCTTGCATTTTTTGTTGTTTCATATAGTTTTTCGTACTTGTCACCTACGATACCGTAAAGCTCACAGTCGAAGCCGTTTTCTCTGAAAAGTGCAGCAAGAATATGACTGTTTACATCTCTCACCTTACCGCCTGTCGCCTTTTCGCTTATGGGAACAACCTCGTCACCGCTTGAAATTATGCCGACTTTAAGCTTTTTTGTGCAAAGAGTCTCTGTAATACCCAGAGCTGCAAGAATACCTATATGCTTTGACGTAAGTAAAGTGCCCTTTTCAAGCACGAGCTGACCCTTTGTCACATCGTCTCCCTTTTTCGTCACATTCTCAAAGGGGCTTACCGCCTTATATATAAGAGTCATACCGTCAAAAAGCTCCTCGGTGTTTTCCACCATAACGACGCTGTCTGCACCCTTTGGTAACATTCCGCCCGTAGAGATTCTTATACACTGCCCCGTCGTTATCTCACCGTCGGCAACCTGCCCCATAAGAATTTCGCCTTTGTTTTCACTCTGGCAGGGCATACTCTCCGATGAGCCGAAGGTATCTGCCGCAATTACGGAATAGCCGTCAACGGTGCTTCGGTCAAAGGAGGGGACATCTTCTTCGGAATATATATCGCAGGCAAGTACTCTGCCCGTAAGACTGTCAAGTACGACTTTCTCCGTTTTAAGCTCATATGAGGAAAACGCTTCTTCGATTATACTGTCAGCTTTTTCTGTTGATACGACCTTAAGCATTGTTTTCCTCCCTGATTTCTGTAATTTTTCCGTCACAGAGGTTTATTATTTTCACCCTTTCAAAGTTCGGGATTTCCTCTGTGTGACTGGTCATTATAACCGTACAGCCTGTTTTCTTCTGATATGAAAGAATAAGGCTGTTTATGATAGCTCTGCTTTCTTTATCGGCAGCACTCGTGGGTTCGTCAAGCAGAATAATGTCTGCCCTTCTGCAAAGCACCCTTGCAAGGCACAGACGCTGACATTCACCGCCGGAAAGAGTCTTGGCATTTTTATTCTCAAGATGCTTCAGATTAAAGGCATCAAGAATTTCTTCACACCTTGCGTTTTTACTTTTTCTGTCTCCTTCAAGGCAGAAGTTAATATTTCTTCTTACGCTTTTATTAAAGGGAATACAGTGCTGCGGCAGATAATATAAATTTCCCGTTACAGTCACCTCTCCGCTACTTTCACAAAGGGTGCGGGCAAGGATTTTCAGGAGCGTGCTCTTGCCGCTTCCGTTGTGTCCCGTAAGCACAATGCACTCACCTTTTTCCGCAACAAGAGCTTCAATATCAAGCACCGTTCTGTCTCCGTAGCGCTTGGTGAGATTCGTTAGCTTAATCATTCCTCTTCCTCCTCTCTTACAAGAAGTGAAGCGAGAATATTCACTATAAAGGAGATAATAAGAAGTATCATTCCGAGTGCAAGAGCAAAGGTAAACTTGCCCTTGTTTGTTTCAAGCATAATCGCTGTTGTCATAACTCTTGTTTTCCATTGAATATTTCCGCCGACGATGCTTACAGCACCTACCTCGGCTATCGATCTGCCGAAAGCGGTAAGCACAACGGAAAGAAGCGATGCCCTGTTCTGCGAAAGGAAAAGACTCAATGTACGCATTTTGCTGAAATTGAGACCCTTTGACGTTTCAAGGAGATTTTTTGAACCTACAGAGCATACACCTGAAGTAAGACTTATCACAACAGGGGTTATAAGAAGGCATTGGGCAACTACCATAACCTCAACTGTAAACAGAAGGCCGAGAGAGCCGAAAATGCCGTATTTCGTGAAAAGCATATAGACAATCAGGCCTGCCACCACCGGAGGCAAGCCCATCAAGGTATTTATAATCTTTTTGACTGTCCGTTTGCCTTTAAAGCTTGTGCTTGTAAGAAGCACACCGAGAGGCATACCTATAAGGCAGGAAATAGTTGTAGAAAAGAACGACATTCTTAAGGTGACGCCTATTATCTGCAGAATCTCCCTATCCATTGACAAGATAAGCTCAAAGGCTTCTGTGATTTTATCCAAGGCTTATTCTTCGATAAGATAGAAGAGAGCCTCACCGTACTGCTCTTCACCGTACTTTGCGATAAGAGCACTTGCTTCGTCACCGGTCATCCACTCGATAAGAGCCTTTGCACCCTCGGTGTTGATGCCGTCGAGCTTTTCGGGATTACACTCGATAAGAGAATATGTATTCTTCATATCGTCGCCCTGACCGAGAACGATTTCAAGGTCGAGGCTGTCCTTGTTTGAAAGGAAGGTTGCCTTATCAGTAAGACAGTATGCACCCTCTTCACTTGCCATTGTAAGGCATGCGCCCATACCCTGACCTGCGTTTATATACCAGGAAGCCGTCTGAGCATCGGGAACATTTTCGCCCCAGATTTTAAGTTCTGCCTTATGTGTGCCGCTTTCATCACCGCGTGAGACGAACTTTGCTTCTGCATCAGCAATCTTACCGAAGGCTTCTGCTGCATTTGAGCTGTCAGCGATACCTGCAGGGTCATCAGCGGGGCCGACTACTACGAAGTAGTTGTACATAAAGGGGATTCTTTCAATGCCGTATCCGTCATTTACAAAGGTTTCTTCACTTGCCTTTGCGTGAACGAGGATAAGGTCAGCGTTTCCGTCAACAGCCTTCTGAATAGCAGCACCCGTACCTGCGGACTGAACCTCTACGGTATAACCTGTTGCTTCCTGGAATACGGGAAGAAGATAGGGAAGAAGACCTGAATCATTGACAGATGTGGTTGTGGACATACGGATTACCATGTTCTTTTCTGCATCGCCGGCTGTAGCATTGTCGGGAGTGACGTTACCGTCAGTTGTGTTACCGCCGCCGCAGGCTGCAAATGCAAAGAGCATTGTGAGTGCAAGAAGCACAGCAAGAAGTTTTTTCATGATCATTTCTCCTTTTCAATCACGGAAGGCAAAAGAGTTTCCCCATTTTACCCTAAGCCGTTAACTGCCCTTTCTGAAAGCAGTCAGTGTTATTTCGGCTTCGCTCCTTCCCTCATATGAAAAACCACTTAGAGGTAAGAGTCGGATAATAATCAAAGATGCCTCAAAGCATCACTTCTTATAAAATTATTAACTAAAAAAGTGAATTTTCTTTAAAATATATTGTAAAAATTCACCAACCGTGCTATTATTATACTATATAATTTTGAAAATTTCCATAGATTGGGGTGATTTTTTTTGAAATTCGGTGTAATTTGTGTAAGCGACCGCTGCAGCAAGGGAATTTGCGAGGACAAAAGCGGAGCTTTAATTAGTGAAATCCTCGCTCCTCTCGGTGAAACGGTTTACTACGAGGTTGTTCCCGATGAAAAGGTCATAATCAGCCTGGCACTTATAAAAGGTGCTGATACACTCGGTTGTGATGTGATTTTCACTACCGGAGGAACAGGTCTTGCACCCAGAGATGTCACACCCGAAGCTACAGTTGCCGTAATCGAAAGGAATGTTCCCGGGATAAGTGAAGCCATACGGCAGCAGAGCCTCGGAATCACACCGAAGGCTATGCTTTCAAGGGCGACAAGCGGTATAAGAGGTAAAACTCTAATTATAAATCTTCCCGGAAGCCCCAAGGCAGTTAAGGAATCTCTTGAAATTGTGATTCCCGTACTCCCCCACGCTGTTGAGACTCTTTCCGGTGAAACAATAAGCTGCGGAGGTAATTACTGAAAAGGCTGACGTCTTTTCAATGCAGAATTAAAGGTCGCCACGCTCTGATTATATTACTGTGACAAATCAACACAATCAAATTTATCTGACACTGAAAGGACTAACATTTTGAACCTTAAAGAACAGACACAAGGCTTCAGCCTTAAGGATAAAACTGCCGCTGTTGTCGGCATGGGAGGTCTCGGCTGTAATATCGCTGTGCATCTTGCAGGTGCGGGCTTTAAAAAAATTTACCTTTTCGACTTCGATACCGTAAACGAAAGCAACCTCAACCGTCAGTTTTTCTATAAAAAAGACGACATCGGTAAAAGCAAGGTGCTGTTAGCGAAGGACTTCCTTTCAGCCTATGCTCCCGAAACGGATTTTATTGCCGCGAATATAAAGATCTCCGAGGCAGACGACCTTGTTTGCGCGAAGGATTGCGATATAATATTTTCGGCCCTTGACAATCCCGATGCAAGACTTATTCTCGAAAATTTTGCAAATAACTGCGGCATTCCCCTTGTATCCGGCGGAATTGACGGCTTTTACGGCATGGCTCATCTCTACCTTCCCGGTGAGGGCTCTTTCCCGTCAGAGCTCGGATTCGGTGAAGAAGGTGAAGCATCGTACAATGTCAGCGCCGTCGCAGGCATAATCGGCTCCCTTCAGGCATCAATCGGGATAAAATATTTACTTACTAAAGATAAAAGCCTTTCAAAAAAGCTTTTTATTTATGACGAAACTCAACTCAACACATTAGAACTCAAATAACATTCAGAGGTGATCACTATGAGCAGCAACTTAAAAGGTTATATGGGTAGGGTTCTTTTCGTTGACCTTACCAAGAAAACCTACGGCGAATTCCCCTGGACAGATGAAGACAGAAAAAGAACAATCGGCGGTAAAATTATGGCTGCCGACATTCTCCTTCAGCACATCAGACCGGGCATGAAGGCCTTCGACGAGGATAACTGGCTTATTATTTCAACAGGTCCTCTCACCCGATGCAAATCTCCTTCTTCAACACGCTTCAACATTTCAACCGTTTCTCCGCTTACAGGACTGCTTACCTCCTCTAACTGCGGCGGCCCCTTCGGCAGACGACTCAAAAAGGCAGGCTGGGATGCTATGGTTATCACCGGCAGAGCAAGCGAGCTGACCTGGATTGAAATTGAAGACGACAAGATAACCTTCCACGACGTACCCGAAATGAAGGGGATGATGACGGGCGAAATACAAAAGCAGTTTAAAGGCGGCACAAGCTGTCTTACAATAGGCCCCGCCGGTGAAAACAAGGTGCTTTATTCCTGCGTTTTCTCCGGTGAAAGAACTGCAGGCCGTGGCGGTGTAGGCGCTGTTTTCGGTGATAAAAACCTCAAGCTGGTAACGGCAAAGGGCTCTCAGGACGTCGAGCTTTACGACAGTGAAAGAGTAGCATTCCTTAATGAACAATGGAAAATGCAGCTCAAGCGTCACCCCATTACCGGTGCACAGCTTTCAAAGCTCGGTACAGCAGGACTTGTTGCTCCCATGCAGGCTCACAGAATCCTTGCTACAAAGAACTTCAGCAACGGCAGATTTGATGATTTTGAAAAGGTATCAGGCGAGGAGCTTGCCGAAAAGCACCTTGTAGGTAACGGAAACTGCTATTCCTGCCCGATGCGTTGCGAAAGACGCGTAAAGGTTGACGGCAAAAACGTAAAGGGTCCCGAGCTTGAAACTCTCGGTCTTCTGGGTCCGAATATTCTCAACGATGACATTGAAAAGATTATCCGTTGGAACTACGAGCTTGACGAGCTCGGCATTGACACTATCTCCTGCGCCGGCTCAATAGCCTTTGCAATGGAGCTTCAGGAAAAAGGTATGTGGGACAGCGGTCTTGAGTTCGGCAAGACGGATAATCTGAGCGAGGTCTTCCGAAAAATTGCATACCGTGAAGGAATCGGTGATATTCTCGCCGAAGGCACAAAGCGTATGAGTGAAAGATTCGGCGGCAAGGAGTTTGCCATTCATGCAAAAGGTATGGAGCTCGCCGCTTATGAGCCGAGAGGTGCTGTAGGTCAGGGACTTGGCTATGCAACCTCAAACAGGGGCGGATGCCACCTCAACGCAGGCTATATGGTTGTTCTTGAGGGTCTCGGACTTAATATGAACTCCTATACGGCAAAGGGCAAGGCAAGTCTTGCTATTATGTTCCAGAATGTTATGGAGGCTGCATCAGCAGCAGGCTGCTGCGTATTCACTTCCTATGCAATTCTCCCCTGGTTCATCGTTGCAAAGCCTACCAGCGTAATGACAAGAATTGTTCAGCAGGCCTTCAAATTCCTGACGCCAATTCTTTACATAGGTATGCAGTACCCTCAGATTCTCGCACTCAACATCCCTCTTATCCAGTATCCGAGAGTTATCAATGCAGCAACAGGCTCAAAATACACTATGGGCACTTTTATAAAGGCAGGTTCATACGGCTATAATGTTGAAAGAGTCTGCAACGTTATACTCGGTCTTCCCGTAGGCAAGGACGCCGATACCCTTCCTAAGCGCCTTACAGATGAAGAGCAGGTTCCCGGTGACAAGAGAACAAAGGTACCCCTTGATAAAATGAAAAAGAGCTACTACATTATCCGCGGTTGGAAAGACGGCGCCCCCACAATGAGAATGATCAAAAAGCTCGGCATCAAGCTTCCCGACTGTGCAAAGGAGGTTTATCCCTATGGTAAAGGTTAAAATTTTCGGTGTGCTTCGCACCACCATCGGTATGAGCTATGTTGAAGTCAACGCCTCAACTGTTCAGGGTGTTTTTGAAGAAATCTCCAAGGTTATGGCGAAGAACTATGTGGAATACCATCTGCGCAAGGAAAAAGAAAAGGATGATCCCAAGCTCAAGCATAAACCTCCCCGTAATGCAGCTCTTATGCCACACAAGGGTCTTGATTTCAAGGACGCTATCGTTTATGTTTCCGGCGAAAGATGTATGAAAAAGAAAATGAAGCTTCAGGGCGACGAAGAAATATGGCTTCTCAGCCCTGCGGCAGGCGGCTGATTTTAAAAAATCAATAATAAAAGCAGAAACTGTCCGACGTCTATCGGACAGTTTTTGACAAAATCACAAGGAGTATACAAAAATGTCAGAAAAGCTTATAATTTTCGACTGCTTCGGTGTTATTTTCGAAGAGGTAGCACCTACCTTTCTGAAAAAATTTCTCGCTGAAGACAAGGCACTTATAATAAAAGAGGAGCTTTTCGTTCCTGCCGACCTCGGAAGAATCTCCTACGACGAGCTTCTTACAAATATGGCAAGAGTTCTCGAGGTTGATAAAGCAGAAATGGTTAAAGAATGGAACGCTATGTTCATTCTGCGCGAGTCCATTCTTCCCGTTATAAAGGCTCTCGGTCAAAAGCACGATGTGATTCTGCTTTCAAATGCACCTTTAGGCGTAGTGGAGGAGGCCTTCGAAAAGCACGGTCTTACTCCCCTTTTTAAGCGAATGTTCATTTCCTGCAACCTGGGTCTTGCAAAGCCCGATAAAGAGATTTACCTTCACTGCGTGCGTGAAATGAAAAAAAGCTACGATGAAATCTATATGATTGACGATAATTGGAGCAATCTGGAGCACCTTCCCGAAATCGGCATAACTCCTGTTCACTTCAAGGGGGACGATTCTGTGCTTGAAAAGCTCATGTAAAAAAGGGATGGTCGAAATGAAAAGTAAAATATCGTTGGTATTATCTAAGCTTTTTCTGGTTCTGACAATAACAGCATTTGCCTGGAGTCTTTTTCTTATATTATATTATTTCGATGTAGTACCGAACCGAAATGTCGGCTTCCTTGACATCTCTCACCTTATTGCGGGTATTATTGCGAGTGTGGGAGTAGTTACAGGGCTTCTGAGCTACATATTTTACAGACTAAGCAAGAAAAACAAATAAAAAGTACGACAAAAACCTCTCACCGTTAAGTGAGAGGTTTCTTCATTACAAAAGGTTATTATAGTTAAATTATTTAACTGTTGCCTTTGCACCTGCTTCTTCAAGCTTCTTAGCAGCTGCTTCAGCATCGTCCTTTGACATACCTTCCTTAAGTACCTTGGGAGCGCCGTCAACAGCTTCCTTAGCTTCCTTAAGGCCAAGACCTGTGATTTCACGAACAGCCTTGATAACAGCAATCTTGTTGCCGCCAACTTCTGTGAGTTCAAGGTCAAATTCTGTCTTTTCTTCTGCAGCAGCAGCTTCAGCAGCTACGGGGCCTGCAGCTACAACTGCAGCAGCAGCTGATACGCCGAATTCATCTTCAACAGCGTGTACGAGCTCTGAGAGTTCGAGAACTGTGAGAGTCTTAAGTTCTTCAATGATAGCAGTAATTTTTTCTGATGCCATGGTATTTTACCTCCAAATAAATGTAATTTTTAAAGTTTAATTATGCCTCTGCGGGAGCTTCCTCTGCGGGAGCCTCTGCGGGAGCGGGTTCGCCATCCTTGTCAACAATAGCCTGGATAGCACGAGCAAATGCTGAAATGGGAGCCTGGAAAGCACCGAGAACATTTGCGAGAAGGATTTCTCTTGAGGGAAGCTTTGCAAGACCTGAAATCTTATCAAGGCCGATTACTTCCTTATCGATGAAACCGTTCTTAATTGCGAAATTCTTGTGGCTGTCTGCGAACTTGCTGAGAATGCGAGCTGCAGCAACGTAATCATCTGCACTTGTAGCGATAGCAGTTGTACCTTCGAGAACTGCGTCGAGACCGTCAAGCTCTGTGTTTGCGATAGCAAGCTTTAAGAGAGTGTTCTTAACAACTGTGTATTCAACACCTGCTTCACGAAGCTCCTTACGAAGAGCTGTATCGTCAGCAACGTTGATACCCTTGTAGTCAACGATAACACCTGCAACTGAGCTGTTGAGTCTTTCTGTGAGTTCAGCAACAACAACTTTCTTCTGTTCTAAAACGTTAGCGCTGGGCAAATGAATTCACCTCCTGTAATATTTTTAAGTACCCTTGGTGTCAGAGATAAGAAAAACCCTTTCCCTCATACCGAGAGAAAGGGTGACATAATTAATCAAAGTAAATCAATTAGTTATGCTCCGTTCCTCGGCAGGCGGTTAATAATTTAACCTTTAAGTCTCACACCTGCTGTCTTAGGGCTGGACAGCTTAAATATAATACCACAAAGGTTTCCCCTTGTCAAGTATTTTTTGTTTCAGAAGTAATTTTTTTACTTCTATTATTTTGCCTCTGCAGCTGCTGAGCCAACCTTTGCGGGGTTGATCTTAACGCCGGGGCCCATTGTAGCTGTAACTACGCAGGAACGGATGTACTGACCCTTTGCAGCAGCGGGCTTAGCCTTGATAACAGCATCGAGAAGAGTTGTGAAGTTTTCCATAAGCTTCTCTGTGCCGAAGGATGCCTTACCGATGGGGCAGTGAATGATGTTTGTTTTGTCAAGACGGTACTCAATCTTACCTGCTTTAGCTTCTGTAACAGCCTGAGCAACATTAGGAGTAACAGTACCTGCCTTGGGTGAGGGCATAAGACCACGGGGACCGAGCACCTTACCGAGACGACCTACAAGGCCCATCATGCTGGGGTGTGCGATAGCAACATCAAATTCCATCCAGCCTTCGCCCTGGATCTTTGCAACGAGGTCTTCAGCGCCTACTACTTCTGCGCCTGCAGCCTCTGCTGCCTTTGCTTCTTCGCCCTTAGCGAAAACAGCAACACGTACAGTTCTACCTGTACCGTTAGGAAGAACAACTGCGCCACGAACCTGCTGGTCAGCATGACGTGAGTCAACGCCAAGACGGATGTGAGCTTCAATTGTTTCATCGAACTTTGCAGTAGCAGTCTTGCAAGCAAGCTCAAGTGCTTCTGCAGGTTCATAAAGATTTGATTTGTCTACAAGCTTTGCGCCTTCGACATATTTTTTACCATGTTTCATTGTCTTTCATCCTCCTATAGAGTGGTTAAATCGGATTTTTCCTCCCACCCGGGCATTAGTCAGCGACTACAATACCCATTGAGCGAGCTGTACCGGCGATCATGCTTGCTGCTGCTTCTACTGAAGCTGCGTTAAGGTCCGGCATTTTCTGCTCTGCAATCTTAGTTACCTGTTCCTTGGTAATTGTTGCGACCTTAGTCTTGTTAGGTACGCCTGAACCGCTTTCGATACCGCAAGCCTTCTTGATAAGAACTGCTGCGGGCGGTGTCTTTGTTACGAATGAGAATGTACGGTCTGCGTAAACTGTGATTACAACAGGAATGATAAGACCGATGTCATTCTTTGTGCGCTCGTTGAATTCCTTTGTGAAAGCCATGATGTTAACACCGTGCTGACCGAGAGCAGGACCAACCGGGGGTGCGGGTGTAGCTTTACCTGCAGGAATCTGGAGCTTGATTAAACCTACAACTTTTTGAGCCATTTCTTTATACCTCCAAATTTAGTGGTTGATGGCGATTTGCATTAAATTTGCAAATCTCCCACAGGGAGAAATCATCTCCCCACATAATAAACGGCATTTCGCCGAAAATTATCTGTTTCTTACCGTCGCTTATTCAGCAACCTCTACCTGATTGAGTTCAAGTTCGACGGGAGTTTCTCTACCGAGCATTGAAATCATAACGACAACAATGTTCTTTTCGAGGTCGATGCTGTCAACAACACCGCTGTAGCCGTCGAAGGGGCCGCTTAAGATGTTTACGAAGTCGCCCTTTGCGTACTTCACTTCTACTGTTCTCTTTTCGATTCCGAGAGCGACAACCTCGTCTTCGCTGAGAGGAACAGGCTTTTTGCTGTCAGGGCCTACAAAGCCCGTAACACCACGGGTATTTCTGATAACATACCATGCTTCGTCAGTCATACCGAGTTCTTCGTCCTCGTCGTTTTCACCGCACTTTTTGTAAATCGTAGCAACCTTGACCATTACATAGCCTGGGAAAAGCTTACGTTCGATTTCGCGGACCTTGTCATCTTTGATTTCGGTAACGATTTCTGTAGGAATTCTTACCTCAAAGATCTGATCCTGCATATTGCGGTTTTCAACAACGGTGGCGATGTTTGATGCTACCTTATTCTCGTAGCCGGAGTAGGTGTGTACTACAAACCATCTGGCGTCTGCCATCGTTACACCTCCTGTGAATGCTGATTATTCTGCTTCTGCAGCAGTTGTGTCTTCTGCTTCTGTTGTTTCAGCCTCAGTAGTATCAGCTTCTGTTTCTTCTTCGTGATCGTGGTCGTGCTCATCTTCTGCGATGTCACCGTCGGTTACGTTACCGTCGGTAACAACCTCTGATGTTTCACCGCTTGCAATAAGCTTGAGCTGTTCGATACCCTCTTTAAGACCGAAGTCAAGAGCAAATACGAAAACAGAAACAATGGCGACCACAACGAGAACCACAGCGGTACTCTTAAGGATGGTCTGTGCATTGGGCCAGTCAATTTTCTTGCACTCACCTTTGAAGTCCTTGAAAAATTTCTTGGCACCCTTGCCGGTACGTTTGAAGAAATTAGGCTTATTGGATTTACTACCCTTGGCTGCCTTGGCAACCTTTTCAGCTGCTTTGCTTTCCTCAGTTGTGGCCTTGTCAACCTTGGATTCGGGAGCAACTTTCTTTTCTTTGTCAGCCATTACTCAAACCTCCGCTTATTTTGTTTCTTTGTGGAGAGTGTGCTTCTTGCAGAATCTGCAATACTTGTTCATCTCCAGCCTATCGGGATTGTTCTTCTTGTTTTTCATAGTGTTGTAATTGCGCTGTTTGCACTCTGTGCAGGATAAAGTAATCTTTACTCTCATAAACGGCACCTCCATTAATAGGAATTTTTAGCTTCTCAGAGCAACACGTCCCCTCGAAGCGGTATAAGGCCTCCCTCTTTTTCGGGCACAAAAATAAAGCCCTCAATCAGAGGTGCAATTATTCTACCATAAAACACACCGTCCGTCAAGGGCTTTTCATAACTTTTTTTACATTTTTTTACTTAAAATACGCTTCAGTTTTCAACTGTCATCTCTTTAATGATAACAGGTTCGACGGGTGAAGCCATTTCACCTGTCATACTGAAGGTACGGGGCACATTACAGAGTGCATCGACGTTTTCCATACCCTCGATAACCTTACCGAAAGCGGCATAGTCACCGTCAAGGAAGGAGCAATCGTCATAGCAAATGAAGAACTGACTTGAAGCTGAATTCTTGTTCTGGCTTCTTGCCATGGAGATTACGCCCTTTGTGTGGCTCAAGGAGTTTGCTGCCCAGCCGTTTGAAGCAAATTCGCCGTAAATCTGCTCACTACTGCCGCCCATACCTGTGCCTTCGGGATCGCCGCCCTGACACATAAAGCCGGGGATAATTCTGTGGAAGGTAAGTCCGTTGTAAAAACCGCTTTCAACAAGCTTCACGAAATTTTCTACGGTCTTGGGAGCATATTCAGGATAAAGCTCGATTCTGTACCCGGTACCGTTTTCCATTGTTACTCTGATAATTTTGTTTTCCATTATATATACCTCTTTTTTCGCATAAGCAAGGGAGGATACTCTCCTCCCCTGTGCTTATTTCTTTTCATTTATAAACTCAATAATTGTATCCTTTTCATTATAACCGATGAGTCTGCCCTTTTCCTCGCCGCCGTTAAAAAGCACAAGGCAGGGAATTGTCATTACTCCCATCTCCATAATGAAGTCAGAGTTTTCGTCACAGTCCATTTTGCAGACCTTGACCTCACCGTCAAGCTCATCAGCGAGCTCGTCAATAACAGGTGAAAGCATCTGACAGGGACCGCACCAGGTTGCCCAGAAGTCAACGAGTACAGGCACAGCCTTTTCGTTTAAAACTTCGTCAGCAAAGGTTTCCTTTGAAAGTTCGATATAAGACATAGTTACCTCCTTAAAGGATAATAGAGAAGAAGTTTATAATCATGCTCAGGAAATTCTTAAGCATATTTACAAGATTGAGAAGAGGATTCATCGTGCCGGTCTCACCACTCGGAGGAGCTGATGTTACAGGTGAAAGAGTATCCGTGTCATAGTCAAAAGTCATATATCTCGGATAATCCTCAAAATCATTGACAGTTACCTGCTTTTTCTGATGCAAAAACTGCATAAACATTGTGTTGATGCTTGGCGGGAAGGTACCGTGCTTGATGTTCTTTACAAACCAGGTGTACTCAGGGAAAAGACAGGTTGAAGCATCTACGATAAGGTCATCGGAGATATAGTCGATTGTACCGCTTTTCTTTGCTTCATTGAGATACTCAACGCTTAAAGCTTTACCCGTATCTGCACCTACTGCACCGAAGGATAAGTCCTCAAGAGAAATCTTTGCGTCGCCCTGAATCTTACTGCCCTCGAGATAGGGAGGGAAGGGAACACCGTACTTGGCAAGAACGATAATTTTCATACCGTTTTTATTGAAGGTCTTGAGATCCTTTTCAAGGCGGAGCATTACGTTTTCGTGGTTATTGTCAATTTTTTCGATAAGCTCAGCATATTCAGCCTCTACACCTGCGAAAACGAAATTCTTCGCCTCGGCATAGTAGTCCTCGTTTACCATAGCCCAGTAAGCCGGCATATTCGCGTAGGTTGAACGCAGAAGTCTCGGGAAGACCTCGACAGCAAGCTGTTCATAGATGTCTCCTACAAGACCTGTTCCCTCACCTAAAAGGTTAAGCGAATAGGTAACGCTGATTACTGCGGCAAGAAGCTCGGAGATTTCATCATCACCCATATACTTGCCTGCGTAATTATTGAGAATGTCAGCATCGAAATTAAGCTTTCCTGCGAAAAGCTCACCGCAGACAAGAGAGCCTCTTGCGGCGGAAGCGTAATAGATGCAGGTTTCAACCTTACTGCTGCCGTATTTACAAAGGTAAGCCGAAGCAAAGCAGCTACCCATACAACGTGCGACAAGCTGAACCTTTTTCTTACCTGTTGCGGCAAGAACGGCATCTATGTAATCAGCAAGTTCGTCTGCTGTCTCCCAAGGATCAAGACGGGGGTCATACCTGAAAAGATAGTCACCCAAAGCGAAGTTTTCGGTTTTCTTTTTAGGAGCGGGGCTGTGCTTGATGTCGGTACCGTTTTTTGGGTTACCGTTGTTATCAAGTATGCCTGCATCGAAGTGCTTTTTAAGAGCCTTTTCAAGAGCCGCGCCGTAAATCGACCAGTCAGAGCTTAAAAGACTCGAGCTCAAGGCAACTGTAAGGTCACCGGCACTGTCAAGAAGAATATCAGCGATACTTTTCTGAACAGGCCATACCTGCTTGCCTGTTTTATCGTAAACCGCCTCCGTTGCACCTCTTAAGTACACAATCGGAAGGTCGTTTTCATAGGTTGCGGCTGATGAAGGCAAGGCAAAAATTCCGAAAGTCATAAGTACTGTCAGAAACAGCGCAACCGAACTTTTAAAAATTCTTTTCAATATAATTACCTCCTCACAGGAGATTTATTCACTCTCCCATAAAATTACCCATATATCAATAAACCATTCTGCTGTTGATTTCCTTTACAACTTCCTCGTGAAGCTTAACGAGTTCACGGTCATAGGTAAGCATACCGTTTACCTCAAATTCAACGTCAGAAACCTGGGTATAAACTGTTGCAGAAAGACCGTTTTTGATGTTGGGAATAATCTGCTTTTCGTGAAGCTTTCTGTAAGCCTCGGTGAGCTTGTCCTTATCGGCATACATCTGATAACCGAAGCTCTTATCCCAGTTCCATACGTGATCCTTGATTTTGTGGCTGTATCCGCCGTATTCACTGACAACGATAGGTCTTCCGTCATATTTGGGAAGAATTACAGGCATAATATACTTATGGATACTTCTGAAATCGGGGCCCTTCTGGTCGTACCAGCCGCTTGCGTGGTCACAGAAGCGTGTGGGATCCTTTTTCTTTGTCCATTCACCGATTCTCTTTGCATCGAACTGTCCCCAAGCCTCGTTGAAGGGTACCCAGCAGCAGATTGAAGTGTAGTTATAAAGCGAATCGATCATTTCCTCATATTCTTCCTCGAACTGCTGTCTCCACTCGAGCTTCTCTCTCTGCTGAAGCTTGTAGGAGTTATCCTTCTTTGAAAGGTAAAGCACGGGGTTGAGGAAGGAGTGAATATTGGGAATAACGCCGACATAAACAGTATTGAGCTTCTGTCCGCCGCTTATCATATCCTGCCATACGAGCATACCGTACTTATCGCAGTAGTAGTACCATCTTGCAGGTTCAACCTTGATATGCTTACGAAGCATATTGAAGCCGAGCTCCTTCATCTTGACAATGTCGTAAACCATCGCCTCGTCGGTAGGAGGTGTGAGCTGTCCGTCACTCCAATAACCCTGGTCAAGAAGCCCTCTCTGGAAGTAAGGCTCGTTGTTGAGGAAGAGTCTCTTATAGCCGCCGTATTCACCGATGGAATACTTACGCATACCGAAGTAGCCCTCTACGCTGTCGCTTACCTCGCCGTCCTTTGAAAGCTCAAGAACAAAATCATAAAGGAAGGGGCTTTCAGGAGACCAGAGTTTAGCCTCGGGAATTTCCACTTCAGCATCAGCGGAGATCTCTTTTTCCGCTACAAGAGCTTCACCGTCGAACACCTTGATTTTAAGTGCACCCTCACCTTCTACGGTTGTTTCAATTTTAAGTACACCCTTATCAATGTCGGGAGTGAGCTTGTAACCCTTGATATAGCTTTCGCTTACAGCTTCAAGCCATACTGTCTGCCATATACCCGAGGTTGATGTGTACCAGAAGCCGTGAGAATAGCTTGCCTGCTTACCTCTGTTCTGCCAAGCCTCATCGGTGGGGTCGTAAACCCATACAACAAGCTCGTTTTCACCCTCTTTAAGAGCGTCTGTAATATCAATAGTAAAGGGGCAATAGCCGCCGATGTGAGAGCCGACCTGTGTTTTATTCACATAAACCTTGCACTCCCAGTCAACTGCACCGAAGTGAAGAAGTGTTCTCTTACCCTTGAAGGATTCGGGAAGGGTGATGCTCTTTCTGTACCAGAGACGATCCTTTGCGCTTACTCTTCTGCAGATACCTGAAAGACAGCTTTCTACTGCAAAGGGTACACGGATTTTCTCCTCATAGCTGTCACACCACTCGGCTTTTGCATCGGTAACAGCGAAATCAAACATACCGTTAAGGTTTACCCAGTTATCCTTTCTGACCATCTGCGGACGGGGATATTCGGGAAGCGGAAGATCGCACATAGCTTCTTCTGACCAACGCGTCTTTAATGTCATCATAACATTCTCTCCTTATTTAATTATTATTTTAGTTAAGATAGTCTGAAAGTACCCAACCTTCAGCAGAGCCGTACTGCTCATATCTCTCGTCGGTAACCTCTACATATACCCAACCGGTGTTGGTTGAGCTGTAGCCATAGACGGTTACTGTGTAGCCGTAGGGAACAGTTCTGATAATTGAATAACCTGTGCCCGGACCCTGACGGAAGTTAAGTGCATCTGTGATAGTTGCAGTATAAGGTGTCGCGTACTCTGTATAGCCGCTGTCTGACTCTGTGGTTGTTTCAGTGGTGGTTGTATCCGAAGGCTTTGTTGTGGTAGTGGTAGTATCCGAGGGTTTAGTTGTGGTAGTAGTTGTAGTGGTAGTTGTATCCTCTTCGTATTTTTCAAGTGAAGATGCAAGCACCCAGCCTTCAAGGTCGTGATAGGGGCTGTCTACATAATAGTAGCCGTTTTCACTTGCCATAGCGTAAAGAGGATAGCCGTAGGGCTGTGTAGCTACTGTACCTGCTGATGATGAAGGTCTTGCCTTCATGGTAACGGCACCGTTTTTCGGGAAGTATGCTACATAATTCATATTGTAGTTTGACGGCTCACTTACCGACTGACTGCTCTGGGTTGTGGTGGTTGTATCCGAAGGCTTTGTTGTGGTAGTGGTAGTATCCGAGGGTTTAGTTGTGGTTGTTGAGCCTGTTGTAGATGTAGCGGAGGTTGAGCTCGGATTTGTTGTTGTAGTGGTAGTAGAAGATGCGGGCTGCACTGTAGAAGGAACAGTAGTTGTAGGCTTTGTGGTTGTGGGAAGTGTTGTTGAAGAAACAGTTGCGTTTACTGAAGGATCAGTAGTTGTATCACCTTTGATCTTCGGAAGAATGTTATCCATAACATAGCCTGCAGCGAAGATAATGCCTACAAGAACCACTACAAGAGCAAATACCATAACATAACCCTTGTTTGAGTTCTGACTCTTTGCTTTTTCCTTCTTGATGCTTTCGTTGTGAGCCTCGGTGATGTCCTCGTATTCCTGGGCAGGAGTATAAGCTGTCGGGTCAAAGAGCGCCTCTATAAGAGAGTTATCCTCGGCATCTTCACCCTTCTGTGCCTCTTCAGGCTTGACAGCAGGAACTACGATTGTCTCTTCGGGAGCTGCTTCGGGAATAAAGTCCTCACCGAAAAGTGCCTGTGCGTGAGCTTCGGGGTTCTCTGTAACAGAAGGGGCCTTGGGAGCATCGTCAAGATACGAAAGCTCACTCTTATACTCGGGAGGAGCGAAGGTCTCCTCGGGAACAGCCTGAACGGGAGCTTCAGGCTCTGCAGGCTGTACAGGAGCTTCAGGCTCTGCCAAAACAGCTTCCTCCTGAGTCTCGTTATATTCGGGAATAGCTTCAATCACGGGAGCAGTCTCCACCGCTGTGTCAGCTTCAAGCTCTGCAGCTGCGACGGGAGCCTCCTCCTCGAAATCCATAGTCTTAAACACATTGGGAGTAAACTCGGGCACCTCGGGTGCTTCGGGAATTTCGGGTGCTTCGGGGACTTCGGGGACTTCGGGCTTGCTCTCCTCTGAACCGAGACTTATTATCATTCCGCATTCGGGACAAAAATCCGCACCCTGGGGAAGATCGTTTCCGCAAAAATTACATTTCATATAATCACTCCTGTTATTATTTCGTCTTTTCATTTTTATAAAATAACACATCATATTATGCCACATACTATATTAACATACAACCGCTATGATTTCAAGGGGAAATTATGAATTTTTACGCAGAAAACATCTCTTATAAAAACACACAGAAGGCAGCCTCAACCGCCTTCTGTCAAAATGTAATTTTGTTGTTTTCTTTCTGCATCAATCAGGATTTTTTAACGTATCCGGTGTTTTTTTCGGGCAGGTCACAGACAAAGGCTGAACCCAGCACCATAATCGCACCGATAAGGCCCAAAATGCTCATATGCTCCTTGAGAATAACCGCTGAAAGAATCAGAGCAAAAACCGGATCGATGTAGCTTAAAATCGCAACAGATTGTGCCTTCAGGCTTTTCATCGAGCCGAAATAAAGGGTATATGCAAATCCGGTATGAAAAGCGCCGACAAAAATCAGAAGAAGAACGCTTTTCACATCGAAAGCAAGCTCATCGGGCTTCACGGTAAAAAGAGCATAAACTCCCACAACCGCCGCCGCACAAAGAAGCTGTATGTAGGTTTTATCGAAAGCTGGAATCTCCTTCAGCTTCTTATTCATTATCATTACCGAAGCGTAAAACGCTGCTGCAGTAACACCGAAAACTATTCCCTTAAGCTGATTCTCTCCCACAACATCGGCTTCAAAGACTCCGCTTACAAGCACCATACCTGAAAGAGCTGTAACGAGACAGACTGTTTTTTTTGCCGTAAGTCTTTCTCCGAAAACGAGGGGCGAAACCAGAATCACAAACATCGGTGCAAGGTAGTAGCAAAGAGTTGCCGTTGCTACGGTTGTGTAGCGGTAGCTTTCAAAAAGTGCAACCCAGTTGATACCGATGAAACCTCCCGACACCACAAGTAAAAGCAGGTTTTCTCTTATTGCAGCTTTGTCGCTTTTCTGCTTTCTTAAAAGCATAGTAAGGATAATTACTCCAAAACCGATTATGCCTCTTGCAAAAGCAATAAATGATGACGGGAAGGGAATGTACCTTACAAAGATGCCGATTGAAGAAAAAATCAGCATCGAAATAATAAAATTAAGCTTACTCTTTTCTTTCATACAAGTTTATTTTTTAAATCTTATAACATTGAAGGAAAGAGGCTCAAGCTCTGCCGTTACGGCTTTACCGTCACAGACCGGAAGCTCTTTACTTCTCATCGAAACCCTCTCATCACCGAAGGTGTTTTCCTGATATACGTCAAAGCCCTCGAGAGCCTCAAAAGAAACTGCCTTATAGCCCTCAAAGCCGAGAAGGTTTATATCAAGAAGCATCTTTTCATCAAGTGAACGGTTGACGGCAAAAAGCACTGCCTCGTCATTTTCCTCGTCGTAGGTGATGATTGATTCGAGGTAAGGTACGTCGGTAAAGTCCTTACAATCATATTTCGGGCAGTCGATAATCGGTCTGAGTGCCGCTCCCCTTGCATACTTCGACATCATTTTGAAAGGATAGAATGTTGTCTGACGGAAGGAGCCGCCGCCTGTTTTTGTAAAGATAGGAGCGATTACGTTTACAAGCTGTGCAAGACAGGCGATTTTCACTCTGTCTGCGTGGCGAAGAAGCGTGATAAGCATACAGGCAACCACAAGGGCATCTTCAAAATTATAAATGTCCTCGAGCTGATTCGGAGCTGTAGACCAACGCTCAACGGGAGCACCGTTTGAGTGATACCATACGTTCCATTCATCGAAGGAAAGATTAATCTGCTTTTTGCTTCTCTTTTTAGCCTTGACATAGTCACAGATACAGATTACGCTGTAGATGAAATCATCAAGGTCGAGGCTCTTTGCAAGGAAGGAGGCTGTGTCTCCTCTGTGATTGTCAAAATACTGATGAAGGGAAACATAGTCCACATTATCGTAAGCGATTTCGAGAGTCTTCTGCTCCCATTCACCGAAGGTATTCATATAACGGCTTGACGAGCCGCAAAGCACAGTCTCGATTGAAGAGTCAACCCACTTCATCATTTTAGCCGCTTCATTTGCAACTCTGCCATATTCCTCTGCAGTTTTCGAGCACATCTGCCAGGGACCGTCCATCTCATTACCGAGACACCAGAGCTTTACTCCCCAGGGATCCTTATAGCCGTGCTTTATGCGCATATCTGAATACTTCGAGTTGCTTTTATGGTTACAGTACTCCACGAGAGCTCTTGCCGCATCGGGGCCTCTTGTGCCGAGGTTAACCGCCATCATAGGTGCAGTCTTCGCCTTCTGGCACCAACGCATAAACTCATTTGTGCCGAAGGTGTTTGGTTCTGTAACACCCCAGGCAAGCTCGAGTCTTTTCGGTCTTTCGCTTACAGGGCCTACACCGTCCTCCCAATCGTACCCGGAAACAAAGTTCCCTCCGGGATAACGCACAACGGGAACATCAAGCTCGTTTATAAGCTCAATTACGTCCTTGCGGAAACCGTCCTCATCTGCCAGAGGGTGTCCCGGCTCATATATTCCGCCATAAACCGCTCTGCCGAGGTGCTCAATGAAGGAGCCGAACATTCTTCTGTCGATTTCACCGATTTTCATTTCAGCTGCAGCAGTAATTTTTGCTTTCATATTTTCTCTTTCCTTTCAGATTTATGACTCTGCTGTTGTTTCGGTAAGAGCCTCCGCCTGCTCCTTGGTCATAACGGTAACATATGCCTGATAGTCACCGTAAACCCAGCAATCGGTAATGCCGGTATTTCCGATGCTGATATTTGCATCGAGAAGCTGACTGCTTGTCCTGCTGTTATTGAGCGCCGAAACATTTATCTCAATGCGTATGTCGTCACTTGTAAGTGCCGATACCGACTTTTCGGGACCGATAACGGTTATCGTGTCAAGGCTTCCGCCCGTACCGAGGGAATAAACCATACCGTCCTGCTTATTAAGAAACATAACATTTGCAACAGAGTAAGAAACCGTAGTCTTTGAATATTCGGACATATCCACACTTGCCCCGAACTCGCTGATACTCTTATCGGTAAGTCTTACGGCAAGCTTTTCCTGATCAATAGGAAGGGTGAAAATGTTTTCTGTGTTATCAAGCTTTTTGAAATCCACGGTACCTGCAACGAACTCGCTGAATTTCTCCGATTCTGTAGGATTATAGATAATCTCGACCTCGGAAGGTGTTACAGTATATTCGGGAGCCTTAAGACCCTCGGGAAGATTGATAAACTTGACAGTCGTAGGAACAGTCTTTTTCGCATAAACGGGAATCATTACCGTAGCAGGAGAGGTCTCGTCATTGACAGTTTCGCATACAAGGAATTTAAGGTCGCCCGACCTTTCGACAGGATAGGATACCTTTGCTGCAAACTCTGCCGTCTGCTTAAGAGGAAGCTGATCCTCGGGAACAGTCACATCGAAAAACACATTCTCAAGCTCGGCAAGAATAGTTGCTGGGCCTGTAACCTTTACGGTGCTGTGTGAGGGCACGGCTTTACCGGGTATGAAACCGTCCTTGACAATTTCGCCGCTGTTTCCGACTCTTGCTACTACGTTGAAGGTATCTGTAACCTCACGGTCATAATACACCGTAATTGACGAGGGAATAATCTTTGTTATTTCAAAATCGTTTGCTGTGGCGGTATCGGAAACTCTCGCAGTAAGAGAAACCACCTTATAGCCAGCCGAATCAACGAAGCTGTTTGCCGCCTCAACTATTATATCGTCCTTTGAAAGTGCCTGGGCGTTGATGTTGTACGCCTTACCTGTAACCTCTACATCAACATTCAGCGCTTCTTCATCTATAAAGGGACTCAAGCCGTATTCCTGGGCTGTCTCTCCGAGATTTACCCTTATATCGCTTACAGTACGCACTGTGTCAGCGCTGTAGTTTATCTTAACCGTAGCCCAGAGAAAAACGGAAAGAATCAAAGAGAAAACCATCAGAAACTTTGGTTTCTGAAAAAAGCCACCGCTGTTGGCATTGTCTTTTTCTTTTATGCTCATTACTTTTTCCTCCATGATAATCTGAAAGCCTTAAGCCTGTCGTTTTCTTCCGTAACGAGATGCTTCGTAAGACGTTCTGAAATTTCGCCGAAGTTAAGATTCGAATGAAGCTCTCCCTTTTCTGCTATAGAGATTGTACCCGTCTCTTCGGAAACGACAAGCACAAGTGCGTCGCTGTTTTCGCTCATGCCGAGGGCGGCTCTGTGTCTTGTGCCGAGCTCAAGTCTGACATCGTCACTTTTTGTAAGCGGAAGGATACAGCCCGCTGAATGTATGCGGCCGTCCTTTACCACAACAGCTCCGTCGTGAAGAGGCGCTTTCGGGAAGAAAATATTCTCTATCACGGGTACGGACACATCTGAATTCACTTGAGTACCCGTGGAGCAGATTTCACCAAGGGGTGTTCTGCCCTCGATTACGATAAGTGCACCGATTTTCTTTTCGCTCATATTTGTTGCTGCCTTGGCTATATTCGAGGCTGCAATTTTCAGATTATTGTTGTCATCGTTATCCCAGAGATTGAAAAGGCTGATTTTTCTTAAGTCACCTCTGCCGAAGCTCTCGATTGCGTGACGGATTTCGGGCTGGAAAAGAAGCACAAGAACAAAGAAAATATTAGTGAAAAGCTTATTGAAAAGGAAGGTTGTCGCAGAGAGATTAAACGCCGAAACGAGAAGATATATCACACCGACGAAAACAACACCCTTTATAAGATTGAACGCTCTTGTCTGTCTGAGCATTTTTATGCCGTAGTAAATCAGCATAGCAACAAGAATAATATCGGCAATATCATACCACTGAACTGATAAAATAAGCCTTATTATCACATCAAAAAATTCTTTGAAAGACTCTATCATTTTTTCTTTTCCTTTCTGCCCTGCCCCGAATTTATATAAAAATGAAAATATTAACCTATATTAATCTATATTCTATCACATTTTTTTCGTCAATGCAATTTTATTTAAGCAAAATGCAAGATTTTTTATATCTTTTTTTGTGTTAAAAATTCCCGTGCTGACTCTGACGGTACCCATTTCGGTTGTGCCGTAGGTTTTATGGGCAAGATAGGAACAGTGATAACCTGCACGAAGGCAGATTCCGTACTTATCAAGAAGTGATGCCGTCATTTCGCTGTGCATATCACCGAGGCTGAAGGACAGTACATTACTGTTTTTTCCTCCCTGAAGAGCATCATAGACGTAAACACCCTTTATGACGGAAAGGTCTTCCTTCAGCACGGCGATAAGCTCACTTTCCTTTTTAAGCACCGCTTTTTCACCGCCGAAGCTTTTTATAAAGCCGATACCCTTTTCAAGTGCCGCTATCCCGGGGAGATTGAGTGTGCCGCTTTCGAGTCTGTCAGGATAAATATCCGGCTGTAAAGGAGAAAGAGAAAAGCTTCCTGTGCCGCCCGATGTAAGCTCCACAGGTGTAATATCCTCACCGAAAAGCATCGCACCGGTACCCATCGGTCCGAGCAACCCCTTATGACCGGGAAGGCAGAGTATGTCTATCCCCTGCTTTTTCATATCGATTTTATGGCTACCCGCACTCTGTGCCGCATCGAGTATAAAAAGTATCCCCTTCGTCCTGCAAAGTGCCGCTATTTTGTCCACGGGAAGCACTGTACCGAAAACATTTGAAACGTGAGTCATTATAACTGCTTTGGTATTTTCGCATATGCAACCTGCAAAGCTTCGGAGCGTTTCGTTATCGTCAAAGGGATTCACCCTCGCTACAGAGTAAGTGATAATCCCCTTTTCACTCAATCGGTGTACAGGACGCAGAACAGAGTTATGCTCAAGAGAGGATATTATAACATGGTCACCCTTTTTCAGCGTACCGTATATTGCAGTATTAAGCGCAGTTGTACAGTTATTGGTAAAGGCTACATTCTCCGCCCTACAGCCAAACATTTCTCCGAGCATTTCACGGCAGGAGTATATCTTTCTGCCTGCCTTCATAGAAAAGCTGTGACCGCCTCTTCCCGGATTGGCGCCGCAATATTTCTGGGTGTTGTACAGCTCCCTTACCACGCACTCGGGCTTCGGGAAGCTTGTTGCCGCATTATCAAGGTATATCATAACAGCTCACGGAAGGTTTCCACTCCGAGATTCTTTATGCCGTTTTTCGTCAGTATATCAAAGGCACCGTAAACGTCGCCTTTTACATAAAGGGCAAAGTTACAGCCTTCCTTTCTGTTCGGGTTAGGATTACGCCGCAGAAATGAACTTATGCCGTAGGAAGAAAGCAGCTGTCTCGCCTTCTCACCCACAGTCTGACTTTCAAATTTTATATATGTGTAGGTCATAGGTTTCCCTCCTGAAAAATTATCGTTCAAACCATTATATGAAGGGAGCGTAAAACTGTTTACTTAATTCCGCTAACCACTTGACCTTGCTTTCTACAGATAGTATAATTCAATAGTAAATCTATACCAAAGGAGAAAGCTATGAACAAGCTCAGATTCAAAGACGGAAAATTCAGGATTATGCAGATTGCCGACGTTCAGGAGGATTATCCCGTAAATCCAGATACAATAAAGCTTATTACTGCCGCAGTTGAAAGAGAAAAGCCTGACCTCGTTGTCTTTACAGGTGACCAGATTCAGGGCTACAGCGCCTGCTATAAAACTGACACCTACGAAAGAGTCAGAAGGGTTATCACTGATTTTATCACACCTGTTGCCGAAAGGGGTATCCCCTTCACTCTCACCTTCGGCAATCACGACGATGACTGTGTAACGGGTAAAAACGCACAGCTTGAGCTTTACTCCGCCTTTGACGGCTACACTATGGGCGAATGCCGCAGCAAGGACGACCCTGCAACACACTGCATAAATATCAGAGACTCAAAGGGAGAAAAGGATATACTTGCACTTTATCTTGTCGACTCAAACAAGAAGGAGCCTGACGGTGCTTACTCTCCCGTAAAAAAAGAGCAGATTGAGTGGCTCGAAAAAAAGAGAAAAGAAAACAGCTACCTTCCTGCCCTTGTTTTCCAGCACATACCCGTACCCGAATTTTATAAGGTACTCAAAAAAGTCCCATTCTACACCAAAGGTGCACTCGAGGCCTATAAAAGTATGAAAAACACCTTCTGGATTCTCCCCGGTAATGAAGGCTTTTTCGGAGAAACTCCTGCCGTGCCCGTAATCAACAACGGCGAGTTCGATTCGCTCAAAGCCCACGGAGATATTCTCGGGCTTTTCGTCGGTCACGACCACAATAACTCCTTCGTAAGAAACCTCGAAGGCATAGACCTCGGATACACTCAGGGCGCAGGCTTCAACACCTACGGTCCCGGTGAAAAGCGAGGTGTCAGAATCTTCGACTTCTGCGAGGACGACCTGAAAAATTATAAAACCTACACCGTAACAGCAGGTGAATTAGGTGTCTATAAGCCGTCAAAGCCCGTACAGGAATTCATTTACCGCAACGCACCTACAAGCGTTGACGAGGTGCTGACTAATCTGAAGCGTGTTGCCGTTGCAGGCGCCGTGATTGCGGCAATAGTAAAGCTGATTAAAAGATAATCAGGGATCGCGGCTTTGCGATAATAACAGCAATTTTAAAAAGCAGATGCTTTCAGAAATCATGAAACATCTGCTTTTTCTTTTTCCTAAATCTGTCAATCCGGATACAAAACACCGGCATTGGAAAAGCCGTCGTTGATATCTATCAAAGCATCAAGAATGTACTCACCCTCAACAGCCTTAGTGGAAATCACTCCCCGATATCTGTAGGTATAGCTTTTATCTGTCATGCCATAACCGATAAAAGCATTAATCGTAAGATTACTTTCACCGCCCGAGTATACCTGCACAGTGTTTTTTTCCTTGGTGCTTGTGCCACCCAAATATGATATGCGATCTTTAAAAATCTTATTTCGCCTGAAAATTGAAAGCACCACACTGTCATCGTAACGAAGCAGATACAAAAAGTAATCACCCTTTTTATCTCTTTTTACAATCTCAGCTTCACCTGATATATATTTTGAGGTAGAGGGATGGCTTAACCATATTTCCGTTGTTTTCTCAATAATTTCATCGTCTTCAACAGGTATTGATTTCATATAATGATAGCCGAAATATGATGACATACAAAAGAAACTCAAACTAAGCATTACAACAACGGAAAGCATCACTGCAACAATAATTTTTTTCCTGCCTGTTTTCATCGTGTTTACAACGGTTTCATCAGACACATTGGTGAAATTCCCCATTTCAACCTTTTCACCCTTCAGTATTTCAACAACACTTACATCAAGTGTCTCTGCCAAAGGTATAAGCATTGAAATATCAGGTGCGCTTCTGCCCGTCTCCCATTTAGAAACAGCCTTGTCGGTTATGTTAAGCCTTTCGGCAAGTTGCTTCTGATTTAAGCCAAGCTCTTTTCTTCTATAGCTGATAAACGAACCGGTCAGCTTGTTATCCATAAATCCGCCTCCTTTTTTCAACTAAAGAATATCATAAAACGTGTGAAATGTCACCCTACCATTGGTAGAATAATAACAATAAGACCATTCCGATGCAAAAAAACACGCACCGCCTCGGTTTAATACCCGGACGGTGCATTTTGCTTTCATAAATTCAGGCTCAGGCGTTATTTTCCTCTTCCACCTCGAAGCCTCTTTTAACAAGGAAGTAAAGAGGTACAAGTGTAAGAACTGATACGATAGCTGCATAAAGGAACATACTCTTTGCAGGTACGATTGTTTCAACATTATATTCGTTGATATAGGTAATTGCGGAGTTTCTGCAGGCGATGTCACCGATAGCAGGACCTAATACCATAGGAATAAGAACGAAGAATATCATTCTGATGCCCTGGAAAAGACCTGCCTTGCCTACAGGGATAAAGTCCTTTACCGAGGCGTTGAAAAGAATACCCAATACAACATAGGCTGCAGCTGTAGGTGCAACACCTGCAAGCACGCCCTTGATATTTGTTGTTGTCGAGAGGATAACAAGACCGACAGTCATAAGCACAACACCGATAACAAGACCCTTGCCCTTGCTCTTATCCGAAATTTTGAGAAGAAGCACGATACCTGCGATAAGAACTGCTACGGCGATTACAGCTACGATAATTGTGCTTGTTGTAAGAAGCTCTGCACCGTTTGCGGTATTATCGGGAATAACAACATACTGAAGATACACAAGAAGATAAGGGAAGAATACCTGGAATGCTACACTGAAGCAGCAGAGTCCTGAAAGTGCAAGGTAAAGTCTTGCATTCTCTTTGATAACAGATGGTCTGAAGCCGTAGAAAAGGTCTGACCAATAGCTTGAGGAAACCTCATTTTCTACAGAAATCTGCTTGGGATTATCAATAAGGAAGAAGCCTGCAACACCGCAAAGTGAAACGATGATACCCAGAATGAGGAAGAAATTCTTATAAGAAACTGCACCTGACTGTGCGAAAGAGCCTACGCCCATAACAGCCGCCATTGAAAGGAAGCCTACGAAGGTAAGAGCTGTTTCAACTTTAGGTCGGATTTTAGGTGTTGTAACGTCGGTTACCCACGCATTGAAGGCGGCATCGTTACTTGCCGAGCCCATAAAGGTCATTATGATGTCCATAAGAATAACAACCCATACTGTTGTACCGAGGATTTTTACTTCATCGGAAAGACCAAGAAGTGCTGAAACGTTATCTCTTGAAATGAAACCGAATGCAGCTGTTACAAGACCCCATAATAAATATCCGCCTGAGATGAAAAGCTTACGGTTTTTCATCTTATCGCTGAGAGTACCCATTATAAAGGTAGAAACTACCGCCGCTATTGCCGAAAGAGCAACCATGCGGCTGATTGCTGTTGTGGGAGCCATTGTACCTGCCATAGCATTGGTAGATGCGCCTGCGTACACGGAATTGTAAAGGAAGGTATTGAAATACATATTTTCAATATTCCATGCAATACCGCCCATAAAGCTGAACAGGCAGATACTGAACCACATTTTCTTTGAAAGCTTGTTTTCCATAGTCAGATGTTCTCCTTTTTTATTTAAAATTAATTGCTCCACCTATTATAGCAGAGCAATATGAATTTTTAAATACTATTTTATATATTTTTGTAATTTTTTATTTTTTATAATTCTGCAAAGAAGCAGACCAAGTGTAAAGCATACTCCCAGTTCTCCCAAAGCTACACAGCCGCCCTGGATAAGAAAGGAAGTGAAATTAAAAGGACCGTCTATAAAGAAAATTTCAATTTCGAGTCCTATGATTACACCGTTGAAAATCGCAGGCATCGCAAGTGCGGCAAGAGGGATATTCCTGAAGGTGAAATCTTTCAGATAGTACATACTCACCGCCGCGAGAAAGGTCGCAAGCGAGCCGAGCACCACATCAAGAGGAAGGGCACCCATAAACAGCAGATTCGATATGGCACAGCCTACGGTAAGACCAGGAATCGCTGCCGGAGTAAAAATCGCAAGTACGGCAAGTGCCTCCGAAACACGAAACTGCACCGCCGCCGAAGCACTACCGGGAAAAAGCATTTCCTGTGCATAAGTGAGTGCTGCATAGAGTGCGGCAATAATCGCACCCATTGCAAGAGTGTGGTTTTTTCTGTTGATATTCATTTTTCAGTCTCCTTTAGTTTTGTTTTAGGTCAGGAAGGTTTCGAACTGACCGTGGCAATTTTTCGAAGAAAAATTGCAGTGATATTCGCCTTGCGGCGAGTGATATTTTGCTTTGCAAAGTGATATATTTTCTTTTGGAAAATGTTCTGGGTATGCGACGCGATTATAAACTGCAAAGTAGTGTGTATTTTATCACAACTGAAGAGAAATTGCAAGATAATTTTTTCTTTTACAGCGTTCTCCTTGTTTTATCAGAGCTGAAGTAGCAGAGAAAACGCTTTTAATAAAGCTGTAATTCATCAGAAACCGTTTTTGTAAAATTGAGGCTACGGCACATACGGGGAGGCGGAACGCGCTGCGCGCGTTCACACAGAGAAAATTTGCTTTCGGAGTAAGGGGAAAGTAAATTTTCTCTGTGTCTTTGCCTTTTCAGAAGGCAAAGCGCCTCCCCTTCGCCCTTTTCCCCTCGCAGATACACACAAAAAACAGCCGCACCGTCGGGTGCGACCGTAATTGAGTATTGTTAATTGACTTAAGCTTCGTGACCTTTCGCCTTAATCACGTCTACCACGCTCTGTGCAAGGCTCTGACAGGTTTCTCTGTCGGGAGCTTCAACCATAACTCGGATAACAGGCTCCGTGCCCGATTCACGCATAAGGATTCGACCGCTGTCACCGAGAGTATCGGCAACCTTCTGTGTTGCTGCGATAACGTCCTCGTCATTTCTTGCCGTTGCTTTATCCTTGACTCTTACGTTTATGAGCACCTGAGGATATACCCTAAAAGGTGCAGCAAGCTCGCTCAAGGTAGTCTTTTTCGCCATAATGACTTCCATTATCTTAAGGCTTGTAAGGATACCGTCGCCCGTGGAAGCATACTTTGAGAAAATAATATGTCCTGACTGCTCACCGCCGAGGCGGCAGCCGTTTTTCATCATATATTCGTAAACATACTTGTCGCCAACATCGGTTTTAGCGTAACCGATACCGAGCTCGTCAAAAGCCTTATAGAGTCCGAAGTTTGACATAACCGTTGTAACAACGGTGTTGGAAACAAGCTTACCTCTTTCCTTCATATATCTGCCGTAGATATAAAGAATAGCATCTCCGTCAACAAGGTTGCCCTTTTCGTCAACACACAGACAGCGGTCGGCATCACCGTCATAGGCAAAGCCTACATCAAGTCCCTTTTCCTTAACGAGTGCCTGCAGCCCCTCAATATGAGTCGAGCCTGCGTCACGGTTGATGTTTGTTCCGTCGGGTGAAGCGTTGATTACATAGGTTTCTGCACCGAGAGCATCGAAAACTGCCTTTGCAACATTCCAGGAGCTTCCGTTTGCGCAGTCAAGACCAACCTTCTTACCTCTGAAGGAGTACATGCCGAGGCTGATAAGATAACCGATATAGCGGTTACGTCCCGAAATATAGTCAACGGTGCGTCCGATGCTTTCCTTATGAGCAAAGGGGACCTCGCCTGTAACACCGAAGATGTCGTTTTCGCCGTCAATATAAGCTTCGATAAGGGCAATGGTTTCCTCGTCCATCTTTTCACCGTCACCGTTTATAAGCTTGATGCCGTTATCATAATAGGGATTATGCGAGGCTGAAATCATAATACCGCAATCGAAGGAATCCACCCTTGAGATATAGGCGACACAGGGTGTGGTTGTAACGTGAAGCAGATAAGCATCTGCACCCGAGGCAACAAGTCCGCCGACTATGGTATACTCAAACATATAGCTTGAGCGTCTTGTGTCCTTACCGATTACGATTCGTGCAGGGCTGTTATCCCCCGCCCGCCTTTTTTTCTGTGTGTAGTACCAGCCTAAAAAACGGCCTACCTTATATGCGTGGTCAGCGGTAAGGTTTAAGTTTGCCTCTCCTCTGAAGCCGTCTGTACCGAAATATTTACCCATTATTCTTCTCCTTTACTACAATTGTGGACTGATTCTTGAAAATACTGTCTGCGGGCACGACTCCTCTTACAGAAGAAAGAGGATACACGTTTGAGTTTCTGCCTATAACCGTGCCGGGATTAAGCACACTGTTACAGCCTACCTCAACATTATCTCCCACCATTGCGCCGAACTTTTTAAGTCTGGTTTCGATTGTCTCGTCGTCCGTTCTGACTTTGACAAGACTACGGTCACTTTTAACGTTAGATGTTACCGCACCTGCACCGAGATGCGACTTGTAGCCGAGTATACTGTCGCCTACATAATTGAAGTGGGGCACCTGAACGTTGTCGAAAATTATAGCGTTTTTCACCTCGGTTGAGTTGCCGATGACACAGTTTTCGCCGATTAATGCACTTGAACGGATAAAGGCACACTGTCTTACCTCGGTGTTTCTACCGATAATGCAGGGTGCACCGATATAGGCTGTCGGGAAAATCTTAACGCTTTTATGCACCCATACCTTTTCGCTGATTTCCTCGTACTCGTCCTTGGGAAGCTTCTCACCGAGAGCGAGAATAAGCTCCTTTATTCCTCCGAGTGCCTCCCAGGGATATTCGAACTGTGCAAGGTATTCCCCTGCAAGACTTTTCGTCAGGTCGTAAAGCTCTTTCGTTTTATACATATCAAAAACCTCTTCTTAAAAATTAAAGGTGACATTTTCTGCCACCTTTAATTTTACTTCAAAAATATGTAATATATGCTAACAAAAAGTTAATTATTCACCTATTACTTCCAGTGTAAGCTCTGCGGCAAGCACAGGGTCATACTCCATCATCATATGTCCTCCGACAAGGTCCTTTACTACAACCGTACCCTCGGGAGCGTTATCGATAATCGCCTGAAGGTTGTCTGCATTGGCGACTCTGTCGTCTGCGGCAGTGAGAATCACGCAGGGAATATCAAGCTGACTGAAGGCTTCAAGGTCGCTGCCTCTTGTATGTGATGACATAATCGCAACACCTGCACCCGAGCCGGGAAGGGTAAAGGGGTCAGTAATCCTTGAAAGGTCGTAGGTTGCGGCAAAATCCTTGTCGCTGAAGCTCATTTCAACAAGAGAGCGCACAATACCCGGGAACATAAGTGCTATTTTGAGCACAAGGTTATACATAGTCTGCATAACACCCGAGCGTGAGAACATCGCCATAAAGCCTGATGCCTCGGAGGAGGTCTGCGGAGCGAAGAAAATGCCGCCCGTAAAGGTATCAGGGTGATCCGTGGCAAGGTTGATTGCGATACCGCCGCCCATTGAGTGGCCACCGACAATCCACGTACCGCCAAGAGACTCTATAAGCTCATAGAGAAGTACCTCTCTGTCAACAAGCGCCATATCGCTTGTCTCTCTCGTGGAATACCCGAAGTTTGGCGCATCGGCAAGAACAACACGGTAGCCTGCCTTCTGATATTCTGCAGCGACACCCTCGAGGCTCACCGTCGAAAGGCAGAAGCCGTGAATAAGGAAAATCTGATCCTTCGCCTCACCTGAAGGCTCAAAGGTTCTGTAATGGATTTTGTATTCTCCGTTTGTGAAAAATGCGCTGTTATCAAAGGGAAGGCTTTCCTCACCCTCTGCAAAGGCAACGGTTACAAGTGAGAACATCATAAGAACGGATAAAAGTAATGCTGTAAGTTTTTTCATAATCGTTTCCTCCTTTTAATTTCATATAAATAATAATTTAAAAATTTTCTTTATTTTTTACTTTTGTTGATACAAATATTAATCTCTGTTATATGCGTGCGGAAAGCAAAGGAATTGCAATCTTTGACGCTTTCAGGAACAATTACATTTTTTATATTGTAATTACACTTTGTTGTATGCGAAATTTGGAAATCTCTCCATCCGGCGAACTGCCCGGGATTACTGTAATAAGAACCTGTAGCCTCTCCGAAGGCTCTTTCAATACGCACAACAGGACTTCCGTTTATTGTTTCCGGAATACGGAGTGTGTCACAGGAAAAGGTGTACTCTGTTCTTTCAGACCAACCGCCACGGTCATCAACAGTTTTATACTTATCACTGCAGATATCAAGTTCAACGGAAACTCCGCCCTTATTGCAGGGCTTTACAATCAACAATTCTTTGTAAGGAATTTTGTTGCCGTCCACCTCAACAAAATCAGCAAGAGGCTCCAGTTGCTTCATATTTCCGTATCTGATTTTACTACCCATTTTTATTACTCCTTTTAAATATAATTTTCATATCCCGGCTGAAGCTTCTTTATCCACTCAGCGGGTACTGCACCGCTGTTAACTTCGCTGTCCGTACCGTAATAAATTCCTGCAAGACCGCCTGCAACTGCCGCAACGGTGTCCGTATCTCTGCCAAGGTTTATAGCCGTGAGCACACAGTCACGGTAATTATCCGTAGTAAGAAGACACCACAAAGCCGCTTCAAGAGTCTCGATAACATGTCCTGAGCTTTTGATTTCGTCTCTCGGATAGGTGTCAATTTCAGCCATTCTCGAAAACTCCTCGATTTCAGGCCACTTCACACTTGCTACTGCATCCTGAGGGCTCATACCCTCAATCAGCTTTTCTGCAATTTCCACATAACAGATACACGCCATAACACCGAGCTTGTTTGCGTGGGTGAGCGAAGCGACCCTTACTATGTCCTCCACATTATGAGGATAAAAGGCAAGGGGCAGAATCCTCATCAGTGAGCCGTTACCCAAGGCGGTTTCCTCATCAATACCGCATTCATCGGCAGGTGTACCGCTTCTGAATTTTTCAAAGGCCCTTACGGTGATTTTTCCTTCACCGAAGCGTGTCTGTCCCCTGGGAACGTACTTATTATCGTAAAACCAGCTGCAGAAGGAGCGCATAAGATCCTCGCTGTCAAACCTACCGCAGCGTCTGTAGCTGTCAATTGTTGCAAAGGTAAGAGCGCTGTCGTCAGACCAGGAGCCGACAGGAATAGGCTCCTCGTGATAGCCGGGCATACCCTTTTCAAAGCCGACCATATCCGTCACATTATATTGGTCACGCCAGCCGCATTCAAATGGCACCCCTGCGGCATCTGCCACAGCAAGACCAATCATAGCATCATAAAAGACATCAAGACTGTCAGAAAATCTTACATTCGGCTCGGTAAGCTTTCGTTCGCTTCTTTCGGCAATAAATGCCTTACATACCTCGCATATTTTCGCGTAGTCACTCATATTATTCTCCTTCAACTTAAAAGATAATACTGTTAAACAAAAAGAGATTGCCACTTGACATAGCAATCCCTTGGGTTATCAGTTCTTTCCTCGTCTGTTGTTTCCGCCTCTGAATTCGGTAGTACGCTTGAGGTCGGACATTTTTTCATCACTTACCTGCTTGAACTGTGCCATCATATCCTCAAAGCTCATACCTTCCTTGCTTTTCTGCGGCTGACCCTGCCATACGTTGGCACTTCTGGGTCTTTCGCTGCGACGGGGTCTGTCCTTGGGTCTGTCTTTCGGTCTGTCCTGCTGCGAAGGCTCGGGAGCTTCGGCTTTTCTGATTGAAAGGCTGATTTTGCCCTCATCGGATATACCCACAACCTTGACCTTTACGTCCTGACCTACCTTGAGAAACTCGTTGATGTCTTTTACGAAGGACCTGGAAACCTCCGAGATATGTACCATTCCGCTTTTTCCGTCAGGAAGGCTTACAAACGCACCAAAGGCTGTAAGACCTGTTACTTTACCTTCCAGAATTGCTCCAACTTCAAGCATAAAAAACCGTTGTCCTCCTAATTTTAAGCTTCATATGATTTCATCACGGTGTCAGGTAAAAAATGAATTCGCCCGGCTTACCGTAGCCGTAATTTTCACGTGCCTTCTTCTCGTAATAAGCGCTGCGGTCTGTAGAATTGAGAATCTGCGTAAATTCGTCGTTTTCATCGCTGATTTTCTTAACCTTTGCCTCCATCTCGGCAATCTGTGTTTCATATTCAGCAAGCTTTACTTTATTATTGATTCTGTATCCGGCACATAAAACCGTGAAAACAGTGAAAAGCACAAACAATACGAGGCAGATCTTTTTATTAAGTTTTTTAAACACTTCATTATATGACCTGAACTTTTTTACAGCCACGAAAAAAGCCTCCCCGAAATAATTTCAAATATACATTTTAATTATACAGATTTGTTTCGAATTTTCAAGAGGATTTTGCTAATAAAATAAAATTTTTTTGAGTTTGAGGCAACTTTTTTGTGATTTTTTTCACGCTCCTCCTTCTCTGGTCTCATCTTTTCGGTTAAGATACTGACTTTCTCTTTGAGGATACGAAAAATACCGAGAAAAGCTATACCCACACGAAGGAAGGGATAAAGAAGTAATCTCACAAGATTCCGAAGAGTATCAGCCACTCTGAAGCACAGAAAGGAAAGATGCTTCCCCAGGGTTCTCATAAACACGAAAAAGCCGAGAGCCTCGCCAAATACAAGGTGAAGTCTCACTTGTCCGTTATTATAAAACACCATAAAGAAGAAGGAAATAAGGGTCGCAAGGACGCTGAAAACAATATCGGCACAGAAAAAGGCTCTGTCCTTGCCGAAAAGAGCCCTGAAAAAGCTCTGCACACCGATATAAAGAAGGCAGACGGGCACACCGACGCCCACACTTAAAAGAAAGACTCTTACCTGATTTATAAGCGGTTCACTGTAGCTTATCGGAAAACCCTCCCGAAAAACGAGGTTGCCTTCGGAGCATCGTCACGGTAAACAAGGGAGTTTACTCTCCCCTCCACAAGAAGCTCCCCTGACTCAAGGGACAGCTTTGTTATATGCAGATTCTCTCCGCCTATGGAAAGCTCACCAAGGTCGGTATAAGCCGTTATCCCCGTTTCGTCGAAGGAGTCCACATCGGTAACACCGCTTAAGTGAAGCTCCTGTCTGTCCTTTAAAAGTGCGCTGTGCGGCAAAATGATTCTGTCCTTATTTTCAGCCATTGATATTCCCCCTTTGTTTTATTTAAGTTTATTCGGGAAGGGGGTAGAATATGAAGAAAACAGACCCTCCGAAGAGAGTCTGTTTTAATGATGCGTAATCTTATTTAACTGTTACGGGTACTTCCTTATAACCGCCGAAAATATTGCCACCGTCGGTTCTGACACCTGCGCGGACAGCAAAGGTGTACTTTGTGCCGGATTTAAGACCTGTAAAAGTAAGATTCTTCACATTGGTGTATGTATTATAGTACTGATATGAACCGTTACCTGTCTTATAGAAGACCTGATAGCCTTCCGCACCTCTTACTGCATTCCATGTAAGGGTAAGCTTGCCCTTTGAGGGTGAGTTTACCTTTACTGTTACAGCTTCGGGTTTAGTAGCGGTGGTATACTCCGTATAATCAGCCCAATAATATTTACCGTCATATTCCCTGTAGGGTCTTATAGCAAAGGTGTACTTTGCACCGGGCTTAAGACCGGTAAAGGTATGGGATAAGCCTTTTGCTTCGCTTACTGCTACCTTCCACTGATTGCCGGATTTGTAATAAATGCGATAGCCCTCTGCTCTTGCACTTTTCCAGGTAAGCCTGATTGCTGAAGTGTTCTGCTCAGCAGTGACTCCGGGAATAGTGCCGGGTATGGGTGAAGCAAATATTACAGTGTACTTGCCCCAGGTTACTTCATTACCTGTTTTATTGTAGGGACGGACTGCGTAACACTCCTGCTGACCGGGTTCAAGGTTTTTGACTGTGTAGGAAGTTGTTGTAATGGAGCTTGCTATAACTACCCATTCATATGAAGTTTCATAACTCCACGGATTGGAGTGTGCAACTCTGTCGTATATACGGTAACCTGTGGCTCCCTCGCAAGGATTCCATTTAAGTGTAACCTCTCTGTTTCCGGGAATTACGGTAATCTTTTCGGGTGCCGGAGGTTCTGCAGGCTTGGTTTTTACTGTAACAGTAGTGTAGCTGTCAGCAAGAACAGTTTTGCCGTCAACTTTCTTGCCCGCTCTTACAGCAAAGGTATACTCTGTAAGAGGTTCGAGACCGCCCTTTGTATAATAATCACAGGTTGTGTTCCGGAGTGCTTTCCAGCCGTCAGCTGTTTTCATATAGATGCGGTAACCTAAAGCATCAGGAACTCTCTTCCATTCAAGCTTAACTGCATAACTTGCTGAAGTTGCATTAACAAATTCGGGACGTCCGAGCTTATCGGGATTGTAGTTATAGTGGATGGCTGCATTAGGTAAAAATACATTCCCGGATATAGCATCCCACTGTCCCTGTGTTCCTTTATAGTACACATCCTTTACACTATATAAATTAAATCCGCCTCTGCCGATTTTTTCCACGCTGACGGGAACGGTCAGAGTTTTTAACGTTACCGGGCTATACATAGCCTCTTCAGCTATTGATATTACCCCATCGGGAATCACATAAGCCGAGCATTTATTTCCGTCCGGATATTTAACAAGCTCTGTCTTATCCTTGTTATAAAGAACTCCGAGGCTGTCGTTGCAGTAATACTCATTTGCTTCGTCCACAGTAATTTTTTCGAGTTTTTTACAACCGATGAAGACAGTAGAATCTATAGATTTTACCTTTAAGGGAATGACAACTTCGGTAATGGGACAAGCTCCAAAGGCATCGATACCAAGATATTCCAGACTTTCGGGTAAAATTATTTCTTTGAGGTTACCAAGATAGAATGCTCTGTCTCTGATATTGATCAAGCCTTCAGGTAAGGCTATCTCTTCAAACTGACAGCGAAAAAAAGCACTGTCGCCTATGTTAAGCAGACTATCGGGTAAGATTACCTCTTTAAGTACACTATTATAGTAAAACGCACCTGTTCCAATATCAGTTACACCGTCAGCTACACTGTATGAAGTGCCTTCTTTTCCCTCGGGATAGCAAACAAGAATTTTTTTGTCCTTGCTGAAAAGAACACCGTCTATATCACATAAATACGGATTTTCTTCATCCACAATAAATTTTTCAAGTTTATCACAATCACTAAAAGCATAACCCGAAACATTGGACAAATTCTTGGAAATCTGCACTTCCTTTAATGCGTTGCAACATCCGAAAGCATTGCCTTTAATGGTTGTCAGGCTTTCGGGCAAAACAACACTTTCAAGAGCCCTCCGACAATAGTAGAAAGCACTTGTTTCTATAACCTCAAGACCGTTTCCGAGATTCAACGTTTTAAGACGAGTATTTTCATAAAAAGCACTGTCCTTGATTATTTTTACACTATCGGCAACAATCAAGTTTTCAATATTGAAATCATAAAATGCCAATGTACCGACAGATGTTACACCCTCTTCAATAATAACGGTATCTATTATACCTCCCTCCACATCAAAGGGGGATGTAGAGTATACAAAACCGTCGATATCATCTGTACCAACCAACTCAAAATCATCCATCGGACCGGTACCGCTAATTGTAAGGGTCTTTGTTTCTACGTCAAATGACCAGAAAACATTCTCACCGCACTTACCACTTCCGTCTGCAGCACTTACCGAAAATACAAAGCAGAGAAGCACCGTAAGAACAACAGCTGTGAGTAAAAAAGCTTTTTTGAATTTCTTCATATTTATTTCCTCCTGTTAAAAATTTACATTTCAAAACAATGTGTTAATTTATTATAACGTTCACTGTTTCTGTAGTTTTATTTTATCTGTATTACAGATAAAAGTCAATACTATTATTTTAAATTTAATATAATCAATAACATATTAACAACAAATAATGTATAGGGGATTAAATGAATATGATTTTCAATAACATCAGAGCTCTGAGGGAGGACAGAGACCTGAGACAAAGGGAGATTGCCGCCGTGCTCGGTGTTTCACAGAACACCTATTCACAGTATGAAACCGGAGTCATACCCTTTACCGATCAGGTGCTTATTAAATTGGCTGACTTTTACGGTGTGAGTATAGATTATCTTACAGACCGCACCAATATCAAACAACCCTATCCGAGCAAATGAAAGCCGACCGCAGACTATGTCTGTACGGTCAGCTTTTTTTGTTTGCACAAAAAAAGACACGGCAAGCCGTGTCCCTACTGTATCCCATTAATACGGCGGGATACAGTTTTATTTTACCCGAAGCCTTTGGCGCAATTTTGCATCCTGCATTCAGATAATCTTATACATCAGTCCGGCATCATTCTTCGTCGCGTGCTCGGTGACGATGAGCACCTCTGCCTTAAGCAGGTTTTCGCCCATCTGTATTTCGATGATGTCACCGACCTTGACATCGTAGGATGCCCTTGCGATTTTGCCGTTTACGGTGACGTGCTTTGCATCGCATACCTCGTTGGCAACGGTGCGCCTTTTGATAAGTCTCGATACCTTCAGGTATTTGTCCAGTCTCATAATACCACCTCGTAAGAAAAAGAGACTGCTCCTTTTCGGGAACAGTCTCACTTGTTTGCCGTAAATTATTTAACAGCGTTCTTGAGTGCTGCGCCTGCCTTGAATGAAGGAAGCTTTGCAGCTGCGATTTCGATAGCTTCGCCTGTCTTGGGGTTGTGGCCTGTTCTTGCTGCTCTTTCCTTAACTTCGAATGTACCGAAGCCGATAAGTGCAACCTTTTCGCCTGCTACAAGTGCTTCTTCGATTGAAGCAAGAACTGCTGCAACAGCCTTGTCTGCGTCCTTCTTTGAGATTTCAGCCTTAGCTGCTACTGCATTGATAAGTTCTGTTTTATTCATTTTTGTGTCCTCCAAAAAATATTATATTTTCCATAAGCCTGAGCTTAATTGGATCCTAAATTGATTTTCGCCTGCTTCCAGAGCTCGTCAAGCTCCTCGATTGTCTTTGTCCTCATATCGATTCCCTGCTCCTTGGCAAGACGCTCGACCTCAAGGAAACGTGCGATAAATTTCTCATTCGATGCCGTAAGAGCAAGCTCGGGGTCAACGTCAAGGAATCTTGAAACATTAACGCAGGAGAAAAGCACATCGCCCATCTCGTTTTCAATTTCCTTCTTTTCACCCGACTGCATCGCCTCACGAAGCTCCCTGATTTCACTTTCAAGAGCCTCAAGTGCACCGTCGATTTCGTCCCAGTCAAAGCCTGCCTTTTTAGCCTTGGACTGAATCTTTTCCGCCCTCATAAGAGCGGGCATTTCCTTCGGGATTTTTTCCATCGCAGAGCCCTGGGTTTTCTGACCCTTACTCTTACGCTTTATGGTATCCCAGTTTCTGAGCACATCGTCGGTATTTTCAACATTGACATCGCCGAAAACGTGAGGGTGGCGTTCAACAAGCTTCTTGCAGATACCGTCACACACATCGGAAAAGTCGAAGGAGCCCTCCTCCTCTTCCATACGGGCGTGAAATACAACCTGCAGAAGTACGTCGCCCAGCTCTTCCTGTAAAAGCACCTTGTCCTTTTTATTGATAGCCTCGATTACCTCGTAGGTCTCCTCAATAAAACTGTTACGGATACTTTCGTGAGTCTGCTCTGCGTCCCAGGGACAACCGCCGGGTGAACGGAGACATCTCATAATTTCAAGAAGATCGCCTATATCGTATTTGTCTTTAAAGTTAAAATTTTCCATACTCAAAACCTCAACGGGTCTATTTTACCCTAATAATCTGAATTTTGCAAGGACTTTTGCGATTTTTTCTCCTTTTGGAAGCATTTCAAGGTCATCTTTTACAATTCCTTTAACTAAAAGCAACACAATCGCATAAACTGTTGCGCCAAAAGCGATAGAAATGAGGCAGGAAAGCTTCGATGAAAGCTCAAGATTGCCTGTAAGAAGAGTGAAAACTCCCCACGCCGTACCGCCGCAGGCAGCTGCCGCAACGAAGGGCTTAAGGAAAACCGAAACATAATCGATACGGATATGCGTACATCTGATGAGCTGTATGAGATTAAGACCTGCCATAATCACGTAGCACACAACGCTCGCACCTGCCGCACCCTGAACATTGATTTCCGGTCTGCCTATCATAATGTAGTTATATATGAATTTTGCTACCGCACCGCCGAGAATGCTTATAATTGGCGCCTTGGTGTTACCTACAGCCTGAAGAATGTTTGTCAGCGGAGAAGCCACCGCAAAAAGGAACATAGCAAAGCCGTAAGTACGCAGCATCGGTGCCGCTATAGGTATAATTTCCGCCGTAGAGGAATACAGCAGCTCCAGAATAGGCTCACTGAGTGCCGCAATACCGAAGCCTGCAGGAAGTCCGATAATCATCGTGACACGCATCGCCGACTCGGTGGATACTCTGATGCTGTTCATATCCCTTGTTGCCCACGCCTTGGAAATTACGGGGATTGCACTGATTCCGAGAGTGAGGGTTATGGTCGGAATAAGATTCTTGATATTGATAACCGAACCGTGGATACCGTAAAGATATGTTGATATACCGCTGTCAAGAGTCTGCGAAGCGGTAAGAGCATCGGCATACATATCCTTTATGATTTCACTTCCCTGTATAAGTGCATGGTTAAGCCTTGCACGAATGGTGAAGTCGTCAATTATGTTAGTAAGATTAAGGATAATCGACGAAGCAGCAACAGGTATCGCAATTTTTAAAAGTTCCTTCGCAAGCTCCTTTGAGCTCTTCGGTTCAGGAGAATTGACAAGCTCCTCACGAGAGTAGCCTGCCCCCTTCCTCTTATAGAGGATTAAAAGATACAGCCACGAAGCCACCGAACCTATTGTAACACCTACTATAGCAACAGCGGCGGCATAAGGATAAATAGCACTCAAAGCCGTTGACTCGTCGGTAACGGTCTTTCCGAACATAGAAACAACACCGTCTACAGCGTTATTGCGGTAATACTCCATCGACTTACTCATAAACAGATAAGCACCTGCAAGTCCGATTACAAGCTTGAAAACAGCCTCGATAACCTGGGACACACCTGTAGGCGTCATATTGTTAAGTCCCTCGTAGTAGCCTCTGTAGGCTGACATAAGGCAGCAGAAAAGCACGCAAGGTGCAATCGCAATAATGCTGATGTAGTTGTCCGTAGCGCCTACCATTTTCGAGTAAGGGTAAGCTACAGCAATAAGCAGCAATGTACAGGCAAGTCCTATTCCGAGAAAGAGCTTCTTGGAAATAGAGAAGATGCGCTGTGCATCTTTTACTCTGCCGATTTCTACATTCTGCGACACAAGAGCAGCAACGGCAACGGGCAGACCTGCCATAGAAATGGCATAAAGCGGAGTATAAACCGCATAAGCACCCGTAAAATATCCGTAGCCCTCGGCGCCGATAAGATTTGTAAGGGGTATTTTATAAACTGCACCGATAAGCTTTACGACCACCGTTGCAATCGCCAGGACACCCGCACCTGTAAGTAAAGATTGCTTTTTTCTTTCAGACAAAACTTTCAACTCCTATACGTTATTTTAAGCTTTATCCGATGTTTTATTGGATAAACTCCCCCAGAAGCGAGGTGTCAGGCATCAGACTTCTGTCTATAGCGCAGACCTTACCCAGCTTTTCTTTGAGTTCATCAGCATTTTTAAAGTATACACTATTTTGTGCTACACGGTCAAGCAATTCTGTTGCAATATTTTTAAAAAGTGCAACTTCATAAGGGTGGATAGAGTCAATTTTCATATCCGCATTTCCGCTGAAGGGGAAAAGGTATCTGTCCTCGCCCATTCTTACGCCCTTCCAGAGATAGAAGGTATATTCCACGTCGCTGCTTCTGTGATGATAGTCCCTTATCATACGTCTTAAGAAGCGAAGGTCTCTTTTGGTAAAAAGAATACTGTCGCCGTCGGTGATTCTCGACGAAACGCTGACATAAAGCTTTGTCATATCCTTTCCTGAAAGAGGTTCTGTGATAACAGGGTTAAGTGCATGAAGCCCCTCTACTATAAGAATTCCGTTTTCACTTACCTTCACCTTTTCAAAGCCGCTTCTTTCCTTACTTTTGAAGCAGAATCTCGGTATATTGCTTTCTCCCCTTGTGACGAGCTCTCCAAGGCAGGAGGTAATCAGCGGTATATCAAGAGCCTCCACTCTTTCAAAATCCACCGTACCGTCCTCAAAGGTATGAGGCTGACTCTGCACAAGATAAAAATCGTCAAGGGAAATTACCGAAGCGCTTCTGCCCGAAAGTGAGAGCTTTTCTTTAAGAAGTCTTGCTGTAGTGGTTTTTCCCGATGAGCTGGGCCCTGCGAGCATCACAAGGCTTCTGCCCTTATGCTTTAAAATTCCGCTTACTGCTGTGTCAAGCTGTTCGTCGTAAGCTTTTTCGCAGTCCTTTATGAATTCTGACGGTGCTTCCTCTAAAAGACCGTTGATTCTTTTAACATCAAAATTTGCCATCGAATCACCTCATCAGGGTATTATAACCCGTTGTAAAACAGACTAATCTGCTTTTTGCGATTTATTATTTCATCAAAATCACTTATATATTCGTATGGGTATTTGTAGTTAAAAATTCGTTCTATTTCATTACCTTTCGGATTTTTTAATTTTGTTACAGCACCTGCACCCACGGCGAGAACCGTGTGGCACTCCTCCATCATATATACATTGTAAAGACACTCGTAGCCTTCCTTCGCCCAGCCCACATTTTCAAGGTTACCCAGACACTTACTCTGGCGGTACATATAATAGGGTCTGTAGCCGCTTTCAGTAAGCCTTTTCTGTGCAAGTGAAAGCATCTGTGCCGCAAGGACGCCCGAATTGGTCTGCCTGTTTTCCGTAACAATGTTTGACGAGCGCTTAAGCGCAAGAGTGTGTACCGTAATATTTTCAGGCTCAAGGGAGAGTGTTGTTTCAAGAGTGTGCGAAAAGGATTCGAGGCTATCCGTAGGAAGACCTGCGATAAGGTCTGTATTGATAAAGTCGAAGCCCTCATCTCTTGCCATTTCCATAGCCGAAAGAGTCTGTTCGCTCGTATGGTTTCTGCCTATAACCTTCAGCACATCATCGTTGAAGGTCTGGGGGTTGATACTGATTCTTCTGCAGCCGCAGTCCTTCATTATGTGGAATTTCTCCCGTGTCACACTGTCGGGTCTGCCTGCTTCAATGGTATATTCCCTTATGCCTGAAAGGTCGAAATTTTCACTTACGGCATCGGTCACCTTCCAGAGCAGCTCTTCTGTAAGAGCCGTAGGTGTGCCGCCGCCGAAATACACGCTTTCAAGCTTAAGTCCGAGCTCCTTTGCGATTTTACCCGTTTCTTCGATTTCCCTTACAAGATACTCTGTGTACTCGGGCATAAGCTTTTTCGCTTTATCGTTGGAGTGGGAAATGAAAGAGCAATAACTGCAGCGTGTGGGACAGAAGGGAACGGAAACATAAAGAGAAAAAGACTTCTCATCGCTCGCCTGTTCAATAATGGGAGCTTCCTTTTTCGATACCTCATAGGCAAGGTCTGTTTTTTCCTCACTTACAAGAAGCTCCTTACGGAAGTATTCTTTTGCTTCCCTGTCACCCATAGAAAGGCAGAGCTTACCCATAAGCTTTGCAGGTCTTACGCCTGTAAGTATGCCCCATGGCGGAGTATAGCCCGTCCTGAAGGTCAGCACATCAAACATAAGAAGTGCGATTTTCCTTTCGAAGAAGCTCTCCGCTGTATCGTAATGCGGAATATCTTCCTTTTTATACTCCTTTGTCTTTTCCGTAATCTCACCATGAAGCAGAAGCCTTACATAAATACTGTTTCTGTCAAGACGGGTAAGAATGTAGTCTTCATTTTGGGGGACAGACTCACTCTGCGTGATTTTTTCGGGAAAGAAGAGTCTGAGAAGATTCTCCGTTTCGTAATTATAGCTGTGGTTGAGATTGATAAGATACATTTTAAAGTCCTTTCAGAAAAGGATTGTTTGCCTTTTCGTAAAAGAGGGTCGTAGGTCCCTCGTGTCCCGGGTAAACCTCGTAATCCTTTTCAAGGGCAACAATTCTCATAAGGGATTTCTGCATTTCAAAGTCATCGGAAGATGGAAAGTCTGTCCTGCCGATGCTATAGCTGAAAAGAGTATCTCCCGTAAACATAAAGTCATCTACTATATAGCACACACAGCCGGGAGTATGACCCGGTGTGTGCATTACTTTTATACTGTAATTTCCGAAGGGCAGCTCGTCTCCGTCGCTTACGGTTATATCGGCGCTGTCCTCGTTCTGATTTTCACCGAAGTAATCGGCAAGGGAAACACTTCCGTCCCACAGACAGCTTTCGTCAGCCTTATGAATCACTACCTCGCCGCCGAAATTTTTCTGCAGCTCGGAAAGACCCATAATATGGTCAAAATGACCATGGGTAAGAAGAATATAACGAAGCTTCTCTATTCCCATATCCTTGAGCATCGCTTCAAGGCGGTTTCCGTAATAACCCGGGTCAACCACAAGAGCATCTCCGCTTTCTTCGTCAAGAAGTATATAACAGTTCGCCGCAAATCCCGGCGGAGAAAAAAGTTTTAGCCTCAACATAAAATCACCTTTAGTTCAATTCACAATTCACAATTACAACGCAGAGTGCAGAGCGAAGCGAATTGTGAATTATTTAAGCCATTCGTCGGTATTCATCACGATAGTAACGGGTCCGTCGTTGAGAAGTGACACCTTCATATCGGCACCGAAAACTCCTTTTTCGACATTTCTTATGCCGTTTTTAAGAAGCTCGTCACAGAACATCTCGTAAAGTCTGTTTGCCTTTTCAGGCGGTGCAGAAGGAGTGAAGGAAGGTCTTCTGCCCTTTTTTATATCGGCACACAGGGTAAACTGTGAAACCACAAGCACCTCACCGTCGACCTGTGAGAGCGAAAGATTCATCTTGTCGTTTTCGTCGGTGAAGATGCGGATTTCGGAAACTTTTCTGGCAAGAAGCTCCATTTCCTTCTCGGTGTCCTCATTCATCACACCTAAAAGCACAAGAAAGCCTTTACCTATCTGTCCCGTTATTTCTCCGTCAACGGTGACCTTCGCCTCGCTGACTCTTTGTATTACTGCTTTCATATTATTATAAACCTGATCTTTCTGTAGTCAGTACACCCTTGATTTTGTGAAGCTTTTCGCATACGCTCTTAAGGTGCTCTGCTCCGTTGACGGTGATTGTCATATAAATAGTGTTTCTGCCGTCGTTACCGTCCTTTGTGAAAATCGAGTGAATCATAACGTGCATATTTGCAATTACAGCTGAAAGGTCTGCAAGCATACCCACTCTGTCCATGCAGGTAACAGCAAGTGTTACACGGTAGGAATTCTGCACCTTTGTATCCCAACGGGCATTGATCCATCTTTCAGGCTCTGCCGCCTTCGATATATCCTTCGGTACATTGGTGCACTTTCTTGTATGGATTGATACACCGTGACCTCTCGTAATGAAGCCGATGATTTCATCACCGGGAAGAGGGTCACAGCAGCGTGAAAACTTGACAAGGCAGTTGTCGATGCCCTCGATAATTATACCCTCGGCGCTTTTTACTGTTTTATGGGTCTGGTTGGGCTTCGGTTCGGGAATCACTTCCTGCTGCGGCTGACTTTCCTTGACTATTTTCTGATACTCGTCCTTGATTCTCGGAAGAAGATTAGTCAGAATTACACCGCCGTAGCCAATAGCGGCAAAGAAATCGTCAAGAGTATTGCAGTGCTGTCTTTCCGCAAACTTCATAAGGAATTCGGCCATCTGCTTATCGGGAAGGCTTATGTTGTTGCGCTTGAATTCACGCTCGACCTCCGCCTTACCCTCAACTATATTCTCATCACGCTTTTCCTTTTTGAACCAGGACTTGATTTTCGTTCTTGCAGAAGATGTCTTTGCGATTTTTATCCAGTCTCGGCTTGGTCCCTTATCACGGGAGGAGGTGGTGAGAATTTCGATAATTTCACCGTTGTTTATCTTATGGTCAAGGGGAGCTATTCTGCCGTCGACCTTGGCGCCAATCATCTTATTGCCTACACCCGAGTGAATGGCATAGGCGAAGTCGATAATGCACGAACCCATAGGAAGGCTGATAACATCACCCTTGGGAGTGAAGGCGAATACCTCTTCAGGGATAAAATCGGTCTTGATTGTCTTTACAATATCCTCGACGTCATCGCTGTCCTGCTGATTTTCAAGCAGCTGTCTTATCCAGGAGAGTCTCTCCTCGAACTTTGCCTTACCGCTCATACCGAGCTTATACTTCCAGTGAGCGGCGATACCGTATTCAGCAGTGTGGTGCATTTCCCATGTTCTTATCTGCACCTCGAAGGGCACACCTGCTCTGCCGATAACCGTGGTATGAAGTGACTGATACATATTAGGCTTCGGTGTTGAAATATAGTCCTTGAATCTGCCGGGAATCGGGTTATACATATCGTGGATAACACCAAGACAGCAATAGCACTCGTAAACAGAGTCAACAATAAGCCTTACCGCATATATATCATATATTTCGTCGAAGGTTTTACCCTTCATATAGGTTTTTCTGTAAATACCGTGAACGGACTTGATACGGCCTTCAATGTGGACATTGGGCACTTCCTGCTTTACACGCTCAAGAATCTCTGCCTTCATACTTTCAAGAAAATTCTGACGGGACTCAACCTGACTTTCGAGAGTCTGTGCGATTTCAGCATAGGCGACAGGGTCTATATAGCTGATAGCAAGGTCCTCTAACTCCTCCTTGAAGGCACGGATACCGAGTCGATGTGCGATGGGAGCGTAAATTTCGAGAGTCTCCCTCGCTTTATAGCGCCTCTTTTCCTCGGGCATATGCATAAGTGTTCTCATATTGTGAACACGGTCTGCGAGCTTGATAATGATAACACGTATATCCCTTGACATAGCAAGGAACATTTTTCTGATGTTTTCGCTCTGTTGCTCCTCCTTACTTGCAGAAAGAGGAATCTGACCGAGCTTTGTTACGCCGTCAACAAGCTGTTCGATATTTTCACCGAACATAGAGCGTATTTCCTCGGAGGTGGTCTCCGTATCCTCGACTACGTCGTGAAGAAGAGCCGCACACACGGATTCAGCGTCCATACCCATTTCAGCAAGTATCTTTGCCACGGCGATAGGGTGAATTATATAAGGCTCGCCCGAGCGTCTGCGCTGATTGGCGTGAGCCTCACTTGCAATAGAATAGGCAAGCTTGATTTTTTCTATATCTTCCGGGGAAAATGTGTTTCTGTAGTCTTCTATAAGCTTGTGATAGTCTCTTTCGTAATCCTCCACTGTCAGCTCTCCTTTCCTGATTTTTTAAGATACTGTATAAGCCTTGAATCCTCAAGGTTTACCTTATTCTGCAGATTATCGGGAAGTATACTCTCCCCATCCTTACGGAAAATGCCAAGCTCACAAAGCACATCTATGCAGACATGTACCTTGCAGGCGTTGCTTCCGTCGCCACCGAGACGATAACACAGCACATCAGTATCGTACTTCCAACCGCCGCTATCTCTTATGAAGCGGAACACCTCGGCAAGCTGCTGCCTTTCGGGAAGAGCAAAATCAGCTTCCTTTTTATTCAGTCGGTCACCGCGAAGAATCTTTTCGTAAAGTCTGCGGCTTTTAAGATAGAGCAGGTCGTCGGTGCGTGACATTCTGATTTCTTTGATGTATACACTGACCTTTACCTGACCCATATATTCGTTTCTTTCAAGCTTCACCGCAAGGTCGATAACATCTCCCTGAAGATAGGGAAAATCCTCCTTCGTAACGCCGAAAAGAAGTCCTGCAAGAGTAGTATTACCTTTTTTAAGAGTAAGACGCAGATGCTTTCCGCTGCCTATAGGATGTATGCCCGTAAGAGTCATACCGAAAAGTCCGAATACAGGCTGTGGATTGCCTGCACCGAAGGGCTCAAGAGCATCAATTACCGTAAGAATATCCGAGGATATAAAATCAGGGCGCAGTCTGCAGTCAAGCTCGATTTTAGCAAAGGGCATATCCACTGTTTTAGCATAATCCTCCACAGCCTTTTTAAAAGCGGGAAGATTTTCGCTGTCCATTCCGAAGCCTGCCGCAAGGACGTGACCGCCGTAATGATTAAGAAGCTCCTTTGCACTGCTTATACACTCATAAAGAGAAAAGCCGTCTATGCTTCGTGCAGAGCCTTTGGCTTCCTTTCCGTCATCAGTTATAACAAGGCAGGGCTTACCGTATTTCTGTACAAGCCGTGCCGCAACGATGCCTATAACACCGCCGTGCCAGTTTTCACCCGAGAAAATCAGCACACGGTTATTGAGCATCGAGGGATTTTCTTCTATCTGCTTTTGTGCCTGAAGGGTGATTTCCCTTTCGGTTTCCTGACGCTTCACATTAGCCGCATCAATCTCCCTTGCAAGGCTCTCTGCCTCGTCAGCGTCCTCGCATAAAAGCAGCTCAAGTGCCTTTGAAGCGTGACCCATTCTGCCTATAGCGTTGATTCTCGGCACAAGAGAAAAAGCAACCGAGGCACAGTTGAGCACTTTACCGCTGACACCTGCAGCACTTTTGAGTGCTTCTATACCGACTGACGAGCCGCTGTTGAGCACCTCAAGGCCTTTTTTTACAATAAGGCGGTTTTCACCCGTAAGCGAAACGATGTCACCCACCGTACCGATTGTGACTACATCGGCAAACATAGAAAGTGCCTGCTCCGAATCACCGCAAAGGGCACAGACCAGCTTGAAGGCTACACCGACACCTGCCAGATGCTTGAACTCTGACGGACAATCGCTTCTGTGAGGGTTGACAACAGCAACTGCATCGGGTAGAGTTTCCCCGACCTTATGGTGGTCAGTTATAACGAGGTCCATACCAAACTCTTTTATATATTCCGCTTCCCTATGGGCGGAAATACCGTTATCCACGGTGACAATAAGGCTTACACCCGACTCACACAAACCTCTTACAGCATTACAGTTAAGGCCGTAGCCTTCGCCGTTTCTGTCGGGAATATAGGGCACAACGTCACAACCGTTCATTGAAAGATACTCGCAAAGAAGAGCTGTAGCCGTAACACCATCTGCGTCATAGTCGCCGTAGACCGCAATTTTTTCGTCAGCATCAATGGCAGCATTTATTCTTTCAACCGCCTTATCCATATCCTTAATGATAAACGGATCGGAAAGAGGGGCGTCATTATCGAAAAACTCCGCAAGCTCACCTTCCTCGGTAATACCTCTTGAAACGAGAAGTAAAGCGGCAAAGGGGTCAATATCAAATCTGTCTGCAATATCGCAGGCAAGTGCCTTATCTATTTCATTTATGCACCAGTTTTTACGGCTCACGGCATTACACCCCTTTCTTCAGAAGCTGAACTTTGTAATAATATTATATTATATCAGTTAGTTTTCTTTTTTGCAATATTTAGAATATATTTTAAGCTTATGTAAAGCAGATAAGTTCATCACATCTGCTGCAGTTTCCGCAATTATCAGAGCTTTCTCCGAAATATGAAAGAATATATCTCCTGAGACAGGTTTTACATTCACAGTAGCCCGTCATCTTCTCAAGGCGCTCTTCCCTTATTTTTCGGTAATGCTTCTGCTCCTTTTTTGTCATAAGCTTGTTCTTATTACTGTTATCTATGAAAAAACGCTGAATATCCGCGTCGTCCCTGTCGTAAAGCAGCACACAGCGTGAAGCTTTACCGTCACGGCCGGCTCTTCCCGCCTCCTGATAATAGCTTTCAAGATCACCCGGCATATTATAATGAATCACAAACCGCACATCGGGTTTGTCGATTCCCATACCGAAGGCGTTTGTCGCCACCATAACCTTCACCTTATCCGAAAGAAAAAGCCTCTGACTACCACTTCTGTCGGCAGTGTCCATACCTGCGTGGTATTTCCCGGTACTGATACCGTCCTTTGAAAGTGAAGCACAGAGGCTTTCTACGGTTTTGCGTGATGAACAGTATATAATGCCGCTTTCACCCCTGTACTCCTTCAGCAGAGCTTTAAGCTGCTTATACTTGTCACGTGGTTTTATCACATCGAAGCGCAGATTACTTCTGTCAAAGCCTGTCACCGTAACCGATGGATTTTCAAGACCGAGAAGCCTTATAATATCCTCTCTGACCCCGGCAGTAGCCGTTGCGGTAAAGGCGCAGACTACAGGGCGCTTTTTAAGGCAGGAGATAAAATCCTTCACGGCAAGATAGTCCGGGCGGAAATCCTTGCCCCACTGGGAAACACAGTGAGCCTCATCAATTACCAACACAGCAATATCAAGCTTACTGCACACTGAACGGAAAAACGGTGTCTTAAGCTTTTCAGGGGAAACATAAACGAGCTTTACCTTACCTCTGAACATATTTCTTACGACCTCGGTGCCGTATTCGAATCTGACGGCAGAATTTATACATTCGGCGGCTATTCCCTTTTTCTTAAGAGCTTTTACCTGATCCTGCATAAGAGAAATAAGAGGTGAAACAACAACCGTAACACCTCTTTGCATCATAGCAGGCACCTGAAAGCATACAGACTTTCCCGCACCCGTAGGCATAACTCCCAGAACGTCCTGTCCTGAGAGTATTGCATCTATTATATTTTCCTGACCCTGACGGAAGGTGTCATAGTCAAAGTATTTTTTCAGTATAGCGTATTTATCCATATCCATCAGGTAAAAAATCTTTTTGAAAGGTATCTTCTCATACTCTTGCTCTTGTAACAGTAGGCAAGAAAGCCGATAATGCAAAGGCAGGAGACAAAAATAATTATACCTATAGCACCTGCTATTTTTAATCCGAGTCCCACCGAGAGAACAAGTCCGATACAAAGTGAAAATACGGCAAAATCCGCAAAAAGGTGAAGCACCTTAAGTATAATATGTCTTTTCTTTCCGATTGCCCAGATCATAAAAATAAGCATCTGGAATGAAATTATAATAACAATAGGCAGAAACACCTTAAAGTAGAGGTTGTCAGCATCACCGAGCATCCTGAAAAGGAACAGCCCATAAAAGGACACTGCAAGGGTATCAAATGCCCACATAAGATACGGCTTTTTCTTTCTCGAGAAGAAGGGAAAAACGAATATTACCCAGGCAAGAAGTCCCGTTGTGAAAATATAAAGAGACCAGAAGGTATCGGGAAAAAACAGCGCATTTGCAAGCGTGCATACAAGGCTTGGAATAAGCATAACCATACTTATCACATAAGCTATGAATTTTTTTGAAATTCCTTCCGGCGGAATGTATTCCTCGTCGGCAAAAAGAGGTACTTTTTTTTCTTCGGGAGCTTTCTTAGGATTGATAACCTGCGTATCGCAAAGGACACACTTGCGGGCACCTTCCTCAAGCTCCACGCCGCAGTTCACACAGTATGACATAGACTTCTCCTTTATTTCCTGTTACTTTCAATTTTGACGTGAACACCCATTTTTACAAGGCGGGTGAAAAACTCTCTTTCAAGGTCGTTTTCCTCATAGCAGTTTGAGAAGGAAAACACAAGATTATCTCCGACGGTAAGCGTGGCACATCTTGCACCGTTAAGCTTACCTGCACCGGTGTAAAAATTGTATTTCACAACGTGCCTGAGCACCGATTCGGGGAGACTGACATAACCTACATTGGAAAGAAGCGTGCTTGTTGTCTGCTCGCCCGTGATTGCAAAGCTTACCGAAATACCGAGATTTTTCACGCCGAGAGGCAGATACTTCATAACGGGATTTCTCTCAAGCTTGAGATTTTCCGTCATAAGGGAATTGATAAGCTTCTTATCGTTGGCAAGTCTGAGCTGCAGGCTGACGCTTCTCAATATTTCCTCGAAGGTGTATTCGCCAAGATTGGGATTGATTACAACTCTCAGGCAAAGCACAAAATTGCGCAGTGTTTCAGACGGAAAATACTTTCTGAGGTTCACGGGAATCTGGGCGCTTATCTCCCTTTGCTTTCCGCCCTCAGCAAGCTGCTTTCTGTAAAGAATATCAATCAGTATGGCAGCAAAAAGCTCCGTAACCGTAACGCCGTATGACTTGCTGATTTTATGCACCTGCTGAAAGGACATTGTGCCTATTGTGTAGTTGCAGATGTGCATCGGCGGCTTTGTTCCCCTGCAGTGGTACACCCATTTATCTGCACGCTTGAATTTAACCTTTGAATCCGCATAGCGCTGGTAGGCATCCTCAAGCTCACACTCACGGGGAGACTCTCTTGTATCAAGAACGAAGTTGTTATAGGTAACCTCTTCACCGCAGAGTCTGAGATAATCGCCTATAAGAGTTGACAGAAAAATAACAGCTCCGTATCCGTCGCAAAGCGAATGATAAACGTCAACGTGAATCGTGTTTCCTCTGTAGTAAAGGCGGAAAAGGAAGCCTTTGTTTTCCTTGAAGTTGATTCTGTAGCAGATGTTCCTGATGTCAGGCATAATGGGAGCCTCGTTGGGATTTTTTTCGAAGTAATACCAGAAGGCACCCTTTCTTATGCGGACATTGAAGGTGGGAATGCGTTTGAGCGTATTGCTGAGTGCCCGACGAAGAATATCGGGGTCAATCTCCCTGTCAAGCTCGGCTCCGAATCTGAAAACATTAGACCATGCGCGGGAATTCTGTCCCGGAAAGATCTTTGCCGCATTGTCAAGACGGAACCATTCGAAGGTATTTTTTCTCATAGCGTTTTCCTTTTATCAGTATTGGTATTTTCCCTCGGCAACCCTTTTGAGGTGTGCACCGTAAGAGGATTTACCGTATTTTTCCGCACTCACAAGCAGCTGTTCTTTACTTATCCAGCCGTTTATGAAGGCAATTTCCTCGGGGGCGGAGATTTTCACAGACTGCCTTTTTTCCACCATACGCACAAAGTCGCTTGCATCGTTAAGCGAGTCGACAGTTCCTGTATCAAGCCAGGCAAAGCCTCTTCCGAGAAGCTCTACGGAAAGGCTGTCGCATTCGAGATACTTCACGTTGAGGTCAGTTATCTCATACTCGCCTCTTGCGCTCTTTTCTATACCCTTTGCCATTTTGCAGACTCTTCTGTCGTAGAAGTAAAGACCTGTGACACAATAGTTTGACTTGGGTTTTTCCGGCTTTTCCTCGATAGAGATTGCCTTGCCGTTTTCGTCAAACTCCACTACACCGAAACGCTCGGGATCGTCAACATAATATCCGAAAACAGTAGCGATGCCCCTTTCAGCCTTTTCCTTTGCACTCAGAAGAAGCTTCCTGAAGCCGTTACCGTAGAATATATTGTCACCGAGCACCATAGCACAGCAATCGTCTCCTATAAACTCCTCGCCGATATGAAATGCCTGGGCGAGTCCGTCAGGCGAAGGCTGCTCAGCGTAAGACAGATTCAGTCCCATTTCACTGCCGTCACCTAAAAGGCGCCTGAAATTGGGAAGGTCGTGGGGTGTTGAAATAATAAGAATATCCCTGATACCTGCAAGCATCAGCGTCGAAAGCGGATAATAAATCATGGGCTTGTCATAAACCGGAAGAAGCTGCTTTGACATTACCATTGTAAGCGGGTAAAGCCTTGTACCGGAACCGCCGGCTAAAATTATACCTTTCATATTCAAAACCCTTTCTATGATAAAATATATTGCTTTTGTTACAGTAATTGTAAATTGTGCATTGTCACGCCCCTGCCCGAAGCAGATTCCTTGACATAAAGAGAACCGCAAAGCCTGCCACGGTATTAACTGCCGTAAGAGCAACAAAGGCAATCACCGTACCCATTCCAAAGTAAAGTAGGCCAAACACAGCAACAAGTGACGGAACGGAGAACAGCATACCGAAAAACATACAAAGCATAACAAAAACGTTGGACTTTTCTCTTTCGCGCATAATTTTCGAGGTGAAAAGAGCCGATGCCGTAAGAAGGAAGCAGAAGCTTATTCTCGCAAGAATGAAAACAGCAGTCATAACTGTCTCCGATTTACATATAAAAGCGATAAGGACACCCTGCAATATGCTCTCGGCAATAACTTTCGGTAAAAGCTCGGGAAGAATGAAAAAGAGCTTTCCCGACGGTGAACCGGGCACCGTGTAAATCCAGGGCATAGTAAGCTCCTTGAGCCATCTGCCCGAAAGCACCGTATGAATACCTATCATACAGCTTAATATAAACAGAGTTGCCGCATCGCTTCTGAAAACGAAGCCGTAAACTCCTATAAGCAAAAGATAATAAAAGGTCACCGAGGAAAAAAGTGATGTGCCCGATCTGCGGTTTTCGAGTCGGTGCTTGTGATAAAACACGGATACACCCTTACCCTTTCCGATACCGCCACTGACACTTTTCGCTTTCCTTCGCCTTACTGTCACTCTGCCACTTTCGGAAAGCTCTGCATTTTTCTCTGCCGTTATGAGCACATCTTCATAATATCCGTGCTTTGAAACGCTCAATATCACGAAGGTTGCAGCTACAAAAACCACGCTCACAACAGCTCCTGCAGTCACGATAGCAGCTTTACCTTCAAGCACTCCCTTTACAATGGCGAAGACCCAACCGGCAACAGGAAAAAGCATCATAGCAGGTCTTGTAAGAGACTCCGATACCGAGGTTAAGCCGAAGGAACCGAAGTCACACTCTGCGGCTAAAAGAACTGCAAAGACAAAAATCAAAGCATAAAGCACACGTCTTGCCACAGTTGTCTTTATCTCATCACCGCAGGAAAAAAAGTAAACGAGCATACCTGCAAGCTGTGATAGGAAAACGATGGCACCGTAGCCGATTACCGCAACAAACATATCCCTTACACCGACGGGATAAAAGCTTCTCAAAAGCGAAAACTGATACACAAAGGCAAGTCCCATCCACAGTGATGTACCAAGTCTGCCCATCATACCGTGAAAAAGCACCGCCGTCGGCTTAACAGGAGACATAAAAAGAAAGCTGACATCGGAAAGTGTGAAGATTGCACCTCCACGACTGAAGCCGTTACTGACCTGCGTAACGAAGCAGATAATGTAAAAAGCAAAAACTATAGCATAAAATTCAGAAATCGGCCGTGAGCCTGATGCTGATATTCTTTCTATAGAAAGATTCATCACAAGCACGGTGACAAACATAAGGCTGAGTATAAGCTTGCCCGGCTTATGTAGCAGCTCAAGCAGCTTGTTTTTAACTCTGCGGGAGGAAAGATAAATAAGGCTTCTCACTTTGCACTCTCCCCCGTAATCGAAAAGAACACTTCTTCGAGTCCGCCGTCACCGTGATTTCTTTCTGCCACAAGCTCACCCTTTGAAAGAATGAACGCCTTATCCCAGTACGCCTCTACGCTGTCAAGCATATGTGTGCTGATAAGCACGCAAACGCCCTGATTTTTAAGCTCAAGGAAAAGATTTTTAAGTGTCTTTATGGCATAGGGGTCAAGGCCCACCATAGGCTCGTCAAATATCACCAGCTTCGGCTCGTGAAGAAGAGCACAGCACACGGACAGCTTCTGCTGCATACCCTTGGAAAGCTCCTTACCGAGCTTGTCCCTTTTATCCGAAAGCTCAAACAAGGTCAGCAGCTTTTCCTTAAGTGCAGTATTCTCACAACCGTAGGCTCTTTCTATAAATTCGAGATGCTCGTCAACCGTAAGATAATCGTAAAGTGCAGGAGTTTCAGGCACATAGCCTATAAGGCGCTTCGCATCGGAGGTTTTACAGTCGAAGCCACCAACAGTAATTTTACCCTCGAAATTAAGAAGTCCGCATATACACTTGATAAGTGTAGATTTACCTGCACCGTTAAGTCCGAGAAGCAGACCGATTTCGCCCTCACCGAGCTCAAGGGAGATATTGCTGTTAGCCGTAAGCTTTCTGAACTTTTTAGTTACTGCGCTGACCTTAAGCATCGGTTTTCACTCCTTTTACTGCTACGTATTTTGGCAGAGAATAACTCTCTGACTGATCATTCTTAATTATTTTACCACACTATTTATTATTTGAAAAGAGATAATATAAATTTTCCCTGATATTCATTATGAAAAAAGACTCAGAGATACAAATGAAACACTCCCTCTTAATCTGTCTATATTTAAGTCGTTGTGATTTTTTTTAAACATAGTGTTGCATTTTTTTAAAATATGATGTATAATGTTGAAGTAATTTGAAATTAACGGAGGTATACCTATGGATAAAACCGTATCTAAACCTGACGGCAGAAGAGTAAGAATGACAAAAATGCTTCTTAAACAAAGTCTTATCGACCTTATGCACGAAAAATCAATCCACGACATCAGCATCAAAGACATCTGCATCGGCGCAGACGTCAACCGCAGCACATTTTACCGCCACTACAACACCCAGTTTGAGCTTTATGACGATATTCTCGAGGACATCACCCAGGACATAGCGGGCATTTATGCAGGCTGTGCCGGTGAGGACTACACCGCACAGGGCTTTCTTACGGAGATTCTCAAATATATTGAAGCTAACCGCGAAACCTTTCTCGTTGTTCTCAGCGGAAACAGTAACGTCAGTATGGGTGAAACCTTCAATCGCTTCACTAACCGCTTTATCGATACGGAGCACGCAAGTGAGCTGAGCATTTACATCGTTCAGTTTATCGCCGCAGGTATGACAAGCTTTCTGTGGACATGGCTCAACAAGGAAAAACGCCGCTCTGCAGAAGACGTCGCTCTTATTATCAGCTCGGTTATGACACACGGCATCAAGAGAAGCGTCTCCTTCGCACGGGCTATGCAGGAGAAAAACGAAAGCAGCAAATAAATATCACACTAAAAAAATGCAGATGATTCAAGTATAATCCTTGCTTAATCATCTGCGTTTTTTGTTTAATATTGTTCTCCCGATAACTGGGCCTCTAACATCATTTCTCCTAACGTAAGAAGAACCTCTGATACAGACATATTATACATATCAACATACGGATAGCAGTAATAGCCTCCGTCCTCTTCTACCCAGCCCATCCACACAGCCGAACCGTCAATCGGCACAAACAAATGATAGTAATCAGCAACTCCGTCAATAAGAATAGCTATTACATAGGCATCAATGCTGTATTCCTCAACCTCAACAACATCTACAACCTCAAAACTTAAAATATCGCTCAACATAGTATCAAAGAGCATCTCCACATAAGATGTCTGACACATAACCTCTTTAACCATTGCGATTGCATCTTCTTCGGTAATAGCATCATCATAAGGTTCCGTTTCAGTTACTATTTCTTCCTGATAATACGGTGATGTTGTAGTTGCATTGTTAAGATTTACGATTTCAAGACCTTCTTTCTTAAGAACGTATATAATATCATCGGTATACCACTGTGTATCAGAAACATCTTCAGGAAGATAAAGGAAGGACTTATTCTCGAAATACCGTAACAATTCAGCTATTTTTTTGTTCTTTTTGGTGAGTTTTTGATTGACAGTTTGCTTTGCACTGTCAGTCAGCCCTTCTCCTACCTGTAATGCTGCATTGGCAGAGTTTCTCGCAACAACAGAGAACTTAAGGTAAGAATAAGCAAGACTTCTTAAATCTTTGAGTGAATCTCGATAAACATCTTCACCGTCATAAGTACTTTTCAGATATTTGCATTCCTTTTTAAAGAGATTACAGGCATTAGTCTGGTGAGCCACAGCGTATTTTGCAATCTCAAATTTTTCCGTGCTATCAAAGGTATCTTTAAGATAAGGGGTAATATTTCTCGCAATATCCCAACCTACAAGAACCAGGAATGCAGGAGCGGTTATTATTTTCGCAAGTGGTGCAAGATTGAAAATCGCATCACCAAGATTATCCTTGAAATAAATAAACAGCTTTTTTCCTATTTCCGACTTATCAATGGCTGCAGTGTATTCAGTTATTACAGATGATGTGTGATTATCGAGAATCTCGGCATATCTGTTAATCGCAGCAATAGCCGTTTCACTTTTATTTTCGAAACTTTTGATAAAGCTGCCCATTCCTATAAGATGCTTCAGACCGAACAGACCTTTAGAGACAGCATCTGCTTTTTTCAGAGCGACCGACAGGTCTCCGTATCCGACCGCATTAGTTCCGAACCAGACATATATGTCGATTAATTCATCGTTATTCTGTAGTGCAGGAAATTCTTTAAATAAGAGATCCATACTTCTCACAACTTCTCTGCAGTTTAATTTATCCATCTCTATAAAACCTGAAGTTATAAGCGTAGGCTCTAACGCATCAATAGTCGAACCGATTACTTCCACCACAGTTTTAAAGCTTTCCCCGCCGCCTGCTTCAATTTCATCTGTTGAAGGATTGGTGAAAAGTGATGCTACCGTTTTGGTCGCCTTGCGGTCTGTAAAAAAATTTTTCCCGGTAAATGTGGCTGCCGCAACATCTCCCCACCTGGAAAGAAAATCTCCCGAAAGCAAGTCACCAAACATATTTACTACTCTCGAGCTTCCCGTCATAAGCTTCATATCTGTTTCTGAATAACCAAGCTCATTCACCCAACTAAAGGATAAATCGGTCGCATATCGCATATACGAAAGTATCATTAATTCGTTGGGTTCAGCCGTATATATTTCTATTCCGCTCGGGAAAATAAGATAAGGAATATTAAAAACCTTCATTGTGAATTCAAAAGGGATCCACGCATAACCCCAATCTGTAAAGGTTTCAGAAGGTGCCTTATAAGTATACGAAAGAGCATTCGTGATAACATTGACCTCTTTGCTGTCATAGTTGAACACAATAAAATAATCGTAATAATCGCTTTTAAGCATACATTCTTCCGCACTTTGAAGATATTCAAAATCCATTCCGCTTATTTGTAAAAAATCGGCAATATAATCAGCTCTTATAAAAACATCAGAGTTATCCGGAGATACCATAAAATCGAGCTTAATGCTCGGGTCATTTAACAGGCTGATATAATAATGAGTATTTTCTGTTTCTGCGTAAGCGGGTGATGCGCACGAAAGCACGAAAGCCACCGCAAGAATAAGGCTTAAAATTTTCTTTTTCATTCTGCGGTTCCCTCCAATTCCTGTAAAAACTGCTCGTAAAGCTCGCCATATGCACTGAACAGGCCTCCGCTCAACGCATCGGCAAATTCAGACGTCATATAGTTACCCTCCCAGCCGGAACTGCCTTTTGTATATTCGACTGTAACATAATGATGCTTTTTAGGGGCTTCAGGAATATAATCCACCATATCATCATAAAGCATTTCAGAGGAATATTCGTCAGGAATTTCAAGTTTTTTAAGCCATGCACCAAGATCGGGTGACAAAATCACAAATTCAGCAGTATCATCCGAAATATCTGACACTTCAAATTCGATATAAGGCAATACTGCGGAAATAATTTTTCCGTCATCATTATTTACCGTAGTGTTTTCGCGCACAATGTCTGCCACAAAATCACTTGCGTTCATTGAATCAACAACCGAGATTCCGGGCACATCAAGACTGCCGCTGTTGAACACCTCAAGATCCTCTTCAACTCTCGATGACAAACCGCCCTTACCGGCTATAATTATACCGAAAACAATTATCACAATCACCGCAACAACCGCAGTCACTATGTACAATCCGGAATTTTTATTCATCATTAACCCCCATTTTCAACTGAAAGAGCGTACAAACAAAAAGTTGTACACCAAATATTATTCCTTATTCGGGAATAGAGTTACCTTTATTGACTCGACACTGAGTGATGATGTGATTCTCTTTGTACTCTCCTTTATTCTTTTGAGAAGACTGGGATCCCATTCCTGTGCATCTGCCATCTTTATGTCGTATTCTGCAAGCAGCTTTTCACAGATGCCGAGACGCTCCTTGAATGACCTGTAATCCTTATTTTCCTCTTTTGTCCAACCTGTTTCTCCCACAGCAATAAGTCTCGGGAAGCACATATAGCACATTCTTTCAAAATCCTCGACGTATTCTGTCCAGATGGGAGCTTCAACACCGATTACATTCTTTTTATTCTCTTCGGTGAGCTTATCATAAACAGGCTTGTAGCCATAGGTTTTCTTAAGAGGGGTAACACCGTAAACATAGTCAAGGTAATAGTGGTAGAAATCCTCGGCAATAACCTTACCACCCTTGTTGGCATATTCCACGCACTTATCCTGTCTGTCCATCCAGTCGCAGATAGTTATGCTGTTTTTGGCGATACCTGAATTGAGAGTTTCGTTCCAGGCGATAACCTTCTTCCCTTTACCTTCGAGGAAATCGGCTATTTTATTAGTAAAAAAGCCCTGCAGCTTTTCAATATCGTCAAGACCCTCTGCCTTCATTTTAGCCTGACACTTAGGGCAGTTGACCCAACGCGACTTGGGCGCCTCGTCACCGCCGATATGTATGTACTCGTAGGGAAAAAGCTCCATTACTTCCTCAAGAAGTCGGTAGCAGAAGTCGTATACGGTATCGTTACCTGCACACAGAATATCTCTGAAAATACCGCCTTCCGTCTTTACTGCGACCTGCTCACCGCGGCAGGAAAGCTCGGGGTAGGTTGAGATTATAGCTGTTGTATGACCGGGCATATCGATTTCGGGTATAACGTCAATATAACGTTCCTTACAAAATGCCACAACGTCCCTTATTTCGTCCTTTGTATAATAACCGCCGTAGGCTCTTCCGTCCTTTGAGCCGAAGCCGTGGCAGTCACGCCATGCGCCCTTTTCCATAAGCTCGGGGAATCTCTCACTTTCGATTCTCCAGCCCTGGTCGTCGGCAAGATGCCAATGGAAGATGTTGAATTTAAACTCTGCAGCAGCAGATATATATCTTTTTATTTCATCTATAGTCTGCATATGTCTTGCAGAGTCAATCATAAAGCCTCTGTAGGAAAATGCAGGCTCATCTTCGATTCTGCAAAGAGGCACATCGTCCTGCAAAAGAAGCTGTTTAAGAGTTTTGTCGGCATAGAATCTGCCTTTTTCTCCCTTTGCAGTTACGGTAATTGCACTTCTCTGAACTGAAATCACATAGGCTTCCTCGGAAAGCTTTTCATCGGTGAGATAAACTATGCCAACCTCTGAAGGCTTGACGGTACCGCCGTAAAAATTCACTTTATTTGGCTTTGGAACAACGTTAAGAGTCATAATCAACACCCCTTGTTAAATATTATTTCTATTATAACCTATTATTTAACTGATTTCAAGTCCTCGGGGTGTAAGAATGGCACAAAGCATAATAAACCTTCTTTGCGGCATAGGTCTTTTTCTTGGCGGTATATTTATGATGAGTGAGCACACGGAAAAGGCCTTCGGAAACAGACTTCAGCACATACTCGGAGTGCTTACGAAAAACCGCTTTACCGGAATGCTCACAGGTCTTGTTGTAACAGGACTTATTCAAAGCTCCTCGGCAACGACGGTTATGACGGTAAGCTTCGTTTCCTCGGGCCTTATGAGCCTTTCCCAGGCAGTAGGCATCGTTATGGGTGCAAACATAGGTACTACCGTCACAAGCCTTCTTATTGCTTTTAATTTTTCGTCCCTTGCGCCTGTCGCAATATTCCTTGGTGTTGCGGGGAAGCTGGTTGTCAGAAAGGATAGCCGCAAGCATATGTGCGACCTTCTGACAGGCTTCGGTCTTCTCTTTTTAGGTATGAATACCATGTCCGCCTCTTTCTCCCACCTTAAGGAAAGTGACGTATTTCTGAATCTCGTCTCCGCCTGCGAGGGTAAAATCGCCTGTATTCTCGTCGGTTTTATTATGACAGCGATTCTTCAGAGCTCCTCGGCAACAGTAGGTATACTTCAGGCTCTCGCTCTTTCAGGAGTTGTCGGCACAGAAAGTGCCCTTTACATAATTTTCGGGCAGAATATCAGCGCAGTAATTCCTACCATTCTTTCCTCGGCAGGAGCAAGAAAGGAAGCAAAGCAGGTTGGTATTATACATCTGCTTTTCAACCTTATAGGTACCGTGATATTCTTTGTTGTTTTCGAGATTTTCCCCTTCCCCGATTTCATAACCGACCTCGGAAACGGCTCCGTTCAGGTATCCTTTATGCACATAGCCTTCAATGTGCTTTCGACAGTTATACTTCTTCCCTTCGGAGATTTGCTGATAAAGCTTTCAGACATAAAAATTCCCCTCCCCGTAAAAAATAGGGAGAGGATAAAAAGCTGAAATTATTATTTCCACTCGGGAAGGAATACGAGAAGAATTCTCACCGCAGCATAAATCATCTTGAAGAAGTTTACAAGTTCCTCCCAGAAGGTGGGATCGTTTTCTTCAATAAGCTCTGCGTAGCCGGGAAGTGTTACATCACAGTCAGCGGGAGCTCCGTCTGTTGTGAAATCTGCAACGACAGGAAGAATCGCTGTTGTAATAAGAATTTCGATACCCTCGAAGCGCTTCACACCGTCACCTGCATAAACAAGGAAATCAACGGGAATCTCAACACCGAGAAGACCTGTAAGGAATGAAAGAACCTTTGCATATTCTTCAGCACTTACTTCAGAAAGTGCATAGTTGATGGTTGCTGCAAGACCTCTTGTAAGAAGAATAACCTCATCAGAATATGCGGGATAATTTTCATCGCCGTAGTTGTGAGCCTGATATATTGTAACAGCAAGGTCGATCATATTTTCATAATCTGTATCGGGAATGGTTGTGCTGTACTTTTCAACGATAGCTTCGATGCTGTCACCCTCTGTAACCTCATTTTCCTTTTCAAAGGGCATATTCAGAGCGTAGTTGAGTCTGTCGCCGACCTTATCGATAATGGCATTCATCTCTTCATCTTCAAGCTTGAGAAGTGACTTGAGAGTTTTTGCCTTTGTGTATTGATTGAATGTAAGGGCATAGCTTAAGTCAGTAACTGTCTCCTGATATTCGGAGAAGTTGCTTGCTGCAAGATTGAGTGCGTTTTCGCTGATACCTTCGGGCAAATAGCTTACGTCAATCTTATCAATGCGTCTTGTTTCGAACTTCACTTCGTCACCGAAGGTAACAACTCTGTAGGGGGTGCCGATACCGCCGAGTGAGCCTGTAACTGCATCATAGATAACTGTACCGTCAGCTGTTTCATAAGAAGCGATGTCGTGGTCGTGGCTGTGTCCTGTAAATACATACTTGATACCTGCCTTGGCATATATCTCGAGAGCCGGCTCGTTGTTCGCTACAACAACTGCATTAGGACGGATAAGGTCAGCAAGAACCATATGATCAAGAACGTTCTGATGGTGCATACCGATAAGCTTTTTGCCGTCAGCCTTAGCTTTTTCACCCTGCTCGGCAATCCACTGAAGTCTCTCATCAAAAATGCTGTGAGCGCCTGTACCTTCAGTTGTGGAGTCAATAGCGATAAGACGGTACTCATCGTTAAGGTCAACTACATAGGAAGCCGACTTCGGGTCAACCTCAAGAGCCTCACTGTAACCGAATGCGGCATAATCTCTCATGAATTCTGCCTTTGTTCTATTCAGAACGTCGTGGTTACCGGGTACAACAAAAACCTTTTTTCCACTTGATGCTTCGAAAGCGGCAAGAAGTGCTGTCACTTCTGCAACCTGCTCTACGGTAGCATTCTCAGTTATGTCACCTACTATCAGGACATAGTCACTTTCGTTTGCAGCGGCAGCTTCAAGAAAAGCCATAAATACTGCATCAGCCTCATAATAGAGTCTGCCTGCTGTGTTTACGTGAGCGAAATCTTCGTTAACGCTGTTCGCCTTTCTTACGGTGTCAATGCTGTTGTAGTGGTTGTCGTTTACAACTGTAAGGACAAGCTCATCTCCTTCAGCAGCTGCAACGATACTGCAGACACTAAAGAGCATAAGAACTGAAAGAAGTACGGATAAAAACTTTTTCATTGATATTCCTCCTTGAATAAATGTACAACAATTTTATCATTTTTGTATATAATTGTCAACCTTTTTGTTGTAACAGAAATATCAATATTGTCAAAGCGAAAAATAAACAGCCACCCGTCAAACGGGTGGTTTTTCACATGCGGGCATAGCCCTCTATTCCTTGCGGGACGCGTAAACGCGTAAGTTTAACTGCCAACCGCGTTTTGACTAGTTGAAAAATTCTAAAGTGATGCTTGATTTT
>JAZSGW010000033.1:0-29139 GCA_045532935.1 Acutalibacteraceae bacterium
TCGAGCAGGCAAAAAAAGTCTTAAAAAAAAGCAAACGGACCTTGTTTCCAAAGTCCGTTGATTTTTTCGTTCTGCGCTTTATACAATTCTGTTTGTTGCGCTCATATTAAGATGCAGAAAGGCTTTTCTTTGCCCCGAAGGCGTACTAAGGTACATCGAGCAGGCAAAAAAAGTCTTAAAAAAAAGCAAACGGACCTTGTTTCCAAAGTCCGTTGATTTTTTCGTTCTGCGCTTAATATGCCCGTTACGAAACTTATGCAAGCTCTGCGAAGTACTTGATTGTACGAACCATCTGGCTTGTGTATGAGTTTTCGTTGTCGTACCAAGCAACAACCTGTACCTGATAGAGACCGTCTTCGATCTTTGTTACCATTGTCTGGGTAGCATCGAAGAGTGAGCCGTATCTGATACCAACGATGTCTGAAGATACGAGGGGTTCTTCTGTGTAGCCGTAGCTTTCGTTTGAAGCAGCCTTCATAGCAGCGTTGATGCCGTCAACTGTTACGTCGTCGCCCTTAACAACTGCAACAAGGATTGTTGTTGAGCCTGTGGGAGTGGGAACTCTCTGTGCAGAGCCGATAAGCTTGCCGTTGAGCTCGGGAATTACAAGGCCGATTGCCTTTGCAGCACCTGTTGAGTTGGGAACGATGTTAGCAGCAGCTGCACGTGCTCTTCTGAGGTCACCCTTTCTGTGAGGACCGTCAAGAACCATCTGATCACCTGTGTAAGCGTGAACAGTTGTCATGATACCGCTCTGGATAGCTGCATACTCGTTGAGAGCCTTTGCCATGGGAGCAAGGCAGTTTGTTGTGCAGGAAGCAGCTGAAATGATTGTATCGTCAGCTGTAAGAGTCTTTTCGTTTACTGAGAAAACGATAGTCTTGAGGTCGTTACCTGCGGGAGCAGAGATAACTACCTTCTTTGCGCCTGCGTTGATGTGAGCCATTGACTTTTCCTTTGAGCAGTAGAAGCCTGTGCACTCGAGAACAACGTCAACACCGAGCTCGCCCCAGGGGCACTCGTTTGCGTCCTTAACAGCGTAGATTTTGATTTCCTTGCCGTCAACTGTGATTGAATCTTCGCCTGCAACTACTTCGTGACCGTCATATCTGCCCTGAGCAGTGTCGTACTTGAGAAGGTGAGCAAGCATCTTGGGGCTTGTAAGGTCGTTAATAGCAACAACTTCGTAGCCTTCTGCACCGAACATCTGACGGAATGCGAGACGGCCGATACGACCAAAACCGTTAATAGCAACTTTTACTGACATAATGTTTTACCTCCGAATGTTTGATTAAAATATTTTTTAAACCTCTAATATATTAACCGATTATGCCTTTTTTTTCAACCTTTTTGAAAAGATTTTTTCTAACTTTCAAAACTTTTGACATTCTGACTAAAATCTGTCCCTGCAAAATCCTAAAGGGTGTAATTCTGCCTAAAAAAACTATGGACAACCTGCCATAATTATGTTAAAATGTATATCATTCCTAATATAGCCTTATGCCATACGGAATATACTGTTAAAGAAATTTATTTTATGAGGTGATTTTATAATGAAAGAAATAAGTATTAAAGAGCTCAGGGAAAGTGCCGTTTCTCTCTTTGATGACCGCTGGGCACTTATCACTGCAGGAAGTATCAACAGCTACAATACCATGACTGCATCGTGGGGTGCTCTCGGTGAGCTGTGGAACAAGGACGTCTGCTTCTGCTTCATAAGACCGCAGAGATATACCTATGAGTTTACGGAAAAGGAGCAGTACTTTACCGTCAGCTTTTTTACAGAGGAATACAGAAAAGCTCTTACCTACTGCGGAAGATTCAGCGGAAGAGACGTGGATAAGGCAAAGGAAACAGGACTTACACCTATTACAGCAGGCGACAGCGTTTCCTTTGAGGAAGCGGAAATCGTACTCGTATGTAAAAAGATAGCTTATCAGGACATAAAGCCCGAAGGCTTTATTGATTCATCGATAGATTCCTCCTGCTACCCCGGCAAGGACTACCACAGAATGTATATAGGTGAGATTGTATCCTGCCTTGTAAAAGAATGATAACACAGCTTAAAAAATTACGCCCGTTAAGAGTTATCCTTAACGGGCTGCTGTTTTATTTTACGAGCTTTTCTATCACATCAAAGGGAATAGTAACCTCTGTTACATAGCCATCATCTTCGATATACCAGAAGGTGAAGCCGTCCTTCGTAAAGGCACAGGCACTTTCGTATACTGCTGTACCGAAGCCGTACTCGTCCTCGGGAACTCCGTCACCGTAAGGATCGTCCTCCTCGTCATAGTAGCTGTCGTAACCGTAATAGTCGTCGCGGTCATCATAGCCGTAGCTGTATTCTTCTGTTTCCTGCTCGACAGGATTACCGAACTCATCGGTGATGCTTTCGGTGGTTTCTTCGATAGGCTGCTGCGGAATAACAGCAGTGTAATCGTAGGAATTATAGATTCTGTAAAGAATCTCGCTGACGACCATATAATCCTTACCGAGAACAGTATCCTTTGATACAAAATCTCCGGTAGCCTTCTCAAAGGTGTAAGCCTCTACGCTTCTTGTAAAGAGCTTGACAGGCTCCTGTTCTTCTTCCTGCTGTCTGTCGGAGAATTCGTTTTCGGGTTCTCTGTCATAGTAACGGTCGCCCTCGTCCTGCGAAGTTGTTGTCTCCTCTTCCTTTATAGGAATTTCAGGTGAATAGGCAGCTATTTTTTCCACGCAGGAGATTTTGCTGTCATCGGAATAGGTAACTCTTGTTATAACCGTCTCCGTGAAGGGAAGCTCCTCGGCGTTGCCTCCTTGGGCAACAAAGTCCTCGTAGTCCTTCTGTGCAGAGGCAGTCTTCTGCTCATAGGCGGAAATCATACCGCTGTAGAACTGATTTATTATATTTATTCCCACAGTCTTTTCTGAAAATACGGGATATTCAATAGTATATCTGCTGTAGACCTTACCGTCATCGGTGCGGCCCTCGATAACCTTCTTTTCAATCGTGTAATCCGTGCCGATATTTGCCTGCGTGGGATTTCCCGCATCGGTAAACAGCGGACTTATATCAGACTTACATATTATGAAGCTGTAGCCGTCAAAGGCTGCCTCTTCATTTTTCTCTACGATAAGATAGCAGGTGTTGCTTTTTATTATCTCGCCGCCGTTTTCTATATAGAAATAGCACTCCACATAGAAGCTGCCGTCAAGCACCTTTTTACTTTTAACTATTTCTGCCGTAACAGGCGGTGTAGTCTTTGTGGGAATGTAATTGAGATAATAAAATCCGTCATAGTAATAGCAATCCTTACTGTTTATGTCCCCGTAGGAAGTAAGATTGAATCTTTCGAGGATTTTATCCGCTTCAGCGGCGCTGATTTTATAGTAAGCGTACTCGCCGTATTCGTCAGCAAAGCGCATCGCAGGGTCAGGCTCTGTCTGAACAGTCTGCGGTGCCGAGGAAAGCCTTGAAAGAACGTTTCCGCTGTCAGCCGGATTGAATCTTGCAAAAAAGCTTTCAGCGTCACTCGTAGCAGAATTGAAATTCTGTCTGAAAACCGTGAAGTACTGTGCAAGCTCCACTTCAAGCACAGTCTCCTCCTCGGCGGAAAGCTTTGTAAGTGCTACAGCCTTCTGTGGCTGCGGCTTTTTCTCGAAAGTCCCCGTACCTATATTGAGTGCAGCAAGACCTGCGCTGACCGCTGCAACAATACACAAAATCATGATTATAAGGGTTGCCGCCTTTTTTTCCTCTTTGCCCATAGGTGTACTAACGGATTTTACGGCTGCTTTTTCTTTTACCGATTCTTTTTCAGCTGAAGACTTACTGTCTTCTACCCCGTCTGCCTTTAAGGAAACAGCTTCACCCTCTTGCTCACCGTCATATGCGGGAATCTCGTACACGTACTTTTCTTCCTCATAAGTATCGGAGCTCTCCGGTGTTGTAACCGTAATCCCCGACTCTTTTCGTGTACCGCAGGACGGACAGAAGGAATAGCTGTCGCTGTATTCCGCTGAACAATTCTTACAAATCATGTCTTATCTCCCTGTCAGATATAATTGAGAAGCTGCTTTATTTCGGTAATTTCAGCCTCAACACCCTCATTGCCGAGACCCTTTCCGTAAAAATCACCGTAATTCATTCTGATTGCCTTCATATCTGCACCGAGTGCACCCTGAATATCGTTGACGGGGTGGTCACCGACAAAAAGAGCCTCCTCGTTTTTCACGCCTGCTCTTTTGCAGGCTTCGTCGAAGATGCCTCTTGCAGGCTTGTATATACCGATGTCACCTGAAACTACAACAACATCAAACATATCCCTGATACCTGCTGTATCAAGCTTGATATTCTGAAGCGAGGAAACGCCGTTTGTGATACAGCCGAGGATATAACCTCTTTTTTTGATTTCCTTAAGCACCTCAAGCGCTCCGTCAAGCATTACTATATGCTTACCGAAATCATAGTTGAAGCTGTCGTAAAGCTCCTGCATGGGAGGGTGATTATCCCACTTCCACAGCTCGATAATTTCAGGGAAGTAAACCTCTCTGTCCTTATATCCGCCGTCAACATACTCCTCCATTTCGTCGAGCTTTTTGAGTCTTTCCTCTTGGTCAATGTCGGGGAAATACTTTGAAAGAAAGGCTTCACAGTAAAGTCTGTAGGCTCCCTTTCTGCTCTGGAGTGTATCGTCAAAATCAAAGAATATTGCTTTTACATTAAGTTCAGCCATTTATACCAACCTCGTTATATATACTTCTTGCCTTGATTATATCCTTTTCAATCTGTGCGGAAAGCTCCTCAAGGCTTGCAAATTTCTTTTCATCTCTTATGAATTTCAGCAGACAAACCTCGACATTTTTGCCGTAGAGGTCAGCCGAAAAATCAAGTATGCAGGTTTCGCTTCTCATCGATGCCTTCGCAACGGTGGGTCTTATACCCACATTCGTAACGGCAGGATACCATTTGTTTTCAAAGAAAACCTTTGAAGCGTAAACGCCGTATTTAGGCACAATGAAGTCCTGCGGAAAGAACTGATTTATTGTAGGAAAGCCGAGCACTCTGCCGAGTCCGTCACCCTTTCTGACCGTAAAGTCATAGGAGAAGCAGTGACCCAGCATAGTATTTGCCTTTTCAATTTCACCCTTTGCAATAAGGCCGCGTATCATCGTAGAGGATATTACCTCATCACCCAGAAGTATGGGCTCCTTGGCAAAGACTCTTATTCCGCGCTTTTTCAGCTCGGCGTGAAGGGTAGCTGCGTTTCCTTTGCCGCCCTTACCGTAGTGGTAATCAAAGCCGCAGGATACGACCCTTGCATTAAGCGAGTCAATAAGTATCCTTTCAATAAACTCATTGGGTGAATAATCCATAGCTTCACGGAAATTGAACTCAACAACGGTAAATCCCATTTCAGTAAGCATCTCCCGTTTTTTCTCTTCACTTGTAAGCATAGGAGGAATCACGCCGGAAATAAGCTTTCTCGGGTGAATATCAAAAAGCATTATAATGGGTACGAGCTTTTCTTCTTTTGCATATCTCAAAGCCGTAGACAGCACCGCCTGATGTCCCAGGTGTATACCGTCAAAATAGCCGAGCGCAACTGCAGTACCCTGCTTTTTTATTTTTTCGGGCAATTTGAACATAAGTCGCCTCCGTCTCCAACGAAAACTCTTTTTACGCTGAGCTGTTTTCCGTCTTCTTTAATTTCACCAAGACCCAGAAATCTGTCCTGATGTGTATAGACTCTGTAAATACCCTCTTTGGGATTTATCTTAAGCCTTTCTGTATCAAGCTCGCCGCCGTTTGAAAAGCGTCTTGCCTGATTGTCTGTTACCTTTATTATATCATAGTCAAGCAGCCTGTCAACACTGTGAAGTGCCGAAGCCTGACTCTCCGTTTCCTTAAGCCTCATAAGCTCCTCGAGGGTTATGCACTCGCTTATATCAACACCGTTTGCCCTTGTGCGGCGAAGTGCTGTCATAACCGCACCGCAGCCAAGGCTTCTGCCTATATCGTCAATAAGGCTTCTTATATATGTGCCCTTCGAGCAGGAAACATCAAATTCATATTCGTTTTCGCCCTCATAATCGGTAAGAGAAAGAGAGTAAACCGTAATTTTGCGCCTTTCCCTTTCGACCTCTATACCCTGTCTCGCAAGGTCATAGAGCCGGACTCCGTCCTTTTTCAGCGCCGAATACATAGGCGGAAGCTGAAAAATTTCTCCGGTAAAGTCGGGAAGGACAGCTTCAACGTCCTTTTTTGTGACATTTACAGCCTTTTCCTCAAGCACCTGACCTGTTATATCGAGAGTGTCCGTGGTTTTACCGAGAAGAAATCTCGCCCTGTAGCTTTTGTCGCTGTCGGGAATAAAGTCAATAAACCTCGTCGCTCCGCCTACCGCCACGGGAAGCACCCCCGTAGCCATAGGGTCAAGAGTGCCCGTGTGACCGACTTTTTTTGTGGAAAATACCCTTCTTAATCTGCTTGCAGCAAAAAACGAGGTCATATCCTCATCCTTATCAAGAAATACAAAGCCTGTCATACCTTCACTCCCCTTCAGTCTGCTCACCGCACACGGTCTGCACCGCATCAAACTCCTACAGTTACACGGCCGTGCACTCTTAAAGCAATATATTGCCGATAATATACTCTACGACCCTCTTCTTCGTCTCCTCGGGAGAAAGCGACATTTCACAGCCGCCGGCTCTTACGTGTCCGCCGCCGCCGAAATGTGCACATATAAGTGAAGCGTCGTAGCTTTCGCCTGTTCTTACGGAAACACCCGTTTTACCGCCGTCCTCTTCTTTTACGGTCAGTCCTATTTCCACTCCTTCAATCTGCCTTGTTATAGGCTTGATTGCATCGAGCATCGACTTGTCCGCACCGCAGGACTCAAGCATAGCCTTTGTCACGGTAATGACCGCAACCTTACCGTCACCATAGCATTCAAGAGTGTCCATACACATTTTTTCAAGCATTATGCTGCTCATACTCTTTGTCTCAAACATACGGACATTGATTCTGCTGTGGTCAGCACCCTTTTCGATAAGCTCCGCCGCTATACGGTGAGTACGAGGCGTAACATTTGAATATCTGAAACAGCCCGTATCTGTGCTCATACCTGTATAAAGGCAGGACGCAATTTTATCGTTTATTTCTACCCCGAGAGCCTTTATTACGCTGTAAATAATCTCACAGGCTGATGCGCTGTCCGGCTCACAGTAGGTCATTTTTGCAAAAAGCTTATTCGTGCCGTGATGGTCAAAGGAAAGGTCAACTCTGTCACCATACTTTTCATTGAAGCTTTCACCTAAAAGCTTTCTCTCGGCAACATCGACACTTACGATGAATTTTTCCTCAAATCTCTCGATCAGCGTACTCTCATAAAGATAGGAAAACTTCCCGGGAATCACATCACCGCAAAGAAGCCTTGCTCTTTTACCCATAGCTTTGAGCGCCATCAGAAGTGCATATCCGCTTCCGAGGGTATCTCCGTCGGGGTTTCTGTGGCAGAGAATAAGTATATCCTCTGCCGCTTTGAGTTCATTTACTGCACGGGAAAATTCCACTGTCATATCATTCACCCTTGCTTTCGAGCTTTCTGAACATATTGAAGCCCTGCTCGATTGAGTCATCGGCTACAAATTTAAGTTCCGGGGTCTTTCTCAGGTGAAGCCTTGAGCCGACTTCACGGCGGATATAGCCCGTAGCGGCGGTAAGACCCTTGACCGCCTCCTTTGCTGACTCGATGCCCTTGAGGTCGCTGACGTAAACCTTTGCATAAGATGCGTCGGAGCTGACCTCCACACGGACAACGGTGAGCATTTTACCCATTACACGCGGGTCCTTGAGCTCGCGTATAACGGCGATTATTTCTCTGCGAATATCTTCGCTTACTCTGTCAATTCTGAAACCTGCCATAGTATATTCCTTTCTGACAGTTAAATCAGTCTCTGTAATCTACCATCATGAAGCACTCGAAAATGTCGCCTTCCTTGATGTCGTTGAACTTTTCAAGACCGATACCGCATTCGAAGCCTGTCTGAACTTCCTTGACGTCGTCCTTGAAACGGCGCAGTGAGGAAATCGAGTCCTCGGTAATAACGATACCGTCACGTACGACACGGATAAGAGCGTTTCTCTGCACCTTACCCTCGAGAACGTATGAACCTGCAATCTTACCTGCAGAGGAAAGATTCATAACTGTTCTTACCTCGATTCTGCCGAGAGCAAGCTCACGGAACTTGGGAGCAAGCATACCCTTCATAGCAGCTTCGATTTCCTCGATACAGTCGTAGATAACTCTGTACATTCTCATTTCAACATTGTCTCTTTCAGCAAGAGAAATTGCATTTGCATCGGGACGTACGTTGAAGCCGACGATAATAGCATTTGAGATAGATGCAAGCTGAACGTCGGATTCGTTGATAGCACCTACACCGCCGTGAATTACGCTTACCTTTACTTCCTCGTTTGAAAGCTTCTCGAGGTTCTGCTTAACAGCTTCAACGGAGCCGTTAACGTCAGCCTTGACAATGATGTTGAGCTGCTTGAGCTCGCCTTCCTTGAGTGAGGAGAAGAGGTTGTCGAGGGTAACCTTCTGCTGTGCGTTCCACTCTGCCTGCTTTGCCTCGTGCTTCTTCTTTTCAACAAGCTCTCTTGCAAGCTTTTCGTCAGAAGCAACGTCGAAGGTGTCACCTGCGTTGGGAGTAACGTCGAGACCTGTGATTTCAACGGGCACGGAAGGACCTGCCTGCTTGATTCTCTGACCTCTTTCGTTTGACATAACTCTTACACGGCCAACTGACTGACCTGCAACAACTATATCACCTGCATTGAGTGTACCGTTCTGAACAAGAAGGGTTGCAATGGGACCGCGGCCCTTGTCGAGTCTTGCTTCGATAACAACACCCTTTGCGGCTCTGTTGGGGTTAGCCTTAAGCTCTGCCATTTCAGCAACAAGAAGGATTGATTCGAGAAGGCTGTCGATGCCCATATGAGTCTTTGCGGAAACGGGAACACAGATTGCTTCACCGCCCCACTCCTCGGGAACAAGGCCGTGCTCTGTGAGCTGCTGCTTGATTCTGTCGGGATTTGCGCCTTCCTTATCCATTTTGTTGATAGCAACTATGATCTGAACACCTGCTGCCTTGGCGTGGTTGATAGCTTCGATTGTCTGGGGCATAATACCGTCATCGGCGGCAACAACAAGAACTGCGATGTCTGTTGCCATAGCACCTCTTGCTCTCATTGATGTGAAGGCTGCGTGACCCGGTGTATCGAGGAAGGTGATCTTCTGACCGTCAAGGTCAACTCTGTAAGCACCGATGTGCTGTGTGATACCGCCTGCCTCGGTTGCTGTAACTGATGCGTTACGGATAGCGTCGAGGATTGAAGTCTTACCGTGGTCAACGTGACCCATTACGCAGACAACGGGATCTCTGGGAAGAAGGTCCTCCTCGGAATCCTGATGGTCGTCGATGATTCTTTCCTCGATAGTAACTACAACCTCTCGTTCGACCTTTGCACCAAGCTCTGTAGCAACGATTTCTGCTGTATCGAAGTCGATAACCTGATTTACTGTTGCCATTGTGCCGAGCTTGAACATTTCCTTGATAACCTCTGCGGCTGTTCTTCTGAGCATTTCTGCAAGTGCGCCTACGGTTATCTCATCGGGAATCTTGATTGTGAGAGTCTTCTTTGCTCTTTCAGCGGCAATTCTCTTGAGCTTTTCTGCCTCTGTCTCCTTCTTACCGGAGCGCATACCCTGCTTTCTGTACTGCTGTGACTTCTGCTTGAGCTTCTGCTTGCCTGCGCCCATATCGCTGTCACGTCTGCCGCCGTGCTGAGCCATTTCGTCATATTTTTCGTTATACTTTTCGAGATCGACGTTGCTGCTTCTTGTGTCAACGCGTCTCTTTTCGCCCTTTGTTCTTGCCTGGAGCTTATCGCTTTTTTCCTTCTTTGCTCCGCCCTGCTGAGGCTGTGCGGGCTTAGGCTGCTTTTCGGGAGCCTTGGGAGCTTCCTTCTTTGCTTCTTCCTTGCGGGGTGCTGCCTTGGCAGGCTTTTCTGCCTTGGGAGCCTCCTTCTTTGCTGCAGGTGCGGCTTCTTCCTTTGCAGGCTCTGCCTTGACCTCCGGCTTTGCTTCCTTTTCTTCCTTTGCGGGCTCTGCCTTTGCTTTTTCTTCGCTCTGCTTTGCCTTTTCGCCTGCGGCAAAGTAAGCGTCAAAGGAGTCAACCTCCGCCTTCTGGGTAAGGGTGTCGAAAATAATGTTAAGCTCCCTGTCCTCAAGCGCAGTACTGTGCTTTTTGGGCTCGTCGGAGTAATTTTCTAAAATAGCGATAATATCTTTACTGGCGAGGCCGAAATCCTTGGCGACCTCGTGTATTCTATACTTTTCTCTTGGCATAGTGTCAATCCTTTCTGCCTTAATTTTCAGCCGTGGAGCTGATTTCGTTGTATCTCTTTTCCAGCGCCTTTGCAAAGCCCTCATCGGTGACGGTCATCACTGCCGCCTTACTTCCGATTGCTGCCGAAAGGTCGGAAATCGTATAATTCACAATAAGTAGAGGAATGTTCTTCCCTTCAAAGCTGCAGGCGTGATTCATTTCCTTTTTTAATCTTTCGGAGCCTTCAAAGGAAAGAATACATATCTTTGCCTGATTCTTTACTATCGAGGAAACTGCGGCATCGTGTCCGGGACACAGCTTACCTGATTTTCTTGCCATGCCCAGAAGGCTGAGAAATTTATCATTCATCGTCTTCAATCTCCGCCTTCATTTTTTCAAATACCTCTTCGGGAATCTGACATTCAAGTGCCCTCTGGAAGCGCTTTGCCTTCTGTGCTGCTTCAAGGCACTTCACCTTTTTGCACACATAGGCACCTCTTCCTGCAGCCTTACCTGTTTTGTCAAGGCTTATGCTGTAGGTTTCCTGACCGTCGGACTCGCCTGTCTTTGCTTTTACTACACGGACAAGCTCCTTTTTCGGAAACATTTCACCGCAGCCGAGACATTTTCTCATCGGTATTTTTTTTGCTGTCATTATTATTCCCTCTTATTATACCTTTACTGCACTCAAGGGCTTGATGTCGATTTTCCAGCCTGTAAGCTTTGCGGCAAGACGTACATTCTGACCCTTGTTGCCGATTGCAAGTGAAAGCTGGCTGTCGGGTACAACTGCCTGGCAGCTCTTTGCGCCGTTTTCGTCAACGGTTACGCTGAGCACCTCTGCAGGAGCAAGAGCAGCAGAAATATACTTCTCGGGCTCTTCGCTGAAGCGTACGATGTCAATCTTTTCACCGCAAAGGCAGTCAACGATGTTGCTTACTCTCTGACCTCTGGGGCCGATGCAGGCGCCTACTGCGTCTACGTTTTCATCGTGGCTGTTTACGGCAATCTTTGTTCTTGAGCCTGCTTCTCTTGAAACAGAAACGATTTCAACTGTACCGTCGAAAATTTCGGGTACCTCCTGCTCAAAAAGTCTCTTTACAAGACCTGGATGCTTTCTCGAGATTGTTGCATAGCTTGAACCGCTTTCCTGGCTGATTGATGCAACGTAAACCTTGATAAGCTGACCGGGCTGAAGCTCTTCGCCGGGAATCATATCGGACTTGTTGAGGATTGCGTTTGCTCTGCCGATTTCGATAGAAGCGTCACCGGTGTCGGAGTAAACCATATTTACCTTTGCGGTAACAACCTCCTGATGTCTGTTCTGGAATTCCTTTGCGGCGAGATCTCTTTCAGCTTCTCTGATACCCTGACGGATAACACTCTTTGCAGTCTGTGCAACGATTCTGCCGAACTTCTTCGGTTCGAGAGGAAGCTCAATAATGCCGCCAACCTGTGCATTGGGGTCATAGTTTCTTGCCTGCTCGAGAGTCATCTCTGCGCCGGGTTCGAGGATTTCGTCAACAACGTTTATTCTTACATAAACTCTCATTGATTTTTCTTCGGGGTTGATTTCGCATACAACATTATCCTTGTTGCCGTAGCTGTTTCTTGTTGCGGAAATAATTGCCGCCTTTATTTTGTCGTAGATATACTCTGATGAAATTCCTTTTTCACTTTCAAGCAACGCAACTGCTTCAAAAAATTCTTTGTTCATTTTTTGTCGTTCACCTTTCTTTATGTTTAATTTTTCACATATCAAAATCGTCCGCTTTTACCCAGGACGCTTCTTTTTTTGTAAAAGTCAACCCGCTTTCATCTTCACATCTTATTGTGATGTTTCCGGAATCGTAGCTTTCGAGTATGCCCGAAAACTCTCTTTTACCCTCAACGGGTCTGATTGTTTTAACCTTGATTTTTTCACCGATATAGGCAAGAAAATGCTCGTCTCTTACAAGCTCTCTTTCTATTCCGGGTGAGCTTACTTCAAGGCAGTAAGCCTGTTCAATAGGGTCTGCTTCATCGAGGGGACCGTTTATTGCGTGGGTCATATCCACACAGTCGTCAATGCCTACTCCGCCGTCCTTGTCAATAAAGATGCGAAGGTACCACTGTGAGCCCTCCTTGAGGAAACGTACGTCCCACAGACGAAGTCCCAGCTCCTCGGCAACGGGCTGTGCAAGCTCCCACACCGTTTTTACGGTATTTCCGCCTTTTGCCATAAAACCACTCCTTTTTAATATTCAGTTGTCATGTCAATAAAGAAGAGTGGGCTTTGCGAGAAAGCCCACTCTACCATAGAGATTATCTGTATTATAGCACTATTATTCCGATTTATCAAGTGTTTTTTGAAAATTTTTCCGTCATACGCTCACTGCTTCGGAAGCATTTCCTGCAGCATCAAATGCAGTTACGGTATAAACTGATTCTTCAGCTGCACCTTCGGCCTCATATACAGTATCTCCTCCGGCGAAGGTCTCCACTCTCGCAAGGAATTTTCCGTCCTTTTCGATTCTGTAATAAGCCACACCAAAGTTATCCTCTGACTTCTCCCATGTGAGTCTGATACCGTTTTCTGTTGCCTCTTTCGTAAGCTCTGTCACAGCTGAAGGACACTCTTCTTCAAGCACGAAGCCGTTATCAAGGTAATCCTTGTAGGTTTCCATAAACATAGGACTTGCAAATTTAAGGCTGTAATAGTGATTAAAGGAGAAGGTGATGATATTCTCCGCATATCCGGAAGCAACACCCATCTGATAAACAAGTCTGTCGAAGGTTGCCGGTACGGAAACGGTATTTTCCGTTGCAGACGGTCCGGTAATTCCGTCAGTAAGAGTGTCAGCAGTCGCGCTTGTAAAGCATTCCACATTTGCCCAGAGCTTTACATCTGCATCGGCTGTTTTAACTGCTTCGCTGTAAAGTGTCCACATCTTCTTAAGGTCGTCCACATCTGTCCAGCCTGCACCTACAGCGTCCTGCGGACAGTAGATGTCACCGTCTCTGAAGTCGGTATACTCAAAAAAGCTCACAAGCTGCAGGAGAGATACAGTTGTACCGCCTGAAAGATAGTTTGTATAGAAGGGACTTAAAAGAAGGGGAAGTGAGCTGTCAAGCTCCGTAAGCTTTCCGAGTATTCCGTTAAGACCGTCAGCAAGTCTCTTAACACCGATTACATTAAGAATATTATTGTTAATTTCAGGCACGAAGTACCAACCGTAAAATGTATCCTCATAGCCCTCATAATAGTTTGCGTAAATTTCTTCCGCCATTTTTTCGCTGACCTTGCATACTTCGGCATACTGATTTGTCAGCGCTGTCTCCGTCCAGAAATCATCAAACATCGCAAGAGGCACAAACACCTTTATACCCGCCTTCTTACAGTGATAAAGAGCCTTTGCAAGAACGTCGGTTCCGCTTCTGTCAGCATTTTCGAATTCAGGAAGCTGACTGTCATAATAAAGCGTCCATTTGCCGCCCTCGGACTTATAGCCTTTTGTGGCAAGGTCCTGCACAACGAGATATTCAAGTCCGCAATCCTTCATATACTCAAGCTCGCTTTCCCACTGGTCGTCGTCCCAGCTGCTGCTTGCCCAGGACTGGATGAAGCTGCCTGTAAAAGCAGGGTCGCACTTCTTTTCTTCGGGCACGGCAAAGCCTGAAAGTGCCGCCATAACGAACGCCAGAAGCGCACAAAGAATTTTTCTGATAAGAATAAACATATGTATTTCCTCCTTATTTTCAAGCAGATTATAAATTCTGCATTTATTTATGGTATCTGGTGCCGAGAGAAATCTGCGCCGCCCTGTAAAGCTGCTCTAAAAGCATAATTCTCGCAAGCTGATGGGGAAAGGTCATTTTACTCATGGAAAGCCTGTACTTACTTTTCGACTTTACCTCATCGGAAAGACCGAAGGAGCCGCCTATTATAAAAACAGCATTACTCACTCCCGAAAGTGCCAGATTATCAAGCTCGGCGGAAAGCTCCTCACTGCTTCTCTGCTTACCCTCGATACACATCGCAAAGACGGCAGCACCCTTGGGAATTTTTTCTATAATTTTCTTTCCTTCTGTATCAAGTGCCCGTTCAATCTCCTTTTGCGAGGGGTTTTCACTGAGCTTTTCAGCAGGAAGCTCTGTCACCGTAAGCCTGCAGAGAGTCTGCATTCTCTTTATGTATTCCGCAGATGCATCGCGCAGATACTGCTCCTTAAACTTACCGATACAGATTATATTAAGGTTTATCATAATCTCACCTCAAAAGCGTATTATTCCCGAACTGCTCTCCTTTTCATTTACCGTAAGTATACAGTCTCTGCCGTTGACTGCTCCTATTTCCAAAAGCGCCGCAAGACTTGTCTGATAGGCGAGGTCAGGGAAGTTGTTTTCCTCGCTGAGATGTCCTAGAAAAATTCTGCTTGTACCCTTATTCACAAGCTCTTTCAGAAATTCCGCACAGCTTTCATTGGAAAGGTGACCTCTGTCGGAAAGAATTCTTCTTTTAAGATAATAGGGATACGGGCCGTTCTGCAGCATTCCCACATCGTGATTCGACTCAAGCATAACCAGACTGCAGCCTATGATGTTTTCTCTCATAACATCTGTAACACAGCCGGTATCTGTTGCGACTGCTGCCTTCTGCCCGTCAGAAAAGCTTATCTGATAACCGCAGCTGTCCGCGCCGTCGTGAGGGGTTCTGAAGGGCTTTACAAAAATGTCTCCGATTTCCACGCCCTTTTCGTCAATTACCTCAAACGGAAATTTAGAGGTGACGTGACCGTTTTCCTCGAGAAAATCCATAGTACCTGCCGTAGCATAAACGGGAATATTATATGTAGACGCAAGTATCCGCATACCTTTTATGTGGTCGCTGTGCTCGTGGGTAATAAAGATTCCGCCGAGAGCGGCAGGGTCAAGCTCTCTTGAAATAAGAGCCTCCTTAAGCCTTTTGGCACTTACACCTGCATCTATAAGTATACCTGTCTTTGCCGAGCCGATAAAGGTTGAATTACCCGACGAAGATGAAAACAATGAACAGAAACGCAATTATATCCCTCCGGATTAAATTTGAAAAACTGCCGAAAAAGACAGCTTCCTCGGCAGTTGATTTTTTTATCAGCCGGCACTTCCCACTTTCTCTTCTTCGGGAAGGATAGGCTTACGGTATATATCGGCACCCACATTTCTGAGCTTTTCCACATAATCCTCATAACCGCGGTCAATGTAGATAATATCTTCAACCTCGGTTTTACCGCGTGCCATAAGACCTGCAATAATCATAGCAGCACCCGCACGAAGGTCGTCAGCTCTTACAGGGGCACCGGTAAGCTCACGAACACCCTGGAAAACTGCGATTGTGCCGTCAACCTGAACATTTGCACCCATTCTTATAAGCTGGTCGATATACTTGAAGCGGTTATCCCACACGCTTTCAGAAACGATGCTTGTTCCGTTAGCCACGGTAAGAAGCACAGCCATCTGGGGCTGCATATCTGTGGGGAATCCCGGATGCGGCATAGTCTTGACGTTGCACTTTCTGAACTTGCCGTCAGAAACTACTCTTACAGCCTCATCATACTCAGTAACGCTTACACCGCATTCCTGAAGCTTTGCGGTAATTGATTCGAGGTGCTTGGGGATAACATTCTTCACAAGAACATCTCCGCCCGTCGCAGCTGCGGCAACCATATAAGTACCCGCCTCAATCTGGTCGGGAATAACGGAATAGGTGCATCCGTGAAGATTCTGCACACCGTGAATTTTAATAACATCGGTACCTGCACCTCTTACATCAGCGCCCATAGCGTTAAGGAAGTTTGCAAGGTCAACAATGTGAGGTTCCTTTGCAGCGTGCTCGATTATTGTAAGCCCTCTCGCCTTTACTGCGGCAAGCATAATGTTGATTGTTGCACCTACAGAAACCTTATCCATATAAATAGCACTGCCTGTAAGGTGGTCAGCCTTTGCATTAATCATAGCATTTTCAACCGTTACATTCGCACCGAGAAGCTCAAAGCCCCTGATGTGAAGGTCGATAGGTCTGACACCGAAATTACAGCCGCCTGGAAGTGCTACCTTCGCACGTGAATATCTGCCCAAGAGAGCACCGATAAGATAATAAGAAGCACGAAGCTGCTTTGTCATCTCGTGGGGAATTATATATGAATTTACGGTTTTTGTATTGATTTCAACGGTATGCTTATTGATAATTTTTACCTGTGCGCCCATCTGGGTAAGAATCTTGAACATACAGGTAACATCGCTTATATTAGGAAGATTTTCAAGTCTGCATACATCCTGAGCAAGAAGTGTTGCCGGAATAATGGCAACAGCGGCATTTTTGGCACCGCTTATTTCTATTTCACCTGACAGTCTGTTACCGCCATGGATTACAAGCTTTTCCAAGATTTACTCTCCTCTTTCCTTTTTGTCAAAAAATTCGGAACTTTAAAATTCCCGGGCTACGCCCCGATATATACCAACAGAACAAGACGGAAAAAAGCCGGAAAAACGAGGTTGAAAATCCGTCTGTTCACCTGAAGTCGCTATTCAACTCGAGTATTATACCACCTTTTTTTCAAAAAGAAAAGTCTCTTTACCGTTTTTTGTTGAATATATACTAAATATTTTCCGTTATTTGTTATTTTTGGTTGTAAAGCAAGCAAAACTTATCGTCATATACTTCTCTTTTAGTTTTCACATAAAAGCAAAGATAACAACTGTCAATTTTTAAAATTAAATTTTAATTTAATACGCTAATTGCACGAAGGGGGCTTTTGCAGTGTGAAAAAGAGAGAAGAAGCGCGGTGATCAGCAACGCCGCAGGCGTTGCTGATAAGAGCCGCCGATGCGTCAAACAGGGAATCACCAAAACAGAATTTGCAATACTTCCGGTAAGACCGCATCGCCCGGCGGCTCTTCGGCAACTGCCTTTCGCAGAAAGGCAGTTGCCCCACCGCGCGTGTCCGGACAGTATCCACCTCTCCGCTGCCTTCCGGACACCGTAACGCTCTTTCCAAATAATTATAAAACCTTATTGAAAACTCCTTTGCGTTTTGATATAATTAGGAAAAATAAACCCCGGAGGTAAATACTGTGGAAAACTTGATGAAAGCCAGAGAAAATCAGGCAAAAACGATTATAAAAAATCTCGAAAAAAGAAATATGACCGCCTTCTATTGCGAAAGCAAGGAGGCCTGCCGTGACAAGGTACTCGAAATCATCGGTGACGGGAAAAGCGTAAGCTGGGGCGGCACTATGAGTATGAAGCAGTGCGGTATTGCCGAGGCACTCGCTGAAAACCCCACCGTTACTATTCTCGACAGAGCAAAACAGCCGGCAGACAAAATGAAGGAGTTTTTCAAGGAAGTTTCTGTCTGCGATTACTATATTATGGGCACAAATGCCATTACCCTTGACGGTGAGCTTGTGAATATTGACGGCAACGGTAACCGCCTTGCAAGTCTCATTTTCGGACCCGAGCACGTTATCGTCATCGCAGGCATGAACAAGGTTTCAACCGATATTCCCGAGGCTCTTCACAGGGTAAGAAATATCGCTTCTCCGCCGAACACCGTAAGGCTCAATAAAAATACCCCCTGTGCCGCTGACGGAAGATGTCACGACTGTATGAGTCCCGACTGTATCTGCAATCAGGTGGTAATCACAAGAAGAAGCAGAGAAAAGGAAAGAATCATCGTCCTTCTTGTAAACGATAATCTCGGATTTTAAGAGGTAGTATTAATGAAAGCTCCTTTAGCAGACAGAATCAGACCGCAGAGCATAGACGATATGGTAGGTCAGGCACACCTTTTAGGAAAAGGCAAAGCCCTTCGCAACATTATTGAGTCAGGCGAACTGCCCAACCTTATTTTCTACGGTCCGTCGGGCATAGGCAAGACAACCCTCGCCTCTATCATCGCCCGGAAAACAAACAGAAAATTCCACAAGCTCAACGGCACAAGTGCAGGTACGGCAGATATACGTGCCATAGTAAACGAGCTCGACACCCTTGCCGCACCTAACGGAATACTTCTGTACCTTGATGAGATTCAGTATTTCAACAAAAAGCAGCAGCAGACTCTTCTCGACTACATTGAAAGAGGAGAAATAACCCTCATAGCCTCTACTACTGAAAATCCCTACTTCTACATTCACGGCGCAATCTTAAGCCGAAGCACCGTTTTCGAATTCAAAAGCGTTACGGCAGAGGATATTATCCCCGCCGTAAACAGAGCCTTTTCCTTTCTCGAAGAAGAAAAAGGTGTAAAAATCACTGTCGACGACGAAACCGTGCTTCATATCGCGCGCTCCTGCGGAGGAGACGTAAGAAAAGCTATGAACAGCGCTGAGCTTTGCGTACTCAGCACCCTGCCCGATGAAAAAGGCGAAATTATTATTACCCGTGAGAAAGCAGAGGAGCTCACCCAGAAAAGTGCAATGAAATATGACCGTGAAGGCGACGAGCATTACGATATTCTTTCCGCCTTTCAGAAGAGCATGAGAGGCTCCGATGCCGACGCAGCACTCCACTATCTTGCAAGGCTTCTTGAAGCAGGCGATATGCCCTCAGCGATGAGAAGACTCGTCGTATGTGCAAACGAGGATGTAGGTCTCGCCTATCCTATGATTATCCCCATAGTAAAATCAGCAGTCGATACCGCACTTATGGTCGGTATGCCCGAAGCAAGAATCCCGCTTGCAAATGCCGTTGTTCTTGTTTGCAACAGTCCCAAATCAAACTCCGCCTATCTTGCCTACGATGCGGCGGCGGCAGATATAAGAAGCGGAAACTCAGGTCCCATTCCCCGTCAGCTTCAGAACAAGCACTTCGACGGTGAAGACAATCAGAACAAGGGGCAGTTCTACAAATACCCTCACGACTATCCGAATCATTGGGTAAAACAGCAATATCTTCCCGACAGAATAAAAAATAAAACCTACTACGTTCACGGCGAAAACAAGAACGAGCAGGCGGCTAAAGAATATTGGGAGAAGATTAAAAAGTAGTCAGTAGTCAGATGCAAAAAATCAGCAGGTGCTTTACAAATCAGTAAAGCACCTGCTTTTTGCTTCTGTTACGCATTCCGGAGCACAGGCGACTGTTACCTTCCAAGCTTAACCTTAGCTGTGAACAGATCGCCGTTTATGGTGAGCTCAAGCTCGCCGTTCTGAAGCTCGCAAAGGCTCTTCGCTATTGAAAGTCCGAGGCCGTTACCTTCAGTCGAACGGGATTCGTCACCTCTCACAAAGCGTTCCATAAGCTGCTCTGCGCTTATATTGAGCGCCTGCTCGGAAATGTTCTTGAAGGTGACCGTGCCGTAAGCACCCTCTCTTCTGACGGTCACATAAACTCTTGTACCGTAAAGGGAATACTTCTCCACGTTGACTATAAGATTTTCCATAACTCTGTAAAGAAGCTTTCCGTCAGCCTTTACGGTAAGATCTGTTTCCGGAAGCTCAGTCACAACGGTGAGCTTTCTCTTTTCAAGAGCATCTGTATGCTCGCCCAAAAGCTGGCTTATCATCTCATTGAGGCTCACCTCAACAAACTCTACGTTGACATTACCCGTCGATGCCTTGGATGCTTCCACAAGGTCCTCTATAAGCTTTTTAAGTCTGTCACTCTTTTCGCCTAAAACAGCGAGATATTCCTTTGCATCCTCATCCTTTATATCACATTTTTTAAGAAGCTCAACATAATTGATAATACTTGTAAGCGGTGTCTTCAGGTCGTGTGAGACGTTTGTGATAAGCTCCGTCTTTGTCTGCTCCTGCTTTACAGCCTCATCCACGGCTGTTTTAAGCCCATCGCGAAGACTCATAACCTTCTGTGCGGTTTCGCGCAAGGTAGAAGGAAGAGCATAAATATTAATCTGCACATCGTAGTTACCCTGTCTTATCTCATCAAGAGCAGAGAAAATCTTATGCATACCGCCGACAAACCTTATCACCCATACAAGCACAAATACATCGAATATTATCAGAGGCACCAGTGTAAGTATCGTACCGTTTGATGCAGCCTCAAAGGTTACGGCACACGCGAGCAGGAGATTGATTACCACTACACCGGCAAGTCTTACCAGTGTACCCTTTCCGAATTCCTTAGTATAAAGGAACTTTGTTTCTATATAAGGCTTTATCTTCTCTGTCTTTTCTTTGCAGACTTTATATACCTTTCTTATGAGCCATACAACAGAAAGTCTCTTCAGAAGTGTTCGCGCCTTGATGTGTCTTGTGATAAAGAGCACAAGGTCAAGCACAAGCACACAAAATACTGCCGAAAGAGCAGTTATTATTGTCTTGAATAAGGCTTCCTCCATTCCTCCGAAGCCGAAATTATCCAGAGCCAGTACAAGAAGCATAAATACGCCCCAGCCGAGTGCACAGTCAATAATAATTCTTATATCGGTGAACATTTTGTCCGTTTTCATAAGGTGCACTTCTTCGCTGCCTCTTCTTCTGCCGCATCTTACAACAAGATAAATAAAGCAGGCAATAAAGATCAACGCAAAAACACTGAAGTTATTGGCAAACTCAAGAAGAAGAATCTGTGCTGATTCAATCTGCTGTGCCGTTGTTCTGAACATATCAGTTTCCGAATAGTCAGCAGCTTTCATATCCACACCCATATAGCAGATGAAGTTTTCCGAATTCTCATTGATAAAGGGTGTTGCATCTACAGCGGTACCGTATCTTATAACGCTTGTTACCACGCTTGAAGCAGCCACAGGAGCTGTTGTAGCGGGCACGGCATCAGAGTCTGCCGGTTCGGTTACTGTTACGGTTGTTGTAACATTTTCGTTCTGTGCTTTTGTTGCTTCAGCCGACGCAACGGTTGTATTTTCCGTCGCAGGAAGAGTTGTGGTTGTTTCAACGGTAGGAGCTGAAGCATCAGGAAGGGTTGTTGTTTCTGCAGCCGGAAGAGTAGTACCATAGTACTCGTACATCGTTGTAGCTACATACTCATAACCACCGTCATAGTATGCCGCATTATAGAAGGGGCTGTTTTTATAATAGCTTCCGTCGGGAAGATTAAAGTCTCCGCAGCCATTCTCCCTGACATAGAAGCCCGTTCCGGCTAACGCCTTTTCAATTTCTTCAACAGTGCTTTTTTCGTTGAGAGATTCAATATTAGTATAAACTCTGCCCGTGTCATCCTTTATAAAGTAACGGCCTGATGGATAGCTTTCGGCTATTCGTCTTTCGTAATTATCATAGTCCTCTATAAACTCACCTGCAGACGAATAGTAGCTCTTAGCCATAATATCTGTTTCATAGAGTCTGTCCCAGAGAGCATCTTCGTTGATTCTGAAGGCATAATAACCCGGCTGATAGGTTGCAATAACGGTTTCATATCCGTAATCGTAATCATAATGGTAATCATAATCAATTATCTTGTAATAATTATTGATTTCAAATACACCGTCAGCCTTGAGCTCATTGGCCTTTTCCTGCACTTCTTCAGGAACAGGAGTCAGGTCGTGCATACTCACACTGTTAAGGCAGAGGTTATAGTAATCAACCTCACTACCGATAGACTCGACCTCAAAGTCACGGTCCTCACCGCTGTACTCTGCCGCCTGAATAAATCCTAAAGGCTCAACAATTCCGGCTTCCACAAGGTCAAGATAGGTTGAGAAATAGTCTCTTATAACATGATTTATAATGTTCTGCTTGTAAAATTTCTTCTGGAATTCGTTGCTTTCCCGGATATTCTTTACATAAGCTTCGTAATCCTCGGCTGTACCGTCGCCGTAGCTGCCGATCATACGCGCAACCAGGTCTGCATAGGACTCAAAATGATGCCTGAAGGTTTTCGTTTCGGTTATATCAACCTTATCAAGTCTCTTTCCGCCATAAACAAAAGCGTCCTCAAAGGCTCTGTCATACAAATCTGCCTCATCGACGGCAAAAAGGCTTGTAAGCGCCTGATTTACACAGCCTGCAAAGCAGACTATACACAGTAAAACTGCTATAGTTTTTGTGATTATAGTTGAGTTAAATTTTTTCGATTTTGTATCCAATTCCCCACACCACCTTTATATATTTCGGGTTTTTCGTATCGAACTCAATTTTCTCACGGATTCTTCTGATGTGTACCGTCACCGTTTTTTCCGTCGAGAAGGCTTTTTCGTTCCACACATTTTCATAAATCTGATTAGAAGAGAGCGTACGCCCCATATTCACCATAAGGTATTCCATTATCTTATACTCTGTAGCAGTAAGTCTTACTTCCTCACCGTCGAGAGTAAGACTTCTCGCCTTAGTGTCAAGAACAAGACCGCCTGTAGTTATAACATCGCTTTTACTCTCCATCGACCCAAGCGAAACATAACGCCTTATCTGGCTTTTAATTCTCGCACACAGCTCCAACGGATTAAAAGGCTTTGTAACATAATCGTCACCACCGAAGGTAAGACCTGTAATTTTATCCGTGTCCTCACTTTTCGCTGAAAGGAAAATAAGAGGCACGTTACTGCTTTCGCGGATTTTCAGCGTTGCGGAAATTCCGTCCATCTTCGGCATCATTATGTCCATAACAATACAGTGGATTTTTTCCCTCTGCATTATCTCCAGAGCTTCGGCTCCGTCATAAGCACAAAATACGTTATAGGAATCAGCCTTAAGATAAATTTCAATCGAGCGGACAATGGCTTTGTCGTCATCACAGACGAGTACATTGTACATTTCAATCTCCTCCTTTCACGGTACACTTTGATTATAATGGGTAAAAATTAAAAGTGGTGATTATAATTATAACAGATTTATTACAATTTGAAAAGAGAAAACCTGATTACTGCATTTGTCATCTATGCAGCACTGCGCGGCGGGGTTCCCGGCTTTCCCTGAAAGCCAGAAAACAGAGAGCCGCCGCACTCTTTCCGTCACGGTACCGAAGCAGAAAATTTCCACCAGAACCGATTCACCCGACGCTGTCGGTGGCTCTCTGAGCAACGCCTGCGGCGTTGCCCTCGCCGCGCCCTGCAGCCTGTCACCTACAAAAAAAAACAGAGACACATATGTGCCTCTGTTTGCTGTTTATCCTATTACAGGTTCGCCGGAAATCAGATTGGTGAACATCTTGAGCATTGCCGTAAGCCATCTGAAAAGTGCCATAAGTCTTGACGCCAATGTAGGCTCCTTCTGTCTTGAATCTTCCGGCATTTCATCCCATACCGAAAGGTTACAGTTTTCTTCCGTCATAATCTCAACAGTACCGGTGTTAAAATTCTTTGTTCCGTCCTCATTCAACTCCATTGAACCCGGAATGTATATGAAATACTGCGGGAAATCGGGACTGTCGTTAACCGTAAAGTTCGTGTTACGGCAAAATGCCTCTATTATCTTGTAGTCCTGAACGAAGTAATCGTGATATCCGTTTTTGATAAACCATACACTATCCTTGAAAAGACTGGTGGAAGCGTCAATCTGTCTGTCGGGAGAGATGTACTTTACCGTGCCGTTTGCCTGTGCCTGTGCCATATATTCATCGCTGAATGTGCTGTACAGATCATCGGCTACCGTTGCACCGAAGGATGAGTGCTTTACATCAACAAGCTCATCGGAAATCTGATCCTGACTTTCAACAAACGGATACATCTGAACTCCGTACTTTACATTTGCACCGAAGTGAACGCCTGCATCCTGGCAAGCCTTTACGATTTCTTCTTTTCTTGAAGTTACATTTTCATAATCCGCATTAATCTTTTCGATAAGACCTGCATATTCTTCCTCAAATCCCGCACCCGCTGCTTTGAATACAAAGTCTCTTGCTTCTTCAAATCTTTCGGGCTCAACGATTGACCAGTAGCTGGGGAAGGTAGCAAACATTGCAATAGCAAGTCGAGGGACAAGACCCTCATATATTCTCTGATAAAGCTCATCAAAGGTAAGTCCGAGCTTATCAATAACGCCTACCTGTGCAAGAAGGTCATAGGAGGTATAGACAATTTCATTAAGAAGCGGAGTAGAATCGAAAAATCCCGCAAAGCTGTTACTGTCAAGAACTGTATTCTGATAACCGAAACGCTGTATAGCCTTTGCGTCAATTTCTATATCACCGCAGAAGGCATCTGTGAGAAGAGCGGTGCTGTTACCTACGGTAATATTAAAAAATACATTTTTTATATGTCCCATAGTGCCGTACTTGTTAAGATATGCAATAACAAAGGCTCCGCCGAAGCAGGTGCCGCAAATAGCAACCTTCTTTTTACCTGTTGTCTCCATTATATCAAGAATATACTGATGGAAATCATCAATTATATCATCGGGAGAAAGACGCCAGTCATACCAATAGGTATAGTCATGTATGCCGTATCTTGAATGATTTTTATTACGCGAGGATGCGTTTGCCGCTACATCCTGCTTACTCAGACCGGAGCCGTACTGAGGCTCACCGTTTCCGTCAAGACGAAGCTTCTCAAAAATAGGTGAAACTTCATCATAGAAAGCCTGATAATAATTGTCCCACTTATCGAAAAGAAGACCCTCTGTAAGGAAAGGAAGAAGCACATTGGCAATACTTTCACCGACATCTCCGCCCTCTATATCTGAAAGCGCATCACCCCAGATATTCTTTTCGTTTCCGTTCTCATCTTCAACATAGATGCCGTTACCGTCCCCTCGGATCATAATGATGGGGATATTTTCCTCCTGACCGGCTACCGCTAAAGCAGGTACGGCGCAGGAAAACGCAAGTATGAGCGCAAGAAGCATTGAGATATATTTTTTCATAAAACACCCTCCTGTTTTTTTGTTAACAATATCTTAACATAACGCAAACTAAAAATCAAGCTATTTGTGACACTTTGTGAAAATTTCAATTTTAATAATTTCAGCCTTTACGGCACGGTTTACGCTCCGCACAGCAATATAAAAAATAAAGTAAAGACAACCCGAACACAGAAGGCTCGGGAGAAAAGCCACCCGGAGGTAATATGCCTGTACCTTGCGATAAATCGGAAGTTGTTTAACTGTTTTCTGTAATCCGTTTCTTTGCTGAAGCAAACAATGTTTCGGACATCAGATCAAAATCTGCCGTTCCGTCATTTTTCAAATTCATAAATAGTTCTACAATGACCTGTTCATCCGCCGCCTGCGGACACTATATGAAAAAAGTCACCTTTGTCAATAGACAAAAGTGACTTTCTGTGGTGACCCGGACGGGAATCGAACCCGTGTTACCGCCGTGAAAGGGCGGTGTCTTAACCGCTTGACCACCGGGCCTTATATGTAAAAGAGGAAGGAACGCGTTATCCTACACTCTTTATTTTAAAAATTGGTAGCGGCAGTGGGACTCGAACCTACGACACTCCGGGTATGAACCGAATGCTCTAGCCAACTGAGCTATGCCGCCATATCTACGCCGCTCAACACAACGCTTGCATATTATATTATACAATCTTTGATTTGTCAATACCTTTTTTTATTTTTTTCAAAAAATTTTTTAACTTCTTTCAGCGCAGATTTCCGAAGAAATTACGAAGCACTTCAGCGCACTCCTTTTCCATAAATCCGCCTACAATCTGCGGCCTTTGCATAAAAGGCAGCTCACAAAGATTACACACACTGCCCATAGCTCCGCCTCTTTCATCATAAGCGCCGAAAACGACTCTGTCAATTCTTGACGCCATAATCGCTCCTGCACACATAGGACAAGGCTCGAGGGTAACATACATAGTACAACCGTCCAGTCTCCATGAACCGAGCGCTTCACAAGCTGCGTTTATCACCTCTGTCTCTGCATGGGAAAGCGCATTCTGCTTTGCCTCCCTTTTATTATATCCCTCGGCGATGATTTTATTATCTTTTATAATTACCGCACCCACAGGAACCTCTCCCATCTGTGCCGCAATCAACGAAAGCTCTACTGCTCTTTGCATAAATTCCTTTTTTATCATAATCCTTAAATCCCTCTCAGGAACGCTTCCCCATATTACTCTATCTTTGCAATTCCCATAACCGACACAACAATAAAATATAAGACCGACAGAATCATCGGTATATTAATAAAGTAAGCCTTGAGCTTTTCTTCATTACTCAAGATGCTCGAGCCCTTCTGAAGCGGTATATCCTTTGTTTTTGAGTTAAATGCAGCAAAGGCAAATAATCCGGCAATCACAGAGCCATAGATGATTATAAGCTGTAAAAACACATTCAGCTCTTCAGGTATGAAATCAGGAACATAATAAAATACAACAGAAATAAGATTATTTACAATATGGATTATCACACCTGTCCAGAGCGTGCCTGTCTTGACAGAAAAATATCCGAGTCCGAAAGCCGACAGAAAAGCAAAAGGAATCTGTGTGAAATTACCGTGAATAAGAGCAAACACCACCGAGGACATAACGATCGCAAACTTATCACCGTAAAAGCGCAGGTTTCCGAGGGTATAGCCTCTCATAATAACCTCTTCAACAACACCCGCTACAATAACCACACGGAAGAGACTCATTATAAATCCGCTGAAGCCTTCAGGCAGACTGAAATCAATCGATGACGGCTCATAGCCGAAATTATTGAAAATAACCGAAATGTAATTTGTAATGATATTCGCTCCCATACAGCAGCCGACACCGGCTACAACAGAAGGAAGCATCAATGAATTTCTGTAGGGCCCTCCGAGATAAAACACTCTGTCGACACAGGAATATCTCTTCAAAGATTTTCCGACAAGAACGAAAGGCATAAGCAGACTCATAACAGTCAGCAGAATATCAAAGCCCGAGGCAAAAACACCGTCGTCAAAATATTTATCCTGCAATCCCGAAACAGACAGAATCAGAACAAGCACATTCTGTATTATTATTGTACCGAGAATAGCAAGGCCGGTATAAAAACCGACCTTCTTAAGATTTTCCTTTTCTTTTTCTCTGCGGTAAAATGCTTCAGCTGTGAACTTATCTGACCATACTCCGCCGGGATAACCGTTAAAGCTGTTAAAACCGTTCATTTATTCTGTTTCACTTTCTTCCTTTACTCTTTTTGCTGTCGTCTGCTGTGAGTCGACACCTTCGGTGCTTGTAGGCACAAACATAATCTTGAAGGTCATAAGCATCAGTCTCAAATCCTCAAGAAGGGACTGATTTGCAATATACATAAGGTCCATCTGCACCTTATCATAGGGCGGTGTATTGTATTTGCCGTAAACCTGTGCATATCCGGTAAGGCCAGCCTTAACCTGAAGCCTCAGAGCAAACTCAGGCATATCCTTTTCATACTGTTCAGCAATTTCAGGTCTTTCCGGTCTGGGACCTACAAAAGACATATCGCCCTTGAGAATATTGAAAAGCTGAGGCAGCTCATCAAGTCTCGTTTTGCGAATGAACTTACCTACAGGCGTAATTCTGCTGTCACCCTCGGAAGCCAGACGGGCAACACCGTCCTTTTCTGCGTCCTGAATCATACTTCTGAATTTGAGCACCTTGAACTTTTTGCCGTTTGTTGTAAGTCGGACCTGCTTATAAAGCACATCTCCTCCGTCGTAAACCTTTATGGCTATAGCTGTTGCAATAGTAAACGGTGAAGAAATTATAATAGCTATAAGCGAAAGCACTATATCGAAAAATCTTTTTACAAGAAGGTAAATTGCACTTGCATCACTTCTCTTACAGCGGTAAACAGGAACATTCAGAAGCTGGATAGTTCTGCCGCCGCGTATGATAGTATCCGATATTTTCGGTTTGACATATGCGACCTTACCGTTGGCAATACAGAACTTTACAACCTCGTTACGGTAATCTGACGGAACGCCGCAAAGGAACACAGCATCAACTGTTTTTATCTGTTCAAAAAGCTCGTTAAGACTTGTTTTTTCGCTGTTGAAGGTTTTGAGCACCGTAAAGCGCTTATCCATACTTCTTATACCTTTAAGAGAAAGGTAAGAGTCCACATTCTCAAATACAACTACGGTCTTTTTAGGCTTGTGTATACGGAAGTAGAGATAATCCGCCAGAACACACCACAGTGCCGCAACAACTGAAAAGACTATGAATGTTCCGGCAAAAGGCCATACCGAAAGCAGCTTATAACTCAAAAGAGAGAAAATTATATAACAGCAGCCTTCAAGGAATCCTATAGCAATTATCTGCGAGAAAACAAGATCCCATACAGGTGATGTCCCTACAAAGAAGCCACCGTATACCTTTACAAAGGAAACATATATAGCCACAATCAGTACACCCATAAGATAATTACCCAGGCGGTAAAACGGTGTGGGAATAAGCTTATTATAGTAAAACACCCATGAAGCAAAAAGACTTCCCGAAATAAGCGCAACAATAAGTGCTTTCATTATATATATAACAATCTTCTCTTTCTGATTGCTTGTCATTCTGTTATTTTTCATTTTGAAAACATCCTTCTTTATATGATGTGTGTTTCATTATATTACATTCTCTTAAATTTAACTAAAAATACATATGTATAGTTATAATATCACAAAAAAGCAATTATGTAAAGATGTAATATACACAGCATATGGGGAGGCACAACGCGCCTGCGCGCGTTTACGCAGATTAAAATACGCTTCGTAAGCCCGGGAAGCGTATTTTAATCTGCGTATCTGACTTTCTCCAAAAGAAAGTCAGAGTGCCTCCCCCACACGTAAACTCCGACAAATAAACAGCCACCCGTCAAACGGGTGGTTTTTCACATGCGGGCATAGCCCTCTATTCCTTGCGGGACGCGTAAACGCGTAAGTTTAACTGCCAACCGCGTTTTGACTAGTTGAAAAATTCTAAAGTGATGCTTGATTTT
>JAZSGW010000032.1:0-87789 GCA_045532935.1 Acutalibacteraceae bacterium
TGATGTTCTTACAAAGGTAGATTCAAAGAAGCCTTATGCACTCCCACATATTTACAACGAGGGAGAATACTATATGTTTGATCCCGAGCAGGTCAATTACGGCAAGCTCAACGAAAAGCCATGTCCCGGTTATTACAACGACGGTCAGTATGATGCTTTGGTTGAAAATGGCGATGTGCTGGCGATGTTCACAGGTCACGACCATACAAATGCCTTCGGTGTAAGAAATCAGAATATTGATATTTATACTTCTCCTATGACCCGTTACAAGGGACTTGCTTATACAACTCAGTACGGCTACCGTGTAGTTGAGATTGATGAAAACGACACATCTGTTTATGAAACAAGAGTAGAGCGCCTTTATGATGTTTTTGATTTCGGCTACATAAAAACTGCAAAGGATAACGGTGATAAATATTCATTGAGAATTGCTTTCGAGCTTGCAGTTAAGGGCAAGGCTCAGGAAATCTGTATGAAGCTCTGGCATTCAGTGATAGAATTATTTACAGGCAGAACAATTGTATATCCGGACTAAAGCAAACAAAAAACTGCAACGTTATTTGAAAAAAGTGAACATACTGATACAGCGTTGGGCGATGTAAGAGTAAAATGTATGGTTATAGGTTTCGTCTTTGACCTTGCAGGTTATATCTGTTTATGACCTTGCCTTATAGTCTGAAATCCCTTTTTAATATGAGGTGAAAAAACAATGATCAATATCACAAAAAGCACTATTGAAATCGGTCTTGAAAAACCGCTTAAAGTTTTACATATTACAGATTCGCATCTGCCCTTTTACTGTGAAACAGACTCTGAAGCTATGATAAATCAAAAAAAATTCCAAATTACCGAATAACAAACATCAACCCCTGACTTCAAAAAGTCAGGGGCATTTCTATTACAGCTTTGTTTTCAGTTATGAAACTTCTGAAACAGTATCATTGATCTCATCGAGATTATGCTGTCTGCCTGCCTCAAGTGCCTCAACAATTTCCTTGTGTTTTTTGCCCGAAAGCTTGTAGAAAAACATCGGGATGATGGCTATGAATGAGAAAATTGCAGGACCGAGTGCGAAGAGATAAAGAAGTCCGCTCTTAGCCTCAGTGGGCATAAGCTCGGGGGTTTCTGCATACTGCTTGTATCCTACATAAATAAGGAAAAGGTTTGTGATAAAGTTGGTGCAGTTTCCGAGGATTCTTGATAAAGTACCTTTTACTGCGCTGACAGTAGCCTCGTTTCTTTCACCGAAGGTGTATTCACCGTAGTCATAGGCGGCCATCTGGATAAGACCGGGAATGGTATTATAGAAGCCCGTTGTAAGTCCGTGAAGGGCGTACCAGAAAACAACATTTATGAATATTTCCTGAGGCTGATGCTCTTCATAGGGATAAATTGAAAGGAACATTGCGGTATAGCAGATACCAGAGCCTAGCTTCATGCCTATATAAAGAAGCTTGTCATCTACCCATTTTCTTATGATAGGAGCAAGGAAGAGAGAAATACCCGTTGTAACAAAGGAAGCAAGGGATGCAAAGGACAGCAGAGCCGCATAATTACCATCATTGTATGTATAGGTGAATTCGAGGAAGGTATCTCTGAAGAATGTGATTTCAAACTGCTCGGTGCTAAAGCAGGCAATAAATGCATAGGTCATAAAGCCGTAGCCTACGGAGAAGCCGTAGCCGAGAATTTCGGAAATCATATAGAGCATTAGAGGTTTGTTATGAATAATGCTCTTATAAACCTCTCTGAGTTTGGGAACATATTCCAATGGCGGGTCGGTGATACGTTCTTTTGTTTCAACGATATTCCAGATTGCAAGAGGAACAGAGGCGATTGTTACAACGCTGTAGCCCCAGAAGTATCTTTCTGCATCTGACATATTTGGTAAAAGGAAGGGGAGAAAGGCTGCGATATATGTACCGCATGAGCCGATAGCTGAACCGAGAATGCTGTCAATAGCGGCGATATATCCTCTTTCCATATTGTTTGTGGTTCTTCTTGCATTAAGAGCAGTAAGAGCTGCGTTATAGAATGTACCGAATGCGTCATTGAGGAAGTAGAGAAGAACAAGATAAACAACCTTGAAGGTATCTCCTGCATCGGGGAAGAAGTCCTTTATAGGCAGTGTCTGAAGAATAAGAACAAGATTGCAGGGAATAAGCATAAGCATAATCCACGGCTTGAATCTGCCCCATCTGCCAAAGGATCTGCGGTTTTTATCAAGGAAGCTTGCAACGATAACATCATTGGCTATATCCCAGAATCCGAGAATGAAGATAATTGTGCTGTAGGTCGCAAAAGCACTTTCACTCAGACCCAAGAATGTTGATGCAACGAGACCCCCGAAGAAGCCACTCATAGCAGTGCTTATTTTCGATACGGCTGTACTTGAGCTGTAGGCAACATATTCTCTGACAGTAAGTTTTTCGTTTACGTCGGTTGCGCGAGAGTTTTTAAGTATCTTCATAAGTTCACACACCTTATGTAATGTTTTATAAAGACATTATACATAAAGTTATAGTCATAGTCAATGTGATATGTATAAATACAATAACGGATTTTGTGTTCAGACGGCAGGTATTTGTGTTGATATTTTTGAGCGAAAAGCATATTATTGTCATATACTTTAAGAAGGATTATGAAAAAGTTTGTAAAAAAGATTGCAAAAATAATAGGAATAACTCTGGCGTAATATCATAGGTGTTGTAATATATCGTGTGTGATGTCTTATCCGTCGAAGGATACAAAAAACCCGAAAAATCCCGTTCTGAATAATCTGAAACTGCAGGCTTGAAATAGTTGTTTCCAACTCTCTTGCCGTTTATAAATAGTTCGTAGTATCCCAGACCGCAAATATCAATAATACCTTTTTTTATTTCATCTGTATAAATTGCTTAATAACGACGGAAGAGGAATAACTGCTACTGCAACTGATCCATTTAGAATTTTCGCTGAACATATTTTGCTCTTCCTTCCGGTGTGTTTTTCGTATGTTTATTGCAGATATTGTACCATAAATATAAAGCTGAGATAATAGTTGATTGAAAATAAGCAGTAATCATTAAGCGAATTCTATGGAAAATAGAAAGACAAGCTTTTTGTTGTTATACAGGTTTTATGTTCTTATAATAAATTTGCTCAAAAACCTTGAAATTTTTATAAAAATATTGTACGATAATCACATATAAAGGTAGAAATTACTAACAGGGGGTTTTAAAATGCCTACACAGAAAACTATGAAAATCACAACCAAATACAGCGATCTTGTTCTTCGTGTATCAAAGGGACATTTTGTTTCCTCTCACTCGCACAGCAACTATTATATCGATGTTGCCGCACAGAAATCCAGGCTTTCTGAAGCAAAAGCAGTTGCACGAGAAATCTGTCGGAATAACAGTTATAACACAAAGATTGTTGACACAATTCTTTGCCTTGACGGAACAGAGGTTATCGGCACTTGCCTTGCTGATGAGCTTACAAAGAATTCATTTATCAATGTTAATGCGCATCAGACAATTTATGTTGTGACTCCGGAAATGACCACCAGTTCTCAACTTCTGTTCAGAGATAATATTGTACCTATGATAAAGGATAAGCACGTTCTTGTGCTCGCAGTTTCTGTTGCAACAGGTACCACGGCAAATTCAGCTGTTGATGCTGTCAGATATTACGGTGGTGAGGTTGTCGGTATTGCATCAATATTTGCAACCCAGAAAGAATGCAGTGGGTATCCCGTTGAATCGGTATTCAACCCTAGTGACCTTGGCGATTATTTTACAGTGCCTGCGCACGAATGTCCCTTGTGTAAGGAAAAGGTAAAAATCGATGCACTTATCAACAGCTTCGGTTTTTCAAAATTATAATGAAAATATAATAAGCTGTTTTGCCGGGTATCGGATTGTATGCCGATACCCTTTTTGTTTTAACAGGGGATAATGAGCTTTATTGTTGACAAGTATTGAAAAAAGTGATGAAAAATTATCAGGAGTGTAGTGAAAAAATGAGTAAATCACTGAATTTTTGAGAAAAAGTAAAAAAAGAGTTGAATTTTTTTTATTTTTCCGTATGATATATAATAGTGGAAAATATTGCTTTTTTATATTTATGAATGATTGCAGTAGAGTTCCTGCTGTAACAAATACTATATTATGGGGTGATAATTTGAAAGTAAATTTCACAGAAACAATCCTTCGTGACGCAAATCAGTCATTGATAGCAACAAGAATGTCCTTTGACGAATTCGAGCCTATCCTTTCAGAGCTTGATAAAGCAGGCTACTATTCACTTGAATGCTGGGGCGGTGCAACCTTCGATTCATGCCTTCGTTATCTTGGTGAGGATCCGTGGGAAAGACTCAGAAAAATCCGTAAAGCTTGTCCCAATACAAAGCTTCAGATGCTTCTTCGCGGTCAGAATCTTCTCGGATACAAGCATTATCCTGACGATGTTGTCCGTGCCTTTATCAGAAAGAGTGTTGAAAACGGCATTGACATCATCAGAATTTTTGATGCCCTCAATGACCTTCGCAATATTGAGGTTGCTGTTGATGAAACACTTAAGTGCGGCGCACACCCTTCGGGTACAATCTGCTATACTCTTTCACCTATCCACTCACTTGAAAAGTATGTTGAGCTCGCCAAGGAAATGGAAAAGATGGGAGTAATGTCAATCTGTATCAAGGATATGGCAGGTATTATGGGCCCTCAGGAGGCTTATGACCTTGTTAAGGCTATCAAGGCTGAAGTTAAGCTTCCTGTAGTTCTTCACACTCATTCAACAACAGGTCTTGGTGCTCTCACTCTTCAGAAGGCAGTTGAAGCAGGCGCAGATGTAATCGATACTGCAATTTCTTGCTTCTCAGGCGGCACATCACAGCCTCCCACAGAAACTCTTGTTTATGCTCTTAAGCAGCAGGGCTATGAGGTTGATGTCAATATGGATACACTCAAGAAAATCAACGACTTCTTCAAGCCTATCAGAGCAAAGGCACTTGAGAGTGGTCTTCTCAATCCCGTTGTTCTTGCAACGGATACAGATGCTCTTTCATACCAGGTTCCCGGCGGTATGCTTTCAAATCTTGTTGCTCAGCTTACAGCGGTAGGTAAGCTTGACAAGTTTGAAGAGGTTCTCCTTGAAGTGCCCAGAGTACGTGAGGATCTCGGTTATCCTCCGCTTGTAACTCCTATGAGTCAGATGGTTGGCGTTCAGGCAACTCAGAATGTTCTCGCAGGCGAAAGATACAAGAACATCTCAAAGGAAATAAAGAACTACTTCCTCGGCTTCTACGGTAAGGCTCCCGGTGAGGTCAATGCAGAGCTTTCAAAGAAGATTCTCGGTGACGAAATCCCCGTTACCTGCCGTTTTGCTGATACCCTCGAGCCTTATTTTGAAAAGGCAAAGGCTGAAATCGGCGACAAGGCAAAAAGTGATGAAGATGTTCTTTCTTATATTGCATTCCCGGCTCAGGCTGAAGCTTTCTTCGATAAGCGTGACGAAAAAGAAAGAAATACCTTCAGATATACAATAAGAGAAGCATAAGGAGGTAAATGAAATGTTTGATTTAAAAATGCCTCTTACAGATGCTCTTGCAGTTTCACTTATCGGTATTACAACAGTTATATGTATTCTTGCGGTTATTGCCGGTCTTATTATTCTTGTTTCAAAGGCAATAAGAAGCATTGAAGCTGTAGCTGCAAAGAAAAAGCCCGCTGTAACTGCTGACGCTCCTGCACAGGCCTCTCCCGCAGGTGTACCGATGCCTTCAGGAATGAATCAAGGAGAGCTCGAGCTTATCGGTACAGATGAAAAAACGGCCGCAATTATTATGGCGATAGTTTCCGATAAAAGCGGTATTCCCCTTAACAGACTTTCTTTCAAGTCAATCAAACTGATGGAGGATAAATAAGATGAAGTATGTTGTAACATTGAACGGTAAAAATTATGAGGTTGAGGTAACGGAGCAGGAGGCTGTTCTTCTTTCTGTTTCCGATGCAACCGCAGCACCCGCACCGGTGGCAGCACCTGCTCCTGCGGCACCTGTAGCAGCTCCTTCGGCTCCCGTAGCAGGCGACGGTACAAAGGTGCCTTCACCTATGCCGGGTACAATTCTCAGCGTTAACGTAAGCGTTGGTCAGGCTGTAAAATCAGGTGAAGTCCTTCTTGTCCTTGAGGCTATGAAAATGGAAAATGATATTGTTGCACCTTGCGACGGTACGGTTAAGCAGCTTCTTGTTTCAAAGGGCTCAACAGTTAACACGGACGATGTTCTTGTTGTAATGTGATTTCCCAAAAGTATATTTAATTAAAGAAAAGGAGATTTCTTAAATGGAAATGATTAAAGATGTCCTTGTCGGCTTATGGGAATCATCAGGCTTTTATGCACTTTTTGCAGACGGTACATTTCTCTGGCAGAATCTTGTAATGATTATTGTGTCATTTGTGCTTCTTTATTTTGCTATTGCAAAAAAGTGCGAGCCTTTACTTCTTGTTCCCATTGCCTTCGGTATTCTTCTTGCAAACCTTCCCGGCGCAGGTCTTATGGATGACCCCACGGGTCTTATGGATACATCAAACATAGTTGCAGGCGCCCACTGGTACGACAGCGGTGTTCTGAGGCTTATATATGCAGGTGTAAAATCAAGTATCTTCCCCTGTATTATCTTCCTTGGTATCGGTTGTATGACTGACTTCGGCCCCTTACTTTCAAATCCGATGTCACTTCTTTTAGGTGCAGCGGCACAGCTTGGTATTTATGTTGCTTTTGTTATCGCTATCCTTCTCGGCTTTGAACCCAATGAAGCAGCTTCTATAGCAATCATCGGCGGTGCAGACGGTCCCACGGCTATTTTCCTGGCGGGTAAGCTTGCCGGTCATCTCTTAGGCCCCATTGCCGTTGCCGCATATTCGTATATGGCTCTTATTCCTTTTATCCAGCCTCCCATTATGAAGGCTCTTACAACGGAAAAGGAGCGCAAGGTAGAAATGAAGCAGCTCAGAAAGGTATCAAAGGTGGAAAAGATTATATTCCCCGTTGTCGTTCTTGTCATCTGCGCATTCGTTCTTCGTTCTGTCGTGCCTCTTTTAGGCTTCCTTATGCTCGGTAACCTTTTCAAGGAGTGCGGTGTTGTTGACAGACTTTCAGATACAGCCCAGAATGCTCTTATGAATATTGTTACAATTATGCTCGGACTTACTGTTGGTGCAACAACAAACGGTCAGACCTTCCTTCAGTGGGGCACAATCAAAATCGTTGTTCTCGGACTTGTTGCTTTTGCATTCTCCACAGTCGGCGGTCTTCTTTTGGGTAAACTTCTTTACCTCATTACAGGCGGTAAGGTTAATCCTCTTATCGGTGCAGCAGGTGTTTCTGCTGTTCCTATGGCAGCCCGTGTTGCTCAGAATGAAGGAAGAAAGTATAACCCCAGAAACTTCCTTCTTATGCATGCAATGGGCCCCAATGTTGCAGGCGTTATCGGTTCGGCGGTTGCCGCAGGCTTCCTTCTTGCGATGTTTGGCGGAAAGTAATCGATAAATTGTAAATCAGATCTTTAAAAAAAGCTCAGTGCTCATTCAGGGCGCTGGGCTGTTTTTTTATAAATAACAATGTGAGGGCAGAGCTGAAAAGTATTGTAATTCGGGGAACTTTCGTGTTAAAATAAAAGCATAAGAGGTGATGTGTCTTGAAGGAGCGCACAGAAGAAAAAATTATCAGAAAATATCTTTCAGATTATGCCGAAGATGTTAAAATAGAAACCGTTGATATAATCGACTCCACGAATGATGAAATGAAAAGGCGGGCAGAAAAAGGAGAAGAGGAAATATCTCTTCTTATTGCAGAAGAACAGACAAGGGGCAGAGGCACCAAGGGCAGGAGTTTCTTTTCGCCCGATGGCACGGGGATATATATGAGCTTTCTTTTAAGGCCGACCTACGCGCCGCAGGACTGCACTTTTCTTACTACAATGACGGCTGTAAGCTGTGCAAAGGCAGTCGAAAAGGTTACCGGAATAAAGCTGCAGATCAAATGGGTGAATGACCTTTATCTTAAAGGGAAAAAGGTCGGAGGAATTCTCTCCCAGGCCCATTTGTCTAAAAACTGTAAGGATATTGAATGGGCAATAGTGGGAATAGGTATTAACTTGAGCGAACCTGACGGAGGTTTCCCGGGGGAATTAAAAGAAATTGCAACGGCCCTCGGCAAACAGGACGGAGAAATCAAAAATCGCCTTATAAGTGAAATTGTCAATGAATTTATATTGTATTACCGGAATCTCGTAAAAAAGGAATTTATACAGGAGTATTCAGAAAGACTACTTGGTCTGAATGAGGAAATCACCGTAAAAGAGGGCGAAGAGGAGTATAAAGGTACAGTTATCGGAATTGATGATATGTGCCGTCTCAAAATAAGGCTGTCTGACGGCAGCGAAAAGATATTAAGCTCGGCGCAGTAAAGTAAGAACGCCCGAAGAGTTAAATTTCTGAAAATACGAATCTTACATAAGCCTATAAAAAGAGACTGTTAACAGATTAAATCTGAAAACAGTCTCTTTTTGTATGAAAAAAGGCGTATGTATCAGAGTTCGGGCATTGAACTGTACTGTTATCGAAGAGAAAAATTCCGGTATGTTATTGCAAAATCAAGGAGATATTTTTAGCCTTTTTACAGTATTGATTTGCCTGCTGTTTTATGCTATAATAAAAAATAATATCTACGATTAGGGGATTTACAGTTGGAAAGAAAAAACATCTATTTTGTTCAGACGGGTTGCGTCTTCAATAATGAACATTTTTTGCCTTATGCTGTCGGTGTTATAGCAGCCTATGCTTTCAAAAACGAGAAAATTGCTTCTTGTTATGAGCTTTCAGATATAATTTATAAATGTGATGATTTTGATGAAACTCTTAAAAACATAAAATCTCCCTCGGTTGTTGCTTTTTCCTGTTATATGTGGAATTATGAATTCAATCTGAAACTTGCTGAAGCAATAAAAGAAAAATTTCCTGATTGTAAGATTATATTCGGCGGACATCAGATTTCAGATACTGATAATTGGCTCAGGAAGTATTCTTTTATTGATTTCGCTGTGTTCGGTGAAGGGGAAAAAGCTGTCACGGATATTTTACTTCATCTTTGCGGCGAGAAGGAAATATCAGCTGTTAATAATGTTTCTTACAGAAATATGGGTGAAGTGGTAACTAACCCAAAATCGAACGTTGTAATTGACATCAACGAAATACCGTCTCCTTATCTTACGGGTGTTTTTGATAAAATACTTGAAAACAGCAACGATAAATTTGCTGCAGTAATTGAAACATCACGGGGCTGCCCATATCATTGTGCTTATTGTGATTGGGGTATTTACGAAGTACCGATGCGGTATTTTGATGCAGAACGTGTGAAAAAAGAAATCGAGTATCTTGGTAAGAGCTCTGTAGTTTTTGTTGTATTGGCTGATTCAAACTTTGGTATGCGTGCTGAAGATGAGGATATAGCAGATAAGTTTATTCAGACAAAAAAAGAATACGGAAATCCTAAAGCTGTGGAAATAGCTTTTGCAAAACACAGTCCCGACCGTGTTTTTTCAATAAATAAGAAATTATATGAAAACGGTATGAGCCGCGGTGCGACACTTTCTATGCAGAGTCTTGATCCTGTAGCGCTGAAGAATATCGGACGTGAGAATATTACAAAGGAAAAATTCTCCAGGTTGTTACAGCTTTACGCTGAAAATCATATACCTTCATACACCGAGCTTATATTGGGTTTGCCCGGTGAAACCTACGAAAGTTTTTGCGAGGGGATTGAGTATCTCCTTGAAAACGGACAGCATAATTCGATTCATGTCTTTTATTGCGAAATTCTACCTAATGCTCTTATGGGCTCACAGGAGTATATGAAAAAGCACAAAATCAAAAGTCTTGAAAGAAGCTTTTCATTAAGAAACGGAATGGATTCAGCAGGGATTGATGGAACATCACATATTGTTGTTTCAACCGATACAATGAATGTTGAGGATTATCTCAAAGCTGTTTTATATGCACATACGGTTCAGGTGTTTCATAATTTCGGATTATTAAGAGTAGTTGCTTTGTATTTCCGTTACGAAAAAAATACAAGCTACAAGGATTTTTACAACTCGCTGATTGTATGGCTTAAAAATAATCCTGAAACCTTTACCGGAAAAGTATTTTCCGGGTTTCGTATGAAATATGTGATGTCATTGAACGGAAGTGCATATGAGACGTATGAGAACCCTGATTTTGGTGAAACACAGTTTAATTTGTCCGACGGAAACTTTCTTGAACTTATGTGTTCTTATGATGAGTTTTATGAAGATATGTCGCAGTTTTTAGTTTCTGTTTCAGACAGCACCGCGTTAAATAAAGAGCTGCTTGAGTTTCAGAAGCTTATTATACGAAAGCCCTCCGATAATGTTGAGCAGGGAGTGTTTACCTATGATTGGCTGAACTTTTATAACAGCTTAATCGAAGGGAAAAAAGTGCCGTTGAAAAAATCCGGCTTAAAGATACGTATCAATAAATCCGATGAATATAGCGATTTGATTACATATGCTGAGGCGATTGCAATCAAGGGACGCAGGATTGGTAAGAGTATCTCGCTTAATGATGCAACCGGTTACGTTTTTGAATACACGAAAAAGGAGGAGTGAAAAAATGAAAAATATTTATCTTGTACAAGCAGGCTGTTTGTACGGTGATACATATTATCTTCCGTATGCCGTGGGAATGTTGGCAGCCTTTGCTATGGAAGATTCCACGATAAAAAGCAACTGTACTGTAAAAAGAATTATTTATTCACTCGAAGATATAGATGTTGCTGTTTCACAGATGGAAGATCCTTTTGTCGTTGGTTTCTCAAACTCAATATGGAATTACAGCTACAATCTTGAGTTCGCACGCAAGCTGAAGGAGCATTTTCCTGAATGCAGAATAATTTTTGGCGGACACCATATTCCTCCGGACACCGTTTATCTTGAAAAATATGATTTTATTGACTATCTGATTCACGGAAAGGGCGAAGAAGCTTTTCGTGATATAATACTTCATATTCTCGGTTGTGCTGAATTAGAGGGAATCCCTAACATCTCTTATCGCCTTGCAGGAAAGGCTGTAAAGGCTCCTACTAAAAAAATAACCTTGAGTGATTATCCGTCTCCTTATCTGACCGGGGTTTTCGACGATATAATGAAAAACAAGGAATATCCGTTTTCTTGTGTTCTTGAAACTAACAGAGGCTGTCCTTTTGATTGCTGTTATTGCGATTGGGGAGAGCTTGGTTCTGCTGTTCGCCTGTTTCCGTTGGAAAAGGTTATGGCAGAGCTGGAATGGATTTCAAAAAATAACATAGAGTTCGTGTATTGTGTTGATGCAAACTTTGGTATGTTTGAGCGTGACTATCTTATTGCGGAAAAGCTTGTCGAGCTCAAAGAAAAAACAAACCATCCTTCAAGACTTCAGGTTTCATATGCAAAGAACAATCCTGATCTGGTTTATAAGATTAATTGTCTGCTTTCGGAGCACGGTATCGGAAAAGGGGCTACAATATCCCTACAGAGTATGTCAGAAGATGTGCTGAAAAATATCGGCAGAAGCAATATTGACCGCCGTGAGTATAAAAGACTTCTTAAAATGTATAACGATGCCGGTATTTCAACTTACACAGAGCTTATTATCGGACTTCCGGGAGAGACTTTGGACAGCTTTACCGAGGGTTTATGTGAGTTGCTCGAATTAGGACAGCATAAGTCGGTAAGCACATATCATTGTGAGCTTCTTCCGAACTCAAGAATGAGCACAAAAGACTTTATTGAAAAATACAAAATAGAAACAGTTTCCACAACCCTTGAACAGTACCATTGTGAGAATATGGAGGACACGCTTTCGGGCTTTTCAAATCTCGTAGTGGCAACAGACACTATGTCCAAGGAGGAATGGATCAAGGCAAATGTTTTTTCTGATTTTCTGCAGGCATTTCATCATCTGGGTCTGACACAGGCTCTGGCTATTTATGCCCGACAGGAGCTTGATATAAAATATATAGATTTTTATAATGAGATACTTGAATACATACGTACAGATACAGTATTTCTTAAGGAAATATATAAGCTTGTCGAAAACACATTATCTGATTTTGTTGCAGGTAAAGGCAGTCTGACATATCAGAATCCCGCCTTCGGAAAAATAACATATCCGCTTGAAGAAACAATTTTTCTTCTTTGTGCATATGATATTGAAAAGTTTTATGAAGAAATTTCCGTGTTCTTCAAACGTTACTGTGATGGTTTTATTTCTGATGAGCTTGTACGCTATCAGCAAAGCATCATTGTTCTTCCGGGTATAAATGAGAAATGCGAGAGCTTTGCATTTGACTTTTACAGGTATTTTTCAGCTGCTTTATCGGGAGTAAAAATACCTGTTTCAAAGGACACCTGCATTTATAAGTACAACGTCCATATAAAAACAGACAACTGGGACGACTATTCACGTTATGTGATATGGTACGGCAGAAGAAACGGAAGATCTCTTTTTACAAACAAACCTAATACTATAATTTACTCTGATTGCAAGAAAGGGACGACGGTTGATGCTTAATAAACAAAAAATTAATAGCTGTTTCAGAAGATTGATTGATAGCAACAGCATCTTTTATATAGCTCCGTTATTCTTGCTTTCAATACCTTTGCTGATTTACGGAAAGCCTTACCCGATAGGATATTATCTTATCCATTATCTTTATACATATGATCACGGATTTATTCCAAGAGGTTTACTCGGTGAAGTAATATCCTGGTTTATGGATACTGTAAGTAATGAGCAAATATCTAATATTGCATTTATTTTTTCTGTGCTTTTGGTGATTGCCTCGTCTCTATGTATAGGCAAAGTACTCGGTAAACTGAAAAATGAAAAAGAAAAGTTCGTTAGTGTTTTACTGATTATTGTTTTTTTGTGTTTGTTTCCGACAACTTTTAAAATGCAGTTTGAATCTTTTCATCTTGACAAGATTCTTTGGGCGCTTACTTTGTTTGCGGTATATATTTCCGATAATAAAACAGGAATTTGGTTCGTTCCGTTTTTGTGCGTAATACCTACACTGTTAAATCCCTACTATGTTCTGGGAAGTATGTTGCTTATTGCGATAATTCTGCTTCAAAAATTTGTCACAAGCGGTTATTCGAAAAAGAACGGATTTATCTGTGTTGTTTCATACGCGGCTATAATAGCTATTGCGCTTTACGGCATTACAGCTGAATCGAAAACCGGATTTGAAAATGCTGCAGAAATGACAGATTTTTATTTTTCAAGATATACAGGAGAACTTTCTAAGGAAACATACGAAGGCTTTTGTAACGCATGGCTTTTTGATTATTTTGAGCCGCCTGCAAAAATTTTTGAGCTTTGTTTCAAATATTATTTTGTAGATGCAAACTGGGGCACGTTATCATTGTTTTATTTTTTGTTTGTGGCTTTACCGTTCTGGAGTTTGATGGGTGTTTTGTGGGTTAAATCAATAAAGAAAGAGCAGAATAAATTTCAGAAATTTGTTTACTTCCTCTGCCTTGTTTCTCCGATAACTATCATTCCTGTTGAACTTGCCGGTTGGGAGTTCCCCAGATATTTTGCAGATAGTCTGATACTTGAGTTGTGTCTTGTTGTTTATTTTATCGTTCATAATCACTCAGCACTTGAAGAATCAATAAAAGAAATACTCGGATTATTTAAGTCAAATATGATTTTTACTGTATCTGCAATATTGTATACTACCTTTTTAATAACTTACTAAAAGAGGTTTTTTTATGGATAAGATTAAAAAAGTGAAAAGCCAAAGAGGTATTTTTGTTTTTCTTTATTTTTTCTTTTTTTCAAAAATTTTTCTTGTGGTTCCTGTTAAATGTTTGGGGCTAAAAACCGATTATCCTATAGCTTACACTTTTTCCGTCGAGACAATTTCGACCTGGATTTTAGTTGCAGTTTTTTCATTTGTGGCGGTATTATTGATAAGTAAGCTATACCGAATTCACGGAGCAGTTGCAGCTGTAATTTGTATATTTGCTTTAGCTGAACCATTTTTTTCTTCGTCACTGAATACTCCTGTGAAGTTGTTTGTGACAATATTGGGTATTTTGTGCTTTCATATCGGAATTGCAAAAAAAAATGTGGTAATTTCCGGCGTTGCATTAAACATTTTCTTATTCATTTCTTCTTTGCTGTTGCCTTTTTCCGTTTTAAGTTATGTGGTTTTAGCTTTAAGCATTTATATGATAATGTCGGAAAAAAGTAAAGCAAAATTTATTTTTTTTGTTTCAGGAATTGTCTGCTCTTGTGGCGGATTGATACTTAATAAAGTATTTAACAACGCTGCGGAAGGTTTTTCTGCTGTTATGAGTAACTTTTCGTTTGCAGATGTAATTACTGAAGTAAAATCGCTGAAAATGACAGTTGCATTTTTACCGTTTTTTATTCTTGCTGTCCTTTTTGTCAATTATTATTTGCGTACAGCAAATAAACTGCAGAAGAAGAATAAGAGTAAAGAAAATAAATCAAATCTGATTTTTAACATTGTATTATTTAACTATATTTGTTCAGTTGCAGGAATTATTTTATTTAGTGGTGAAGCTTTCTTAACCTTCAATATAATTCTTCTTATTGTGATTCTGAACCTGGTAATTATAAAAGATGAAGCTTGTCTCAATGTTATAAAAAAAGTAAAAGATTTTTTGAAGGTACATCCTGTGTGGGGTGTTGTTTGTGTGGTAATTATATATTATCTTTCTATGAGATATACTGATAATTTCTATAGCGCACAGAAACTTATAGATTTTGTTAGATATTAATAAGTAAAGGAGTTGAAAATATGAGCAATTATAGCGAATCGATTATACTTACTGTGGGAAATGAAGCGCAAAGACTGTTCTGCACAAAAATGCTTTCTTCCATTAATCAGAATTTCGATTTTGATATTAATATTGTTTCAGATGATGACTCCGGATTTCGCCTGGGCTCAGGTGGAGCGGTGCTAAAAATCCTCAAGGAACATTATAAAAAGAATCGCAAGCTTATTATCATCAACTCCGGCGGTATGTGTAAGCGTTCGGTGAATTATGCATTACGGGGGAAAGCCTTTGCTTCAGTATCGGTCGATAAAGAAGAAAAAACCTTGCTTGAGCTAATTCTTTCAAGTGCCCTGAAGCTGATGGAAACGGTATCATCGGGAACACTTATTTGCTGCAGCGATATTCTTGTTGATACAGACCGGAACGATAATATATTTTCAGATAATACCGGAGTTTGTCTTGATTCGGATTTTACAACTGCATCGAGACACGGCGTTATGATTGGCAGCAGTGATGGAAAAATGTCCTCATATCTTCATAAGCGGTCCGTAGAAGAGCTTCAGAAAACAGCTGAAGAATTAAGCCTTGACAGAATGCCTATAGACACGGGAATAATTTATTTTACACAGGAGCTTACCGAGGCACTGTACAAGGTCTCTCATGAGTATGACATTTTCAAAAAAGCAACAGAGGGCGGTTTTGAAATAAGTCTGTATTCAGATATAATAAGTCTTCTCAGTAAGAATGTGACAAGGGAGAACTATCTGTCGGTTGAAACCCTGAATGAACAGCATATGAAGTTTAAGAATATGTTGTTTGACCGTTTGTCGGGTTTTACTATGAATATACTTCACGCCAAAGAACAGAAGTTTCTGCACTTCGGAACTACGGCAGAATCTCTTGAAAACATATTCTATCTTTCCGGCGGATGCAGAAAGCCTTTGCTTCTTAACAGCTATGTTGATTCTTTATCGGAAATAGGGGACGGAACTTTGCTTGACAGAGTACAGTTGAATTCCTGCAAAATCGGTTCGGGGTGTTTAGTGTCTGATATTACATTGGATAATATCTCTGTTGAAGATGATAAAGCTGTATGCGGAATAAAGCTTAATGACGGTTCTTATGTTACAATAATCTGTGATATAGATGAAAATCCAAAAGATACCGTCGGAGAAACAGCAAAATGGGATACTCCAAGATTTTACAAGGGATCGTCTTTTACAGAATCTCTTCGCAAGCTTTATGACTGCGCACGGGAAGAAAAATACAGTATGGCTTACTGTATCGCAAATGCAGATTACAATTACTGTTTTACAAGACAGCAGTATTTTAAAGATATGTCTGATTACACAATAAGCTCTGACTATCTTAAAAAAAGAAGTGAAATAATTACTCATCATTTTAACCGAATAAACCTTATTGATGAGGTCACCTGTGCTAAAGATAAGGTTGAGGTTTTGTTACCGTTGAGAATCAATCTTTCGGGAACGTGGACAGATGCAATGCCTTACTGCATAGATAATGGCGGTCAGGTCATAAATATGGCCGTTACGGTTGACGGAAAAAAGCCGATAAAGGTTGTTGTTGAAAAGCTTGACGAGCCTGGAAGAATAGAATTCTGCAGTGACGGTTCGATAGCTTCCTTCAGTTTTGACGACAACGATAATGACGAAGACCTTTCGGATTTTATTCTTCACAGAGCAGCACTTAAAACTATGGGCTTTACAGACAAAACTGTTATCAGAAACGGATTCAGACTTGTCACCGACGTAAAGGGAATTGACAAGGGCTCGGGACTTGGCACAAGCAGCATACTACTCGGCGGTTGCTTCAAGGCTTTGGGGGAGATGTTTTCCCTTGATTATGACGAGGGAGAGCTCCTTAAAATGGTTTTTGTTGCTGAACAGGTAATGAAGACGGGAGGCGGCTGGCAGGACCAGGTCGGAGGACTTACTCCTGGCCTTAAGGCGGGGACAACTGTCCCCGGTATAGATCAGGAGTTAGATGTGTCCTATATTCCGGTTTCAGATTATTTTAAAAGGATTTTTGCTGAAAGGCTTGTTCTTCTTCCTACAGGGCAAAGACATTTCGGGCGTTTTATTGTCAACGATGTTGTCAATAGATACCTTGAAGGTAATCCGGAATCGATTGAAGGACACAAAAAAATTCGTGAGCTTAATGATGTTCTTACGAGAAGCTTCATTAGTGATGACTATGAAAAGTTTTGCGAGTGCATCAATATGCACCGTGAGCTTCTGAAGCTGATTTCCCATAAGGTAACCAACAGCGAAATTGAGAACATAGTAGAAAAATGCTTTGAAAAAGCAGATGCTGTTTCCTATCTAGGGGCAGGCGGGGGCGGATACCTTCTGGTTGTGCTCAACGAAGAAACAGACATAAATGACTTCAAAGAGTTTGTGAAAAAAGAGTTTCCTTCAATTACTTCACAAGTAAAAAAGATTGATATATGCTATGACATACAAAAAGAGTGCATCATCTGATGCACTCTTTTATTTTGTTTATGGTTCTGCCGCTGCGTCTTCCGTACCATACAATTTCTTTAGCATATTCCTTCCATGTGTGCAAATCACTTTCGGCAATAGTTAATTTTGTTGATATTTTCTTCGGTTCAACAAAGGAAGAGTCAAAGATGTGTTCAAAATAATCATGCCAATCATATATGGTGCTTATTTCTTTTTCTGCTGAAAAAGGTAAGGAAATCAATTCTTTCTGATAGTTGAACAGATCATTGAACAGAACTTCATCGTCAAAATGCTTTTTCAATTGAACAACAATCTCATCGTAGAAGTCGTCAAATTCAGCAACACAGCTGAGAAATAACCCCTCGTCAAAAGCCCAATATATATCTCCGAACCTATTATCAGCAAAAAAGAGATTACCTTTGCCTTCAAGAAAAGGAGTTACGGTTTTAAAGGTGGAGTCTATTATTCTTTTTATGTTTATGCTTTCTGAAGATATCCATTTATAGAGCCCGATATAAAAATCATAATAAGAAATATTTTTAGCCTTGCGAAGATAAATAGCAATAAACCTCAATAGACCTAAACAATGAAAACTTTGTGCGCAGGTAGCAATTTGTAACGCCTCTTTCCATTCGTCGACTTTCATTGTATCTGTTTCTACAACTATTTCAGACCTTGATGACATACTGTCATCTTTTAAAATTTTACTGTGGTGTTGACAAAGTTGGGAACGAATTGTTTTGATTTTATATTTTTCTTGCATTTCATCTGAAAAAATGATGGTATTGGGGAACAATTCTAAACGATGAACACTAACAGAATAGTGCTGTCCTGCTTCAATAACGTCAAACAAGCCTTTGCAAAAGCTGTCTAATGTTTCACCGGGCAACCCCAAAATTAAATCAGTATAGGTATCTATATTATGTTTTCTGTATTTTTGAAGTTGTTCCGAAAGGTTGTTAACTGACATATTCTTTCTGCCAATAATTTCAAGAGTTTTAGGGGACATGCTTTGAACTGCTACTGAAATGCCTCTGTTGAGTCCGCTTTTTTCTAATTTCAGGTTAATTCTGAATGTAAATTCATCTTTGTTTTTTGCCGATGCAGTTTCAAATTTTTCAGGACAACCGTATTTGTTTTTCATTTCAATAACATAATCAGCTATTTCTTCATCTCTGTCAAGTATTCCGAAGTTGGAGTCCGCACAAACGCAATAGGCTATGTTGTGAGTTGCCATCCACTTTATATCTTTTTTTACTCTTTCCATAGGAAATTTACGGAAACTTGATCCGCTTCGAGCCCAATAACAATAAATACATCCATAAGGACAGCCTCGGTTTGTTTCAAGGATTGCATCAAATTTGATATTTTTATATTTTTCATTTTTTAGCAATCCGTCAAACATTCCCATTGCATACGGAGAAGGAAAATTATCGATATTTTCAGGAGCTTTTTTTGGTGTTTTTATCGCAATGCCGTTATCACGATAAGAAATGTTATTTATCTTTGATAAATTGTTGTCCTTCAGAAGTTCAATGAGTATAGAGTAAAACGCAATTTCGCCTTCTCCATGAATAGTAATATCGATATATCCGTATTCTTCTACGTATTCGGTACTGTCAGGGATTTGGGGACCTCCGAAGACAATGACACAGTCAGGCCACTTTTCTTTGATAGCTTTGGCAAGAGCAAGATTATACTCTATATTCCACATATAACAAGAGAACCCAATGATGAAAGGGTCTTCAATTTCTTCAAGCATATCAGGTATAGAATTCTGCAAAAAAATGAAATCGTGAAGTATATAATGTTTGTTTATTTCCTCAAACTGGAAAGAATAAGCAGCTATAGAGCCAACGGAATAAGGTAGATAAACAGCAGTGGAGAGCATACTGTTCGGTTGAATCAGGTATATGTTTTTCATCTTCGCACACCACCTTTATATATACTTAACTTTTGTTATAATGTTCTGACCGCCCTTTCTGCCGAACCAGACAGTCTCACGGGCGTAGGCCACAAGATTGTCGGGCACTTCGCTTGAATCTATTACAATAGTGTTGTTTTTTGCTGTCAGTGTACTGCCATTACCGCTGTAAATATCCAAAAAGTATTTATAAAAGTCATATTTCAGATTTAAAACGGTTTTTTGGGAATAAGGATTTTTAACGATAGCAGTCTGATAATTCAAAATGTCCTCAAGCAGCTCTTTATCGTCAATATAGCCACTTATAAAGGTGCGGATTTCTTTGTAAAAGGCTTCGTAATCCTTTATAACCTTCAGGAAGCTGCCTTCTTCAAGTGGCCACGTAAGCTCGCCGAAATCAGGATCATAACAGGTTAATGAACCTGAATTATTAAGGATTTCTCTATATTTTTTTTCAAGCCAATAATAAATTCTGCCACATATACTCTCAGGATTTTCTTTTGCATATCCGATAAGTGTGCAATAAAAATCCATGTATTTTACTTTCTTTTCGTGGTACAAATAAATCGCTATACACTGTAACAGCCCTAAATTATGGAACGCTCTGACGAATACGTGAAGGATATTACATTTTATCCAGTCTTCTTTCGGTAATGTAGCGGTTGAGACTACTATCTTTGAGTATTCCTTAATGCCTTCTTTATTCGGTACTACGTGGTATTGATGCTGTTCTGTGATCGCATATTCGATTTTGTGTTTTTCAATATACTCGGGATCGTTCATTATTGAGTTTGTAAGAAGCTCACAGTTAAAGAAATTTATTGCCATATGCTGACCGCATTCAAGCAACTGTTCAATACCTTCTCTGAAGCTGTCATAGGTTTCACCCGGCAAACCGAGAATAATTTCGGAATATGCAGCTATATTGTTAGAGTTATATAACGACATAAGCTTAAGGAAATTTTCAAGGGGCATATTCTGTCGGTTGATTCTGTCAAGAGCTTCTTTTGTCATCGACTGAAACGAAAGGGTAGCGCCTTTGCTCATTCCCACTTCATTGAGGCGTCTGTTAATGCTGAATACAGTTTCCGGGTTGTTCTTGGAATAGGTTGCCTGGAATTTCTGCGGATAACCGTTTTGCTTGTGCTTTTCGATAATGTATTCAACTATTTCAATATCTCTAGGGAACAGACCGAAGTTCGAATCTGAAGAATAGCAATACTCAATTTTATGTTCGCTCATCCAGTCTATTTCAGCTTTAACGAGCTCCATATCAAAGGATTTCATTCTGGCCTTGATGTTACCCCAATCGCAGAAGGCGCATCTGTTCGGACAGCCTCTGTTGGTTTCGAGAATTGCAGAAAATTCCAGCTCTTCCTTTTCAACAAGCTCATCAAACAGACCGTTTATATAGGGTGACTGTCTGTCTGCAAAGGATGTTTCAATGGGGTTTACTGTTACAGCACCGTTTTCAGTTTTATAAACCAGATTCGGGACATCTTCAATATCAAGATTTCCGCACAGATGCAGAAGAAGCTTTCTGAAGCTTTCTTCACCCTCGCCCTGAATAAGAAAATCGGTGAAATCAGATTCGATAACATCACTTTTTGCATTGACCTGGTGTCCTCCGAAAACGATAATACAATCGGGAAAGCGTGCTTTTACGGCTTTTGCAAGAGCTTTGTTGAATTCATAATTCCATACGTAACAGGAAAAGCCTATAACAGAAGGGGAGTCAAAGGTTGAAAGAATACTTTCGATATTATCCTTTTTATAAACAAACCCTTCGAAGCTGTACTCGGCTTTAACGGTTTCATCTTTAAAAGCATAGGCGATAAGTGAGCCTGCTGCATAGGGAAAATAAACTGAATTTCCATAAATGGAATTCGGCTGTACCATATATATTTTTTTCATCATGTCACCTCATTTCGCATTATTGGAAAAGTATTTTTCTTTTGCAGAGAATCGTATTTTTAAAGAGGTCAGGCAGAAAATCGCTGCTGCCTGAAAAAGCTTCTTGTAACCGAAGTTTGACTTACCTTCGATACGTTGCTTGTAAACTGTAGGGATTTCTTCATACTCAACGCCATTATGCAGGGCTTTCACCGTGTATTCATAGGGAAATCTTTTCGGGTTGCTGAAGTTAAGCATCTTGTATATAGAAACAGGATAAATCTGATAGATGGAAAAAGGATCTCTGACCCTTTTCAGAAAAATCAGACCGATGAATGTGTTGAGACAACGGCTGCATAACTCATGAAGCTTACCGTATCCGTAAACAGTCGAATCTTTATGCCATTTTGCTGCGCAGATTATTTTTTCGGGACACTCTTTTGCTTTTATGATAAACTCATCTATTTTTCCGGTTTCCATTTCTCCGTCGGCTACCGTTATAATAAAGTGTGAGCTTTCTGCAAGGAGCGGCAGTTCTGCCAGACATTCCTCTACGCAGGTCGATTTCTGTATGTAAATATCCAGTATACAGTCGTTTTTTTCAGAAACTAGTTTTTTTCCTTCGCAATAAGCCGGACAACGGCTGTTTTTTGCAACTATTATGATTTTTCTGATGTCGCTGAAATATGTCAATTCATACAACTCAGAAACAATTTGCCTTAAGGAGCTTGTTTCGTTTGTAGCAAGAATAAAGACAGTTGCGGATTCGAAATTGACAGCCTGATTTACCATTAGTTTTACCTTTAATCTAAATTTATTATATAAACCGAATAAGTGCTTTTGAATAAAGAAGCACCGTTGATTGATGTCTCACATATTAAATATTTTTAATAGTAAATATAATAATACCAAAAAACAAGAAATTAATCAAGAGAAAAGCAGAGTTTAATTCGGTCAGGGCAAATTATTTACAAGTGCTTTGCACCACAAGGTGCGCCACAGGAAAAAGTTGCCTGAAACAAGCTTGATTATAACAACAAAGCACAGGGTGTTCCCTGTGCTTTTATGCGGTTGCTGTAAAGTATTAGTTTAAGTTTTTTCCGGCTTCGGTTCTTCCGGCTTCTCTTCTTTGTTTTGCTCGGCCGGTGCTTCTTCCTTCTCGATTTCGTGCTTCTCTGATTTCCAGAGCTTGATAATACCCTCGTCATTGAGCACCTTGAGCATAGTTACGAGAATAGGTGCGATAATCATGCCGAATACACCGAAAATCTTAAGTCCGAGATAAAGGGCGGTAATTGTGACAACGGGGGAAAGACCTAACTGACCTGCAACAAGCTTGGGCTCGATAACCTGACGTATGACTGTTATTACAGCGTAGATTACACCAAGGCCGATGGCGAGTGCATAGTTGCCTACGATGAGATTGTAAAGAGCCCAGGGAATAAGGATTGTGCCTGTTCCGAGAACGGGTATGATGTCTACAACTGCAGTTGCAATAGCAATAATTACCGCATAGCTTGAAGAATAAACTCCGATGAGTCTGAGTACGGTAAGACCGATGAACATTTCCGTGAAGGTAACGGACATAATAAGAGCATATGCCTTGCCCATTTTTGTAAGTGTGCTTTTAAGAAGTGACTTTGTTCTCGATAAGTCACCGCGTTTGCTTTCGGGGAACTGGCGCTTTATGAAGTTTATGATGCTTTCGTAATCCGAAGTCATAAAGCATGATGCCACAAGAGTGATTACAACGGATATAAGTATTGAGGGAATTTGCTTCGCTGTAGAGATAACGCCGCTCAGAGGAGTGGTTATCCACGAAAAGCTGAAGGAATCACCCAGAGTGCCTGTGATGCTGTCGGTAAGCTCAGTGCTCTGACCGGCAACATAGTCGCGTATCTGCATAAAAATTGTAGCAACAGACTCTGTAAGAGTGCCGGAAATGAAGTCGGGCAATCTGCCGATAAAGCTCATTACTGCGTTTTCGATGTTCGTGATGAAAACGTCAATATTCTGAAATTGTAATGTAACGTAATCTATGAAGCCCTTGATTTCCTGTACTGCTCTTACACCGATGAGCGCAACCAGGAATGAAACAACGAAAATCAAACCGAAAAGGGATATAAGCGATGCGCTTCCGCTTTTAAGGAAGGTTTTTCTTGTAAGGAAGTTCTTGGGTCTTTGCAGTATTGTTGCAATAAAAAATGCACAGACTATGGGGAAACAAACCCCCATAGCATATCTTGCAAGAAGGAACAAAAGTCCGATTATCATAGCGTAGTAGACTATATTGATTATAGTTTTTCTCTTCTTTTCAACGTCTGTCATAGTATACACCTCTTTCTATTAATTATATTATCTTAATACCTACTTAAAATCAACATATTTAAGAATAAAAATAAAAAAAATTATAATTTTTTAATTTTTTTTTGCATAACTACTTTTATTATTCGTCGGAATGTGGTATTATTATGCAGTATATATGTAACTGTCAGCGAGTAAAGCGGCAGTTCGCCGGAAAGGTAGTGAAAAAATGAACGTTGCAATTCTCGGTTACGGAGTTGTCGGCTCCGGTGTTGCTAAGGTTCTCAAGGAAAACGCAAAAACAATAACAGAAAAAACCGGTCACAGCTTTAAGGTGACCCGCATTCTTGACATCAGGGATTTTCCTTTGAGTGAGTATCGCTCAATTATGACAAAAAGCTTTGATGATATTGCAAACGATAGCAGCATTGATGTTGTTGTAGAGACAATGGGCGGTGTTGAGCCTGCTTTCGGTTTTGTAAAGACCTGTCTTGAAAAGGGTAAGCACGTTGTTTCATCAAACAAGGAGCTTGTTGCTGTTAAGGGCGCAGAGCTTCTCGCACTTGCAAAGGAGAAGAATGTTAACTTCTTCTTCGAGGCATCAGTAGGCGGCGGTATCCCCGTTATAAGACCTCTGAGCCGTTGCCTTGCAGGAAATAACATTACTTCCGTTGCAGGTATTCTTAACGGAACCACTAACTATATTCTTACAAAAATGATTACAGAGGGTCTTTCATTTGATGAGGCTCTTTCCCAGGCACAGGAGCTCGGTTATGCCGAAAAGGATCCTACGGCAGATGTCGACGGATTTGACGCTATGAGAAAAATCTGTATACTTGCATCTCTTTGCTTCGGTGTACATCTTTATCCTGATAACGTGTACTGTGAAGGAATCAGAAGAGTAACTCTCGCCGATGTTGCTTTTGCAGAAAAGTACGGCAGTGTTATCAAGCTCGTTGCAAGAGCTAAAAAGCTCGATAACGGTGAGGTTTTCGCTATGGTATCTCCTTGCCTTGTTAAAAAGAGCAATATGCTCGCAGGCGTTAACGATGTTTACAACGCTTGTCTTGCTGACGGTGATATGACCGGCGAGGTTCTTATGTACGGTAAGGGTGCAGGCAGTGAGGCTACAGCTTCCGCCGTTGTCGGAGATATTATTGACTGTGCAGATAACAGCAAGGAGAGGAAGTTCTTCGGCTGGAAAGATGCAACAGATGATATGCTCGCTGATTATACACTTCAGGAAACATCTCTTTATGTAAGATGTACCGTTATGAATAAGCCTGAGACCTGCAGAAGACTCAAGTCTATTTTCGGCAACGTAGTTTTCCTCTGGAGAAAGAATCAGCCCGAAAATGAGGTAGCCTTTATCACTCCCGTTATGAAGGAAAGACAGCTTCGTAAGGTGCTCAGCACAACAGGCGTAAGTGTAATCACAACAATCAGAGTAATGGCATAAATTAATTTATAAGTGTGGCGGAAAGTCACATTTCTATAGGAGGCACATACACATGGCATTAATAGTACAGAAATTCGGCGGCTCCTCCGTTGCAAACGCCGAAAGGGTCAGAAATGTTGCAGGTATAATTACTGACACATATAAGCAGGGCAACAATGTTGTAGTTGTTGTTTCGGCTCAGGGTGACACAACAGACGACCTTATTGAAAAGGCAGCGGAAATCAGCAAAAACCCTTCAAAAAGAGAAATGGATATGCTCCTTACAGCAGGTGAGCAGATTTCAATCGCACTTCTAGCAATGGCAATTGAAGAGATGGGTTATCCCGTTATTTCACTTCTCGGCTGGCAGGCAGGCTTTTCTACAAATTCGTCCTACGGCAGCGCAAGAATCCGTGAAATTAAAACAGAAAGACTCGAAAAAGAGCTTGACCAGAAAAAGATTGTTATCGTGGCAGGCTTCCAGGGTATTAACAAGTATGACGATATGACAACTCTCGGCAGAGGCGGTTCGGATACAAGTGCTGTTGCAATCGCAGCTGCTCTTCATGCAGACCGTTGTCAGATTTTCACCGATGTTACGGGCGTTTTCACCGCTGATCCGAGAAAGGTTGAAAACACACAGAAGCTCACAGACATTACTTATGATGAAATGCTCGAATTTGCTACTCTCGGCGCACAGGTTCTCAACAACCGTTCCGTTGAAATGGCAAAGAAATATAATGTAGAATTAGAGGTTCTCTCAAGTCTTGTAAGAGAGCCCGGTACCATCGTCAGGGAGGTAGCAAAGATGGAAAAAATGTTAATCAGAGGCGTTACAAAGGATACAGACATCGCAAGAATTTCCGTTGTAGGAATGAAGGATATTCCCGGTAACGCATTCAAAATGTTCTCACGCCTTGCACAGAAGGGCATCAACATTGACGTTATTCTTCAGTCAGTAGGCAGAGACGGCACAAAGGATATTTCCTTTACCTGTGCAGCGGGCTACGCAAACGAAGCAGTTGAAATTCTTAACGACATCTTCGCAATGGAGGGTGCTGCTGTTTCAAGTGACACATCAGTTGCAAAGGTTTCAATCGTAGGCGCAGGTATGCAGTCACATTCAGGTACTGCATCAAAGATGTTCGGTGCACTATATGAGGCAGGCATTAACATCAGTATGATTTCTACAAGTGAAATCACAATTTCCGTGCTTATCGATAAGGAATATGCCGATAAGGCAGTATCCGCTGTTCATAAGGCATTCTTCGGTTAATTAAAAAGGACGCTTCGGCGTCCTTTTTAAAATGCAGAATGCAGAGTGCAAAATGCAAAATTGCGGTCGCGGGGTTACGGCAGAATGACCTTTCAGCGTTGTACCGCGTAGAGAAAATGCGGTGAGCAACAGATAAAAAATTGTGAAAGTGTGGTTGAATGCAATATAATATTGAATTCTGGAACGCCGTAGATGAATTGGTAAACAGCTCGGAAATTGTAATTGACAGACCGAAAGGAACTTCGCATCCCAAGTATCCTGATTTTGTTTATCGGGTAGATTACGGCTATTTAAAGGATACGTCCTCTATGGATGGTGCCGGAATAGATGTTTGGGTGGGAAGCGGTGAGAAAAAAGTCGATGCAATAATGTGCATTGTCGATTTGATAAAAAAAGATTCCGAAATAAAAATACTGCTTGGATGTACAGACAAAGAAAAACAGATAGTATATGAAACACATAACGAAACACCGTTTATGAAGGGTGTTTTAATTCAGCGATAACTTCGTTTATGAAGGTGTATAAAATGAAAAACAACAAAAAAGGCTTACTGAAAAAACACTTTATTCCATATTTCAAAAAGCATAAGGCGGTACTCGCATTAGACCTTTTCTGTGCTCTTCTTACGACGGGTTGCGAAATCGTTCTGCCGATGATAATAAGGGAGATTACCTCTATAGCTACAACGGATATTTCAAAGCTCACGTGGGAGCTGATACTGTCTCTTGCGGCTATATACGGAGTGCTCAAACTTATTGATATGGCGGCAGGCTATTATATGATTTACATCGGTCACGGTATGGGCGTCAGAATAGAAAAGGATATGCGTGAGGATATGTTTGCACATCTTCTTACAGCACCATTTTCCTATTTCGATAAAACTAAAGTCGGACAGCTTATGTCGAGGATTACTACTGACCTTTTTGATATTTCCGAGTTTTCTCATCACTGTCCCGAGGAGTTTTTTATTGCAGGCATCAAAATTGTAGCGTCCTTTGGTATCCTTGCCTCAATCAATCTTACTCTTACAGTGGCAACCTTTGTTGCCATACCGCTTATTTTTTTCGGAAGTATTTATTTCAGACGTAAAATGCGTACGGTATTCAGTCAGAGAAGAGTGATTGCAGGTGATGTCAATGCTCAGACAGAAACGACACTTCTGGGTATCAGGGTGGTGAAATCCTTTGCGAATGAAGAGCTTGAAAAGGAAAAATTCAATGCCGAAAGCACAAGGCTCAGCCGTGTACAGCGTGATTCTTATAAGTATATGGCAAGGCTCAACGGTGTAACAAGGCTCTTTGATGGACTTATGTATGTAATTATGATAATTCTTGGCGGCGCCTTCCTCATAAAAGGAAAAATCACAGCAGCTGATATGACGGCATATTTGCTTTATATTGGTATGCTCGTTGCGGCTATAAAAAGAATTGTCGAGTTTACCGAGCAGTTCGAAAAGGGCATGACCGGTATTGAGCGTTTCTCCGAGATTATCGAGACCTCTTCGGAGCCAGGCTTCGGTGAAGGGGACGAGCTTACTTCCATAAAGGGCGAAATCGAATTTCGTGATGTTTCCTTCAGCTATGCAAAGGAAAAAGGCGATGTACTTGCAAACATAAGTCTTAAGATAAAAGAGGGAGAAAACATAGCTGTTGTAGGGCCTTCCGGTAGCGGAAAGACAACACTTTGTTCCCTTGTTTCAAGGTTTTATGAGCCTCAGCAGGGTCAGATTCTTCTTGACGGCAGAGATATAAGGGAGTTGTCCCTTTCGTCTCTGCGAGACGCTATCGGTGTTGTGCAGCAGGACGTCTACCTGTTTTCGGGTAGTGTTATTGATAATATTCTTTATGGCAGAAGAGATGCAACCCGTGAGGACGCCATAGAGGCGGCGAAAAAAGCCGGTGCTCACGAGTTTATAGAAAGTCTTCCCGAAGGATATGACACCTATGTAGGGGAAAGAGGTGTAATGCTTTCCGGCGGACAGAAGCAGAGAATAAGTATCGCAAGAGTATTTGTAAAGGATCCTCCTGTTCTCGTTCTTGATGAAGCTACGTCGGCTCTTGATAATGAAAGTGAGCTCTATATCAAAAAATCCCTTGCGGAACTAACAAAGGGAAGAACGACCTTTACTATTGCTCACAGACTTTCAACGGTACGTAATGCTTCGAGAATAATAGTTCTGACTGAAAACGGAATCGAGCAGCAGGGCACTCACGAAGAGCTTCTTGTGCAGGACGGAATTTACAAAAGACTTTACGAAACAGACAGAAAAAATATATAAAACAAGAGGCGACGCAGTACAAGCTTACTGCGTCGCCTTTACGGTATTATAATGTCCTTACAGCTTACTTGAAGGCAACATACACGTAGACGATACCGTCCTCGTTCAGAAGTGTTTCGTTTACAGCGGTTTGTCTGTCAAGCACATAAAATCCGTTAGAGATAACGTGTACATTTTTTGACCCCTTTCCTCCGAAGGCAAAGCCGCAGTAATTTCTCATATAAAGAGTGGCACTGTCGAAAACCAGGGGAGGATAACCCTGACGGAATATAAAAAGAAGTTTAGGTCTGAAGCCGAGCTCTATCACTTTTTCTATATCATATCCGCCACCGGTATATGTGCCGGTGACAAAGGGCTCGTTATACTTGCTGTGCTCCGCAGCTGTGATGTGTATATTATTATCTGTGACGTGGCTCTTACAGAAAAAATTGTAGGGTACAGTAACATTTTCATTTTCCGATCCTTCGGCAGGGCAGGCCTCGCTTTTATAAAAGATTCTGCATATTATGCGAAAGGCCTTTATTTCGTTGTCGAATTCTGTTTCGCCAATGGTATAACCCGAGATCTCCGTGATGTACTTTTCGTTAAGGAAGCCGAGCACCTGTTCAAGGAGCACGTGAGTGTCAGATGCAATACATATAAGCGGAGAGTAGCAGGTCATACGTATTGTAGCTTCGCTTATCTGACAGAATTCCTCGGAATCGTCGCTGAAATAGCTTACGGTGTTTTTTTCGGGGACAAAGGAAAGATAGGTTTTCTTCAGAGGAATGGGAAGATCCTTTGTATCAAAACCGCGGATAGCATCACAGCTTTCGGGCTTAAGCTCGGAGTTTATGGCATCAATCATATTATTTATTATCTGTGAAGTAAAAAGCATAATTATTCCTCCTTGCTTACTATTGCCCAGGTGTAAAACGAGTCTTTTCCGAAGTAAACTATCTCGCTGTGGTCAATGCTGAGATGGTTTGTGTCGAGTCTCAGAGTTGTTATTGAACCGTCAATTTCTGAAAGGTCAACATCGGCCGGAGAGATGAGAAGATACTTCTTGAGATTATCGTATCCAAGCTCCGTAGCTACACCTCTGAGGTATATTTTGTTTTTATACCTCAGAGGCTGAAGGAAGGCTTTGAAGCTGCTGACGGGCTCACCGTTTTTACAGACAGTGATTGTAATACCTGATTTCTTGAAAAGCGATTTCATACTTTTAGCAGTAACCACAGCAGTAAAAACCTCCGTCTTCAAGTATTGATGAAGCATCTGCCAGCGCCGCATCACGAAGCATTTTTTCTCTTTCGAGAGCTTTTTCGGGATTACAGTTTACAGTTACATCACCCACACGGTAGCTTTCGTATTTTTCGGGTTCTGTAAGAGTACGCACAAAAAAGTCGAAGTGTGCGACAGCGCAGGCGGTGTGCTTAATGAGAGGATCTGAATCTTTAACGCCTTTTTTCAGTCGGGCATTTACCCAGGAAAGTCCGTATTCACAGCTGTAAAGCAAATCCGTCTCGGGATAGTCGGCGGTGTCATAATTACTGCGAAGGACGGCCAAAACATCGTTTGCGGTAATCATAAAGACAACTCCTTATTCAAAATCCATTCTTACGGTGGCGCCTGCAAAAATCTTTGAGAAGCCTGCGATTGTAGTGATTGCAGCTCTTTCAAGCTGGCGGTCGATGAGCTTGTCAAATTCTGTTGTAACAGGCATAGCCTCAACCTTTTCAAGTGCACAGCTCTTGTCAAAGCCGAGAATTGTTCTTACGGGCATTGAATCGTTTCTGAAAAGCTCTGCACCGAGAGGAGTAATCATCTTACCTGAAGCGTGGAAATCAAGACCCTTGTAGCTGTCTCTGAATTCAGGAAGATTGAGAATGTTTGTCATTACATCGGGAGAAGCGATAAGAGTTGTGAGTGTATAAGGATTGAGCGCACCCCAGATATTGATAAGGTCTGTGTAGCAGATTGTATTTTCAGTGTAATCTACAGAGCCGGCAGAATTGCTGTTGCCGTCGCCGTGGAGTAATACATCGATTGCATCAGCAAGCTGTGCACGTGCGATACCTGCACCTATCTGTCTGAGAGCAACGGTGAAAAGGTCGATTCTCTGGAAGCGGATAGCTTCATAGGAGGCACTGAGGAGTCTGCCGCACTTGTGAAGAGTAACAAGCTTATCCTTGGTTACTATTTTTGTTTCGGGAACGAATGCACCCTCTGCGATAATGGAAGGCTCATAGGCGGACTCGACGTCCTCTGTTGTAACTGAACGATAGTCAAGACCGTCGATTTTAGTTGTTGTTGCAACAATGGAGTCAAGAATATCTGACTTTTCGATTCCCTGTGCAACGGAGCGTGATATGTATTCGGGGAAAAGAGCTGCCGAATCGCTTGTCCTGAAGAACTTTTCGATAGGGTCGCTGTTTTTTCCGCTTACTTTAATATCGAAACGCTTGAGCTGACGCTGAAAGGCATCAAGACCTTCAAGCTCTGTACCGATGTAGTTTTCGCTGGGGTCGATGCTTTCGAGAGCCTCGGTAAAGCTCTTTGTGCCTGTATAAAGCCCCTTGTCAAGTCTGATATTATCATAATTCATAGTAATAGCCTCCTTTAGAGAATAAATTCAATAGTGTTTTTTCCGGTATCAACATTAAGTACGGTGTATGCCTTGCCGTTTGTCTCGTCGACTTCCATATAGCCTGTTTCACCGGGAGCGAGCTTGCAAATACCTACATGGGGGAGAGTGTTTTTGAATGATGCAACAGCATATCCTCTTACTACGACGGAAATAACGTTGTTCTTACAGGCAGTTGCAATACCTGTGAAATCGCCGCCTGCAGCGGGATAACCGAGCTTACCGCTTGTTTTGAGAGCGACGGCTCTGCCGGGCTCGATGACACTTGCTGTCAGAAATGTGGCCTCATTTGTTTCGAAGCCGTTGAGAAATGTTTTCATAAGATTTCCTCCTTAAATTTTAAATACATTATTGTTTGCTTCGACTCTTTTCTCTGTCAAAGCCTTTAGTTGAAGTGTTACGGGAATAATTTCTCCCGCCTGAGTCTTAAGGCCTTCCATAAGGCTTTTAAGCTCGGAAATGCCCATTGATTCACAGCCTGAAATCAAGGTATTGGTGTTTACTCTCGGCATGGCAATAAGAGCGTATTTTCTTATTTTTTCATAAAGGTACTGTCTGTAGAGCTTACCTTCCTCGGCCTGCTTTTCAAGGGCATCAATGAAATCCTTCGAGCACACTACGTTTTCACATTCTTTTTCCGCAAAGGTTGTGTGTGATGCTTTTACCTTTTTTTCGAAGCTTTTGGTAACTCCGGCATTTTTTTGTGCCGGGACTGCGACAAAGGACCATTCGTAAGCATCACCGGCCTGTGAAAGAATGCCGTGACAAAGCTTTTTGCCGTAAAGCTTGCCCTTTACATGATTACATTCGTGTGTTTTCATGTTTTTTGAGCATATAGAGCAGGTTAGGCTTTTCATTGAACAGCCTACACTTACCTCCTTTTTTATGCCGCCTTCAATCTGGGCGATAAGGGATTGAGTGTCGCTGTTTCTGAGCATATATGCCTTTGCACGCAGAGCAACATAGCTTTCGCCTGCAGAGGTTTTTCGTGTGCTGTCTTCTTCAAGCCAGGTTTTGTAGATTCTGGCTGTCTGGTTACGTGAACTCATATCGTGGTCACTAATGCCTGTTTTTCCTACAAAAAGATCTTTGAGCTCCTCGAGCGCTTTAATTGAAAAGCGTTCAAAATCACGGTCAACCTCGTTGTCGCAAAGGGTGATGCTGAAGCAATAAACATCTTCTGCTTTAAGCGGATTTCTGGTGTATGTATTGATAAGCTCAAGTTCTTCTGCAGAGGGGGTGTTGTTAGGCATCTGAATCATTTTGTTGTTCACCTCCTGTTTCGTATATAATTTTCGCCGTCTGAGCGTCATAGTATCGGCTCTTTGAAAGCTCGATAATGTCCTGCAGAGTGATGCCGTCCCATTCTATTTCAAAATCATAGTCAAACCCGTGAAGACGAAGGAAAAGCCTTACAATCTGTGAGATTATCGGGTTGAGCTCCCGACGGTAAAACTCGATTTCACTTGTAAGAATATCCGCCTGTTGATAGCTCATTCGCTCTGTTGTTGACCAGCTCAAACCAAGCAGGAATGGCGGTATGCCGAGCTTTGCGACAATTTGCTCGAGCATTTGTCTTACGGGGATATTACTGTCAAGAATCTGGTTATCGGCACCGATTACCTTGATGTTGACATCGCCTACAGCGACGAAGTCTTTTGCTTCTGAAGAGCCCGAGGACATTGTTTTGCTCCACTCGTTAGCTACAAGCATAGTTCTTTCCTTTGCGTAGGCCTTATCCATCACATCATTTTGCGGTTTGTAGGTAACGGCGAAACGCACATTACCCACTCTTTCCCAGTTTGTGCCTATGGTGTTATAAATTTTAAGAAGCACGTCACTTACAAAGGGAAGGCCTTTAAGTATAGCTGTGCCGTATAGATTGCCGGGCTCTGGATTGTGTACGGAAAGCAGAATCAGAGCGGGATATTTTACCGGCACAAAGCTTCCGTTGCCCTTATCGCTGCTTATTACTACGTCAAGAGCATTACTGCCGTATGAAAGCGATAGATTTTTCAGGTCGGCATTGTAAAGGTGAGTGACAGTGTTTCCGTCAGTTACGATTTCACCTACAGAGGTACCGTAGGTAATAAGCTGCTCGAGAAAGGTGGAGATAAAAGCATCAATGCCCTGTCTGGTGCCGCCGACGTTTACCGTGTCAAGGAAATGAGCCAGCAGCTTATCGGCTTCTTCGTTGCCGGTTGTGACACTGAAGGTACCTATAAGGCGAATGATTTTAAAGATTGCCGCATCAATAATCGGAATGGCTTCCCTGAGAGATTTATACATAAGTAAGTCATAGTTGGACGTAGGACTGTAGGCACTCAGAGTCTTAAAGGGATGAGCCGAAGCGGCTGTCTGCGGTACTGCAACTACTGCGCTTTCGGGGGTGTCTTTTTTTCTTTTCCCGATTGCCAAAATTTTTCACTCCTTTCGTAAAAATTTTTTGTAAATCAGGGGAGAGATTTACTTTGATTATCTGCTCGAGGCGAAAGCAAAAAATGAGTCGTCCTGTCGGTCAAGAACGTTCAGTACGAAATACCGTATGTCGTCCATAGCGTGATCGTATTCTTTTTTAGGAGCATCTTTCTTTGCACCCTCGTCCCAACGGTAGAGAGAAAATTCTCTTATGGCGCTCTTACACACGGGGCTGATACGGATTTTTCCGTCGCGGAAGGCGGACTGTACCTTTCGTATTCCGTCGGTGACATCGTTTCTTGCGGGGATAACCGTGAATTTACCTCGCCTACAGATACATTCGATGAAGGAGGCGGCAGAGGGATCAACAATGACAGCTTTGATATTGATTCCGTCAGCAAGCTTAACAAGCTCTGCGTGGTACTCCTCATCGGTTTTTTGCAGGCCCTGCTTTCTTGAGTCGAAGTAGTATTCATCGATACGATACCATACATCTTTACAACGACCCCATAAGCCCATTGAGGTGGGGTTTACTGTACCGTAGTCGCAGGAGATGTAATACTCTTCGAAGGCTCTGCTGGGCGGATCGGCTGTGTACTTCCCTTCGGCGGCATCGGGATAAACAAGACCGTCAACTGCAACCCATCTTCCAAGCACAAATCTTTCGTAAAAGGCACCGCTGTAAAGGTTCTCGTAGCGGTTTATCATCTTTTGAGAAAGAGAGGGATTATCATTCATCAGGAAGTGAAGATAAAGACAGTTTTTTTCTTCGTGCTTTTCAATCCACTCTTTATAAAACCAATGCATCGGGTTTTCAGGGTTACAGTTAAACCAGAATTTTGAGCCGTGAAGAGAGCAACGTGCCAAAGCCTGCTCCACGAAGGAGCGTGGCATGAGAGCGACTTCGTCGAGAAAAATACCACCGAGGGTCATGCCCTGAATAAGGGCAGCGGAGCCTTCGTCGCGTCCACCGAAAAGATAAAACCTGTTTGTCCTTGAGTCAAGGCTGATTTCCACCATATTCTGACTGAACCTTTCTTTACATTCAAAACCAAGTTCACGCAGACGGGGGATAAGCTCTGTTATAATGTTGCGCCTTAATGAGCCTATGGTTTTGCCGCAAATAGCAAAGGAGGTGTCGTCAAAGCTGTAGAATGCCCAGGCTATAAAGGATAGTGACATACAGGTGGTTTTGCCGCTTCTTACTGCTCCGTCGCAGATAAGCCCGTCCATGCTGCAAAAGGGCGAGTTGTCGTGCCACCAGGAGAGAGCGACAAGCTGCTTTTTTGAAAAGGCTGAAAATTTACGGCTGTTCAAGCGTATCCTCCTTAAGGACTGCTGCAGAGGACGCTATTGCCGAATAAAGTGAGGCAGAGGTGAAGCTGTCTCCCTCGTCGCAAAGCTGCTGAAGCTTTTCAAGCGCCTTAAGCCTGTCAAAAAATTTGATTTCGATGTCGCCGCCTTTTTTCTTTTTGATTTCGGAAATGTTGAAAAGGTCCATTCCGTCAATGCTGTCATCTTCAAAGCTTTCACTGAACATAAGCCTTATCGCGTCGCTGACACAGCCGAAAGCAAGTCTTACATAGCCCTGTGCTATATCATTTTTGTCGGCCCTTCGCTGCTTTTCGAGCTCTTCGATGTAGCTTTTGATTTCAGGTCTTTTAAGAAGACGTATGGCGGATTTTTCCGGGAAAACATAACCGGATTTTGCGGCGGCCTCTCTGCCGTTACAGTTAAGGCTGTAATATGTGCAGAAGAGTTTTTCTTTTCCTGTGAGTTCGTGTTTAATGGTAATTCTCCTTTCCGAGAGAAAAAGTCCTCTCACTTAATGGCCCAAAAACGCGTTTTGTTGCAGGTTTTCTGCAACAAAATTGCAAAAACAGCAAAAATTTTTTTGAAAAAATAAAAAATCTTTCAATCGTGAACTTTTTTTTAATTAAATATTGACAAAATTTAAATCTTATTATATAATTAATGCGAAGATAGGAGTGAAAGCTCCCGGGTTCAAATCTACGAAAGGAGATATGCTACAATGGGTGACAATGTATTTTTTGATTTCCTTAAGGAGTACTGGGATGAAATCGTAGAACTTTTCGATAAGATCTACTTTGCAGTTAAGAAGTACTTCACAGAAGACGCTGAATAATTAAAGATTCGCTATTTTAAAATTTGAAATTTTAAAATAGAAGCTGTCACATTGTGGCAGCTTCTTTTTTTATCTTTTCAGAGAATTCTTTTTCCTCTGTTTTTTCTTGACTTTTCGCAGGAAAGCGTAATATAATACATATATAATAGTCACACCCGAAAGCTCACACCCCCTGTGAAGTGATTCGGGTGCATTACTGCGTTAACGGAAAGGAGAATGACTGTGTCGGGATTTCTTAAGATTTTAAAGGGCAGCGACGAATTTGAAAAAATAATATCGTCAATTACGAATAGGCATCTTCCTATGGGCGTAATAGGTCTTTCTCAGGTGCATAAAGCGCACTATGTCTCTTCTGTTGCTGAGCAAATTGGCGATAAGACAGCTCTTGTTATCTGCTCCGACGAAGGAAGCGCAACAAAGCTCTGCGAGGATATAAACAGTCTTTGCGGCGGTGCTTGTCTTTATCCTGCACGTGATTTCTCTTTCAGGGGTAACGACAGCAAATCTCACGAATTCGAACAGAAAAGGCTTTCCACACTTTGCCGCATTCTTAACGGTGAATGTCGGTTTGTTGTTTGTAGTATTGAGGCGGCAGTACAGTTTACGATTCCTGCCGCAGAGCTGAAAAAAAGGAGCTTCACCCTTGCGTTAGGACAGGAAATCAGTACTCATGAGGTTGTAAATACTCTTCTTGCTGCGGGCTATGTACGCACCGATCTTGTTGACGGTGTGGGTCAGTTTTCGCTTCGCGGAGGAATTCTGGATTTCTTCCCACCTGATAATATTGAGCCGTGCAGAGTAGAATTCTGGGGTGACAGTATTGATTCGATGGCGCATTTCGACATTGAAAGTCAGCGCCGTACAGATATTCTCGAAAAAGTAAAGCTCACGCCGTCTACTGAAGTGCTTTTTGATTCCCGTGACATACTCAAGGAAAAGCTGACTGCATTTCTATCAACGGTCAAAGGTAAGAGCAGTGTGAAGGCGAAAGAGAAAATCCGGGAGGATTTAGATGCTCTTGACCATTTTATAGGTGTAGGCGCTCCTGATAAGTATCTTCCTCTTGCCTATGACGAAAGTGCTACTGTTTTCGATTATATGAGCGACGGTATGCTTTTTGTGTGTGAGAGTGCAGCGGTAAAGCAGAAGTTTAACACTTCGTCGGCACTTCTTAATGAGGATATCCGTACTCTTTTTGAAGAGGGGGTACTCACGAAAGGAATAGACACATTTGCGCTTTCCTGGACAGAAGTGCTTATGAAGTACGAAAGCCACGGAGCTGTTTATATTGACTCTCTGGCGAGAGGTTCCTTCGACACTCCCGTAAAGGAGCTTGTGAGCATCAATGCAAGGCAGACTTCACGCTGGGACGGTACGCTTTCCGTGCTTATGGAGGACCTGAAGCCGGCTATTCATTCAGGTTACACCTGCGTTGTTATGGCAGGTACAGAGAAAAATGCCAAGGAGCTTGCCTATGACCTTGAGACCGAGGGTATGAAGGCAAGATACTACCCTGTAGTACCCGGTGAGTTTCCGAAGGGATATGTAAGCGTTGTTGCAGGAAACGTGTCGTCAGGTATGGAATACGACAGCCTGAAGTTTTCTCTTTTCACCTACGGCAAAGCAACTGTAAAATCCGCTTCGGAAAAGAAAAAGAAGTTCAAAACCGGTAGGGGACTTACCTCTCTTGACGAGATAGCAAAGGGCGATTATGTGGTACACGCTATTCACGGTATAGGTGTTTTCGACGGCATCAGAACAATGAATATGTCGGGTGTTATAAAGGATTTCATCAAAATAAATTACCGCGGAAGCGATGTGCTGTATGTACCTGTTACACAGCTTGACCTGATTTCAAAATATGCTTCTCCCCATGACGCTGACAAGGTTATAAAGCTTAATAAGCTTGGCTCCGATGAGTGGAAAAAAACAAAATCAAGAGTAAGAGCTGCTGTAAAGGATATGGCAAAAAAGCTTACAGAGCTTTATGCAGAAAGGCTCAACAGCAAAGGCTATGCTTTCTCTCCCGATATTGATATGCAAAGTGATTTTGAGCGACGCTTTGAGTTTGAGGAGACTGATGACCAGCTGATTGCGATTAATGAGATAAAGCACGATATGGAAAGACAAAGCCCGATGGACAGACTGCTGTGTGGTGATGTGGGCTTCGGTAAAACAGAGGTTGCCCTTCGTGCCGCCTTCAAGTGTATTGCCGACGGAAAACAGTGTGCTATTTTAGTGCCTACAACCATTCTTGCTTTTCAGCACTTTCAGACCATAAAAAAGAGATTTGACGGATTCCCGGTAGAAGTCGATATGATTTCCCGCTTCAGAAGTCCGTCAGACCGTACGAAAATAAAAAAAGCCCTCAAAAGGGGCAGTATAGATGTAATTGTAGGAACTCACGCTATTATTTCAAAAAGTGTTGAGTTCAAGGATTTGGGCCTTCTTATAGTTGACGAGGAGCAACGCTTCGGTGTAATGCAGAAGGAAAAGCTTAAGGAAAAATTCCCGGGAGTGGACGTGCTTACTCTTTCAGCAACACCGATACCGAGAACTCTGAATATGGCGATGACGGGTATCCGTGATATGTCTCTTCTTGAGATGGCTCCGCAGGGTCGACACCCCGTTCAGACTTATGTTGTGCCACAGGATATGGCTGTACTTGCCGAGGCTATGGAAAGAGAGCTTCGACGCGGCGGACAGGTTTATTATCTGTTTAACCGCGTGGACGGTATTGAATCAAGGGCAGCACAGATAAAGGAATATCTTCCCGATGCCAGAATCGGTATAGGTCACGGCAAAATGAGCGAGGAAGAACTCAGTGAGGTGTGGCGGCAGCTGCTTGAAAATGAGATTGATATTCTGGTGTGTACTACCATTATTGAAACCGGAGTGGACGTGCCTAATGCAAACACGCTTATTATCGAAGATGCCGACAGACTCGGACTTGCCCAGCTTCATCAGATAAGAGGGCGAGTCGGCAGAAGTCCACGACGTGCTTTTGCATATTTTACCTATGCAAAGCACAAGGAACTAAATGAAACGGCAAGGCGCAGACTTGAAGCTATAAGGGAATTTACGGAATTTGGTTCAGGCTTCAAAATCGCTATGCGTGACCTTGAAATAAGAGGGGCAGGCAGTGTTCTCGGTGCACAGCAGCACGGTCATATGGAGGCGGTAGGCTATGATATGTACCTGAAGATTTTATCCGAAGCAATAAGCGAGGAAAAAACGGGGCAGGAGCATACCGAAAAGCAGGAGTGTGTTATTGATATTAACATTGATGCTCACATTCCTGAAACCTATATAGATTCGGTTAAAAATCGTATTTCTATGTATAAGCGTATTGCGGAAATTCAGAACGGTGAGGACGCTATGGACGTTACTGATGAGTTTATCGACCGCTTCGGTGATATTCCGCCCGGGGTCAAGGGTTTGATTGATGTGGCTCTTATGAGGGCTTATGCGGCAAAGTTGGGTATTTTTGAAATAAAGCAACAGAACGGTATGGTGCTTGTATTCTTCAATGAATTCAGGCTTGAATATGCATCAGCAGTTGCACAGCATATGAGAGGCAGAGCGCTTATAAGCGGAGCCAAGAGCAGTGCGCCGTACATTTCTCTTAAGCTTCAGGGTAAGAGCAATATAGATGCAATCAAGGAGCTTATTACGGTGCTCAGCGGAGTAGGAAAATAAATAAAAATGAGGTTGCCCGAAAGCAGCCTCATTTTTTGTAATGGTAAATTTTTATCAGAATATTCCTTGAGCCATCATAGCATCGGCAACCTTGATGAAGCCTGCAATATTTGCACCTGCAACAAGATTGTATCCGAGACCGTACTGCTCTGCAGCCTTTGCTGAATTGTCGTGGATATCCTTCATAATTCTCTTGAGCTTTTCGTCAACCTCTTCAGCAGTCCAGCTGTATCTCATAGAGTTCTGGCTCATTTCCAGAGCAGATACTGCGACACCGCCTGCGTTGACAGCCTTTGAAGGAGCGACTGCCTTACAGTTCTTCATAAGGTAGGAGAGAGCCTCGTTAGTAGTAGGCATATTTGCGACCTCGATATAGTAGGGAACACCATTTGCTACAAGCTGCTCTGCTTCCTTCATGCCTATTTCATTCTGTGTTGCGCAGGGCATAGCGATGTCAACCTTTACGCCCCAGGGCTTTTCTCCGGGGAAGAACTGTGCGCCGAACTTGTCAGCGTAGTCTTTTGCCTTATCTCTGCCTGATGCACGCATTTCAAGAAGATAATTGATTTTCTCTTCTGTTACGATACCGTCAGGATCGTAAACATATCCGTCAGGACCGGAGATTGTAACAACCTTACCGCCGAGCTCTGCAACCTTCTTTGCAGTACCCCATGCAACATTACCGAAGCCGGAAACAGCAACGGTTTTTCCCTTGATCTCTTCGCCGAAGTGCTTGAGTACTTCAACTGTGTAGTAGGTAGCACCGAAGCCTGTAGCCTCGGGTCTTATAAGTGAGCCGCCGAAGGGAAGGCCTTTTCCGGTAAGCACACCGTTTTCGAAGCAACCCTTGATACGTCTGTACTGGCCGTAGAGATAACCGATTTCCTTTGCTCCTACACCGATGTCGCCTGCGGGAACGTCGATGTCAGGACCGATGTGTCTGTAAAGCTCTGTCATAAATGCCTGACAGAAACGGAAAATTTCTCCGTCACTTTTGCCTCTGGGGTCAAAATCGGAGCCACCCTTTGCACCGCCGATGGGGAGACCTGTGAGGCTGTTTTTGAAGGTCTGCTCGAATCCGAGGAACTTCATAATGCCGATATAAACAGAGGGGTGGAAGCGAAGACCGCCCTTGTAGGGACCGATTGCTCCGTTGAACTGTACTCTGTAGCCGGTGTTGACGTTTACCTTTCCGTTGTCGTCTATCCAGGTAACACGGAAGGTTATCTGTCTTTCGGGTTCAACCATTCTTTCAAGAAGCGCCGTCTCTTCGTATTCCGGGTGCTGTTCGATAACGGGAACAAGAGAGGTGAGAACCTCTGTAACCGTCTGAACAAACTCGGGCTCGAGCGCGTGCTTTTTTGCAACGCCGTCAATCACTCTTTCAACATAATTCATGGATAATCATTCCTTTTCGGTAAAATAATAAGCGTTAATTATTCATATAAATAAAAATAATACTTCGTTATGGTGTAATATTTTATACCTTACTTGGCGAAAATGCAAGAAAAATTAGCCAATCTCTGATATTTCGTGAAATTTGTTAAAAAGTTTTAATTATGAGAGGTATTATTCATAAAATTTGCATTAAAATAAAAATTCGAAAAATTAACACTTGTTGTTAATTTATGCAGTTTTTTTGTTAAATATTAACAAATACACGGTGAGTTTTCGCTCACCTTTGACAGGTAACAGGGAAAGTTGCAAAAAATAAGCTCGGGAGTTTTTTGGAGGAACTTAAAATAAGTAAGGAATAATTATGCGAAATTATGTATAATAATACACTGAAAAGAAAAACTCATAAAACTATTGATTTTCTTGCCTTTTTGTATTATAATATTCCGAGTTAGAGTAAGATACATTGTTTTGGTCATGCAGTGCGGGTCCTGTGCGACAGAACACCCTGAACCATGTCAGGCGGGAGACCGAGCAGCATTAAGGGGAATGTCTGTGCGACACAGCAACGCCTGCACTGTATGACCGAGAAAAGGTGTCTTACTCTTTATTAAGTTATACAGGGAGGGAATTGTATGTACAGAGTGTTATACAGAAAATACAGACCTCAGCTTTTCAGCGATGTTGTAGGACAGAAGCACATTACCGAAACTCTGTCAAAGGAAGTTGAATCCGGTAAGGTTTCACACGCCTATCTTTTTACCGGTTCAAGAGGTACGGGTAAAACCACCTGTGCAAAAATTCTTTCCAAAGCAGTAAACTGTCTTAATCCTGTTGACGGAAATCCCTGCAACGAATGTGAAATTTGCCGTGGAATTGACGAGGGCACCATAGTAGATGTTGCCGAGATAGATGCTGCAAGTAATAACGGTGTTGAAAATATCCGTGATATCCGTGAGGAGATAAACTTTACTCCTGCGTCCTGCAAATACCGTGTTTACATCATTGACGAGGTGCATATGCTTTCGATAGGAGCATTCAATGCGCTTCTTAAAACTCTTGAGGAGCCACCCGCACACGTAAAGTTTATACTTGCCACAACGGAAGTGCATAAGCTGCCCGTTACCATAGTGTCACGTTGTCAGCGTTTTGACTTCAGGAGAGTTACTCCTGCGGCTATGGTCGAGCGTATGCAGCATATCGCTGACCTTGAAGGTTTTACCGTTACAGATGAAGCGCTCAGTCTTATTGCGAGAATTTCCGACGGCGGTATGAGAGATGCCCTTTCCCTTCTTGATCAGTGTACGGGTCACGCTTCACATATTACGGCGAATACGGTCTGCTCTGTTGCGGGCATGGCGGGCAAGGATCATCTTTTCGACCTCGCCAAGGCAGTAAGCGATGCCGATTCGGCAGCAGCTCTTAAGATTATCAGCGACCTGCACGCCGCATCGGTTGATATGGAGCGTCTTTGCACGGATATGATAAATCACTTCCGTAATCTGATGATTGTAAAGACAGTATCAAAGCCTGACGGTCTTATTGTCTGTACCGACAGCGAAATGGAGCAGTTCAAGGCCCAGAGCAGTTGCTTTACCCTTGAGACGATACTTAAAAGTATAGGACTTTTACAGAACTGTATGGCCGACATAAAAAAAGGCGTCAATCGGCGTATAGAAATGGAAATGACCTTTATCCGTCTGACAAGCCCCAAGCTTGATACGGATAATGAGGCAGTACTCAGAAGAATTGCAGACCTTGAGTTTAAAATTGCAAGCGGAGAGCTCGCTGTAAGCTCTGCTCCCGTTGTGGCAAAGACAGAAAGCCGGCCTCTTATTTCCGAATATGTAAAGCCCGAGGAGAAAAAGTCAGAACCGGTACAGGTTGAAAAGAAGCCGGAGACGGAAAACCCGGCTGATACGCAAGAGGCGGCAAAACCCTTTGTATCAACAGCATTTGATTTGCCGCGTGCGGAAAGTAGACCCGAGAATTTCTTTTTTACAGAGGAACCTCCTGAACCGTCTTATGTCAATGAACCTCAGTTTACAGATGCACCTGCAGCAGATAATGTCTCTGAAGCGCAGTTAGAGCTCCCCTGGGCAGAGATACTTGCAGAGCTTATGAAAACCAATGCACCTTTGTGGGGTGTGCTTCATGATTCCGAGGCTTTTATCAGCGGTGATTTTGTAAACATCAGAAGTACAAATCCTACGCTTGATGCTTTTATAAGAGCGGGCTCAAATTCGAGAGATGTCAAACAGGCAATTTTTCGTGTCACAGGTAAAAAATACCGTCTTGCACTCAGTGCTCCGAAGGGCGGAAGCTCTGCAGCTCCAAGCAGTACAGCTCCACGTAGGGATATGCTTGAGGACCTGATAAGTCAGGCACGGGCTATGGATATAAATATTGACATCAAGCCTTAAGGTAAGGTATAATTTACGAGCAGTAAATGATAGGACGCTTTTGCGGCCCGTTGAAAGTATAAATATAAAAATATTCAACAAAATAAAAGGAGACATAACTATGAAAGCAAGAATCCCCGGTCAGGCTGCAGGTGGCGGCCAGATGGCAATGATGAAGAAAATTCAGGAAATGCAGGCACAGATGGAGCAGAAGCAGGCTGAAATCGAAGCAAGTGAGTTTACCGCATCAGCAGGTGGCGGAGCAGTTGAGGTTACAGTAACAGGTGCTCACGAGGTTAAGGACATAAAGCTTCAGCCTGATGTTGTTGACCCCGAGGACATCGATATGCTCACCGACCTTATTATTGCTGCTACAAATGAAGCAATGCGTAAGGCTGACGATGCTATGAATCAGGCAATGCAGGCAGCACAGGGCGGTCTTGCAGGTCTCAATCTTCCCTTCTGATGGCAGGCTACGGAGTAAATTCCCTTTCCCGACTTATCGAGCAGTTTGAGCGTATGCCGGGAATAGGTCACAAAAGTGCACAGCGACTTGCTTTTTATGTGCTCAACCTGAAAAAAGAGGAAGCAGAGGCTTTTGCCAAGGCGATTCTCGATTCTCACGAGAAAATTAAAAAGTGTACGTGCTGCTGCAATCTTTCGGAGGATGAGCTTTGCCATATCTGCAAAAGTCCTTCAAGAGATCAGAGTATAATCTGTGTTGTTGAAGACCCGAGAGATGTTATGGCTTTTGAGCGCACTCACGAATTTGACGGTACATACCATGTGCTTCACGGTGTTATTTCGCCTATGAACGGTGTAGGTCCGGAGGATATTGCTGTCAAGGAGCTTCTCAGAAGAATGGGTGACGGCACCGTCAAAGAGGTTATTATGGCAACAAATCCTACCGTTGAGGGTGAGGCGACAGCTATGTATATATCACGGCTTCTCAAGCCTATGGGTGTTGCTGTCAGCCGTCTTGCTTACGGTGTGCCCGTCGGTTCTGACCTCGAATATGCCGATGAGGTGACATTGACAAGAGCACTTGAGGGACGTCGGTCTCTTTGAGTGCGGATGAAAGATGTAAAAATGAAAACGCATATAATGAAGCTGAATCCTTCCCCGATGAAGATGTTTCGTGAGGGGAGGAAGACAACAGAACTGCGTCTTTATGATGAAAAAAGAAGAAAGATAGCAGTCGGAGACACAATAAGATTTATAAACACAAGCAAGCCGACAGATATATTAAATGTAACTGTCGAAGAATTGTTTGTATTCAGTTCGTTTGATGAATTGTACAAAAATTTACCGTTATCAGAATGCGGTTATACCTGCGATAATATTGATAAGGCTTCTCCTGATGATATGGATCAGTATTATTCCAAAGAAAAACAACTCAGATACGGAGTTGTAGGTATAAAGGTTTCTCTGAGGTGAAAGCGAAAAATTAATTTGGCGGGAACATTTTTTGTATCAATAATGTCGGGCGCAATTCTGCATTCTGCACTTTGCATTTTGCATTCAAAAGAAAGGTGGTGCTTTGCTGTGGCAGTATCAGCACAAGATGAAAGACAGGTTATAGCGCAGAACAAAAAGGCAAGGCACGACTATTTTGTGCTTGAAACCTATGAGGCAGGAATCGAGCTTTTTGGCACGGAGGTGAAGTCTATCCGTAAGGGCAGACTGAATCTCAAGGATTCCTGGTGCAGTATCGAAAAGGGCGAAATTTTTGTCAACGGTATGCACATCAGCCCCTATGAGCAGGGCAATATTTTCAACCGTGACCCTATGAGAGTACGCAGACTTCTTATGCACAAAAGAGAAATCAACCGTCTTTTAGGTGTCACAAAGCAGCAGGGACTTACGCTGATTCCCTTGTCCGTGTATTTTCTTAAAGGCAGAGCAAAGGTCGAGGTAGGGTTGTGCAAGGGTAAAAAGCTCTACGATAAGCGTGATGTTCAGGCGGAAAAATCCGCAAAGCGTGACATGGAGCGTAGTTTCAAGGAGCGATATTAAAAAACAACCGTTGGTTTGGTGTTTTTTTCAGGAATTAAACTGCAGGTTAAGTTAAATTAACTAACTGTCGCTTCAATTCAACCTCATTCTCCTGTAATATGAAGTTACAAAGCAATTCAAAAAGCGAAAGGAGAAATATCATGTCAGATGCAAATAACGAATCGGTCGCAACTCTTGGCTCGAGAATAGCACAAAGACGAAAGGCCCTTAATCTTACTCAGGAGGAGTTTTCAAAGCTTTTAGGTGTGACTGCTCAAGCGGTTTCAAAGTGGGAAAATGATGTTTCCTGTCCTGACATTATGTTACTCCCCGAAATATCAAAAGTGCTTGATATTTCTATTGATGAGTTAATGGGTGTCGAGAAAAAAAGAGAATCCGCACAGGATAGTTCAGTTCCTGAAGCAGAAGCAGAGAGACTCGGTGAGAGTTATTCCTATGAACGCAGGAATAATACGGATATTTCCAAGCTGAAGCTTCGGATAAATATTATAGACACCAGAAACAAACCGATAAATATAGCGCTTCCTATGCCTTTTGTTATGCGTATGGCAAATATGGGCATAAAGATTTCAGGTGTGCTCGGTGGAACAAGTGCGATAAATGATTCACAGCTTGAACAGATTCTTGAGCTTATCAGAAACGGTGTTTCAGGTGAGATATTTGATTTCGTCTCTGATGACGGAACGAAGATAAAAATAGAAATAAGCTAAAACAGAATTTACCTGTTGAAATTTATATAAAATAAGCTATAATATAATTAAGTTTTAAAATCGTCACGAAGTGACCCGTGATATTTTCTATTGCCTATATGGGGATGAAAGGATTTCGACGGGGATTTTGAAGCATGATAAGCGGGTAGTGGAGTGGCACCACTATAAAAGTCACAAATTAAAAATAAACGACAATACTACAGTATTAAAGGCTGCTTAACGCAGCCCGTCTAAGCTGAGAGTACTGCGGCTCAGCTAAAGGCGTCGACTAAGCAGTGAACGTGAACGGCAGAGCGCCTTGTATGCCGTCATGATTTAAAGGCTACCGAGCCAACAAGCCTGTCATTCGGCGTGTCGGCAAGGGAATTTTAAAAGACTGACTGCACCCGGAGAAAGTTGTGTGAATGGATTTTCGGACGCGGTTTCGATTACCGCCATCTCCACCAAACGAAAGTCAGACGAACACCTACTATTTCTTCACAGGCGGCTTCGCCGTGAAAGTGGACATCTGACAGAACAGAAAGAACCAAGGTTAGAATAGCCTTGGTTCTTTTTGTTATTGGTAGGTGATTTTGTGATTAATACCACATATCGTAATCGAATGTAAATCCGTCTTCGCTCCAGAATTCTTCGTCGTCATCCCATTCAAAGTAGCCGGTGCCGTCACGGAACTCATACATAAAGCGGAAATATTCGGGGTCACCGATGGTGGCAAGTAGCTTTTTATTACCGTTTACGATGGAGTAAACGTTTGAAGTTGTCTCCTCGAAATCATAGCTGGATTCGAGTAGTACGGTTTTACCTGCGGGCGTTTCGTATAATTCGTAGTAGTATTCTCCCTCTTCAGTGTTGAGATGGATTTCCTCGCCGGTTACAGTGTTGTAAAGAACTGTTTCGTAAGCGTAGTTATCCGTATCCGGGGTTCCGTCTTCTTTGAGAAGGTATTTTTCGATAAAGAAAGTGCCCTTTTCGAGGTCGTATTCAAGGACGTTGCTTACATTTTCTGCAATAAGCTTTGAATCAAAATATACCTTGGATATAGCCAGTAATGATTCATCATTGTTGTATGTGTCCTCGAGATAATAGAGCTTTCCGTCTTCGGAAATCATAGTCTCGAGGCTGTTTACGCTTTCGCATATGACTTCAGGCTCACCGAGACCTGTTTCTGTGAGGGGGATTCTGTAAAGCACAGCATCGCTGAAAAGGCTGTCGCCCACGGTGATATAAAGAACGTTATTCTTTCCGTCGAGCATACTGTCAAAGATTACGCCCTTTATATCTAAAGCAGCAGCATAATCACCTTTATAAACGAAGTAGTCGGTGCAGTATTCTATGAGGGGATCTGTGATAAGCTCTGTAACATCTTCCATACCGCCTATGAGATTGAAATCTCCGTCACTTACTACTTCCCAAAGCTCGGACATACGCACCTTTTTGATTTTGCCAGTATCTATAACAGAGCAGTTGAGTGTTGCAACTGACGAGTTGACGGAGAAATCGTTATAATATTCGAATTCGTCGCCGAATACATCTTTGATGACTTCTTTGCTTTCGTTGCCGTCGTAATAATATACGTCCTGAATCAGGTAGCTTGTCTCGGGATTGATGATGATTGTCCTTATCTGGTCTCTCGCAAGGCGATCGGTGTAAAGGGTGTAAGCTTCGCTGCTTGTATCTTCCGGAATTTTGATTTCATTATCTGCTTCTGCCATATCATCATCGAATAAATCCTTGATAAGTACGGTTTTTGAGGTTTTGAAATAATAACCGTCAGCAGCTTCGAATGTGGTTGATGAAACACCTTTGTCTATAAGGGTCCTTTCACCTGAAGGCTGTACCTTATAAAGGGAATTATCTTCGAGTATGTAGAAGACAGACAAATTCTCGTCAGAGTACTCTATGGAGCCGTCCCTTGTAAGCATAACAGCATCTTTATCCTTTTGCTTGAGGAAAGTTTCATCGTTATTGTTGGAGTACATAAGAGAAAGTCCGTCGGCTGAAGCTTCAAAGTAGTCAACAGCTTCTGCTATGACTGTTTCGTTAAGCTCTGCATCAAGTTGAATGAGCTTTGACTCTTTACCGGTTATGCAGGTTACGACTCCTGTGCTTTCATCTTTTATGAAGGAGTTGACATCTTCTGCGATTTTTTTAGGAGCAGCAGATTTGTCTGTAAGATCATAGCTGTAAAGAGTTATACCGTTTTCGTCCTGAAGACCGAAGACAGCCTCTGTGAGCTCTGTATTAAATAAGAGATTTATAAGGTATGTGTCTTCACTGTTGATTTCGCAGACCCTTACGGCAGCTTTTTTTCCTGAACCGAGATCCTTCATATATAAGCCGTCATCGCCGACATAGAAAAGAGGGTCGAAGGTTTTGTCTGTACCTGAACCGAAGGTGAAGACAACAGCACCTAAAACAATAGCTATGAGAGCGCAAAGAACTGTAACAAGGGGAGCCTTGCTTTTTTTAGCTGTATGGAGATCGGATGCAGGGGATTCGTTTTCTGCAGTTACGGGTTCTGTTGCTTCGTCTGTAGTTTCTTCTGCTGATTCAACTGCTTCTGGAACAGCAGCTTCTTCGTCAATAATGTTTTCTTTTGTTTCTGACATTTTAATTCTCCTTTTCTTTGAGTTTTCATTTAGATTATAACATTGACACAGTGTTTTTGCAATTTAAAAATATGCCCAAAGTTTAAAGAAAAACCTTGTATAAATTGATAGGAGAATATAGCGATTAAAATTAAAAAGCTCCCCACTTATGCGAGGAGCTTTTTCTTAATCAATTTCTACTGAAATTTTAGTGTCGTTTCTGTTTGCAGTTGCACGCATTACGGTTCTGATAGCCTTTGCAATTCTGCCCTGCTTACCAATAACTCTACCCATATCATCCTGAGCAACATGAAGGTGGTAAACGATTACGCCTTCTTCGTTAATGTCGTCAACGTCAACAGTCACCTTGTCGGGTTCATCAACTAAACCGCCGGCAATTGATATAAGTAAATCTTTCAAAGTGCTTACCTCCGAAATTATTTAAGGATGTCGCACTTTTTAAGAAGAACTTTAACTGTGTCAGTGGGCTGAGCACCGTTAGCAATCCACTTCTGTGCCTTTTCAGCATCAATCTTGATTTCTGAGGGTTCTGTCATGGGGTTGTATGTGCCGATTTCCTCGATGAAACGACCGTCACGGGGATATCTTGAATCTGCTACAACTACACGATAGAAAGGAGCCTTTTTTGCGCCCATACGGCGAAGTCTGATTTTTACTGCCATGATAATGACCTCCAAATAAATTAATTTTTTGTTTTTTATTCTAACACTTTCGTGTTTTTTACATATTTGTGATTTACATTCCGAAGTCGCCCATACCGTTCATGCCGTTCATCATTCCGGGCATATGGCGCATTCTTTTCTGCATCTTCTTTGAGGATTTGCCGTTCATCTGTTTGAACATCTTCTGCATTTGTCTGTACTGACTGAGAAGTCTGTTAACATCTTCAACCTGCATACCGCAGCCTGCGGCAATTCTGCGCTTTCTTGAGGGATTGATGATGTCAGGCTTTGCTCTTTCCTGGGGTGTCATGGAAAGGATAATTGCCTGTATACGGTCAAACTGCCTTTCGTCAACCTCAACCTCGTCAATCTTCTTGCCTACACCGGGAATCATCTTGAGAAGATCCTTGATTGAGCCCATTCTTCTTACCTGCTGAAGCTGGTCAAGAAGGTCGTTAAGGTCAAACTTATTCTTACGAAGCTTTTGCTCAAGCTCTCTTGCCTTCTTTTCGTCAAGCTCCATTTCAGCCTTTTCGATAAGTGAAAGCATATCACCCATACCGAGGATTCTTGAAGCCATTCTGTCGGGATGGAAGACATCGAGATCACCGAGCTTCTCACCGGTACCTACAAACTTGATGGGCTTACCCGTAATTGCTCTCGCGGAAAGTGCCGCACCGCCTCGGGTGTCACCGTCGAGCTTTGTAAGAAGAAGACCGTCAATGCCGAGTGCTTCGTTGAAGGATGAAGCAACATTAACTGCGTCCTGACCTGTCATTGAGTCGACAACGAGCATTATTTCGTGAGGATGAACCTCACTTTTGATGTTTTTAAGCTCAGTCATAAGCTCTTCGTCGACGTGAAGACGGCCTGCGGTATCAAGGAAAACGTAGTCGTTTCCGTGATCCTTTGCGTAGGCTACAGCCTGTTTTGCAATATCAACGGGATTAATCTGTCCGAGCTGGAAAACGGGAACTCCTGCCTTTTCGCCGACAACCTCGAGCTGTTTGATAGCGGCGGGTCTGTAAACGTCACAGGCGACGAGAAGGGGACGGTGTCCCTGATTTTTGAGCATAAGTGCTAATTTTGCACTGTGTGTGGTTTTACCTGAACCCTGAAGACCACACATCATAACGATTGTGGGTGGGTGGTTAGCGGTGTTGAGTCTTGATTTGGTACCGCCCATAAGGTTGGTAAGCTCCTCGTTGACGATTTTGATAACCATCTGTGAGGGTGTGAGGCTTTCCATAACCTTGGCACCGATAGCCCTTTCGGTAACGGTGGAGGTAAAGTCCTTTGCAACCTTGTAGTTAACGTCGGCTTCAAGAAGAGCAAGACGAACCTCTCTCATAGCCTCCTTAACATCGGCTTCGGTAAGAGAGCCCTTGCTGCGGAGCTTTTTAAAGGCGGCTTCAAGTCTGTCTGAAAGACCTTCAAATGCCACTTGAATCAATCCTTCCTATTTTATTATAGGGTAGTTATCTTAACATTTGTGTAAGTGCGGAAATTCTTGCCGTAGCGTCATTGATTTCTCTTGAAAGCAAAGTCCTTTTGTTGATTTCGTCGATAAGGGAGACAAGCTCCTTTATTTCATCAAGACCGTTACTTATCTGAGTAAAACGCTCGTAGAGTCCGAGATGCTTTTCAAAATCGAAAAGCTGTGCCTCGGCACGCTTGATGGCATCTCGCACCCCCTGACGGGTGATACCTTCGTTTTCGGCGATTTCCGCAAGGGAAAGGTCATCGTTATAGTAATAGCTTATGAAATCCTGTTGCTTCTTTGTAAGCATTTCACCGTAAATATCAAAAAGAAGAATTACGTCAAGATTTTTAGCCATTTACCTTCCCTCCCGTTTGCTGTAAAGATTTTTAGCTTTACACAGCTTGGATATTATACAACAGCAGTCTGTAAAAGTCAATAGCTTTACAGAGATTTTTTTACTGTCGGTCAGATTTTAGATGAAAAAATATAAAAAAGTATGAAAATACATACTTTTTGTGTGCAGAAAGTATCAATCTTCGCATTGTAAAAAGCTACTGCAGGCGGTAAAATGTAAGTGTCAAAGGACAAAGAAGCAAAAGGAGGTTACGGTATGAATAATTTTGCTCCCGGAACCGAAGACTACAGCCTGCCGGATAAATTCGTTTACTTTCTGGTATCGCATTTTATAAAACTTGTCGACATGATAAGAGCGCGTCAGGTATGATGCAGTAAGCAAGTGTTGAGCGACACGGTATTTTAAGTGTATAGGAAATATATGTAAGAGAAAATTTCTTGACTACATTATCAGAATATACTATAATATTACCGTAAAGCATATTATTAAAGCAAAGGAGGTAAAAAAATGAATGAAATGACAATTTTCTGGCTTGTTGCCGTGATTATCCTGGGCGTGGTTGAAGCAGCGACGGTTGGACTCGTTTCGATATGGTTTGCACTTGGCGCACTTGCCGCTCTTATCTCTTCGCTTTTCGGCGGCCCGATATGGTTGCAGATTCTGCTTTTCATAGTAGTTGCAGCGTTGACTCTTTGTATTACGAGACCGATTGTAAAAAAATACTTCAACAAAGAAAGCCACAAGCCCACAAATGCTGATATGGTAATCGGCAAAGAGGCAAACGTGACAGAGGAAATCAATAACCTCGGTGCCACAGGTGCTGTCAGATGTATGGGCAAGGAATGGTCGGCAAGAAGTGATAACGGCGAAAGTATCCCGAAGGATTCGGTGGTAACCGTTGTCAGAATCGAAGGCGTCAAGCTTATAGTAAAAAAGGATTAAAGGGGTGAGCTGTATGTCGAAAAGTGACAGATTTGAAAAGGTCTATTCCCAGGGCGCACTGAATACAACAGAAATCTGGGTGGACAGAGAAACCGGAGTCAATTACATTTTTCACGCATCCGGTTATGCAGGTGGTATGACTCCCTTACTCGACAGGGAAGGTAAACCCATAATCACCCCGATTTTAAACAAGTAAAACAGTCCGGTTGAACCGGGCAAAAATAAAAACCAAAAAGGAGAAAGAAAATGGAACTTATTATTATCGCAATTCTCGTACTCGCACTTATCCTCGTTCTTGTAAAGAACATACGCATTGTACAGCAGGCAAAGGCTGTTGTAGTTGAGCGTCTCGGCGCATATCAGACAACCTGGGGTGTAGGTATTCACTTCAAAATCCCCTTCATTGAAAGAGCAGCAAAGACTGTTTCCCTCAAGGAACAGGTTGTTGACTTCCCGCCTCAGCCCGTTATCACAAAGGATAACGTAACAATGCAGATTGACACCGTTATCTACTTCCAGATTACAGACCCCAAGATGTACACATACGGTGTTGAACATCCTCTTACAGCTATTGAAAACCTTACAGCAACTACCCTTCGTAATATCATCGGTGAGCTTGAGCTTGACCAGACTCTCACATCACGTGACATCATCAACTCAAAGATGCGTTCAATTCTTGACGAAGCAACTGACCCCTGGGGTATCAAGATCAACCGTGTTGAGCTTAAGAACATTCTTCCTCCGAAGGAAATTCAGAACGCCATGGAGAAGCAGATGAAAGCTGAACGTGAGCGTCGTGAATCAATCCTCAAGGCTGAAGGTGAAAAGAAGAGTGCTATCCTTATCGCAGAAGGTGAAAGAGAAAGTGCAATCCTTCGTGCTGATGCCCAGAAGCAGTCTCACATTCTTGAGGCTGAAGGTCAGGCTGAGGCTATCCTTAAGGTTCAGCAGGCAACTGCAGAGGGTATCAAGCTTCTTAATGAGGCAGGAGCAAGTGAAGAGGTTATCAAGCTTCGTGCTCTTGAGGCGTTTACCGCAGCTGCTGACGGTAAGGCTACAAAGATTATTATTCCTTCAGAGATTCAGGGACTTGCAGGTCTCGCAACCTCCTTCAAGGAAGTTATCACAGATAACAAATAATCTCGTCCCCATATGATAGACGGACTCCTAAAATAATTATAATACACGGGTGCGGCACAGCTTTTAAAAGCTGTGCCGCATCTGTTATGATGAATGTTAATTAACTTTTTTAACTGTTGAAAGGAACTGCTCTGCCATCTCAATCATACTTTCATCGATTTTGAGGAACTTATTAAGTGAAAGAACCTGCCTTAAGGTGAAGGGCTTTACAAGTGCCATAACAGGGCTGTGTATAAGCTTTCCTGCAACACCGCTTACCATTCCGACGATGTCCTCGTTTTTGAGAATGTCTCCGATGGTGTCGTCGAGGCTGTAGCAGTTTTCGTGAGCAGAATCGTTTTTATCAACAAACCAGTTTCTTACCATTGATGAACAGCCGTCGGGAAGTCGGTACTCTCTGGGATATTCCTCTACACCTGTAAGGACGAGAGTTTCTTTTACGTCACCTGCTGTGATTGTGACTTTGTTTTCGCCTGGCTTGATTTCAAGTCCTTCGAATTCGAAGATTCCCTCTGCAGTAACGGTTTTCTGCTTGCTGCCGACTTTGAGAGTTACCTTATCGCAGTTTGAGTAAACCCTGAATTTCTGCTCGCCTGTCTTGCGAAGGGGGTATCTGTCGCCTACAAGATGAACGAACTTCTCGTCTGACCAGAATGCCTTGTAAAGATAGAAGGAGTCCTTCTTAAGCTTTCTATCAAAGGTGACAAGACCCTTATTGTTTCTGCCTCTTACGCCACCCTCGTTTCTCATAGCCGAGCCGAAGTCGAACATATTCCATACATAAGAGCCCCAGATATAGTCGTGAGCGTTAATGGTTTTTATGTAGTGCTCGTGGAAAAGAGCCTGATAACCCTCGGAGTAGTCTCCCTGCGCAGGTTTATCGCTGAAGTAGCCGAGAACACCTTCTGCGCCGTATTCTGAAAGGCAGAGTGTGCCTTCGGGATAGTATTCACGGAATTTTTCGAGCCACTCGTCAAGTCCGTCGCAGGTTTTCATATACCAACCAAAATAATGGTTGTAGCCGATTATGTCGGTGACGGTGTTAAGCTCTGATTCTATCTTGCTCATTGAAACCTGGGCACAGGTTGTAGGCCTTGAGGGGTCAAGGAATTTTGCATAGGTGTTAAGCTCCTTGATAGCTTCAACAAGATCGGGAGTTTCCGTTGTGATTGTGATTTCGTTCTGAACACCCCAGCAGAAGATTGAAGCGTGGTGCATATTCTGTTTGATAAGCTCCTCAAGCTGTGAAAGAGCGTTGTCCTGTGCTTTTTTATTAAAGCGTGAAATCACGGGGATTTCAGCCCATACAAGAAAGCCCATTTCGTCGCAAAGGTCATAGAAATCGCCTGACTGCTGATAGTGGGCGAGACGAAGGGAGTTTACACCCATTTCCTTTATGATAGCAAGGTCCTCCATATGGTGCTCCATTGTAAGAGCGTTGCCTACAGCCTCTCTGTCCTGATGACGGGAAACACCCTTTAATTTTATGTGCTTGCCGTTGAGGTAGCAGCCCTTATCCTTATCGAAAAGGATTTCTCTGAAGCCGAAACGAAGCTCACAGGTGTCTGTAACCTTACCCATGTCAAGAATTGATGCGCGGAGTGTGTAGAGATAGGGGTTTTCCATACCGTTCCAGAGTATGGGAGAGTTAACGTGAAGCTTTGCTCTGTCACCTGCAGATGCGACAACCTTACCATCCTTATCAAGTACTTCATAAAGCACGCTGATGCCTGTTCTGTATCCGCTGATGATTGATTTTACGTAAACATCGCCGTTTTTCTTTGCTGTGATATAGACCCCCTTACTGCCTGCATCTGTAAGAGAGAAGTGTGTTTCGGGTACATCATAAATAAGGTTGACATCTCTGTAGAGACCGCCGTAGAAGGTGAAGTCTGCAAAGGCGGGATAAACGTCCTTTCTTTCGGTGTTGTCAACGGTAATTTCAAGAAAGTTTTTCGGTGAGGTGAGAAGCTTTGTAAGCTCAAAGCGGCAGGTAGAATAGCCGCCCTTATGCTCGCCTGCACTTCTTCCGTTTACAAGCACCTTACAGCAGCTGTTTGCGCCCTTGAGCTCAAGGAAAACCTTGCCTTCATATTTCGGAAGGATTTTTGTGTAGGTGCAGATGCCCTTGTAGTAGGTGCTTTCTGCACCCTGACCGTCAAGAGCGTTCCATGTGTGGGGGAGATTGACATTTTCCTTCACACCGTCTTTACAGAAAATCCAGTCATTGTTAAGTGAAATTACTTTCTTCATAGATTATTACTCCTTTATATTTATATTGAAATTATATCACAGAATTTTTTATTTTTTATTCGAAAAAATTATTTTTAATCAAAATCGAATTCATCTTCGTTCTTTCTTTTGAAAATTTCAAAGATTTCATCGAGAAGCTTATCGTCGGTTATACGCTGATAGGCTTCACTGTCCGAGGTTTTGATAACTCTGAAAATATCGACATATCCGTCCGAGTCTTCAGGAGAAAGAACAACATATTCAACTTCGCGAAGAAAAACAATATCGAGAAATTCGTAGGTTGCTTTTATCCCGTCGGTATCTTTTATTGTAACTGTGAAATCAAGCTCTTCGTCATTGATTTTGTTGAGAAGGTCACTCATTTCCGTACTCTCCTTTTGAATTCATTTCGAAGCGATAAATTTCCTGCTTTTCGATGTCTATATTCTGAAGCATTATCGGCGGTACACCGCAGCCTCCTGTTACCGTTGCGGCAAGAGCTTTTGCGAAGGAGTGAAGCTCGCGGAAGGTTTCAACGTGTATAAACTCTTTTTCCACCTGATTGACTATACGGAAAACACCTGTAACGGTAATTTTGAGGTTAAGTACATCTTTGTTCTCTTTGTCGAAGGCCTCTACTGTCAGTACTGCTTCGCAAAGGGAATTGCCTTTGTAGCGCACATTATGCGAAACCTTATTGGAAAGCTTGAGCTGAACCTTTCCGTTTACCTTGTTATTGAAGACAAGCTCGCTTACCTTGTAAGCCTGAAGAACTACGTTAGCCATTTTTTTCAGCCTCCTTCAGATTCTGGAAAATGAAGGGGAAAACAAAAAACTCCTTTATATATCCTGTAAGCTTTGCGCCTTCGGGTGACGGTGCAGCTACGGTTTGTGCATCTATACCGCATTTTTTTGCAAGGACATTCGCTCTTAAAAGATGGCGTTCACTTGAAAGAAGGGCGATTCGGACGTTTTTTGTATCACCGATTATTTTTTTCGCATTATAGAAGTTTTCCGCGGTTGTTTTTGATTTGTCCTCGAGAATGATTCTTTCTTCCTCTATTCCGTTTGCAACAAGAAGCTCTTTTATTACCTGAGCCTCACTTTTTGTCTGGTTTTTGCCTGTGATACCTCCGCAGGCTATTGCAATGGTGCTTTTGTGCTCGGTGAGATATTCGGCAGCTTTTGCACAGCGCATTTTGAGGGCGGGTGCTGCCTCATTGTTTTCGAGTCTGTAGCCGAGAATCAGAAGATAATCCTTATCACCTTCTGCATTTCCTTTTGAAGCTTTTGCTTCTTTGAGACAGAACAATGCAACCGAGGATATGGCAGTTGCCGCAACTGCGGTAAAAATTTTTTTCAAAATAAATCACTTCCTGATTCAGAATAATAAATATATAACAGTATAACATAAAATTAAATAAAGTAAAAGACTTTTTCAGGAGGTTTTATAAATATGTGCGGAATTGCAGGATTTACGGGTAAAGACAAGGCGGTACCTTATCTTATCGATTGCCTTGAAAGGCTTGAATACAGAGGCTATGATTCAGCAGGAATTGCACTATGCGGAAAAGAAGCCTTTGATGTTATAAAAAGAAGCGGCAAGCTTGCAGAGCTGAAGAAAGCTGTCTATCCCGAAGTAAAGTGGGAATCCCGATGCGGAATAGGTCATACACGCTGGGCAACTCACGGAAGTCCGACAGAGAAAAATGCCCACCCTCACATCAGCGATAAAGGGAAGTTTGCCATAGTGCATAACGGCATAATAGAAAATTATATCGAACTTAAATCAGAGCTGCTTGCCGAAGGAGTCAGGTTTTCTTCGGAAACAGATTCGGAGGTTATAGCACAGCTGCTTGAAAAGTATTATGTCGAAGATTTTTCCGATGCTGTGAAAAAAACTCTCTGCCGTCTTGAGGGAGCCTTTGCGGTAGCGGTGCTTTGTAAGGATTATCCGGGAAGGATATTCTGTGCAAGAAAAGGAAGTCCCCTTGTTCTGTGCTTTAACGATAAGGGCGGATTCGTTTCATCAGATGTCACATCACTTGTCGGATACAGTAAGGAGATATACAGACTCGATGACGGGGAGTGTGCTTTTATAAGTGCTGACGGTGCTGAATTTTTCGATTTTTCAATGGGGAAAATTGCCAAAGAGCCGGAAAAGCTTAATATAAGCGCTGAAGATGCACAAAAGCAGGGTTACGAACATTTTATGCTCAAGGAAATCTTTGAGCAGGAGCAGACAGCTGCGAGGACGGTTTCAAAGCATATAAGAGGTGATAAGATTATATTCGAGTCTGCAGAGACTCTTTTTGATGACACTGCACGAATAAAAAGAATTGTTTATGTAGGCTGCGGCTCGGCTTATCATGTGTGTCTTTCGGCAAAGTATGTTACAGAGTCTCTTGCAGGAATATGCTGCAGTGCTGAAATTGCAAGTGAATGGCGTTATTCTGCTTCTCCTGTCGACAGTGATACACTCTGTGTCTTTATCAGTCAGAGCGGTGAAACTGCCGATACTCTTGCGGCGTTACAAAAGGCGAAAAAATCAGGCGCGAGGACTTTAGGTATTGTTAATGTGCCGTCAAGCTCCCTTGCAGTGAAAAGCGGTTTTGTAATTTATACTGCGGCAGGTACGGAAATAGCAGTTGCGACTACAAAGGCATACACGGCGCAGCTTATTACGGTTTATTTACTTGCTCTTAAGCTTGCAAAGACACGAAACAGTATAAAAGATAGCGACTTTAAGCGGTTGTTGGATTTTATAAAAGGTGTTCCCGAGCAAATTGCCGAAATGCTGTCTGTTGCATCAGAACAGGCACAGGAGCTTGCACAGGAGCTTTATAACGGCAGTCAGATTTATTTTATCGGAAGAAATACGGATTATGCCGCAGCACTTGAGGCGGCGCTGAAGCTTAAGGAGGTAAGCTACATTCCCTGCGAGGCATATCCGTCGGGAGAGCTTAAGCATGGGACAATATCTCTTATCGAAAAGGGCACTTTTGTTGCGGCACTTATGGGTAACAACGATGTAATTACCAAAACGATGAGTAACGTAAAGGAGGTAAAATCAAGGGGAGCAAGGGTTATTGCAGTAGGCTGTAAGGCTCTTATGCCGGAAGATGTATTTACAAAAGAGGACAGAATTCTTTCTGTGCCGTTTTCGGAGAGTGTTTTTTCGGCTTTATACGAGGGCATAGCGCTACAGCTGCTCGCGTATTATGTTGCAAAAAAACGCAAATGTGATATTGATATGCCGAGAAATCTTGCAAAGTCCGTTACAGTAGAATAAATAGGAAAAACTTTATGTGAGGCTGTAAAAAATGTGTTAATTAGGTTGAATTTTACTTTTTGTTAGAGTATAATCTAAAAGGATATGTATGTTTAAATAAATTTCAGGAGTGATACTGATGGCAAATGTAACTTTCAGCCTTGAGAATAACGGATATAATGTAGAAGAAGTAAATAAATATATCGAAATGCTTCATCTTGAATATCAGAATGCAGTCGCATGGGGTGAAGAAATGGAAAGAGAGCTTGAAGCTCTTAAAAAGGCTATGCAGGAGCAGGGCGTTTACTTTACTATAGATGAGAACAATCAGAATGAGGTTATCAGAGAGGTTTTTGACAAGCTTACAGCTTCTCTTGAAAAGGTTAAATCAGATGCTCAGCAGAGAGCCGACGAAATGGTTGCTCAGGCAAAGGAAGAGGCAACTCTTATCGTCAGAAGAGCGAAGGAAAACTCTGTTGAGATAAGAACGCAGAATGTTACAATTATGCGTAATCTTAAAAGTATCGGTGAAATGATAGATGTCATTCTTGAAAAAGGTATTCAGTAATAAATCGGATTCAGAATGTTTGTTTTAAGGATGTGAAATTAGTGGAAAACTACAGACCCAAGAGCCTTGATGAGGTAGGCGATATGTTCGGTAAATCCATGGAGGCTGATCAGGAAATAAAAAAAGGCTCATCAAAGCTTGATACGGTAAAGGCTCCTGTAAGTGATGCTTTTTCCGAGGAAACGACTGCTGAACCGGGAAGAATAACACCCGAACAGAAGGCTGCCGATGAAATCGCAAGTAAGGTAGGCGATTTTGCAAAAAGCTTTGGCAGTGCGGGGACAGGCAGAGCCCCTGCAAATATAGCTACAGTTCAGTCAAGACCGAGAGTGCCTAAAAAGAAACCTGAAGCTCCTGTCGCTTCAGAGGGTAAGGGAAAGCGGGTTCCCGTGTCTGTGCAGAAAGATCCAAAATCCAGGCTTATAAGAAATTCCGAAAGAACAGATCTTTTTGACAGCTATAAAAGTGTTATGAATGACGAGGACGATTCTGCTTCGGACGGTGAAGAGAGCAGAAAGCGCAGTTCCAAAAAGAGAAGAGCGGAAAAGAAGAGCAAGGCTTCTTCCGGTAAGGTTGCCGAGGCAGAAAAGATTGATGTTTCAGGTCAGGCACAGGCGGCGGTTGCGGCTGTTTTCGGTGACAGTATTAAAGATGAGGACACTTCCGTTACTGTCAGCCCGAAAAATGAAGCTACAGTTCATACTGAAACTGTCAACGATCCGTTTGAAGCAGCTGAAGAAAGAGAAGACCGTGATACAGAAGCAAAGAATGTTGCTAATCCTGTTGCGAGAATTGCTCTTACTGCAGTACTTCTTTTAGTACTTCTGCTGTCTGTGTTAATCGGAAGTATCAAAGCCTTTACCAAGCTCAACAGTGATGCTGTAGCCTTCGGAGACTGTCAGCTTTATTCAGCAGAGACGAACTATCCCGGCACAAGCATAGGTAAGGGTGACCTCGTTTTCGTAGAAAACAGACAGCCTTCACAGGGAGAGACTATCGCTTACAGAGAGCCTTCCGGCAGATACGGCTTTGTAACCTTTGAAGCCGCACTTAACAGTGAATGTATGACTGTTTCCGGTAATAGTGATAAGCTCGTGGTGGTTATCAATGAGTACAGAGGTGCTGTAATAAAAACAGTACCCGTAATCGGCGGTGTTTTTGCAGTATTTGATGCTTATTTCCTTCCTATTATGGCTTTGATGTTCCTTCTTATAGGAATTCTTATTCTTCTTATTTTCTTTACCTCAAAGGGTAAGGCGGAATCAGATGACGATGCTGACGAAACAGAAGAGGAGGAAGAAGCTACAGAATCATCTCCGAAGGACGCTTTTGATGCTTTTGCAGAAACTCCCTTTGATGAGTACACACCGGAAGAAAAAGCGGTTCGTAATGAGGCTCCGGTGCAACAGGAAGAGCCACAGGACGATGAGGACGAGGGTGACTGGTATTATATTCCCGATGATGCCGGAGAGGTATCAGACGGCGATGACAATCCCTGAAAATAATAAATTAAAAAACTGCCGCAGATTTCTGCGGCAGTTTTTTTATGAGACAGCAGGGTTTTGTTCCTTTCTCTGTGACGGTAAAGTCATATAAAAATCGTTATATAAAAATGAATATTTTTTGAATTAACTATTGACATTATATAAATGCTGATATATAATAAAATCAAGCCGAAGGTATACATTTAGGCTAAATTTATAAAGGAGGATACTTATAATGAAAGAATTTATCGTAGACAACTGGGCAGAAATCGTTGCTTTCTTTGACAAGCTCTATGCAATTATCAAGCAGCTTCTTATCGAAGGCTAAGCCTCGAGACAAACGCAGTTAATCTGTTTTAAAATTTGAAATTTTAAAATTGAAGCCGCCCTTTAAGGGCGGCTCTTTACTTTTATTCTGAAGGGCTTTGGCTCTTCTTTTTTTCTGATATAATTCCTACAGAGATAAACAGTACAACAAAGATATGAACAATCACATCAATAAAGAATGCGGAAGTAATATTCTCTCCATGGAAAACTGCAAGAGGTATAAGGCAAAGGAAATCAAAGACGTAGAAAAACAGAGCATATCGCAGATGCTTTGCATTTTTTGCCGTGAGAATCGCCAAAGCGAGAAAAACAGCGATAAAAGCTGCAATCAGCACATAAGCAACAGTAGCCGAAAGACTTCCTGCGTCAGAAAGGCGAAGCATAAGTTCGGTAAAGGACAGACTGAAATAAAAATCGAAGTTGTCTTTTATAATATATCGCACGATATAGATAAGACCGAGCACACCCGAAAGAACAAATCCGCTTGTTGCAGACTTGATATTTGTTTCGTGTTTTTTGAGCATTTCTTCTTTAGTGAAATTTCTTTTCATAATAATACCTACCAGTTGAATTTTGTGAGCTGACCCTCGCAAAGCAGGTCAGGATAATCCCATTGTCTTAATATTTCATAGGTTACTATGGCAACGGAATTTGAAAGATTCAGGCTTCGCGCCTGACTGCGCATTGGTATCCGAAGACTTGTGCCGGGATTCTCATAAAGTATAGCTTCGTCTATGCCTGCATCTTCTCTCCCGAATATTATGTAGCAGTTTTCGGGAAAGGCTGTTTGTGTGAAGGTGTGTTGACCTTTTGTTGTCAGGTAAAAGAATTTACCGCCCTTATTTTTTTCGAAAAAATCATCGTTATCTTCGTAATAGGTTATGTCGAGCAGGTGCCAGTAATCAAGGCCTGCTCTTTTCAGTTTTCGGTCGTCGACAGTGAAGCCCATCGGTTTTACCAGATGAAGTCTCGCTCCGGTTGCAGCACAGGTTCGGGCGATATTGCCGGTGTTCTGCGGAATCTGCGGCTGCATAAGTACTATGTTAAGTTGTGGCATTTTTCTTACCTCTTAAAATATTTCTCCTTTTTATTATAGCATTAAAAATAAAAAAAGCAAATGTGAATTACAGTTTTTTATAAGTATATTCGTATTTGACGTGCAAAAACTAATTCTGCCGACCTTGTCGGACGGTTTTTAAATTTTGAAAGGATGAAATTTTATGGAAATGAAAAGCATTATGAAGGGTATAGGAATAGGTATGGCTGTGGGCGGAGCTTCCGCTTATGTTAAGGGTATGATGCGCGGTAGCGGTGTAAAAAAGATGGCAAAGAAAAAAATGAGTGTCGCTATGAAGGCAGCAGACGGTCTGATGAACGATATGAAATATATGTTCAGATAAAGTCGAAGGGTAAGCTTATCTGCCCTGTGTAACAGTGATTATAGGAGTCGGTATTATGAAAAAGAGTATTTGCACAGCCCTTGCTATGAGTCTTGTTTTATTGTGTTCCTGTGGAAAAGCGGATAAACAAAGGTCGCATATTAAAGATCCGGGAGAGTTGTCATCTTATTTACAGGAAACCTCACGGGTTACTTCACCTGAAATCGAAGAGCTGACCTCACAGATTAATCTGTCTACGGTTATTGATACAAAGAACAGCTTTAACGGTTATCCTATTGACGGTGACGGTATGGTGATAAAAGGAAGCGTTGATTCCTCGTCTCTGACAGGACTTTCTCCTTTGCCGAAGGTCAGCTACAGCGTAACGGAAAAAAGGAATGATTTAACCTTAAGTGACAAAAAAATCAGTCATTCTCACGGGCCGGCGTCAGGGGGAGAGCCGCATTATACAGTTGTGGATTTTCAGAAGACCTTTGATTTCTTCGGTGCGTGGACTCTTGATACTAAAAGTGAAGGTAAGAAGCTTTATCTGTCCTTTGACTGCGGCTACGAATACGAAAACCTGACTTCGAAGGTGCTTGACATTCTAAAGGAAAAACAGGTGCCTGCGGCATTTTTCTGTACTCTTGATCATATAAAAAAGGAGACAGATATTATCAGCCGTATAATAAAAGAAGGTCACATAGTAGGTAATCATTCCTCTACACACCCGTCCTTCGCTGAAATCAGCCGTGAGCAGATGGTAAGAGAGCTTGAGGAAACAGAAAACTATCTACGGCAGAATTACGGATACGCTTCAAAGTTCTTTCGTTTTCCGGCAGGCGAGTATACCGAAAATGCTCTCGATCTGGTTGCGTCTTTAGGTTATGTAAGTGTTTTCTGGTCGGTGGCATATAACGATTGGAATGTGGAAAATATACAGGGCAAGGATTATGCAGTAGAAACTATTATGTCCAGACTTCACGACGGGGCAATAATACTCTTACACAGCGTTTCACGCGATAATGCCGAAGCATTGGGAGATATAATTGACAGGGCACGTGCTGAAGGCTACGAATTCTGCCCGTTGACAGATCTTGTTTCATAATTAATTTACGGGCAAAAAAGGAAAAAGTCCGCGAGTATTAACCCGCGAACTTTTTTCTGCTGTGTCAGCAGCCGCAGTTGTTCTGACAGCCGCAGTTGCAGCCGCAACCGTTACCGCTGTATGAGTTGCCATTATCACCGCAGCAGCTCATTAAAACAAGCAGGATAATGATCCATGTGCAGCAGTTGCCGCCGAAAAGACCGTTATTACATGACATCGTGTTAACCTCCCTTCGTCCTTACATCAACAGTATACGTGTAAGAAAGAAAAGTGTTACATAAAAACAAAGGGGAATTATATGAAGCAGACCGGCAGACAAAAAGAGCCTTTTTTTATTAATAGCTGCAGTCAGGTTGACTGTCCCTTAGACACACACTTCAGGCACAGTTTAAGCCATGAAAACAGGCTGTGCTTCGGTGTTGCGGAGCGGGGAGGTGGCTTTGATGAAATCAAATCCGGAGGGGGAGAGATACTGTGTGACAGTACGCTTGGTAATGTGGTAGAGCAATCTGACTGAAATAAGGATATTTCTTTCTACCCCTCCGGCAACGCGTAGCGTTGCACCTCCCCGCGGTTTGAAGCGTTATGCGGATTTTTAATGGCTGTATGTAATTTTAATGCTTGAAATACATCTCACTATATGATAAGATAATAAAAATTAATTGTTGAAAGAAATACAGAGATTGAGTTTAACGGAGGCGCTATGAGACTCAGAGATATGAGAGAGGACCGAGATCTGACTCAAAGGGAGTTAGCTGAATATCTTCACATCAGACAGAATACTTATTCTCAATATGAGAATGGTCGCAGAGAATTACCGATAGATGCTCTTATTGCTCTTGCTCGGTTTTTTGGAACATCTACCGATTATATTCTTGGCTTGACCGACGAAAAGCGACCTTATTCTGATTCTTGCACATAACAGTAATAACACAAAGGAAGAGATACTTATGAAAAAAATAACAATTATAGGTTCGGGAAGCGTAGGCTCAACAATAGCATATACGCTTATGGTTCAGGGCCTTGCGACTGAAATATGTATGATTGACATCAATAGCAAAAAGGCTTACGGTGAAGCACTTGATATTCAGCAGGGTACGCCGTTCTGTCATTCCTGTAAGGTGTATTCGGGTGAATTTTCCGATGCAGTTAGTTCCAATATTGTCATAATTACTTCGGGTGCAGCAAGAAAACCCGGTATGTCCCGTCTTGACCTTGCACAGATTAATATAGACATACTCAACAGTATTACACCTGAGATTACAAAATATGCTCCTGATGCAACATATATCATAGTAAGCAATCCCGTAGACATTCTTACCTATGTTTTTTGTAAGAATTCAGGTATTCCTGAAGAAAGAATAATTGGTTCGGGTACAATTCTCGACACGGCAAGACTTCGTGCCCGCCTTTCAAAGATTTACGGCATTAATCAGCGAAATATTCACGCTTATGTTATGGGTGAGCACGGTGATTCCGCATTTGTACCATGGTCACTTGCTAATATTTCAAATATCCCCATCGCAGAGTGCGCTACCTCCATTGTAAGAGCAGACGGTAAAATTTATCCGGAGATAGATTTTGACATTGTTGAAAAATACGTGAAGAATTCAGGTGCAAGAGTTATCCTTGATAAGGGTGCTACCTTTTATGCGGTTTCCGCTTCGGTATGCCATATCTGCCGTAGCCTTATGGCAGGTGTTGATACTCCGCTTACCGTTTCAACTATGCTTCACGGAGAATACGGTATTGACGATGTGTGCCTTAGTCTTCTCAATATTGTAGGTAAAGAGGGCGCAACAAGTAAGCTTCTTCTTCCTCTTACCACAAGGGAGAGGCTCGCTCTTGAAAAGAGTGCGGAATGCCTTAAGGACATTATCAAAAGCGTCAAATATTGACAATCAATAATAAAACGATGGGGACACAAGCTTGTGTCCCCATTAATTATAAAAAGAGGCCGCAGATTTGTATTATCTGCGGCCAAATCTGTATGTGCTTATGTTATCTTTCTGCAGCGTAATTGATTGTTGCAACCTCGTTTTCAGCATTTCTGAATTCAGGTGACCAATGCTCGCCGGCTGTTACAGCCTTGAAAGCAGCTTCGGTAAGTGCAACATTTACTTCAGTTACACCGACTTTGTTGCCGTCTTCATCAACCTTTGCACAGTATGTGAAACTGTATGCACCGATTTCCTTGATTGAAGAGGGGATATAAAGATAGGTGAGACCTGACGCATAATTGAAAGCATCAATACCGATTACTTCGAGACCTTCAGGAAGTGACTTATAGGTTTCACCAAGGTCGGCAATTACGCTTTCATCACTCTTTGTGATTTCTTTGTCAGCCTTGTAGGAGAAAATATCCTTGAGGCTTTCTGCTTTAAGGAAAGCGTGGCGCTCAATTGATTTAAGTCCTTCGGGAAGATATACTGTTTCAAATTTACAGTCAGAGAAGGCTGAACGGGAGATGGTTGTAACCTTTGAGGGCACGACAAATGTTTTTCCTTCATAGGAGACAGGGCAGGCAAGGAGTGTTGTCATATCCTTGGTATAAAGCACGCCGTCAACTGCACAGAAGTTTTCGTTTGCTTCGTCAACTACGAATTTTTTAAGTGCACGAAGGGTTTGGAAGGTTTCACCGCGAAGCTCCTTTACATCCTTGCCGATGTAAACTGTTTCAATGTAAGTATCCCACTCAAAGGGCTGGCAGGCAATTGAAGTGACAGTCTTTTCCTCATCACCGATTGTAAGCTCTGTTGCCTTTTCTGTATTGAAGAAGGTAGTAAGCTCAAAGGTGCCATCTTCCTTTTCTGTGTAAGTGAAGTCTTCGACCTCCGGTTTCTCTGCATTAAATACAAGCTCTACCTCTTTGTCGAGAAGACCGCTGTCGTACTTGGGGTTCCACTCATAACCCGTTTCAACGTTTTTGAATTCTTCCTCGCTCATGGATATGTAGACCTTTTCGTATCCGAAAAACACACCGTCTTTTTTCTTTATGGTATTAAAGAAAGCATGATGACCGATGTATTTTACAGTTGAGGGGATGCGCAGAACTGCACCGTCATCGCAATAGCTCATAGCGTCAGAACCGATATATTCAAGTCCGTCGGGAAGTGAGCGGTAAACACCTTCAAGCTTTGCAACGGCGCTGAATCCGGTTTCGTCTTCAGCTGCTGTGCTTGTCTTATAGGAATAAATATCTCTCATCCACCGGTTTCTCATAATTGCCATCGTCTCAATTCTTTTTACGCCTTCGGGCATATAGAGTGCTGTAAGGGGAAGGTCGTAGAAAGCGAGTTCGCCGATGGTTTCAACCGTTGCGGGAAGAACATAGGTAAGGATGTCTGCCTCGTATCTTGCACGGAACTCAAAGTTGTTTTCCTTGTTTTCGCTGTCTTCCCATATGGTGTCATTGTAACCGAATTTCTCACGCAGATGCTGGGGGTGGTTCATAGGATAGCAGATGATTTCTGTTTTATCCTTGTTGTACAGAACACCGTCGATATCGCAGTAGTATTCGTTTTCTTCGTCAACAATAATCTGTTTGAGAGCGCGGCAGGTGAAAAATGCCTTGCCGTCGATTTCTTTTACACTCTTACCGATGTAGATTGTTTCAACCTTTTCATCACAGTTGAAGCAGAACTGAGGGATTGAAGAAATAGGCTTCGTTTCATCCTTTACAAGGGTGAAGTTTGTTGATGCATCAGGATTACTCTTGTCGGTTTCGATAGTGATTGCGTAGTCAATATCTAGAGTGGAGATGTGTCCTGTATTGTTGAATTTTACAAATTCAACGGTGCCGTCTTCTTTTTCGGCATATTCGAAGGGAGTACGGGAAACAACTCTGACACTGAAGAACATTGAAAGTCCGACAGCAATAAGAATAAGGATTGTAAATATTGCTTTTTTGAGTGCAAAATTTGTAAACGGTTTATTGATGTGGGGTGCTGCGAGTCCGTCAATGTGATAGGTCCAGATTTCGTCATCCGGTACCTCTATGTTCACTTCAACGGGGGCAGTCATACCTTTAAAAACTTTGTCTTTTTTATCTTTCATAGAATTTGCCCCCCTTAACCGATATAGCCGCCGCTGACTTTTTCGCCCTGCTCTGCGGCTTCTTTTTCTGTAACTTCCGCACGACGCTGAAGCACCTTGATAACCTTGGTCTGCTTTTCATTGTCATAGTCCCAGAATATATAGGGAATAGTCATAAGCAGGAAGCCGATGATATCAATGATAAGCGGTACGGCGATGATTTTGAAACGGGCACTGTCAATATAGAGAACGTCCCAGTTGCTGTTGAAGCCATATTTGAGAAGGAGAAGCGGTATGATAAGACCGACAAATGAGGTGATAGGACCGGTAAACCAACCGAAAACACCTGCAAAGCTTTCAAGTCTTTCACCTGAAAGATACATCTGATAGTCGCCGATACGTGTATTCATATCGTGGCCTGCAGTTGTTGGAATAGTCTTGGTCATTTCCATAAGGAACATAACTATGATACAGGCCATACCGCAGATATGAACATTGTCACCGAAGAACCAGAAAGCACCGACTAAAAGTGCGTTACCGAAGGCACGGGTAAGCTGATAGAAAATCATAATCTGCTTGTAGTCGAATCTTTTAAGGAAATAAGGTGCACAAAAATCGGGCGGAGTACCTGCAAATGAGATAAGGTTAACGATAATTGTGTAGGGAAGACCTGTCAGACGGAAGGTGTAAAGATATACAATCTGCGTAATTGCAAGCATACCGTTACCGAGTGAGTCGATAAGTCCTACGATGGTGTTGATAAGCAGATATTTGTTACGAAGAACACCAAACATACCTTCCCAGAAATTAATCTGAACCTTCTTTTCAAGAGGCGGCTGAGGAATTCTTTCCTTAAGTCGTCCTGCGTAGAACATAGTAATTATAGCAGGAACGATGAATGCTATAGGATATACATAGCGGTAAAGATTGATGTCAGCCCAGTCATTATCAAGTGAGTCGACGATAACGGGGATAATGATTGAAACGATGGTATGTACAAAGTGTGAAAGCTTAACGGGATAGGTGCGCACTAAAAGTCTTTCTTCCATGTTGGGGCTTATGGTTTTTGAAAGATTTTCGAGGTTGTTGCCGAAACCGAAGATGTTGAAGCAGGCAAACAGAAGGTTGGCAGACCATACTCTTGTAACCATATCGGGGATTTCGTAAAGAGGAAGCCAACCGACAAGGATAACCATAATACACTTGGGGATAACATCACAGTAAAGGGAATACTTGTATCTGCCGAATTTCGGAACAAGTTTCTTTCTCCAGAAGATGTTTCTTGAGCCTGCCCAACCGTTCCATAGAATATGTGTGCCGAGAATCTTGAGTGCTGAAGAAGCGGTGATACCGACACTTTGCATATTGTTAAGATAAGCGATAAGCGGATTGGTTGAGTAATCAAGGAAGGGGAACTTACCGAGAATCATCACAAGACCTATGACTATAAGTGAGAAATAAAGTCCGTAGAACTTTCTTTCTGTCTTTTTAGGCAGGAAGCCGAGATTGTCGTTGATAATCCAGCCTATAAGAGTCCAGATGTAGTTCAGCGGCATATTGATAATACCGATAAACGAGAAGGTAAGATAGGGCAGCTTATAGTGATGCATAAACAGGTAACAGCTTGCCCAGAAGCCGATAGCCTCAAGCATCTTTGAACCTGTGTAGTTGCTTCCGACACCAAGAAAAATATCCTTGTATTCCCTGTAGGGAACATATTTGCCTTCAGCAGGTGTTTTCCAATGAGTTTTTACTTCGGAGAAGAATCTTCCGACTTTTCCTCCGCCGTTTCCTTTGCTCATTCGCACACACTCCTTTACTTTATAATTGCTACAATTATAGCATAAGTGTATAGAAATGACAACGTTTTGAGCTGCTGAAAAAAAACAGATATATTTGGTTATTTTGCTATTTTCGCCATATCGGATTTTCAGTTCATTTAAAGTGGCTTAAGTATAATTAAAATCTGATAGATTATTAATTATTAGTAGTTTATTATTGATTTTACAGTATGCTTTATGTTAAAATAATCTATAAAGCTTTTATAATGAAAGGACGGATACATATGAGACTTCTTTTAGCTGAAGATGAAAAGGAACTTTCAAAAGCTTTGTGTGCTGTGCTTAAGCACAATAATTATTCCGTAGACCCTGTCTATAACGGACAGGACGCTCTCGATTACGGCACCTGCGAGAATTATGACGGCATAATACTTGACCTTATGATGCCGAAGATGGACGGGCTTACCGTGCTTAAAAAGCTCAGGGAAAGCGGCATATCTACTCCTGTTATCATACTTACTGCAAAAAGTGAAATAGAAGACAGGATAACCGGTCTTGATGCGGGCGCGGACGACTATCTTACAAAGCCCTTTGCTATGGGAGAGCTTCTTGCCAGACTCAGGGCCCTCACCAGAAGAAAAAGTGAGTTTTCGCCTAATGTGGCATCTTTCGGTAATGTATCGCTTAACAGAGAGACATTCGAGCTTTCCGTTGGGGATAATTCTATCCGCCTTGGAAACAAGGAGTTCCAGATGCTCGAGATGCTTATGTCAAATCCGGGCAGACTTATTTCTACCGAACAGTTTATGGAGCGTATCTGGGGATACGAAACCGAGGCTGAAATAAATGTTGTATGGGTATATATATCCTATCTGAGAAAAAAACTTACTAATCTACAGGCTAATGTGGAAATAAAAGCTGTAAGAGGTGTAGGTTATACCCTGGAGGAAAAGGAATGCTGAAAAAACTGCAAAGACGTTTTGTGCTTATTGCCATGGTAGCTCTTTCGTCGCTTCTTACAGTTCAGCTTTTCGCCGTGAATGTTGCAAATATTTATCAGCGTGATAAGGAACTGTGTAAAGTATTGGAGATAATAACTGAAAACAACGGCAATCTTCCTTTTGAGCATATGGACGTGCCCTGGGGAGAGATCGAGCAGTTTTTTAATCCTTTCGAATCGTTCAAGCCGGGTAATGAGTCTCTTTACAGTACGCGATACTTTGTGGTTGAAATGAAAAACAACAAGGTCTTGCGCGTTGAAACCGAACATATAGACGGTGTTACTGCTAAAATGGCTCACGAATATGCTTCGCAGATTTACCGTACCCAGGAGCCGGGCTTTGGTCTGCTTGGAGTTTACAGGTATTATTATACCGTTTCCGGAGATAATCAGCTGATAGTGTTTGTTGATGCGCAGAAGGATTTTGATGCGGCGGCATCGCTTATGTCGATTTCGATTATTGTCGGTATATTTACTCTTATCGGAATACTTTTTCCTGTTACGCTGTTTTGCAAGATGGCGGTGCGGCCTGTCGCAAACGCAATCGAAAAGCAAAAGCAATTCATTACCGATGCCGGTCATGAGCTGAAAACCCCGCTTGCCATTATTTCTGCAGATGCTGAGGTAATAGAGTTGTGCGACGGAGAAAGCGAGTGGCTTACAAGCATAAAGAATCAGACACAGCGTATGAGTGTGCTTATCAAGAATCTTGTTAATCTGTCGAAACTTAACGAGCTCAGTGACGGCTTCAAAAAGGAGCCTTTCAATATCAGTGAGACTGTTACGGAAACCGTAGCCTCATTTGAAACAAAGGCAAAGCACGACGGTAAAAGTCTTACGGTAAATGTTGTTGATAATCTTATTTACTACGGTTGTCAGGAGGAGATAATCCAGCTGATTTCAATTCTCTGTGACAATGCCATAAAATACTCTGATGCGAGCGGAGTAATAATAATAAGTCTTTATAAGTCGGGTAAAAGCATTTGTCTTGACTGCTATAACACCTGTGAAAAAATTGATCCCGAAACAGCTTCGAAGCTTTTTGACCGTTTTTACCGAACTGATGCTTCCCGTTCAAGAGAAACGGGCGGTTACGGAATCGGGCTTTCTGTTGCAAAGGCTATAGTTGAGCGGCATAAGGGAAAAATCCGTGCTGTCACCTCCGGGTCAACGGAAATCACATTTAAAATAACTCTTTAATAATACAGAAAGGCGGAGATTTATGCCTGCGCTGACGAAAGTATTCAAGCGGCTTGAAAAGAAGTATATCATCACCGAAGAACAGTATATACTTCTGATACAGGCTCTTGAAGGGTATCTTATGCCGGACGAGTTCGGAGAAAGCACAATCAATAATATCTATTTTGATACTCCGAATTACAGGCTTATCCGTGCATCGGTTGAAAAGCCTACGGTGTATAAGGAAAAGCTCAGAATACGTTCCTACGGTGTTCCGACGCCTGAAAGTAAGGTTTTTGTGGAGCTTAAAAAGAAATACAAGGGTATTGTTTATAAAAGGCGTGTGGATATGACCTATGAACAGGCTATCAATTACCTCTACAGACACGAAAAGCCTCCCGTACCGTCGCAGGTTACAGCGGAAATAGACAGCTTTATGGCCTTTTACAGAAATCTCAGACCCGCCGTGTCACTTTTTTATGACAGAATTGCCTATTACTCAAAGACTGATCCCGAATTGAGGCTCACCTTTGATACAAACATCCGCTTCAGAAACTCACAGCTGGATTTGCAGTATGGTGATTACGGAACGATAATAATGGGAAATAATGAATATATCCTTGAAATCAAATGTGTTGATGCTATGCCTTTATGGCTTACAAGGGAGCTTGACAGGCTGAAAATTTTCCCTTCATCTTATTCAAAGTACGGAACAGCATATAATCATATGCTTTCAAATAGAATGCTGAAAATATCAGGTTAAATTACGGAGGAAGTTTATTATGGACGGTATTTTTCAATCAGTTATTTCAACAAGCATTACAGTATGGTCTTTCCTTGCGTGTATGCTTTCATCTGTAATTATCGGTGCAGCGATTGCAGTGACTTATATGAAAACGAGCAAGCGTTACACAAACAGCTTTGTTGTAACCCTTGCACTTCTGCCTGCAGTTGTTCAGGTGGTAATTATGATGGTTAACGGAAATCTCGGTGCAGGTGTTGCCGTTGCAGGCGCATTCAGCCTTGTGCGTTTCAGAAGTATTCCCGGTACTGCAAAGGAAATCGGATACATTTTCATCGCTCTTGCAGCAGGTCTTGCAACAGGTATGGGCTATATAGCCTTCGCTGTGATTTTCGCCGCAATTATGTGTTTGCTCAGCATAATTTATAATGTTACAGGCTTCGGCGGTAAGCACGTAACAAACAAAAAGAGTCTGACGGTAGTAATTCCCGAATCACTTGATTATACAGGTGTGTTTGACGGCGTTTTCAAGAAATATCTCACAGAATGGGATCTTGTTAATGTGAAAACAACCAATATGGGCAGCCTTTTCAAAATCAAGTACGAAATAGCTTTTAAAGACGTATCCAAGGAAAAAGAGTTTATTGATGCACTCCGCTGCAAAAACGGTAACCTTGAAATCATTTGTTCAAGAGCCGAGCTCAATCAGGAAATTCTTTAATATTACAGGGGCAGTGGCATAAATCGGAAAAGCATCTTACAGAAAGGATAGATATCTTTGTGATGATGCACGAAGGTATCGCTTAATAGTTATGCCATCTATTCCATTGAAATTTTTAAAATTAGCTTTTTTAGCAATTTCTCTCTTTTCATGTTTACTGTGTCTTTCAGCGTGCAGCGAGGAGACAGATGAAACAAACACAACAGCTTCATATACTGTCCCTCTTACTGATGCTACGCAGAATTTTCCAAGCGATAGCGGTTCTACAACAGCGATTACCGATGACGATGTAGATGCATATGTTATCTTTGCCGATGACAAAACAACCGTCCACGGAAACGGAGTAAGCTTTGAAAATAATATTCTTACAGTTTACGAGGGCGGAATTTACCGTCTCGCAGGTACACTTACAGACGGTAAAATCTATGTTAACAGCCCCGACGAAACCCAAAAAGTTAAGTTTCTGCTTTCGGGAGTCAGCGTGAGCTGTTCAACAGATGCACCTTTGTACATCGAGAACTCTCCCGATGAAACTGTGCTCATTCTCGAAGAGGGTACTTACAACAGCTTTTCGGATACAGCAAGAGCTATACCGACCGATACCGAGGATTTTGCCACGGCGGCTATTTATTCCAAGGACGACCTTCAGATTGAGGGCAGCGGTACACTTAATGTAAACGGCAACTTCGGCAAGGGCATCTTCTCTAAAAATGACATCGACATTCACGGCGGAGCGATTGTTATTAATGCCGCAGATGACGGAATCAGGGGAAAGGATAGCGTAGAAGTAAAGGGCGGTACAATAAATATCACCTGCTCCGGTGACGGAATACGGACGAGCGAGGAAACCGAAACGGATAAGGGCAAGATTGATATTTCCGGTGGTACTATCAGCATTGAAAGTCAGCTTGACAGTATTCAGGCGACATCAGATATAACTATAACGGCAGGTACGGTCTCTGTCAAAAGCGGCACAGGCGCAACAGGTGCTTATACCGGAAGCTTTGGAGCCTTCGGCCCCTTCGGTGGCGGTAGACATCCCGACAGCAGTATTTATTCCGGCAGTGAATCTGACACCTCCTCAACGAAGGGTATAAAATCAGATAAAAGCATAACTGTCAGCGGCGGTGTGATTTATGCTGACAGTCTTGATGACAGTATTCATTCGCCTGTTGTTACGGTTAACGGCGGAGAGCTTCAGCTTAAAAGTGACGATGATGGAATTCATGCCGATGAACTTGTAAGCGTTATTGCAGGACAGGTTGCGGTGACACAAAGTTATGAGGGCGTTGAAGGCCGAACCATAGATATCAGTGGTGGAACGCTTATTATCAACTCGAGTGACGATGGTTTTAATGCTGCATCATCTGACAGTACAAGTACAGGTGCCGGTGTTGCTCCGTTTGCGGATTTCAGTCTGCTTTATTTCGGCGGTAACCCCGGGGGAATGATGGAGTATGACTCGAGCTGTAACATATATGTCAGCGGCGGTACGGTTATAATAAATTCCCAGGGTGACGGAGTTGATTCTAACGGTAATGTTACCATGACCGGCGGAAGAATGATTGTTTACGGTCCGACAAACAGCGGTAACGGAGCGCTTGATTACGGTGGAAGCTTCACGGTAAGCGGAGGTACGCTTCTTGCTGTGGGAGCTGCAGGTATGGCGCAGTCTGTTACGGGTGACGGTGTAAAGGTGCTGAATTTCCGTGCTTACGGAGAGGAAAACACCGTTTATGCCATAGCTGATGCAGACAGTAGTTGTCTTATAGCCTTTACTGCGGTAAAGAGCTTTGAAAACGTTGTTTTTGCAAGTGACAGAATATCAGAAAGCGAAGGCTGCAGCTTCTATCGTGGCGGCAGTGTTACAGACTATACTGATAAAGTTTACGGTATATGCTTCGATGGAGTTCATACGGGCGGCAGTCTTGAGTCAACTCTGTCTTGACAAAAACTGATAAAAGTGATAAAGTATGTAAGTTATATTTATATTTAAAGGATTGGTGAATTAAATGTCAGGTCATTCAAAATGGAGCACCATTAAGAGAAAGAAGGAAAAAACTGACGGCGCAAGAGCCAAAGTTTTTACAAAAATCGGCAGAGAAATTGCAGTTGCTGTCCGTGACGGCGGTCCCGACCCCTCATCAAACTCAAAGCTTAAGGACATAATTGCAAAGGCAAAGGCAAACAATGTGCCTAACGATAATATCGAAAGAATTATCAAAAAGGCTTCAGGTGAATCCTCAAGTGCAAACTATGAGGAAATTATGTACGAGGGCTACGGACCTTCAGGTATTGCTGTTATCGTTGAGACTCTTACCGATAACCGTAACCGTACAGCAGGTGAAATGCGTCACTACTTCGATAAGAATAAGGGTAATCTCGGTCAGCAGGGTTGTGTTTCCTTTATGTTTACCCGCTACGGTGTAATCGTAATTGAAAAAGAAGATGTTGACGAAGATAAGCTTATGGAAGATGCACTCGAAGCAGGCGCAGTTGACTTCCTTACTGATGAAGAGGACGTATATGTAGTCCGCACAGAACCTAACGACCTCGGTCTTGTTCGTGACGACCTTGATGCAAAGGGCTATACCTTTGTATCGGCAGAGGTGGAATATGTTCCCAACACCCAGACCGCACTTACAAGTGAGGATGACCTCAAGTGTATGGCAAAGCTTCTTGAAATGCTCGAGGACAACGATGACGTTCAGAACGTATGGCATAATCTCGAAAACGAGGACGACCTTCCCTGATGATAATGAAAGCTCCCTTTTACGGGAGCTTTTTTTATGAATATAAGGAATTACAGATTGCTCGTTTGCAATTTTTATCGGTATTATGTGTTCTTCTTATTAAGATATTCTTTCAGAACTTTATTTATGTATTGCGAGAATGATCGGTCGTCTTCGTCTGCGAGCTCACGGATTTTTATTATGACATCGTTGTCGAGAGTTATGCTTACCTTTTCTTTTAACGGCTTCATTTTATCATCTCCTGATAAAATCATACCATAGAGCAGTATTTGATATTGGCGAATCATATAAAGTAGGATAAAATACTACTCTTCAGAGCTCACAGTTAACACATAGTACATATTGTATTCAAAATCAGTATGTATATTTATATTGTACAGATGTGTATCGGACTGCCGATTGCGCATATACATAATAAGTTTTATCTTAACAAGGAGAAAAAAACAATGAAAAAAATGAAATCATTAATGTTGCTTATTGCAACGGTACTTATGCTCACAGTTGTGCTTTGTGTAAACGCAAGTGCGGCAGAGTGGAAGGCTTTGGATGACAATCATCAGTACAGCTTTGATGAAGACACAGGAGTTATGATAATAAGAGGTTCCGATGACATAGTATACGGTTCTTCGTTTGGTGTTGACTGTTACGATCACTATAATTCATTCTGCAGTTGTACAGACTGGGAATTTGACGATTATCCCTATTATACTGATGAAGAGGAAGCAACTATAAGTGCTGTACAGTCAACCAGAATCCTTATAGTTGAAGAGGGTATTTCGAAACTTGGCGCAAGTGTGTTTACAAATTTCGAAAATGCAGAGATCATTATTTTACCTCAAAGTATAACAGAAATCCCTGATGGAGCTTTTTATAACCTTGATAAGCTTAGAACAGTTGTTCTTTCAAATTCTACAGTATCAATCGGTAAAGCGGCTTTTGCCGGTTGTACAAATTTGCAGGGTCTGACACTTCCTGACAGTGTAAAAACTATCGGTGATACAGCGTTCTTCGGTTGCGATTCCGGTTTGATAAGAATACCAAAATCAGTTGAGAAAAAAGGAAAATTACTTTTCTTTCCTGAGGCTAAAGTAATGGTGAGCTGGAGAAAATCTGAAAGAATGATCGAGGCTTACCCTTATGATTATGGCGATCTTAAAACTTATTCAAGTATGTTTAAAGGCTGCGGTACGGAGTTCTATTCATATAATAAATACACAGGGAAATACACCAAGATTGCTGAAACAAAAGAGATGGGTGCATATATCCCGTGGGATCAAAGCAAAAATACAAATATTATAAAGTTTAAATTTGAGACAAGCAAGGTATATTATTTTGTGTCCAGGTTCTATCGTGACATTGGCGGCAGAAGAATATATTCAGAGCCTTCTGAAATGTATACTTATGTATCGGCGCCCACTCTGAATCCTGTTAATGCAAAGACAGTACAGGTTACAGCTACCTCGGTCAAACTTTCTTGGGAAAAGTGTACGAATGCACATGGTTATAGAGTGTTGTACAGAGAAAAAGGAAGACCATGGCAGGTTGCCGGTACAACAAGTGGACTTGGCAGTACAGTAAAAAATCTTAAACCCGGTACGACTTATAGCTTTATTGTTTGTCCATATGTAAATATAGAAGGTAATATAGTGTGGGGAAGACAAGATGAGTTTCTTGTTAATACACTTCCTGAAACACCTACAGCAAAAGTCAGCTCACCGTCAAAGGGAAAGGTGACCGTTTCTTGGCAGACAGTGGCAGGCGGAAAAAAATATCAGCTTTATTACAAAGTCGGAAACGGCAGTTACAAGCTTTACAAAACCTATGACGGCGCACAAAATCTCACCTTCTCGAATCTTAAATCCGGCACAAAATACACTTTCGCAGTAAGAGCGTACTGGACAGTAACTACACAAGACATCTATGTCAATTCCAAGCCGGTTTCAACTAATTATTATTCAGCCTATAAACCTGTTACAGTTACTGTTAAATAAAACGCAAGGTCGCGGAAAAATCCGCGACCTTATCTTTTACCGTAAAAAGGAAAATCCGCCGAAAATCGGCGGATTCGCATAAGACTATTTATAAAGTAATTAAACAAAAACTTTCAAATATAAATTATGCTTCTTCTGATTCCTTCATTTTTGCAAAGCATTCGCTACAGAAAACATCTCTGCCTTCTGTGGGCTGGAAGGGAACCTTAGCTTCGCCGCCGCAGCTTGCGCAAGTTGCAGTGAAGAGCTCACGTGCAGGTCTTGCAGCGTTCTTACGGGCATTACGGCATTCCTTACAACGCTGGGGCTCGTTCTGGAAACCCTTTTCAGCGTAGAATTCCTGTTCGCCGGCTGTGAAGATAAATTCGGCGCCGCATTCTTTGCATTTGAGTGTTTTGTCTTCGTACATGATTTTTTACCTCGCTTGAATTTTAGTTGCCCCTTTCGGATTTGCACCGATTTATTTTTTTGCTCTGCTTGAGCGTCGGGCATATTTCAACTGAGCTTTTCTCTCAGCTTTTTCCTGAGTCGTTGAAGAGTGCTGTCTACACTTTTGGCCGTACAGCCTTCCTTTGCCGCTATCTCTTCATAGGACATACCTGCAAGGAAATGAAGGAAAACATTTTTTTCCTTTTCGGTAAGTGCTGTTTTGATAAGGCGGTAGATTCTTTCGGATTCAGCCTGGGATATAAGATTTTTTTCAGGCGAGCCGTTTTCGTCTATAAGTACGCTTTCGCTGTCAAGGGGTACCGTAAGCTCCTGGGGGATATGCTTGCCGGAGCTTGCTGTTCTGACGGCGCTGATTATACGGTTGCGGATACAGTGATTTGCAAAGGTTGAAAAAGAAGCACTTCCGTCCTCTCTGAAGGCGTATACTGCGGAAATAAAACCGAGCATACCCTCCTGGGTGAGGTCGTCCTTTTCAGCAGACGGATTGCAAAGACGGCAGGCATGATACTCTGCGGTGGGAAAATATCTTTCGCTCAGAACAGAAAAAGCCTTTGCATCGTTCTCCTTCGAGAGGAGAACAAGCTTTTCATCTTCTAAAAAAGAATAATCCAACATCTGACTGCCCTTCTGCATTCTATAATATGAATATTATAAATCAAATCTTTCGTTAAGTCAACATAATTTTTATACAAAATGCACAAGGCTTTTTTGTGTCATTGTGCTAACTTTTTATAGTTCCGCCGCCTATAACATAATCACCGTCGTATAAAACCACTGCCTGGCCCTTGGCTATTGCTCTTTGGGGCTCATCAAAGACAATATGAAGAAGGTCGCTGTCAGGCTGTGTTACGGTTGCCCACTGTTCGACGTGCTTGTAGCGTACCTTTGCTTTTACACGGATAGGTGAGTCGAGTCTGTCGCAGGTAATAAGGTTAACATCTGTGGCATAAAGCTCTCTTGTAAAGAGACTTTCGTTGTCGCAGAGGACAACACGGTTACTTTCCGTGTCTTTTTCTTTTACATACAGCGGTGCAGGAAGGGCAAGACCGAGGCCTTTTCTCTGACCGATAGTGTAGCGGATTATGCCCTTGTGTGTGCCGAGAACTCTTCCGTCTGTGGTGACAAAGTCTCCTTCGGGAAAGGTTAGTCCTGTCTCTCTTTCGATAAAAGCGGCATAGTCTCCGTCGGGAACAAAGCATATGTCTTGGCTTTCGCCCTTATCTCTTACAAGGTTTATTTCCGAGACCTTGCATCTTACCTCGTCCTTGGTCAGCTCTCCCAGGGGGAAGAGAGTGTGAGACAGTTGATGCTGCGTAAGACAATACAGCACATAGCTTTGGTCCTTTACGGGGTCAGCTCCTTTTTTCAGAAGGTATCGGCCGCTTTTTTTGTCCTTTTCAATACGGGCATAGTGACCCGTAGCGATATAATCAAATCCTCTTTCGAGAGCAAGGTCGAGCATAGCCCCGAATTTGAGATTTTTATTACATACAATACAAGGGTTTGGTGTGCCGCCTTTTTGATAGGTGCTTATGAAATTTGCTATAACTTTTTCGTAAAAGGGCTTTCTTAAATCATAAATCTCGAAGGGGAGCTGCAGTTTTTCTGCGGCTTTCGCGGCATCTTCTACTGCTTTTTCGCTGTCGTTACCGCTTTTATAAAAGCAACAGTTGACTGCGGTGACATTGTAGCCGCTGTTTTTGAGTATAAGGGCAGACATAGCACTGTCGATTCCGCCACTCATACCGAGCATAACTTTTTTCTGCATAAAAATTCCCCCGATAAAACAAGTTGAAAGATATTAAAATTATATATTTCCGGGCATAAGTTGTCAAGAAGGGAAGCATCTTGCTGTTTCAGAATATAATTTAAAACGAAAAGTTTAAAAAATGGTAAAAAATAAAGTGCTTTTTTTCTTGCTTAAGACAGAATATTGTATTATAATATATAGTTAGAATAATGTAATTTTTTATGTGGAGGTATATTATGGGTAAGATTCTTATAGTTGATGACGACATAGCTATTGCCGGTCTTATTTCAGATGTGCTTGAAGACGAAGGCTTTGAAACCGTAGTTAAAAATGACGGTAAAAGTGCATATGAATACATAATGACAAACAGCAAGGACATTTCGCTTATTACCCTTGATATTATGATGCCTGAAATTTCGGGAATTGAAATTTGCAAGTTCGTAAGAAATTATGTGGAGTGCCCGATCATTTTTATCTCTGCAAAAGGAAAGACTGTAGATATGGTGCTTGGACTCGAGACGGGCGGAGATGACTATATTTCCAAGCCCTTTGTTGTTGACGAGCTTGTGGCAAAGGTTAAGGCAAATCTTAGAAGAGAGCAGCGCCATATATCAGGTAATGACAGCGATATAATCAAGGTCGGAGACATAGAGATTTCCATAGGCTCCTTTGAGGTTAAAAAGTGCGGCAAGAGCATTTCATTTTCAACAAGAGAGTTTCAGCTTCTGCAGTACCTTATGGAAAATGCCGGAAAGGTGCTCACAAGAGAGCAGATTTTTGCTCATGTCTGGGATACAGAGTTCGGTGACATCGGTACCGTTGCCGTAAATATCAAGAGCATCAGAGACAAGATTGACCCCAATAACGAGTACATAAAGACCGTATGGGGTGTTGGCTATAAATTTGTAAAAAACATTAAGTAAGAGGTGAGAAAAATGAAGCAGGATAAAAGGGCATCATTTCTTGTTGTGCTTATCTTGCTTGCGGCAGTTACTGCCTTTGCTTTCTCCTATAACTCCTCTGTTACGGCTGCTGTTGCAAATGCAGCCTATAACGATAACGAGACCCTTCTGGCATACAACAATGAAATTATAAAGAAGCTGATAGCCGAGCCTTCGGTAAACACCTGGACGGACATCGTTGAACAATATGAGGACGTTGTAATAGTTATCGAAAACAGTGAAAATGATGTTGTTACAAAATCAGTCGGACGTACATGGTCAGCACTTGATGTAAAGGTACAGACACCGTTTCAGTACAAGGGCAATGCTTACCTTATCAAGTCCTCGGTTTATCTTCTTCGCGACTATATCACGGATGTCAGGGTGCTTGTGCAGTTCGTTTTTGTTGAGTTTCTTATCGGACTTTCAGCAATAAGCCTTTTGTTTTTCATAATTTACAGTATTATGCTCAGACCCTATAAGCTGGTTTACAAGGCTATCGAGAATTATGACAAAACCGGAAAGCTCGAGAAAATAGTTATTAAGGGTTACGCGGGTCACGTTTATCGGCGCTTTGTCTCAATGACGGAAAACCTGGCAAGACAGCAGAATAATCAGCGCAGGATTATTGCGTCAATCTCTCACGATATTAAAACTCCGCTCACCTCAATTATGGGTTATTCGGAAAGACTCAAAAGTGATAATATTTCCAAGGAGCGGAAAGAGCGTTATCTTGATACGGTCTATATAAAAAGCCGTGAAATACATCAGCTTGTTGATGAATTTGATGAATATCTGAGCTATAATATGATAACAAACCTTAAAACCGAAAAGTTCAGTATGGCAGCTCTTGCGCGTATGGTAAGAGAAAACTATGCTGATGAGTTTGAGGCATCGGGTGTACATTTTCTTGTGGAAAACCGCTGCAACGAAAAAGATGAGATTCATCTTGATTTGCAGAAATTCAAGCGTGTGCTCAGCAACATCTACTCTAATTCCTACAAGCATATGGATAAGGAAAAGAAAATAATATCAACCATTTTTTCATCTGATAAAAAAATGTTTTATATTAACATATCAGATAATGGTGAGGGTGTAAGCGAGGATAAGCTTGAGGTTATTTTTGAGCCGCTTTACACATCTGATGAGGGCAGAAAGGTTGCAGGACTCGGACTTGCAAACTGCCGTGAAATTATTTCAGCACATAACGGTAATATCTATGCTACGGCGTCTGAATCAGGAGGTCTTGAAATCTGCATAGAACTGCCGAGACAATAAACTTAAAGAGAACGGAGAAGTCTGATGAATAAAGAAAAGATAAGCGAGGCACTCAAGAGTGTTTCAGATAAGATTATGCCTCTGCTTAAAAAGATAAAAGAGTTTATACTCGGGCACAAGGTGCTTACAGCTATTGTAAGTGTAGTTCTTGTGCTTGTAATCGGCGTTACGGCTTTTATCTTTGATAAGCTTAACAGAATTAATTACGATGACGGCACGAGTTTGCCTCCTGTTACTACAGCACCGTTTTCTACTGATGCTATGACTACTACAAAGAAGTCAAAATACACTTCTTTCAAGGCGGGGGATGGAAGCACAATTTTTGCTGACGGCTCATATATCAATACAGCCGGTGCCGCCGTGCTTTGTGATGGTACGACTATTTATCCTACCGGTATCGTTGTATTCCCTGACGGAAGCTATATTATGGGTTCGGGTATAAGTGTTTCAGCTGACGGAATGGCTACATTTTCTAACGGAAGCAAGCTTCATCTTACGGTATTTTCAATACAGAAGGACGGCAGAATTATTTCAAAAGCGCCTGACGGTTCAATAAGCATTGTAAATAATGTTGCTCAGAATGCCATAATTAACTCTTCACAGCTTAATCAGACTACGACTCCTACAGTTCCGCAGATACAGAATAATTCCCAGTACACCGAGCCTGAATATGAAGATACAGATATTGATGAGGATTTTGATGATATTCTGCAGAATCTTCACAATAACGGTAACTCTGATATTGCAGACGAGCTTGAGGAGAATGACCAGGCCATTGAGCAGAACAGAAACAATAATGAAATCTGGTACAGCGACGATGTAATTAACATTCTTCTTTTAGGTCTTGATGAGGGCGGAAGAAACTATCCTTACCGCAGATCTGATGCTATGATAGTGGTAAGCATAAATAAAAAGACCAAGGATATCAAGCTTGTTTCCTTCTCGAGAACGGCATATGTTGCAATCGAAGGTTATGCAAATACCCGACTTAACCATGCTCACGGTTACGGCGGAGCGCCGCTTGCTATTGACACAATAGAAAAGAACTACAAAATCAGAATCGATAATTACATCAGTACAACCTTTGAGGCCTTTCAGCAGCTTATTGACTGTCTCGGCGGTGTTGATATAGGACTTACACAGGCAGAGGTAAATGATGATACCATGAGATATGTTCTCAAGCTTCAGGGCTATACAGATCTTGTTCCCGGAACTTACACGCTTAACGGTTATTCCGCACTCAATTATGTAAGACTCCGCAGTATCGACAGCGACAGAGAGCGTACGCAGAGACAGAGAAATGTTCTTACCTCTCTTGCTGCAAAGGCAAAGTCAATGAATGTTTTACAGCTTAACAACGCTCTTAATGAGATTCTTCCTCTCGTTACAACCGACCTTACAAAAACTGAAATTCTCGCTCAGGCGATAAATGTCCCGTCCTATCTTTCGGGCAATATTGAACAGTATGTGCTTCCTCATAAGTCCTCTGCACTTCAGGTTATTGATGATTTCGAGGTTGTGCTTGTTGACTGGCCGAATGAAATCGCATACACCCACGAGGTTTTCTATTCGGGTATGGATGTAAAATATGTCACGGGTTGATGAGGTTATTATGACACTTAAAAAGAATGATGATATACGACTTGAAATTACCGCTTTCACTTCGCTTGGAAGCGGTATCGGTCGTTTTGAGCAAATGGCGGTTTTTGTTGACGGTACTGCACCGGGAGACGTTATAACTGCTCATATAATAAAGGTTAAAAAGAATTATGCAGTCGGCAAGGTGCAGAAATTCCATAAAAAAGCGAAGTGCAGGATAGAAAGCGACTGTGAGGTCGACTCGCGCTGCGGCGGCTGCGCATACAGACACATAACCTACGAAAAAGAGCTTGAAATCAAGCGTCAGGGCGTAAACGATGCGATGAAGCGCATAGGCGGAATCGGTGTGCAGTGTGAAGATATTCTGCATATAGAAAAGCCGGAGCACTACAGAAACAAAGCACAGATTCCTGTAGGAATCGGAACTGACGGTAAAATTGTAACAGGCTTTTATTCTAAAAAAAGCCACCGTATAGTGGACTGTGATGACTGTAAGCTTCAGCACAGGGATTTTTCCTTAATAGTAAAGGCAGTCAGAAAATATATTTACGAAAACCCTGTAACTGTTTATAGCGAAGAAACAGGGGAGGGTCTTGTAAGGCATATCTATTTAAGAAAAGCAGTTAAAACCGGACAGCTTATGGTGTGCCTTGTTGTTAACGGCAACAGCATTCCCCGTAAGGAAAGACTTGTTGAGGCTTTGCTTGAAACAGGTCTTGACATAAAGTCGGTTATACTCAATAAAAACAAAAAGGATACCAATGTTGTTCTCGGCGAAGAATGCGAGACAATATACGGCAGTGATTATATTGAAGATGAGCTTTGCTCGCTTAAATTCAGAATATCACCCTTGTCTTTTTATCAGGTTAATCCCGAGGGTACGCAGCTGCTTTACAGCAAGGCAAAGGAATATGCAGGTCTTACGGGAAATGAGGTGCTCCTTGACCTTTACTGCGGTGCCGGTACAATCGGACTTACTATGGCAGACGGTGCAAAGCAGGTTGTCGGTGTTGAAATAATACCCCAGGCGATTGAAAACGCCAAGGAAAATGCAAGGCTTAACGGTATTGACAACGCACGCTTTATCTGTGACGATGCAAAGGGCGCAGCAAAGACACTTTACGACGAGGGTGTCCGTCCTGATGTGATTGTAGTTGATCCACCGAGAAAGGGCTGCAGCATTGAGGTACTTGAGACTGTTTCAAAAATGAACCCTGACAGAGTAGTCTATGTTTCCTGTGACCCTGCAACCCTCGCACGTGATTGTGGCATAATGAGGGAGTTAGGTTATGAAGTCGCAAGACTCTGTGCTGTGGATATGTTCCCGAGAACGGTTCATTGTGAATCGGTAGCGCTGTTAGTGAAAAATGAAAATTAAAGCTATAAAATATCCCCTTGCCCGGTTAAGTGTCCGGGCAAGGGGATTGCAGTTTGTGTTGTCAGCAGTAAGATTATCTAGCAAAGAGATTTCTGAAGAAGTCAACGATTCTGTAGAAAGCGTTTACAAGTCTAATCAAGAAGGCTCTGATGGGGTTGGTGCTTTCACCTTCGGTATATTCCATCATACTGTCCATAACATCTGTGCCGTCGATTTCAATACTAATAAAGTTGTATATAATTTGGGGATCGGTTTCGATAATTTCTACGTCGCTTCTGACTATGATGTCAAGGCCTGAAATCTGTCCTACAACTGCATAGGGAGATTCATATTCCTCTTCGGGGAAAACAAGTGTAACATCTTCGACTGTAAATGTTTCTGATGTTTCGTCATCGAAATAGATCTCATATACAATACTATTAAGGTATCCGTCTTCGTCTAATGAATAGTCGAGAATATAGATATTATAGAAGGGATAATCGATGATGTTTGCGTCAGCTGAGCACTTTGCGTCGAAACATTCGAAATCAACCTCTTGGTTTTCTACATCTATATCGCAGTATATGTATTTTCCGTCAATGAGAAAATCGCCGTCTTCGTTGGACTCTAAAACAACTGTTTTTTCAGTTCCGTCAGCATAGGTTACCTTGAACTTGTAGCCGGTGAGATCGAGGTTATATTCGAATTCGCTGATTTCCTCGGGAAGACCTGAAACGTATTCGATTTCCTTGAAGTAAGAATCTGCAACATCAAAATCGATTATATATTTGTCAGATTCATAACTGTTGTATTCGTTATCAATGTAGGCATAAACTGAAACGGGAAGGGAAGTTGCTCCGGCTTCTACAGCAGCAACAGCATCTTCAAGATCTACTTCAGCAAAAACGGTTATGTCATAGTCATCTCCGTAATACATATCGGTGTCGATAGTCTCTGATGTTCCGTTGGTGTACTCGAGAGTGATTTCATAATCGTCGAGGTGGTAGCAGATGTCTGTAAGGAAGAAGTCTTCATAAAAAAGTTCGCCGTCTTCTTCAACTTGCTCGTAAAGATCTTCGAGTTGAGCTTTGAGAATACTGTAGTAGATGGGATCGTCTGTTTCGAATGTGATGTTTTTAACTTTGGGGAGTTTGCTGAACAGCGCGAAGCTGTTGAAGGGTAAGGCTGTCATAAGCATTATGACTGTGAGAGTGATCGCGATTAATTTTTTCATTGTTTTTTCCTCCTTTGAATTTTAAGCACTGTGTACTATGTTTGAATTATACAATATGGAAATTTAAAAGTCAATAATTAAAAATGGCAAAAATTGCAGTTATTTTGACGGAAAATAACACATACTGCAAATTTATTAAAAAACCCGTAAATTTGCCGGCTTTAAGCAAACTTACGGGTGCGGTTTATTTTGATGCGTGTTTTTCGGCTGTTTTCAGAAGACCTGCAATCGGCACAATCAATGCACCGCCGCAGAGGTTTCCCACACAGTGAAGAATGTCAAAGGAGAAGCCTGCCGCAATCCACGCGAGCATTCCTTTGAAGTCAAGGCCGAAGAAAAGAGCCTGAACGGGAGCGTACAGCACTCCGTAGAAAAGTCCGTGTAAGGCGCATACTACAGCATAAACTATGGGGGCGATTTTTTTAGGCACATCTTTCGGAAGAAGCATCGTGACTCCCCATAACACTGTCCAGATATACAGATAAGGAATCCACCAGGTTGAGAAGCCCGAAAGCAGTCCCGATAAAAGCACAAAGATGTAAATAGGATAGAGAGCTTTTTTACGGTATACCAAAGTGAATGCTACTGTAAGAACTCCTACAAGATGTATATTTGGAAGAGCGTCCATAATAAGCTTCGAGCAGTACATTATTGCTCCGAGCATACTGAATACAGCGCCTTCTTTGATGTTTATCTTCATCCCTTCGCTGCAACGAAACGGTAGGTTGTACCGTTGACAATATCAGTCATATCTGCGCCGGTGGGGGAGAGCTCTTCACCGATATAGAAGGCCCAGTACATACCGTCGGTGTCGTAGTCAAGGGTGATGCCATTGACGGATTTTACATAAATTCCATAGGGACCTTCTTCTCCGTCGATGAGCTCAAGCTCCATAAGAGCCTCACCTACGGTGGTCTTGTCCGTTGAAACAGCGTAGCAGGTTTCCTTGCCTTCCTTATCGCTTACGACGAAGGTGAAGGAATTATACCCCTGACCGACAGATGTTATTTCTGCGGTTGCGGTGTTACCGGGGGAAATGTTGCCCGATGTTGTGTTGCCGTTATTTGTGCAGGCAGTTGTAAGAAGTGCTATAGTCGCAATAAGCAGCATACAAAGGCACAAAGAACAAAGCTTTTTGAATTTCATTGTTTTTTGCATTGTAAAAACTCCTTTATAAATTTTTTTACCTTTATACGTCGGCACTCGCAACGGGGGACAAACCCGGAAAGGCTTTTGTCAGACGGATATTTCGACTCGGTACATTCCTGCCACCTTCTCAGAAAAACCAATGGCGTGTCCCCGTTTGCGACCACGGGCAAGGCAAGAACTTTTTTGTACCTCACGGCGACGGGCTCGTGCAGGATTTTCACCTGCTTCCCCGATCTGACGTATACATTATATCAGCATGGCTGTAAAAGGTCAAGAAATGTGCGTGCAGTTTTTGACGTGATTTTCAGGCGCCGACTGCTCTTCAGTCGGCGGCTGAAGGGGCGGGGAGGGGCTTTGAACCCGGAGCGGCAAAGCACTACCGGGAACGGCCGCTTACCGGGGG
>JAZSGW010000020.1:0-139810 GCA_045532935.1 Acutalibacteraceae bacterium
AACACACTGAATAACTCCCTTTGTATTCTCAGTTGTCGTTGGCAGACTGCAACTTTGTTATATACGAAGGGTTCTTTTCTATTCAACTATATAATTTGTCCCGAACCACGCGTCCAACGCGTGGTTTTACATTACAAAAAATCCCATCCGATAAACGGATGGGATCTTTGGAGCTGGTAGTCGGACTCGAACCGACGACCTACGCATTACGAATGCGTTGCTCTACCAACTGAGCTATACCAGCGAGGTACAAAAGATTATACCTCAAAACCCGCTCAAAATCAATAGTTTTTTATTTTTTTATCAAAGATAATTTTTAAGATCCTTTGCGAGCTTTTCCTCACAGTTGATAAGCCTTTTTGCGAGTCTTTTCGATTTGTCATCGGCTGTTTCGTACTTGTTGAGATAGGTGCTCAACTGCTTTACACCCATATTACAACCGTCAACCATAAGTGCGGCTATTGTTTTGTCGTCACCCTTCTCCAGCATCTTGAAGTTTATTTTCATCCATGACATAACCCTTGCCATAGGATTCGGATCCTTACCGTGACCGCCCATTTCCCTGAGGGATTCAGAAATCTCGTTACCTATATCCTCGTGCTCGCTGAGGGCATCGGTAAGAAGAGTAAGAAGCTGCTCACTTTCAACATTATCAAGCACCTCTTTTATTGAGTTGACGGCAGTTTTTGTGCCCGCATCACATTCCTTTAAAAGATTAACAGTATTTTCCACTAAAGATTCTTCCTTCCGAATATTCTTTTGCTTTTATTCTTTCCCTCTTAAAGGAAAATATACCTGTTTTTTTCATAAAAAAATTGATATAAAATTTAAAAAAATACCTTTATTATTCCTGACAGTTATTGACTTTTGGATTTCTTTGATTTATTATTACTGTATCCAGATTAATATAAGGAGGAGAATTTATGATTTCTTCAGTACTTGGTTCAGTTATTGCGATTATCAGCAATATACTTACCATCATTTTTTCATTCACAGGTGCTTTCGGTGGTCTTCCTACAGTTTCAACAGAAACACCCATCAAGTTCCGTGACCCTGACAACTGCAGACTTGCTTTCGTAGCTCTTGCAGATACTCATAACAGAGATACGGCTTTCCAGCCTTATCTTTTCGAGCGCGGACTTCAGGACATCGACAATTCGGAGGACGAATTCGATGCTCTTATTATCGCAGGTGACATCTCCGAATTTGGTGACGGTCCCTCCTACGAGGTAACATGGGAAGGTCTTGCAAACAGCGAAATCGGCAAAAAGCCCGTTCTTCTTGCAACAGGTAACCACGATATACGCCTTGCTTACGAATATCAGACAGATTTTGTTATGAATAAGGCTTCCGAATATCTCGACATGGAAATCGACAAGCCCTATTATTCCTACGAAGTCAACGGCTATACCTTTATCGTTATGGGTTCAGACGAATGGCAGTTTGAAAAGGCTGTTATCTCCGACGAACAGCTTGCATTTGTTGACGCAGAACTTACAAAGGCTGCAGGTAAGCCTGCATTCGTTATCTGCCATCAGCCTCTTGACAATACTCACGGTCTTCCCGAGGTATGGGCAAACGGCGGTCTCGGTGATGATTCCGAAGCTGTTAAGGAAGTTCTTATGAAGCACAGCAACGTTTACTATCTCAACGGCCACCTTCACGACGGCGTTTACGAGAGATCACTTGAAGTTTTCGATGCTGAAAAGGGCGTTTATTCAATCAATCTTCCCGCTTTTGGTAAGGACAATGACTATGGCAAGTTTGCACAGGTAGGTCTCGGTACATATGTAGAGGTTTATGACGATACCGTCGTATTCACAGCAAGAGATTTCGGTGCCGGCGAGCCTCTTGAAGGTTACACCTACACCTTCGAAATCAAATAAGAAAGCTTTTCATCTGTCACAGCTCGCAAGAGCTGTGACGTTTTTTTATTATATAAACAAAAAGATACCTCTTTTATGGTATATTTTTTACATTGACTTGCCGACACGATTATGATAAAATATATCCGAACAATTCAGCCGGACCGTGCTGATTTTTTTATTTCCGGTTTCCTTTGCGGAAAAGAAAGAGGATATGATGAAAGAGTTTTTTGACAGTGAGCTCTTTAAGAATATACAGAGATTTTTTAAAGACGCAGCCGAACGTATCGGCAATATTTCCGAACCCGGTAAACCCTTTATAATCAAGGCGTTTATCGCGGTTATAGCCCTTCTTATTACCTTGTCTGTAGGTATGATAGTCCTTGACTCCTTCGAGGATAAGCCACAGGAGCAGACGACAACCCTGCAGGAGGGTGACACCACAACAACAGCTCCGGTTGAAACTACAGCTATGCCTGTACAGCATCTGCAGACTAATATTCTTTTCTGTCTTGACGACGAAAACAACAACATACATTTTCTTATGCTTGCAGATGTCGACACAATCCGCGGAAAGGTAAAGCTGCTCTTTATTGACCCGGCATCAGCCTGTCAGGCAAACGAGGTTGTGGGAAATATGAATCACCACCTTAAGACCGGCGGCGTTACCCAGCTTGCCTTTGCTGTAAGCGAATATACAGGTATACAGGTCGATAAATACCTTGTAGGCGATGAAAAAGCCTTCGTCAGCCTTATGAAATATATGGGCGACCTTGAGGTAAATGTTGAGAAAAACATCTCCTACAGTCACGGCGGTCTCAGCTATATTATTGATAAAGGCAGACAGGTTATGACCTCAGATGTACTTTTGAAGTATATGCTTTATCTCAGCAACAATACGACAGAAAACGCTGACAAAATAAGAGAGCTCGCTGCTCTTTTCGCAAAGACTCTTTTTGACTGTGAAGATTCCCAGCAGGCACAGGATAACTTCGGAAGCGTTATCGGCTTCTTTGAGACTGATATTTCAGCTATGGACTTTTCTGAAAACAAGTTTGCTGTAATAAAAATGTCCCATGAGCTGATGCTGAATCTCGAAGCTTATAACAGCCTTGCAGAGTTCAACGGTCTTGTTACGGAAGAATAATTTTTCAGAAATAAATATACAACGGTCGCACTTTTTATTTTCAGTGCGACCGTTTTTGTGTCTTAAGTTATATATTTCTGAAAAATTATTAATTGTAGATTCAATCAACTGCTTATTCCGAATCTTTCAACAAGCCTCTCATACTCTTCATCGCTTATCGGCATAATTGAACCATGACGCGGGGAAAAGTCCATTTCGTAATCCTCTCTCGCGACAGGCAAATAATCACGGAAATTCTCCGTCTGCTGCATAAAGAAGCGACCCTTGCCGTATTCGTCCATTATAAGAAGCCAGGTGTCCGTGCCGTTTATGCGGTAAATCTGACTTCCCTCGACACCGCTTGGTGCCAGAGAAACCACTACAGGACTGTCATCATAGGGACCGTTCATATTTTCACTTGTAACATAGGCAATGGTCTGGTCCTCATCGTGCTTAAAAAAGAGAAAATAGAGCTTTTCCTTTTCGCTGTAAACTATATCGCCGTCAATGGTCTGTATTCCCTTACGGCAGTAAAGAGGCTTCGGCTCTGTAATCAGAGTCTTCATATCTCTTGTGTAAACGTAGTACATACCTGCAGTATTATGCTCTTTTGTTGAATGTGCCCAATAGAGCATATACGCCTTTTCTTTTTCATTCCACATAGCCTGCGGAGCCCAGGCTCTTGTAGTATTTTTGTATTTTTCACCGAGGTCTTTTATATCAATAATCGTCTCATCAGTCCAATCGGTAAGATTCACAGACTGCCAGGTGACAAGGGCGTGATTTGACTCCCAGCCCTCCTCACATTTCATATCGGTACCGACAATATAGGCTTTGCCGTCCTCACCTCTGAAAACAAAGGGGTCACGTACGCATTTTTTTCCTTTTGTCTGAGTGATAACTGCTTTGTTACCGTTAAGAGGCTTAAAATCATAGCCGTTTTCGCTTACGGCAAAGTGAAGCCTTTCCTCACCCTCACCGTTTCCTACAAAATACACAAAAAGATATTTTCCGTGCTGACTTTTAACCTTGATTGCGTTTTCCATATTGCTCACCCTTATTTATGCGTTGTTTCTCTTTGCCATAGCCCTGAAAACCTCATCTTTTTCACTGAAGGGGATATTTTCGCCTTTTATTTTCATGGTTTCCTCGTGACCCTTACCTGCAAGAATGATAATGTCACCCTTTTGTGCATTCATAATTGCATATTCTATTGCCTCAGCTCTGTCAGGAATTATGACGTATTCTCCACCCTGTGCCTTACAGCTTTCGGCAATCTCCTCACATATACTGCGCGGGTCTTCAAAATTAGGGTCGTCGCTTGTAATTATTGAAAGGTCGGAAAGAGCACCCGAAACGCTTCCGAGCTCCTCTCTGCGGCATTCGGTTCTTCCGCCTACAGAGCCGAAAAGAGTGATAATTCTGTTATGTTCATATGCCTTTGCAGTATCTATTATGCTTTTGAGGCTGACACCGTTATGTGCATAGTCGATAATAACCGTAAAATCACTGTCAAGAGAAAGCATCTCTCCTCTGCCCTTTACATATACCGACTCAAGTCCTTTGATTTTTCCCTGTTCACCGATTCCGAAGAAATCGGCAACAGCAAGAGCTACAAGTGCGTTTGAAGCATTCACATCACCGGGAAGGGAGATTCTGTAGCTTTTTTCTTCACCCTGACAAATACAGTCAAAGCTCATACCGAGCTTGCCGTTGAATTTTATTTTTTCACTTGTAAGAAGTCTGTAATCGGCATTTTCACTCTCACCGTAGGTGAGCGGCTTACCTTTACAGTTCTGAATAATTACAGGAGCAAAAGGATCATCGCTGTTTACTATTGCCGACTTGCATAAAGGGAAAAGCTGTGTTTTCCAGTAAGCATATTCCTCAAAGGTTTCGTGTTCGTTTGTGCCGATATGGTCGGGATAAAGGTTTGTGAAAATACCCAGAGCAAATTCGATTCCGTCGGTACGGTGTGCCTTAAGACCGAGAGAAGAAACCTCTATAGCTACAGCCTTACAGCCACCGTCAACCATCTGACGGAACATTTTCTGCATTTCATAGCTTTCGGGAGTGGTATTAACCGTAGGAAGCACCGTATCACCGAAGCGTGCACCGACAGTACCTATTATTCCGGTCATCATACCGCTTGAATCAAGAACGCTTTTTACGATATGAGCAACGGTAGTCTTACCCTTTGTGCCTGTAATACCGATAACAGCCATTTCTCTTGAAGGATGGCGGAAAAAATTGCAGCTCATAGCCGCAAGCACAGCCCTTGTTTCTTCGACGGTGATAATTACGGAATCCTCACCGACATCAATTTCATCGCTGCACACAAAAACCCGGCTTCCTTTATCGTAAGCACTTTTTGCATATTTATGACCGTCAGCGAAGGCACCCTTGAGACAAACGAAAACTATGCCGTCTCCCGCTTTTCTCGAGTCATAAGCAATATCTTTTATTTCTGTATCGCAGAAGCTGCTGCATTTATACTCTATATCCTTGAGAATCTCACTTAATATCATTTTGCTTCCCTTTCTTTCATATACTTGAGTTCCTTTTCTCTTCTTACTTCCTCTCTTTCCTTACGGTAGGCTTCTCTTCTTTCTTCCTTACCCTTACCAAAAAGACCTACCTTACGGAAAGCCTCGATAAACATCGCCGCAAGGCAACCGCCCGAGCCGAGCATAAGATCTACCATAGTATCGGTAAGCCCCTCGGAATAAGGCTTTTGTCCGTGCTGCATAACGAAGCCGTAGAGCCTGTCCATAGTGAACTCATAATATTCCCAGCCGACAAGAAGCATCACACCGCAGCCCATAGCAAAAAGGGCCTGAACGGAAACCTTTATCGGATGCTTGTCTCCCTGCATAATGCCTGACAGCACGAAGGCTCCCGTCGTTGCAAGATAGCCCGCAAATATATGCTCCGGAATATCAATTCCCTGAAAATCCGTTCTTGTATTCAGTGTTGTTCCCACTACGCAGGCAAGGCAGATGAAAACATTGAGCATAGTCTGCAGGTAGTACGGAACCTTTTTGATGAAGGATTTTCCGCCCAATAGCTGAAACATATCCCAGAGATGGGTGAAAATAATAGCCGCTGTAGCCTGCACAAATTCAGATGTATATCCGTGAAGCATACCCCAGACACCCCAGATAAAAAGAGAAAGCCGGCATGCCCACCATATATATTGAGTTGCTTTGGGCAAATCGGGTATGGGATCAAGTTTTTTCTTTTTTATATTCATTATATTTTTTTCCTTTCAAGGATTAACTTATTTATTATATCACAGCTTTTATTATTTTTCTATATCAAATACAAATTTCCGGTAAACATATAATTAAAAACACCGGGAAATACGAAAATTTCAGAAATCATATTGAACAATCAGAAAAAATGTACTATAATAACCACGGTTAAATTAAAAACACACAGAAAGGAATACAAAATGAACAGTTTAAAAGAAATCTGGAACAGCGTTGAAGAATCCACAAGAAAGGGTATATGTTTAGGTCTTGCAATCATAATAGTTTTTGCATCGGGCAATTTTGTCGGCTCAATTACAAAAATCTCAACAAACGGCAGCATCGCCGGTATTCAGACAGCAACACCTGTACAGCAAGATACCCAGACTCCCGCAGTAAACACCGTAGCTACAACAGCTGCTCCTGTACAGACAACTGCTCCTGCAACAACACAGACAACAGAATCAGCAGCACCCTCCACAGGCTCTTACACAACACCGGAAGAAATAGTTGCTCTTTTCAATGAGTCTGCAGGTAAAATAAAAACAACAGCAACAAGAGCAACAAGAAACTATCAGGACATGAAAATCAACAAGCTTGAGGTTCCTTCAGCACTTCAGTCACTTGCAGACGGTGCTATCGCCAAGTTTGTAAAACCCAATATGACTCCCGAAGTATATGAAGGTACAGCTGCCGTTGCAGAAAAATATCCTGTAAGCGGAACAGACTTTGCAAGTAAGCTCAAGGTAGAATACCTTGAAACCATCACCTGCACAGATAATGGCTCTGAATATGTTATCGACATCAAAATGAAAGATCAGATGAACCCTGTTTACCGTTCCGGTGAAGGCGTAGGATCAATATTCTGGACTATGAATATCGAAGATATTGCAAATAACGCTCCCGGTTTCCAGGGTGCAGAGCTTTCATACTATAACTGTACCGCAACTGCAAAAATCGACAAGGCAACAGGCAATATGACCTACTCGAAGTTTGACTATAACTTTGATATGGATATTTCAATCAAAGTTCTTGCAACCCTTAACGCCAAAGCATCAATGACTGTTATAGAAGAATATGTAATCGAATACTGATAAGCTTCATTGATAAAAAAGGCGATTAAACACACAGGCAAACGGCCACGGGCAACCGTGACCGTTTTTTTTACCTGAATATAATACCTATTGCAACTCCGACAATAATTCCTGCCAGAAGAAATGCAGCAGATTTAACATGTTCATTCAGAAGGCTTCTGCGGACCTTTGTTGGGGGCGGAACCATAGCTGTTTTCGTAACAAGACCTGCTCTTTCGCGGATTTTTCCTTCGCTCATTCCTGCATATTCGGGCTTTACGAAAAATAATATTTTCTCAAAGCAGTCATTTCCCGTTTCCTTTACCTCAACAACCTGACGGTTAATTCCCTTAATCATATATATCTTGCACCTTTCAGTTTTCTTTCCTTTTTATTTTTGTTTCCCTTTTGTTTTTATATACCTTGGAAAATATTAAGGGTAAAAATATGACTAAAAATTTTTGTTACTTTATGAAATTCGGAGAACTTCAGACTGAATTTTTGTATCCTTTGTATAGCGGAGTTTTTAACATTTTCCACACTCTTTTCCACATTGTAATGTTGATAAATATGTGGAATTCGTGGAAAACCCCATAAAAATCAAGGGTTTTACCTTCAGATATGAGTTGAAAACGCTGTTAAATCATTGTTGAAAACATAATTTATTGAAATAATTCTAATTTGAAATAATAATGCTGTGAGATGTTTTTTCGTACCTTGAAAGATATACAAAAATGCTTCATATATAAAATTCTGCAATTTTTTCTCTGTATTTCTTTCTTTTACAATAAAATTTGTCTTGTTACTGTTGATTTTTACGCAATTTTAGTATAAAATAACCATATAGATTTAAAAAAATAGCCTTTTTTATTATTAAATTTGGAGGGTTTTATGAATTATTCGCTTTCTAAGAAACAAGCAAAGGATTTAATCACCGGAAAGCTTTCACATTATTTCGGTGTTAATCCCGATGAAGCAACAAACGAGCAATACTACAAGAGTGTTGCGATGATTGTAAAGGATCTTATGCACGACGGTCTGCGCGAATTCAGAACCGATGCCGATAAGACCGATTCAAAGAAGATTTACTATCTTAGTATGGAGTTTCTTATGGGTCGCTCCCTCAAGAATAACCTTTACAATCTCAACCTTACAGGCACCTTTGCAGCTGCACTTAAGGATATGGGTATCAAGCTGGAAAAGCTCTATGACTGTGAGCCCGATGCAGGTCTCGGCAACGGCGGTCTCGGCAGACTTGCCGCCTGCTATCTTGACGGACTTGCAACCCAGGGCTTCTACGGTATGGGCTACAGCATTCTTTATGAGGCAGGTATCTTCAGGCAGAAGCTCGTTGACGGCTGGCAGACTGAGCTTCCCGACTTCTGGCTTCCCGGCGGCGAGGTTTGGCTCAGAGCAAAGGAAAAGGATACCGTAGAAGTACGCTTCGGCGGCGAGGTTATTGACAAATGGGACAATCATTATCACAGTGTGGAATACAGAAACGCTCAGACAATTATGGCTGTTCCCTACGATATGTATGTCAGCGGTAAGGACGGCAGAGGCATATCCGTGCTCCGTCTGTGGAAGAGCGTTGCCCCCGCCCTCGATATGAAGCTCTTTGATCAGGGACAGTATATGAAGGCTGTTGAGCAGCAGGCTATGGCAGAGGTTATCAGCAAGATTCTCTATCCCTCAGACAATCACTACGAGGGCAAAAGTCTCCGTCTCAAGCAACAGTATTTCCTTGTTTCTGCTTCAGTACAGGATATCGTAGCCCGCCATCTCCGTCACGAAAATTCAATGGAGAACTTCGCTGAAAAGAACGCAATCCACATCAACGATACACATCCCACTCTTTCAATTCCCGAGCTTATGCGTATTCTCCTTGATGAATGCGGCTACGGCTGGGACGATGCGTGGGCAATAGTGACAAAGGCTGCTGCCTATACCAACCACACGGTTATGAAGGAAGCTCTCGAATGCTGGTCAGAGGACCTCTTCAGATCTCTTCTTCCCAGAATCTACACCATCGTAAAGGAAATCGACAACCGCTACCGTGCACACATCTGGGAGCAGACCCACGATGCAGGCAAGGTTGAGGAAATGGCAGTTATCTCCGGCGGTGTTGTAAGGATGGCTAATCTCTGTGTTGCAACCTGCCACAGCGTAAACGGCGTATCGGGTCTCCATTCTCAGATTCTCAAGGACACCCTTTTCAACAGCTACTACAGACTCACACCCGACAAGTTCAAAAATGTTACAAACGGTATTGCTCACAGACGTTGGCTCTGTCAGGCTAATCCCGAGCTTACCGCATATATCACCGAGCTTATCGGCGACGGATTCATCTATAACGGCGACGAGCTGGCAAAGCTCCGTAAGTTTGCTGACGACAAAAAGGTACTCAAAAGAATCGGCGAAATCAAGCTTAACAATAAAAAGGCCTTCGCTGAATATGTGAAAAAGACTATGGGTATCGAGCTTGACCCCAACTCCGTCTTCGACGTTCAGGTAAAGCGACTTCACGAGTACAAGCGTCAGCACCTCAACGCTCTTCAGATTATTGCAAGATATCTCGAAATCAAGGACAATCCCGACGGTGACTATGTTCCCCGCACCTACATCTTCGGCGCAAAGGCAGCATCAGGCTACATTATGGCAAAGAAAATTATCCAGATGATCTGCACCCTTGCCGATGTTATCAACAACGACCCGGATATGAAGGGCAGACTCAAGGTTGTATATCTCGAGGATTACAACGTAACCCTTGCAGAAAAGCTTATGCCCGCCGCAGACATCAGTGAGCAGATTTCCCTTGCAGGTACAGAAGCAAGCGGTACCGGTAATATGAAGCTTATGATAAACGGCGCGCTTACCCTCGGCACACTTGACGGTGCAAACGTCGAAATCAATGAAGCTGTTACTGACGACAATATGTTCCTTTTCGGTATGAAGACTCCCGAGGTAAGAGAGCTTCAGAATAGCGGCTATCAGCCCATAAACTACTTCAACAACAACGCAGAGCTCCGCAGAGTTATCGAGTTCATCCAGAAGGGCTTCGGCGGAAAGCAGTTCCCCGAAATCGGCAACACAATCATCCATCACGACCCCTATATGGTGCTTGCTGACTTTGCAGACTACAGAAGAGCTCAGAAGGCCATTGACGAGGTATGGCGCGACAGAGAAAAGTGGAACAGAATGTCCCTTCTCAACACTGCAGGCGCAGGCCGCTTCGCAACGGACAGAGCAATTCTCGACTATGCAAGAGACATCTGGCACACAAAACCGGTAAGATAAAAATTCGCCCCATTTTGGGGCGAATTTTTTATAATGTTCTTAGTCCTGACTACTGACTACTTTTACAGCTCTTGCACCACTCAGCCATACAGCATTTATCACACTGTGGCTTTCTCGCTATGCAGACAGCTCTGCCGTGAAGCACCGCTCTGTGGCAGAAATCGTTGCTCTTTTCGGGGGCAATGATTTTTTTCAGCTCAAGCTCTACCTTTTTCGGATCCTTTGTACTTACAAGACCGAGAAGATTTGTTATTCTTATAAGGTGAGTATCTGCAACTATTGCTGGCTGACCGTAAACGTCTCCCATTATAAGATTCGCGGTTTTTCTTCCTATACCGGGAAGCGATGTGAGCTTTTCTATAGAGTCGGGAACCTCACCGCCGAATTCGTCTCTTATTTTTATTGCAAGTCCTTTTATATCACTTGCCTTCTGACGGTAAAAGCCGCAGGAAAATATTATCTTTTCTATATCTCTTTCGTCCGCCTCGCAGTAACTTTCAAGGGTCGGATATTTACTGAAAAGTGCAGGTGTTACCTTGTTTACCCGTTCGTCTGTGCACTGTGCCGAAAGCCTTGTCGCAATAAGCAGCTCAAGAGGATTTGACGCATTGAGCGAGCAGAGTGCATCGGGATATTCTTTTTCAAGTGCCTCTACACAAAAGGCAGCTCTTTGTTTTTTCGTCATTTATTTTCACTCCTTTTGCTGTCTTCTCCAATGGAAAAGATACTGCTGTGCAATTCCTTCGTTTCCCTTAAAAATTTCCGGTAAACCTTCAGGGTACATTTCTGCCATAATACGCTTTACCCACACATCAACAGGAAAGGCCTCAATTCTGCCGAAGCCGTAAAGGAGACTGCATTCGGCAACCTTCGCTCCTACTCCCTTTATTTTACAAAGCTCCTGACGTGCTTCTTCTATAGGCATTTTTTCTATTTCTTCAAGTGATATTTCACCGCTGCAAAGCTTTTCCACAGCATCAGCAATATATTTTCCTCTGAAACCTGCTCTTAACGGTGCAAGATCTTCTGCTGTAACACCCTTTAGTGATTCATAAGTGGGAAACGTATAGTTTTCACTGTCGAGCTTTTCTCCGAAGCCTTTACAGAAACGGTCTATTATTCCCATTATCCTCGGAATATTATTATTCTGGGAAATTATAAACGAACAAAGTGCCTCCCAGGAATCCTGACGGAGAATTCTTATGCCTTCATATTCTCTGCAGGCAGTTTCAAAATATCTGTCACCGCTCAACGTTTCACATATTTTACGGTAATCTCTTTTTAAATCAAAATAATCCTCGATAAGTATTTTCGTTTCTTCATCGCTTACATTTTTGAAGATTATTTCATTTCCGTTTTGCTGTGCTTCTATGATTTTGTTTTTTACAACAGCAGTAAATATTCCGTCTTCTGTTTTCTTCCATCTGAATGCCTGTCCGCAAAAAAGCGTATTCTGCAGGTTAAGACACTCAACATCTCTTATTATTAATGTTTTATCTATCTTTTCCATTTTTATCCCTAATTTTAATTTTGATTGTAAATCAATTATAATACATTTACAGTACAAAATCAACTTATAGGGCATATTTTGGCGATTTTATTATTAAAAAGACTTGAAAGATATATTTTTTTGTGATAAAATTGTAGGGTGTAATATTATGTTTTTTTATTCTGTCAGCTTATATATATATTAATAATATATAGACACAATTTTCTTTTCTAAAAGAAGTTTAAATAAAAATTATGACTAACAGGAGGTAAAATATGGATTCTTTTGAAGAAATCTGGCAACTTGTAAAACAGGAGCTTAAAAACCAGGTAACAGAGGTTGCTTATAATGTGTGGCTCAGCCCTCTCGAGTTTGTAAAATTTGAAAATGATACGGTTTTCCTTTCAATCAGCGAGTTCAAAAAAAATATTATTGCCGATAAATTTATGACACCTCTTAATAATGCTTTTGAGGCAATTCTCGGCTTCAGAGTTCAGATTGTTTTTCTTATTCCCGGTGAAGTCAAAGTAAAAGCTAAAGATGAAAGCGAAGATTCCCAATCCTTTGAGCATGAATATACCTTTGATAATTTCATTACAGGACCTTCAAACCGTTTTGCTCATGCTGCAGCTTTAAATGTTGCAAACAATCCCGGAATCACTTACAATCCTCTTTTTATCTACGGACATTCCGGACTTGGTAAGACTCATCTTCTTCTTGCAATAATGAACGAAATCAAGCAGCAGAATCCGAAAGCCGAAATAATCTACACAAGCGGTGAGCTTTTTACAAACGAATTTATCTATTATATCGGAAACCACAACACCTATGCTTTCCATGAGAAGTACAGAAAATGTGATGTTCTTCTTGTCGACGATATACAGTTTATCGCAAAAACAGAAACAACTCAGGAAGAATTCTTCCATACCTTCAACGCCCTTAAAAATAACGGAAGTCAGATTGTTCTTACCTCTGACCGTCCTCCGAGAGAAATGATGACTCTTGAGGAAAGACTCCGTACAAGGTTTGAAATGGGTCTTATAGCTGATATTCAGCCTCCCACACTTGAAACAAGAATGGCTATCGTTAAAAAGAAATCTGACGACCTTAATATCCTTTTAAGCGATGACGTAATAAAGTTTATTGCAGAAAATATCAAGAAAAATATCCGTCAGCTTGAGGGTACCGTAAAGAAAATCAGCGCTTACCGTGATGTTGAGGGTACTTCTCCCAGTATTGCCGTTGCAAAAAGAGCTATAAGCGATATAATAAACGACAATCAGCCTCTTCCTGTTACCGTTGAAAACATAATAAACGAGGTTGCAAGAACCTTTGACGTTTCTGCAGCAGATATTCGCTCTTCAAAGAAAAATGCAAATATTTCCCTTGCAAGACAGGTTGCAATTTATATCGTAGACCGTATTACAGGTCTTTCTCTTAAGGCAATCGGTAACGAATTCGGTAACAAACACCATTCAACCATTATTTATTCTCTTAAGGAGTGTAAAGCAAAAATTGAAAAAGATGTTGCTCTGAAAGCAACGGTAGATGACATTATAAAAAATATAAATGAGCAGTAAGTTTTCCACAAACTAACTGACATTCCACAAACATTTCCCACAAATTAAACAATGTGAAATTTATGTGTGTTAAATTCTTTATATATTCAACAAAAGATTTCACAACATAAAATCCCTGATTTTCCAGTATTTAAAAGGAATATGGGAAAGTTCAACCGTTTCCACACACACTACTGCTACTACTATTAAAAATATTCATTTCATACGCAAAAACAGAAAGGAAGCAAATTATGAGAATTATTTGTGACAGTGCCGAACTTGCTAAAGCAGCGTTCAGTGTTCAGAGAACAGTTTCCAATAAATCTACAATACCTTCACTCGAGGGTATCCTTATTGAAGCTTTTGAAAATAAGGTAAAGCTTACAGGTTATGACCTTGAGGTAGGATCAACTATTATTATTGATGCAGATGTAAGAACAGAAGGAAAAATTGTCCTTAATGCAAAGAATTTCTGCGATATTTTAAGAATGGTTCCCGATGAAAGCGTATCAATCGAAACCGATGACAGGAATATTGCAAAAATCAAAAGCGGTGAAGCAGATTATTCTATTATAGCTACAAATGCTGACGATTATCCGGAGCTTCCTTCACTTAATAAGTTTGCTCCCGTTGTAGTAGAGCTCGGTCTTCTTAAAGATATGATTAAAAAGACAATCTTCTCTGTTTCTACCGGTGAAAGAAATCCTGTTCATAACGGTGTTAAGTTTGAAATAAACGAAAATAAGCTTGTGCTTATAGCTGTAGACGGTGCAAGACTTGCTGTAAGAAGAGAAGAAATAAGCTATGACGAAGAGGCAAACGGTGCTCTTAATTTTGTAGTACCTGCAAAGACTCTTGGTGAAATACAGAAAAATACAAACGAGGATTCTACTCCTATAGAGATAAGAGTAGGTGACAGACATATTATTTTCAAAATAGGGGAGTATCAGATTATATCAAGACTTCTTGAGGGTAACTTCCTTAATTATAAGTCGGCAATTCCTCTTAATTTTGAAACAAAACTAATAGTAGACACAAAAAAATTTATTGAAAGTATAGAAAGAACTTCACTTATTATTACAGATAAGTCAAGCCCGCTTCGTCTTATCGTTGAAAACGGTATAATCAAGTTTTCATCAGTTACTGCTCTCGGTACTGCAAGCGATAAAATGGCAGCTGATATAGAGGGTAAAAATATTGAAATTGGCTTTAATAACCGTTTTGTTCTTGACTGTCTCAAGGTATGTGATGTTGAACAGATAAAAATTGAAATGATAAGTGCAAATCAGCCTATCACTTTCTCACCCTTACAGGGAGATCACTTCTTCTATCTCATTCTTCCCGTAAGAATATAAAACTTAAACTGACAGAGATGATATAAATGAAAATAACCGTAAAGCTTAAAAAGAAAACAGAAAAAGATGTTTTTATAGTAACAGAAAATATTCCTCTTGATAAGGCTCTTAAGTTTTCAGGTATTGCCGGTACAGGTGGTCAGGCGAAAATGATTATTCAGGACGGTCTTGTAAAGGTAAACGGTGAGGTATGCCTTTCAAGAGGAAAGAAACTCAAGGATAAAGACAATTTTGAATTTGAAAATGTAATTTATAATATCATAAAAAAATGATTTTCAGGAAGAAGGGAAAAAATGCTTGTAGAACAGCTTGAAGTTAAAAATTTCAGAAATATAGAATATACAGGCATCAATCCCTGCGAAGGTGTAAATATAATTTACGGAGAAAATGCCCAGGGAAAAACAAATCTTCTTGAAAGCATATGGCTTTTTACAGGCTGTCGCTCCTTCAGAGGTTCCAAAGATAACGAAATAATAAACTTCAACAGTCAGAAAGCAAATCTTTATATGGATTTTTTTGCTTTTGACAGACATCAGAGTGCTTCTCTTGAAATATGTGAAGGAAGAAAGTTTTTCTTGAACGGAGTAAAAATGAAGTCTTCTTCGCAGATAATGGGTGAATTTCTTTGTGTTGTTTTTTCACCGGAGCATTTATCCCTTGTAAAGGAAGGTCCTTATGAAAGAAGACGCTTTCTCGATATAGCAATAAGTCAGCTTAAACCAAAATACAGCGTTACTCTTTCACAGTATAATAAAGCAGTTGCACAGAGAAATATTCTTCTTAAAGATGTAGCCTATCACAGTGAGCTTTATGATACTCTTGATATATGGGAAGACAGAATTGCTTTTTTTGGTTCGGAGATAATAAGGCAGAGACTCGGATATATAAATAAGCTTGCACTTTATACTGATGAAATATATTCGGGACTATCACGTGAAAAAGAAAAGCTCTGTATTTCATATAATCAGCAGGCTATCGTAGCCGGAGATAATAAGCAGGAACTATATGAAAATCTGAAGGCACAGCTTTATGCTTCAAGAAAAAACGACCTTATCACAGGATCAACATCGGTTGGTCCTCACAGAGATGATCTGCTTATAAAAATAGACGGTCTTTCTGCAAGAAGCTTCGGCTCCCAGGGACAGCAGAGGTCTGCAGCACTTGCACTCAAATTAGGTGAAGCAGCTGTTATAAAAAGCTTCAGCGGTGAGCAGCCCGTTGCCCTTCTTGATGATGTAATGAGTGAGCTTGATATTAACAGGCAGAATTACATTCTCAATCACATAAAAGAATGGCAGGTGTTTATTACCTGCTGTGATCCGGAAACCGTAAAGCATCTTAAAAGCGGTAAGAGATTTCTTATGAAAAACGGAATTGCTCAGTAGTAAAAAGTCAGATTATAAGTAAAAATTGACTTTTATTGAAAGGAGAAGCACTATGTATCTTCATCTCGGAAATAAAACAGTAGTCAATTCAAATGAAATCATAGGAATATTTGACCTTGATACTACCACAGTTTCAAAAAGGACAAGAGATTTTCTGAGCAAAAACGAAAAAATGAACAACATTGTAAATGTTTCATATGAAATACCAATTTCCTTTGTTGTTTGTAAAGATAAAGAAAAAAACACGAAAATTTATTTTTCTCCTGTATCAAGCATCACGCTACAGAAACGAGCAGAAGAAAATTATAAATAAATAATAAAGAATGTTATATATAAAGAGAAACGGAGGTATTAGCCATGGATGAAATCAAGGCTAACGCTGAAAATCAGGAAACACAGGCAAGTGAAGAAGTAATTGAAATTATGGATACTGTTGTTACCGAGGAATATAATGCTGATGCGATTCAGGTTCTCGAAGGACTTGAGGCTGTAAGAACACGACCCGGTATGTATATCGGTTCAACCGGTCCCAGAGGTCTTCACCACCTTGTATATGAAATTGTAGACAACTCTATTGACGAAGCTCTTGCCGGTTACTGTACACACATTGAGGTAGAAATTCTTCCCGGTGATGTTATTACCGTAAGAGATAACGGTCGAGGAATTCCCGTAGGTATAAATGAACAGCAGGGTCTTCCCGCTGTAACGGTTGTTCTTACCGTACTTCATGCCGGCGGTAAGTTCGGCGGAAGCGGTTATAAGGTTTCCGGCGGTCTTCACGGTGTTGGTTCATCTGTTGTTAATGCCCTTTCCGAGTGGATGGAGGTTGAAGTATCACAGAACGGACACATTCACCATCAGCGTTTTGAAAGAGGTAACATAAAGACTGACCTTACTGTTATCGGTGATACGGAAGAAACAGGTACATTTATCCGTTTCAAGCCTGATGCACTCATTTTCCAGGAAACCACAGAGTACGATTACGAAACGCTAAAAACACATCTTCGTGAGTCAGCTTTCCTTAATGCAGGTCTTTCAATTACACTTACTGACAGACGTGACGAAGAAAATGTTATTGAAGATGTATTCTGCTATCAGGGCGGTCTCGGTTCATTTGTTGAACATATCGGTGAGAGCTACGGTCTTACTCCGGTGCATGAAAAGGTTATACATTTTTCTGCAGTTGACGGCGACAGAAGTGCAGAAGTTGCTCTTATGTATAATGACGGATACAAAGAAAGAATTTTCTCTTATGCAAATAACGTTAATACTGTTGACGGCGGTACACATGAAACAGGCTTTAAAACAGCTCTTACAAAGGTGTTCAACGAATACGGTAAAAAATACGGCTATATAAAAGATGCTGATACAAAGCTTACAGGTGAAGACTGCAGAGAAGGTCTTGTTGCAGTTATTTCAGTAAAGCTTACTGAAGCACAGTTTGAAGGACAGACCAAGGGAAAGCTCGGTAATACTGAAATTACAAAGCTTGTATCAAATACGGTTTATACAAAGCTTACCGATTATTTTGAAGAAAACCCCACAGTTGCAAAAGCAATTATTTCAAAGTCACTCGATGCTTCAAGAGCAAGAGAAGCAGCAAGACGTGCAAGAGAAGCTGCAAGAAGAAAGTCTCCTCTTGAAAGCAACTCTCTTCCCGGTAAGCTTGCCGATTGTACGGAAAAGGACCCCACAAAGACAGAAATTTACATCGTAGAGGGTGACTCTGCGGGCGGTTCTGCAAAGGAAGGCAGAGACAGAACAATTCAGGCTATTCTTCCTCTTTGGGGTAAAATGCTCAACGTTGAAAAATCAAGACCTGATAAGGTTATTTCCAATGAAAAGCTTCTTCCCGTTGTTACAGCTCTCGGTGCAGGATTTAATGAGGATTTTGATGTAAATAAGCTCCGTTACCATAAAGTAGTTATTATGGCCGATGCCGACGTCGACGGCGCTCACATCAGAACTCTTCTTCTTACTTTCTTCTTCAGATATATGCGTCCTCTTATTGACGGCGGATATGTTTATATTGCTCAGCCTCCTCTTTATAAGCTCAGTAAGGGTAAGAAGCACGAGTATGCTTATTCAGACGAGGAAAGAGACGAAAAGTTAAAGGATATGCCCGGAGCAGATATTCAGCGTTATAAGGGTCTTGGTGAAATGGATCCCGATCAGCTCTGGGAAACAACAATGAATCCTGAAAACAGAATTATGCTCAGAGTTACACTCGAAGATGCAATAGTAGCTGACGAAACCTTCTCCATTCTTATGGGTGATAAGGTTGAGCCCAGACGTGAATTTATTGAAAAGAACGCTAAATACGTTCAGAATCTTGATGTTTAATCAAAAGGATCTGTTTATATGTTACCTTATGGAGTTATTATAAGGGAAAACAGACTTACAATGCAGCAGGCTTTTATTGTATGGCAAAAGAAGTTCGGATTTTTGAAAATTACAACTTTTCTTAAAAGTATCTTCTTTCCACTTGTTGTATTGGCAGCAATATATTTTGCAGGAAGTATGTTTCTCGATAAAGAATTTTCAATAGAAGTCGGAATTATTTCAACAGCACTTTACGCAGTTTTCCTTGGAATTTATATGTACACAGCAGTTATAAAGACGGTAAGAGATTTTGCCGCCTCTTCAAAGGACAGACGTGTACAGCTTGTTCTTAAAGAGGAAACAGTTGAAATTGTCACTGAATTTTCAAAAGAAATTATTTATTACGATGAAATAGATTTCTGTCACGAAAAGAATTTTCTTCTGACTCTTATTTTTGATAAAGGAAACTTCCCCATTTCAATTTCTAAAATGAATTTTGAAAAAGGTGATTACGATACCTTCGTTGAAATCCTCAAAAATAAGATTCCCGGAAGATATGAAAAGAAAGGGGAGAACTGATATGAAATATTTTTCCCTTTCCTTCCGTCTTCAGAAAGAGGACTACAGTGCATATTATAAAGACTTTAGAAAAGGTCATATTCTTAATGAATTAAGACGCTCCTTATTTATTGCGATTTTCAGTGTTTTCATTTTAGTGACCTTTGTAAATTCTGAAACTCTTTCTTATATTATTCCTGTCCTTTCGGTTTTTGCTGTTTCTGTTATTCTTCCCATATATTTTTCAAGAAAAATTTCAACTTTATTTTATAAGTCAAAGCAAGGAAGTAAAGAAGCAAGATATGATTTTTATGCTGATCATATAGAAATTCATATATGTGCTGACGAAAGCTGCAGACAGACATCGGAAAAGCATCTTAAAATGAGAGGCTTTACACAGATAGTTGAAAGCAGTAAAAACTTCTATTTTTCCTACATGAATGAAAAAATGCTTATCATACCGAAAAGAGCTCTTAATGAAGAGGCTTACACAATGATAAAGAATCTTATTGATAATTACTTTTCGAATGTTTATATGAGTATATAAAAAACGATAAAAATTCTGCAATCTGCATTCTGCGATTTGCATTCTTAAGATGGTGATATGAAATGGAAAATTTGAATTATGAAAATCAGACTATAATAGACGTTGACCTTAACAGGGAAATGAGAAAATCCTTCCTTGACTACTCAATGTCTGTTATTACTGCACGTGCTCTTCCTGATGTAAGGGACGGACTTAAGCCTGTTCACCGCCGTATACTTTATACAATGCACGAAAACGGACTTTATCCTGAAAAGGCATTCCGTAAATGTGCTGATACTGTTGGTTCCGTGCTTGGTTCTTACCATCCCCACGGTGACGCATCAGTTTATGATGCAATGGTAAGACTTGCACAGAAATTCTCAACAAGATACGTGCTTGTTGACGGTCACGGTAACTTCGGTTCAGTTGACGGTGACCCCCCTGCTGCTTACCGTTATACAGAAAGTAAGATGAGTAAAATCTCTATGGAGATGCTCACAGATATTGATAAGGACACGGTTGACTTTGCTCCTAACTATGATGACCGTCTTAAGGAGCCGACTGTTCTTCCTTCCCGTTTTCCGAATCTTCTTGTAAACGGTTCAACAGGTATTGCTGTAGGTATGGCAACAAACATTCCTCCTCATAATCTTAAAGAGGTTATCGACGGAATGTGTTACTATATTGACAATCCCGATGCAGAGCTTGACGACCTTATGCAGTTCATCAAGGGACCAGACTTTCCCACAGCAGGTATTGTTATGGGAAGAAGCGGTATCAGAGCTGCTTACGGTACAGGCCGAGGAAAGATTATCGTCAGAGCAAGAACTGAAATTGTTGAGGGTAAAAACGGCAGATTCCAGATTGTTGTAACTGAGCTTCCCTATCAGGTAAACAAGCGCCGTCTTATCGAAGCGATGGCCGACCTTGTAAAGGATAAGAAGATTGAAGGTATCGCTGACATCAACGACTATTCGAGCCGTGAAGGCATGAGACTTGTTGTTGACCTTAAAAGAGATGCAAATCCCCAGGTTATACTCAATCAGCTTTTCTCTTTCACACAGCTTCAGGTTTCTTACGGTATTATTCTTCTTGCTCTTGTTGACGGTGTTCCGAGAATTCTCACTCTCAAGCAAATTCTTGAGCATTATATAAACTTCCAGAAGGAAGTAATTGTAAGAAGAACACGCTACGACCTTAAAAAGGCACAGGAAAGAGCTCATATTCTGGAAGGTCTCAAAATTGCCCTTGATTTCATTGATGAGGTAATTGCGATTCTCCGTGCATCAAAAGACCAGGCTTCAGGTAAATTAAAGCTTATTGAACGTTTCGGTCTTACAGAGGTTCAGGCAGATGCTATTGTAAAGATGAGACTCGGACAGCTCACAGGTCTCGAAAGAGAGAAGATTGAGGAAGAATTAAAGGTTCTCAAAGAAAAAATTGCTGAGTTTATGGAAATTCTTTCAAATGAAGGAAAGGTTCTTGAAATTATCAAAACAGAGGCTACTGCAATCGGTGATAAATTCAGCGACGAAAGAAGAACTGAAATTGCCGCAATCACAGGTGAGGTTGATATCGAAGACCTTATTCCCGAAGAAGAGTGTGTTTATACTCTTACTACAATGGGATATATCAAGCGTCAGCCTGTCGAAACATATACTCTTCAGAGAAGAGGCGGTAAGGGCATAAAGGGTATGACAAGAAGAGAAGAGGATGTGGCAGAAACCATGTTCACCTGCTCAAGCCATGATTATATTATGTTCTTTACCACAAAGGGTAAGGTTTACCGTCTCAAGGGTTATGAGATTCCCGAAGGTAGCCGCCAGAGTAAGGGTATGAATGTTGTAAATCTTCTGCCGCTTGAAGGTGACGAAAAGATTAGCTCTATGATAAGAGTGCCTGACTTCGGTGGAGAGGAAATAAAATATCTTTGTATGGTAACACGTAAGGGTATCATAAAAAGAACCGATCTTGAGCAGTATAAGAATCTTCGTAAGAGCGGTATTATCGCTATTAACCTTGATGAGGGCGACGAGCTTTCATGGGTATGGCTTACAAACGGTAATGACGATATTATTGTTGCAACAAGACTCGGTATGAGTATACGCTTCAATGAAAAGGATTGCCGTCCTATAGGCAGAACAGCACGAGGCGTAAAGGCTATTGAGCTTAAAGAAGAAGACGAAGTAATCGGTATGTGTGTAATCGGTGAAAACGAAACCGACGAAAAGAAGGTTCTTACCGTTGCTGAAACCGGACTTGGCAGACTCAGCGAGCACAGCGAATACAGACTTCAGTCAAGAGCAGGTAAGGGTGTTCTCAATTACCATACAGAAAAATACGGTAACGTTGCTTCTGTTGCTCTTGTTTCTCCCGAGGATGACATAATTATGATTTCCTCCGACGGTATTCTGATAAGAATACCTGCTTCACAGATTAATATTGTTTCACGTACATCAAAGGGTGTAAGAGTTATGCGCCTTGCAGACGGAGAGAGGGTCGTTTCTGCAATAGCCGTAAAGGAAGCAGAGAAAAAAGAGGAATCTTCAGACGAAGAAACTTCCACAGAAGAATCTGCAGAAGCTGAAAGTCAGGAATAAATCGGATAATTAAAATTCAAGGGATGTGAATTTATGAAAAAGGAGAAAGGATCATTTTCAGATTTTTTCTGGAATGATAAAAAGCGCAGAGCAAAGAATATTTACTTTCTGCTTACCTTTTTTCTCGTACTTGTTACTGTTGTTTTCGGCTTTATAAACAGTAAACTGGACAAGCTTCAGATTGACAGCAGCAAAACACCGTCCTCTGATATAGCGGAAGGACAGACAACTCAGCCGATTTATCCTGAAGAAGATCACAAGCTTATGGAAGCAATCAACGAAGCCGGCACACTCAATGAATTTCTTTATGAGTGGTCAAATAACGGCGGTGAGCTTTATAAGAGTAAGAATGTTATAAACATTCTTCTCCTCGGTCTTGATTCAGACGATGCACTCGAAAATGGCGGCCGTTCTGACAGTATGATACTGGTTTCTCTTAATAAGACAACAAAACAGATTAATCTTGTATCTTTTTTCCGTGATGCATGGTGCTATACCAATGCCGGGGGATACGATACTTACAATAAGATGAATGCTTCTTATTATTACGGAGGACCGAGTGGTGTTATTGATACAATAGAAAGAAACTATAAGATTGACATTGACTATTATGTAGCAGTTGACTTTTCTTCTTTTGTTGATATAATCAATGCCCTTGGCGGTGTTACAGTCGAAGTTCAGCAATATGAGGCTGAATATATAAACAGCACTACACTTTTCAATATCGTTCCCGGTCCTGCGGTAAAGCTTAACGGAATAGAAGCACTCTGTTTCTCGCGAATAAGACAGAGCGACTCCGACTCCGACGTGAGCCGTACCAGAAGACAGAGAATGGTTATAACTTCACTTTTCAACAGCATTAAAGATGCTTCACTTACTCAGCTTAACGATACTCTGGATTTACTTTTCCAGTATGTTAAGACTGACCTTACAAAAATGCAGATTATCTCTTATGCAACTCAGGCGCTTACTAACGGCTGGCTGAGTTATGAGCTGGTTTCACATACCTTCCTTAGTGAAAAGGATGTTTTCAGAACCGGTTATGTAGGCGATTCTTCTGTTGTTATTATGGATTTTCCCCTTGCCGCACAAAGAGTTCAGACTGCAGTCTACGGGGATACAAATATTGTTCTTGACGAAAACAGAATTAAGATTTTTGATCTTGTTTCCCGTCTTGACGACTGATTATAAAGGAGTCAGTTTATGGATATAGCTATCGGTACAAAACATGAGGTTACTGTTACAGTAAGCAAAGAAATTACAGCTGTTTCTGCAAAAAGCGGCTCACTTGAGGTGCTCGCCACACCCTTTATGATTGCACTTATGGAACAGGCTGCAAGCGAGCTTTGCGATAAGTTTGTTCCCGAGGGAATTTCAACCGTAGGAACAGCTATTTCTGTTTCTCATCTTGCAGCTACCTGTGTCGGTGCGAAGGTCAGAGCAGTTGCAACAGTAACAGCCTTTGACGGAAGAAAGGTTTCCTTTGATGTAGAAGCATATGACAATGCAGGTCTTATCGGTAAGGGTACTCATGAGCGCTTTACAATTAAGATTGATTCATTTATGAGAAAAGCAACTGAAAGAAAGGCTGAAGCAGATGCATAAATACAGCTGCATACTTTTCGATTTTGACGGAACTGTTGTTAATACCGGAGAGGGAATACTTAAAAGCTTGCAGTATTCCTTCAAGGAGATGGGTCAGAGTGTTCCTTCAATGGAGGAGCTGAAAAAATTTATAGGCCCTCCTGTCTATTACAGCTACACGCATTTTTATAACGTGAGCGAAGAAGATGTCGGAACCTATATTAAAAAATACCGTGAAAGATACAAAGAAAAAGGTATATACGAATCTGAACTTTACACCGGTATCAAGGAGCTTCTTTTTGAACTTAAAAATATGGGTATACTTCTTGGTATTGCATCAAGTAAGCCGGAGCATCTTATTTACAGTGTTGCGGATTATCTCGGTATAACACAGATGTTTGATGTAGTTGTCGGTGTAAAGGTTGATGACAGCAATCACAGCTCGAAAACCGGATTGATTCTTGAGGCAATTAACCAGCTTAATATCAGCGACAAAAAAAATGTGCTGATGGTAGGAGACAGATGCTTCGATATTGACGGAGCAACCGGTGCCGGGGTAGATTCCTGTGGTGCTCTCTGGGGGTTCGGCAGCGAAGAGGAGTTCAAAGCTCATAATGCTACGTATATAGTCGAAAATCCGGCAGATATTATAAATTTGCTGTAAATTTGCAAAATAGTTCGATTAGAGAAATATAATATCTTACAAATCGTGTCAAAATGTCATAAATTAGTTTCTATTGAATAGAAATTCTTTTAATGATGTAGGTATCGTAAGAAATAAATCTATTAAATAAAAAGTTAAATAAAAAGCGAAAGTTTTCCACATTAACTGTGGAAAACTTTCTTAAATACAGCGCTATTAAAAGGTCAGTGATTTTATGAAATACTTTGCAAAAGAATACGATGTTATTGTAATAGGAGCAGGTCATGCAGGAATCGAAGCAGGACTTGCTGCGGCACGTCTTGGTGTAACCGTAGGTGTTTTTACGATAAATATGGATTGGGTCGGTAATATGCCCTGTAATCCTTCAATCGGCGGTACATCGAAGGGACATCTTGTACGCGAAATTGATGCACTCGGCGGTGAAATGGGAAAAGCTGCTGATGCCAATACTCTTCAGAGCCGTATTCTTAATTTGGGTAAGGGTCCTGCGGTACATTCCCTCCGTGCGCAGATTGATCGCAGACATTACAGCGAGTATATGAAGCACGTAATGGAAAAGCAGAAAGGCCTTGAAATAATCCAGGCAGAAATTACCGACCTTGTAAGAAGTGATGACGAGAAATGGCAGGTAACTACACAGCTTGAGGCTATTTATAAAGCGAAGTGTGTAATTTTAGCAACGGGCACTTTTCTTGCTTCAAAAATATATGTCGGTGATGTTGTTTATGATGGCGGACCTGACGGTATGTTTGCAGCAACAAGACTCGGTGAATCCCTTAAAGCTCTCGGTCTTGCAACAAGACGGTTTAAAACCGGTACACCTTCACGCGTAAACAGAAGAAGTATCGATTTTTCCGGTCTTGAACGTCAGGACGGTGACGAGAGGGTAGTTCCTTTCTCCTTTGACGGTGTATATAAGCCCGAGAATAAGTTGCCCTGTTACATAACCTATACCAACGAGGATACAAAGCAGGTTATACTCGACAACATTCACCGCTCCCCTCTTTACAGCGGAAAGATTGACGGTGTAGGTCCGAGATATTGCCCATCGATTGAAGATAAAATTGTCAGATTTTCAGAAAAAAAGAGACATCAGCTTTTTATTGAGCCCTGTGGTGAAAACACAGAAGAAATGTATCTTCAGGGAATGTCTTCTTCATTACCCGAAGATGTTCAGCTTAAATTCTTAAGAACAATCCCGGGACTTGAAAATGTTCAGGTTATGAGAACAGCTTATGCTATCGAATACGACTGCGTTGATCCACTCACACTTAATGCCAGTCTTGAGTTCAAGGATTTTCCCGGTCTTTTTGGTGCCGGTCAGTTCAACGGCTCGAGCGGTTATGAGGAGGCTGCGGCTCAGGGGCTTATAGCAGGTATAAATGCGGCGCAGAAATGCCTCGGCAAAGAATATCTTGTCCTTGACAGAGCGTCTTCCTATATAGGCACACTTATCGATGACCTTGTTACCAAGGGTTGCTCCGACCCTTACAGAATGATGACTTCCCGTTCAGAATACCGACTTATTCTCAGACAGGACAATGCCGATATACGTCTTACAAAATACGGTTATGATGTTGGTCTTGTAAGTGAAGAAAAATGGCAGAGACTTCAGGAAAAGTTGAAGATGATTGAGCAGGAAAAAGAAAGAATATCTCTGGTTTCAGTTCCGATGAGTAAGGAAATAGATACTTTGCTCGTTTCACGTGAAACATCACCGTTGGTTACAGGATGCCGGCTTGCAGAGCTTCTTAAGCGTCCGCAGCTTGATTATGAGGCCCTTAAGGATTTTGACCCGGACAGACCTGATCTGCCTTATGAAATTTTTGAGCAGGTTGAAATCGGTATAAAGTATGAGGGTTATATTAAAAGACAGCTTGCTCAGGTGGACGAGATGAGAAGACTTGAGGTAAAGAGTCTAAAAATGATCGGAGATTACAAAGAAGTAATAGGCTTAAGAAGCGAAGCACAGGAGAAACTGAATAAAATAAGACCTGAGAATCTCGGTCAGGCATCACGAATCAGCGGAGTCAGTCCGGCAGATATATCAGTGCTTCTTATATATCTTGCAAAAAACGGTCTTAATTGAGGAGGAAGATATATGTCAGAATTCATCTCTAAACAGATGCTCAAGGATAAGGCATCGGTTTTTGGTGTAGAGCTTGATGAAAAGGCGCTCGAAAGATTTGATACATATGCAAGATTGCTTGTTGAATGGAATGAGAAGATTAATCTTACTGCAATTACCGAGCCCGAAGAAATAGTAATAAAGCATTTCACTGATTCCCTTGCTATATTTTCAACCATAGAAATACCTGTCGGTTCCAAGGTAATTGATGTTGGTACTGGTGCAGGCTTTCCGGGTGTAGTAATGCTCATAGCAAGACCTGACTTAAAAATCACTCTTCTTGACAGTACTAATAAGAAACTCAATGTTATAAGAGACATTCTCGAAAACATAGGACTTGAAGCTGATGTAGTGCACAAGAGAGCCGAAGAGGCAGGACAAAGTAAGGATTTCAGGGAACAGTATGACTTCGCAACGGCAAGAGCAGTATCGAATCTGAGAGATCTTTCTGAATACTGTCTGCCCTTTGTAAAGGTTGGCGGTACATTTATTTCAATGAAGAGTGCAAAAGCAGACGAAGAAATCGAAGAGGGCAAGAAGGCAGTTTCTGTTCTCGGCGGCAAAATTTATGAAAAGAAAACCTTCGAGCTTGAAAATGCAGGTGAGAGAACTGTAATTTTAATCAAAAAGATTTCGTCAACTCCCGGCAAATATCCAAGACCTTCGGCAAAAATTGCAAAGAATCCTATAAAATAAAATATCTTTACCGTCTTTTCTGTTGAAAAAGGTAAAACGGTTTTTGTGGACAACCTTTCCTTGTTGTGATATTCTTAACAGCGAGGAAAGGTTATTTTTATCCGGAGGACAAGAAATGATAACAGAAAAGCCAAAATCTGCAGGACAGGTATTGCTTATACCTAACGAGATTATTTATCCGAATCCCAATCAGCCACGCAGAAGTTTCAATCAGGAGGAACTCGTAAATCTTGCAATCAGTATAAGAATGAACGGAATACTGCAGCCAATAACTGTAAGAGAAACCCAGAACGGCTATGAGGTTGTATCCGGTGAGAGGCGGTTGAGAGCTTCGCGGCTTGCAGGTATGCTTAACGTACCTTGTATTGTTATTGAGGCAAACAACTTCAAGTCGGCCGTATATGCTTTGATTGAAAATCTCCAAAGGCAGAATCTCGGCTATTTTGAAGAGGCCGTCGCAATAGAAAAGCTTATGTATGATTTCGGATTGTCACAGGACGAGGTTGCAAAGCAGCTGGGCAAGGCTCCTTCGACAGTTTCGAACAAACTGCGGCTTTTGTCGCTTCCTGTAAGGGTAAGAGAATTGCTTTGCGAAAATGGGCTTTCCGAAAGACATGCCAGAGCTCTTTTGCGACTTCCGGAAGAAAAGAGACTGCCTGTACTTGAAAAAATAATAGATAAAAAACTTAATGTTATTCAGACGGAAGAATATATAGAAGAGCTTCTTAACGAAAAAACAGCAAGACGTGTCACAAAAACAATGTTCAGTGATGTGAAAATTTTTCTTAAAACGATTAACCATGCAGTAGATACTATGAAAAAAGCCGGTATAAAAGCGGATATAAAAAAGGAAGAGCAGGCAGAAGACTATATTTATCACATTAAAATACCTAAAAAGCAGGTGTATAAAGCTACAGCATCATCAGATGGTAACACCAAACAAGGTGATTCCATATAATCATATCTTTCTCTTTCACACCCCACAAAAGGCAGAGACCGTGTCCTTAAGGATGCGGTCTCTGCCTTTTTCGATTGTTTCACATGAAACATTTTATAAAATTTAATAAAAGCACTTTAAAATATCATTTCTATGTGTTATAATAACTCTCTGAACAGAAAAAACTTAAAGAAAGGGTGACACAATGGGAAAAACAGTTGCTATTGTTAACCAGAAGGGCGGAGTAGGCAAGACAACCTCGGCTGTAAACCTTGCCGCGACTATAGGTCATCACGGATATAAAGTTCTGCTTGTTGATATGGATCCCCAGGGTAATGCGACAAGCGGGCTTGGCATAAATAAAAGAGAAATCGTCAAATCTACTTATGATATGACAGTAGGTAATACAAAGGCTGCAGAGATTCTTAAGAAAACTCCCTTTGACAACCTCGATCTTCTTCCGTCAAATATGAATCTTGCCGGTGCGGAGCTTGAGCTTGTCGATATGGAAGACAGACAGGTCAGAATCAAAAACGCACTTGCACCGCTGAAAGGGGAGTATGACTTTATAATCATAGACTGTCCTCCTTCTCTCGGTCTTCTTACGGTTAATGTGCTTTGCGCAAGTGACAGTGTTATTGTACCGATACAGTGCGAGTATTATGCTCTCGAAGGCTTATCACAGCTTATGAATACTATCCGTCAGGTGAAAAGGTTGTATAATCCTTTGATTGAGCTTGAAGGTGTACTTCTTACTATGTATGACGGCAGACTTAATCTTACACAGCAGGTTGTAGGCGAAGTAAAACGCTTCTTCCCGCAGAAGGTATACGGTACAGTAATTCCTCGTAATGTTAGGTTATCAGAGGCTCCCTCCTTCGGAAAGCCTGTATACTATTATGACAGGACCTCCAAGGGAAGCACAGCCTACGATGATTTTGCGAGAGAATTTCTAAAAAAGAATAATAAAACAGTAAAATAAAGGAGGTTGCTTATGGCAGTAAAGAAAAGCGGTTTAGGAAAGGGTTTAGATGCTCTTTTCCTTGACAATTCGACAACTGACGGCGATAAACCCCTGCGTCTTCCTATTACGGAGATAGAGCCTAACAGAGATCAGCCGAGAAAGCACTTTGATGACGAGGCTTTACAGGAGCTTTGCGACAGCATTAAGATTCACGGAGTTATTCAGCCTCTTGTGGTGCGTCCGCTTTCTGACGGCGGCTATCAGCTTATTGCCGGCGAAAGACGCTGGAGAGCATCAAGAATGGCAGGTCTCACAGAGGTTCCCGTAGTAATCAGGGAAATGGCTGAAAATGAGACAATGGAAATTGCTTTAATAGAAAATTTACAGCGTGAGGACCTTAATCCCATAGAAGAGGCAGAGGGCTTCCGCGTGCTTATGGATAATTACAATCTCACACAGCAGGAGGCAGCAGAAAGAGTGGGCAAATCCCGTCCCGCTGTTGCAAATACAATGCGACTTCTTGCTCTTCCTGTAAAAACCCTCGAGTTTGTAAAGGACGGTAAGCTTTCAGCAGGTCACGCAAGAGCTCTTCTTCCCCTTAACGAGGAGGCAAGAATCAACCTTCTTGCTGAAGAAATCATCAGAAAAGGCCTTTCCGTAAGAGATGTTGAAAAGATGGTGAAGAACATACTTTCCGACAAGAAACATAAGGAAAAGGATAAGGACAAGAAGAAAGAAAAAAGAGATCCATTCTACGATGAATGCGAAATCGCAATTCGTGAGGAGCTCGGCAGAAAAGCAGAAATTCACCTTAAGTCCGCCAATAAGGGTACCATTGAGATAGAATTTTTCAGCAAGTACGACCTTCAGACTATTCTCGAGGCACTTGCCGGCGGAAGATAAGAATATAAAGAAAAAAAGGAGTAATCAGTAATGTTAGATATCAGGCTTATAAGAGAAAATCCCGAAAAAGTTAAGGCAGCAATGAAGACAAGAAACAAGGATATGGACGCTGTTGTCGATGAAATACTTGAAATTGACGCACAGGTAAGAGCTCTTACCCAAAAGGCGGATGCACTCAAGGCTGAACAGAACGCCGCAAGCAAAAAGATACCTCAGATTAAGAAAGAGGGCGGCGACATCAGCGAGATTATGGCAAGAATGAATGAAATCAAGGAAGAGGTAAAGGCTCTTGATGCCGAAAAGAATGAACTTGCCGCAAAGCAGAAGACTATGATGTATGAATTCCCAAATGTTCCCTCCGATACTACTCCTGTAGGCAAGGACGACAGCGAAAATGTTGAAATCCGTCGCAACGGTGAGCCCAGACAGTTCGATTTTGAAGCAAAGGCACACTGGGAAATCGGTGCAGAGCTCGGTATTCTTGATCCCGAAACTGCTGCAAAGGTGACAGGTACACGTTTCCATTTCTATAAGGGTCTCGGCGCAAGACTCGAAAGAGCAATTATCAGTTTTTTCCTTGACACACATACAGCTCACGGCTACGAGGAAGTATTTCCTCCCTTTATGGTAAACAGAGCATCAATGACAGGTACAGGTCAGCTTCCCAAGTTTGAAGAAGACGCTTTCAAGCTCACAAACGACTATTTCCTTATTCCTACAGCTGAAGTTCCTGTAACAAATATGTTCAGAGACGATATTCTCGATGGCTCACAGCTTCCTATGAGCTTCTGTGCATACTCTGCCTGTTTCAGAGCAGAGGCAGGTTCTGCCGGCAGAGATACAAGAGGTCTTATCCGTCAGCATCAGTTCAATAAGGTTGAGCTTGTTAAGTTTGCAAAGCCTGAAGAAAGCTATCAGGAGCTCGAAAAGCTTACAAACGATGCAGAAAGAGTGCTTCAGCTTCTTGGTCTTCCCTACAGAGTAGTTGCTCTTACAACCGGTGACATTGGCTTCTCATCGGCAAAGACTTATGATATAGAGGTATGGATGCCCTCTTACGGCAGATATGTTGAAATCAGCTCCTGCTCAAACTTCGAGGACTTCCAGGCAAGACGTGCTTCAATCAGATTCAAGAACGGACCGAAGGAAAAGGCACAGCTTGTTCACACTCTCAACGGTTCGGGCGTAGCAGTAGGCAGAACTACAGCAGCTATCCTCGAAAACTACCAGAATGCAGACGGAACAGTTACAGTTCCCGAGGTACTTGTTCCTTATATGGGTACAGACATCATTAAATAAATTTAAGGAGGAAGAAAATTGTCCTCAAAATTATCCGTTTTCAGACACAGAGATAACTTTATGAAGTACCGTTACCTTCTCGGTGAGCTTGTGAGGAAAAACGTGAAACTTCAGTACAGAAACTCCGTTCTCGGTATGTTCTGGACTTTTCTGCAGCCGCTTATGACAATGATTGTTCTTTCAATCGTTTTCAGCAATCTTTTCGGTAAGGATTCCTCGAAGGTTGTAAACTATCCGGTTTACCTTCTCGCAGGCAGACTGCTTCACGACTTTTTCACCCAGAGTACAAAGAGGGGAATGCGTGCAATCCGTACAAACGCTTCCATTATTAAAAAGGTATATGTTCCGAAATACATATATCCCCTTTCACAGGTGCTTTCAACCTTTGTCACCTTCCTTATATCTCTTGTGGTGCTTGTGGTTGTTATTCTCTTTTTCAATATTATAAATAAAGATCCTATAGCGATTTCCTGGCAGATTGTATTCTTTATTATTCCGGTAGTAATACTTTTCTTTATGTCACTTGGTGTCGGAATGATACTGTGTACACTCGATGTCTTTTTTAAGGACGTTGAAAATCTATACGATGTTTTCACTCTCCTTCTTTTCTATTTGACACCGATAGTTTATACCGTTGACCGTCTCGGTTTTGAGGCAGGATCATGGCAGGAAAAGCTCTTACGGCTGAATCCCATGTACGGAATTATTGATATGTTCCGTGCTGCGGTAATCCATTCGACGGAATTTGCAGCTTATTTCAATTTCGATATGCTCTGGTATACAATAGGATTTACTGTTGTCGTGCTTGTAATCGGGTTTATCGCCTTTTATAAGACCCAGGACAGATTCATTCTTCACATATAAAGGGGTGAAAGATTCACATGAAACAATATGCTATAGAGGTTGATCATGTAAGTATGCTCTTTCACCTTAACCGTGAAAGAGTGGATAATGCAAAAGAATATGTAATACGCTTCCTAACAAGAAAACTTAGTTTTACAAAGTTCTGGGCACTCAAAGATGTTTCCTTCAAGGTGGAAAAGGGTGACCGTGTCGGTGTTCTGGGCTTCAACGGTGCAGGTAAGAGTACACTGCTTAAAACAATCGCAGGCGTACTCAAGCCTACAATGGGCACAGTAAAGGTTTCGGGAGTAATTGCTCCCATGCTTGAGCTTGGCGCAGGCTTCGACCCGAATTATTCCGGAGCGGAAAATATCTATCTTTACGGAGCCACAATGGGCTTTTCGAGAAAGTTTATCGACGAAAAGTATGATGAAATTGTGGAATTCTCCGAGCTTGGCGAGTTTATTGATGCTCCGCTGAAGAGTTACTCTTCGGGCATGAAGAGCAGACTTGGCTTTTCAATCGCTACAGCGGTAAAGCCCGATGTGCTGATTCTCGATGAGGTGCTTTCAGTAGGTGATGCGGCTTTCAAGGATAAGAGTGAGCAGAGAATTCTTGATATGATGGCAGACGGTGTTACGGTGCTTTTTGTTTCACACAGCACAGAGCGAGTCAAGAAAATCTGCAACAAGGCAATTATTCTCACCAAAGGTCAGCTTGTAGCACAGGGTGAGGCAAATGAAATCTGTGAGATTTACACAGAGATGGTTAATAAGAAGTGAAACCCCTCAGTCACTTCGTGACAGCTCCCCTTTCAGGGGAGCGAAATTTTTTCTCCCCTGAAAGGGGAGGGGGACCGCTTGCGGTGGAGGGGTTTAAGAGAGGAGAAAACAAAATGGACGAAAAAGACTACACGTTCACTGGCTACAACAAAAAAATGATATATAATGCTCGTGAACTGCGAAAAAATATGACCCCGCAAGAGGGTAAATTATGGCATATGTATTTAAAAAACTATACTGTAAAGTTTTATAGACAAAGAACGATAGATAATTACATTGTAGATTTTTATTGTTCCAAAGCTAAATTGGTTATTGAAATAGACGGAAGTCAACATTATACAGAAAATGGAGTAAATCAAGACAAATACAGAACAGAAGTTTTGGAAAAGTATGGAATTAAAGTTATTCGTTTTTCAAATTCGGATATTGATAACAATATCTTTGGTGCATGTGAAATTATTGATAAAGAAGTAAAGAAAAGAATGAAGAATGACAAAAGTTAAAACCCTTCAGTCACTTCGTTACAGCTCCCCTTTCAGGGGAGCGAAATTTTTTCTCCCATGAAAGGGGAGCTGTCGAAACCAAAGGGTTTTATATCACAAGTCAAAATCACCAAACAGAAATTAACATTTTTGTCACAAGACACAATTTTTTAATAATTATAAAAGTTTTTAATAAATGATATTGACTTTATTGATTTCGTGATGATATACTGATACTAACTAAAAGTGACTCTATGTACCCTTTTGCGCCCAAAATGCGAAAAACAGTCAGGTCAGGGACTGTGCAGGCAGGGTATTTGCAGGGTAAACGGAGCACGGTAAGTTTCGTTCTGACGGTTAATATTTAAAGGATCGCTCTCGCGGTCTTTAAGCCGTTTTACATAACGACAAATTTTTGTTAAGGAGGAAAATCTTAATGAAAAATCAATTAAAGAAAAGCTTTTCACTTTTTTTGGCAGTTTTAATGATACTGTCTTGTTGGGTGTGGGTTGCACCGGATAAGGCAGAGGCAGGTGCGCCTAGCAGTTACGATGTTACAATTTCGTTCTCTGTTTCAAATATGATTAACGGCGGTACTGCATATGCAGATGTATACTATATACCGAACAACGGTACAGGTACAGAGACAAGCAAAAGATTTGAGCTTGATAAACTTGAAAGCACCGAAGGTGACTATTCTATAACTCTTTCAAACATCGGTGGTTGGCCTTCACGAATATATGTCCGCGGTCACGAAAACGGTATGACTACTTTCGAATTTGTCGTAAAGGGTATTTCAATTAACGGCAGACAAGTTCTTAAAGGAACATGGACAATTAAAGGTGGTTGGAATGGTGATGACAGCCGTGACTATATTCCCAATTCAAGAGGCAATAAAACAGCAGACGGTCTGTCAGGTACTGTAAGCGGTACTGCAGAAGGTGAATGGAATTGGCCGAGACCCTTGTTCAATGCTGCAACAGCAACTCTTAGCCCCGCTTCACATACACTTGCTAAGATAAATTCCAATATAAATTCAACATCAACAATTTCTCTCAGCGGTTTTGTTGATGATTACGGAGTTAACTGGACAGGTAGCGTTACTTCCACCTTTACTCTCCGTGTTGACGATGGTGTAACTCCCGGCCAAAATGCTACAATGACCGGTTCAGGTAATAGCAGAACCATTACTATCAAGCCCTGGTTCCAGACACTCTATCCGGGCAAACAGAATGCTAAGCTTTATATAGACTGGACTGCTACAGGCGGTAGCGGTACAAAGACAGGAACAGAAACAATTACCGTTGACTTCCCCACCTATACGGTAACCTTTGATGCTAACGGTGGTAAGATAGGTAACGATGACTCTGAAGCTAAGGATCAGATCGTTCTTGAAGGCGACAAGATGAACATCGGTTCAGTCATTGGTAAGGCTCCTGCTTATGCAACAAAGGACGGCTTTGAGTTCAAGGGCTTCTATTCAACACAGTATGCTGACGCTACAGGTAAAACAGCTTCATTTGACGAGAGCAAAAAGTTTGTAGATAATGAAACAATTATTCCTGCAGCTACTTCCGGTAACGGTGACACAACATGGTATGCTGCATGGCAGGCACTTCCCATCACCGCAACCTTCGTAACAGCCGACAATCAGCTTATCGGTACAGTTGAAGGCCGCTATAATAACTATATGACTGCATCAAACATGTACAATGGCGATGCAGGACTTAATGCTGCAGTAAAGGCAGCTTATACCGGTTCAACTGTTAAGTTCAACAACAACAGCGAGCCTATCTATACAGACGGTTCAACAAATTATAACTTCGACGGTTGGAAAATCATCAGGGCTTACGATGAAAGCGTTGTTGACGGTAACGAAGATACCGTTCTTCATGGTGACGTAACCTTCCAGGCAGTTTATACAAAGGCTGATGCCGCAACATACACAGTTTCCTTTGAAGACGGCAACGGTAATGTTATCTCAACCAAGAGCGACTATAAATACAGAGAAGATGTAACCAATGTTCCTGCAACTGATCCCACAAAGGCTCAGGACGATATGTATAGCTATGAATTCATCGGTTGGGCAAAGGACATCGGCAAGAATTTCTACGCTGTTGACGAATATGACAACGATGAAAACGGTGCAAGAATCGCTTATACCCATAAGGACGGTGCCGAATTTATCGTTAAGGGTGACGCATCCTACGTTCCCGTATTCAGAATGATCCCCCGTGAATATAAGGTAACATATAATTATACAGCTGACGGTAGCGTAGCTGAAAGCACATTTATCGAAGGCTACCATTGGAACGACACCGCTAAGATGCCTGAAATCAAGGACAACTACACTTCCGGTGGTATGAGATACTACCTCACAGGTTGGAAAGTTGGTGATTCTACAACAGTTAAGCAGCTTGATGAAATCGCAGTTAACGGAGATCTTACACTTACTGCAGTTTACGGTAACGCAGAAGCTGCAAAGTATACCATTAACTTCTACGGTAAGGATGCAGACGGCGAAACCGATGTTCTCCTTAATGCTGACACAAATATTTATACCCATAATTCAACTGTAACAGCACCTGAGGTTCCTACTAATATCGATACCGAGGATTCACTTTACACCTTCAGCGGTTGGTCACCTTCAGTTAACACAACTGCAAGCGGCGACGTTGATTACTACGCAACATATACAAAGAAGGATTATGCAGATCTTCATTTCTATAACTATGACGGCACACTTATTTACGAGCTTGACGGTAAAGAAGAAGGTCTCTTTGTAGGCGGAACAATTCCTGCATATGAAAACCTTGTAGAGGGTGAAAATGTTCTTCCCGTAAAGGAAGAGGACGTTGTAGGTACCTACAACTTCACAGGTTGGGCAGACGGTAACGGCAATGAAGTTATTCCCGGTACAGACAGCTTCACCGGCGACACATATCTCTATGCACAGTTTGATACTATTTACAAGGACTACACAGTTAAGTTTGTAAACGAAGGAACAACTGTTTCAGAAAAGAAGTATCACTACGGTACAGAAATAGAAATTCCTGCTGATCCCGCAAAGGCTGCAGACGTAGAATACATCTATGACTTCAAGTCATGGTCACCCGACGTTTCCGCTGTCTGCTACGGTGATGCAACCTATGAGGCAACCTACAGAAGAACACCTCAGTATTATAAGGTTACCTGGCTTAACGATGCAAAGAATGTTCATACCGAAAGTAACTATCAGTATAATGCAAAGATTCAGCAGGCAGTGATCAATGCTCCCGTAAGCTATGCCCCTGCTGCTACAGGTAAGACCTGGGCATTCTCTCATTGGGTACAGTGTGATGCAAACGGTAACGATATTCTCGATGCAGACGGCAAGCAGATTATCTTTACCCGCGGTCAGAGAATGGGCTCCGAGCATCTCTACTTCTATCCTGTATTTGTTGAGCAAGACAATGTTCTCACAGTAACCTTCTATAAGGAAGACGGCACAACTCTCCTTGGCGAAGCAAAGATTCCTTATGGCGGAGACATTGCTGATTATGCAGAGCCCTTCGCAGCAAAGGCTCCCAAGGCTCCTGATGAAATCAACCACTACAAAATCACCAATTGGATAAATATAGTCGGTGGTGCAACCGTTACAACAATTACTGCAGACGTTTCAGTTAAGGCTACATATACTGCAGAGCCTCATGATAAGCAGATTTACGAGGTCGTTGCAGAGCCTACATGTAATGTTCCCGGTTTTGCACATTATAAGTGCGAAGCAGATGAATGTACTGCAATCGACTATAATGTAAAGATTGCTCCTGTCGCTGATGAAGGAAACCCCGAAGGTCAGATTTATGTCGGCACAAACAAGTGGACACTCGAAAATTACACTGCAGGCATTGATTATGCTGACGTAAAATTTGTTGGCCCCAACACTAATGTAATCGTTAATGCTGAAGATACAGGTACACGTTCAATGCCCTGGAATCTCGAAGGTGAGATGTCAAGAGGTGTTGGTACAATCGATTACTATGTTTCTGCAACTAAGATTGATCCTTTAACAGTAGGCGATACATTATGGACAAATGTTTATGATTACGAAGCATACAGAACAGAAGCTCTCAATGAGGTTCTCAAAGAAAACAAGTTAACTCTCCTTGATTATAACGGTTATATAAGAGGAACTGCTGAAGAGCAGATGAAGAAGGCAGCTATCGACAGAGAAGTTGATGCACGTCTTTCAATCTACAATGCAAACGCAACAGGCGTTCTTTCAAACCTTAATCTTGAAAACGGCAAGACCTACATCATTTATATCAGAATTGCTGACCGTGCAGGAAACGGCGAGGTAAATAAGTGCTATCTCAGCTCAGGTACAATCAGCTATGGTACAACTGCTCCTGAAATTGCAATCGCAGGCGAAGGCTACGGTACAAAGTTCTGCGCAGATGCTACAATCACAGTTTCTGACGATACAGACGGATATACTGTATATCTCGACGGTGAAGCAGTAACCCTTACAGACGGAAAGTATGTATGCACCGATATGGGTCTTCATACCGTAACAGTTATCGATAAGAACGGAAACAAGACTTCAAAGACCTTCGAAATCAAGGGTAGCCATACCTTCAGAAACTACACAACAGCTGCAACCTGTGAAAATGCCGGTTCAAGATATGATCTTTGTACCCTTTGCGGTTTCAAGGCTAATATCGAAACTCTTCCTGCTTTCGGTCACAGCTACACAGTAAACTTCGTTGATAAGGCTGCAGACTGTATTAATGACGGCTACAGAACCTATGTCTGCGACAACAACTGCGGAACAACTATCGTTATCAAGCCTACAGATGATGCTGCTACAATCGCACAGGCAAAGAAGTGGGATGAGACAGCTGGTGAAGACGGTAAGGGCGCATGGGTAGCACTTGCAGCAGCTGACCTTGCTTCACTTAAGGCTACAGGCGTTCATACCTATGAAAAGGTTAAGGACGAAAACGGCGAAGATACAGCAGAGGATGCATGGGTAATCGACAAGGCTGCAACCTGCATTACAGAAGGTGCAAAGCATAGAGATTGTACAAAGTGCGGCGAAACAGAAGAAGCAACTATCCCTGTTGATACAAAGGACGGTCACAAGTTCTACCGTGAAAAGGTAACTCTTGAACCCACATGTACTACAAAGGGTGAAAAGACCAAGACCTGCCGTTACTGCGGTACGATAGAAAAGGTTTCTGACATCGACGCTCTCGGACATACAGCCGGCGAGTACAGAGTTATTACTCCAGCTACCTGCGAAACAGCCGGTTCACAGATTCTCACCTGCGCAGTCTGCGGTGTTGAAATCGGTGAACCCGTGAAGGACGCTGAAGGTAAGGTAACAGGTTATGACGGCAAGTCTGTTGTAATTGCTAAACTTGAACACGCATGGAAGATCAGCGGTGCTGTATACGAAGAAGACGGTAAGTACTATCAGAACTATGTATGTAAGAACGACAGTACTCATACAAAGAGAGAAGAAGTAGAGGATTATGAGCCTCCCGTTGCTGCTACAGTAACCTTCGACTTTAACGGTGGTTCTTACACAGTTCCTGCAGTTGGTAATCCCAACGAGTTCGGTTATCAACCCGAAATGCTTAAGGGCACACAGACAATCAGCACCTATGTAGGCGAATCAATCGCTGCCAGTGAAGTTGAAAAGGCTTTTAAGCAGAATAATGCTACAAAGACATACAGCTTCGCATACTGGGCAACAAAGAACGCTGACGGCACATATACAGAGGTTAAGTTCCCCATCGAAGTAAAGGGCGATGCAACCTACTATGCAGTATACAACGAGAAGTTTGTAAACTACACAATCACATATTATAAGGAAGACGGCACAACCGAATACAAGAAGACAGGTTACCTCCACAACGGTGACGTAGTTGAGCTTGCTGACGGTCCCGCAAAGGCAGAAACAAGCCTTAAGAAGTCTGTATTTGCAGGTTGGAAGGTTACTACCGGCGACACAGTTTACACTGATACAGTAACAATCGACGGAGCAAACATCAACCTCAAGGCAACATATACAGAGGTTAAGAAGCAGTATGCAGTTACATACGCTTACTCAAGCAACAATATCATTCACACATATATTGTTGAAGCAGGTAAGGTTGCACCCGACGCACGCGACGACTTTGAAGTTGAAAAGGGATACGATACAAAATATCACTATGAGTTCAAGGCATGGAACAGAGCAGCACAGCTTGCAAGTGTTGAAAGCAACATCTATACAACACCTGATTTCACACCCGTAGCTCATGTATACACTGTAACAGAAAAATCAGCTGCTACATGTACAGCTAACAGAGTAGTTACCAATACCTGCTCTTGCGGCTACAGCTATGATGAGGAAGAAGCAAATACAGCTTTGGGTCATCTCATGGGTGATCCCGTTTACGATGAAGAAACAGGTACGAATACAGCAACCTGTGAAAGAGAAAACTGTGGTGCAACAGAAGAAGACACACGTTCCTTCACAGTTAAGTTCTACGTTGAAAGCGATACACCCATCAAGACTATCAGCTACATCAAGTGGGGCAAAACAATCGATGCAACAAGACTTCCCGCAACACCTTCCAAGGAGTCAACAGCAACAACTGATTATACCTTCAAGGGTTGGGCAGTTGAAGGAACAACCGACATTATCGATTTTGCTGAGTTCGAGATTAAGCAGGACTATAACCTTGTTGCAGTCTTCGATGGCACAGCAAGAATTTACAGCGTAGTATTTGCTTACGATGCACACAACATAATCAAGACTATTCCTAATGTCGAGGCTGGCAAAGACCTTGAGGTTACATTCGATAAGACTCCTGAAAAGGCATTTGATGCAACTTACCACTACACCTTCAACGGTTGGGTTGGCTATACAGAAGGCGCACTCAATATTACAGTTGAAGACGTTCAGGGCGACCTTTATATCCTTGCTGATTTCGCAAAGGCAAAGCACACCTATACAGAAAGCTCACTTGGTGCACCGACCTGCACAAACGGTTCAGGTACAAGATATACATGTACCTGCGGTAAGTACTATGATGTAGCAGGTAAGCCTCTTGATCACGATTTCGTAGAAGTCGATAGAAAGGAAGCTACAGCTAATAATGACGGCTTCGTTAAGTATGAGTGTACAGTTTGCGGCACAACCAAGACAGAAGTTCTTAAGTACAACGACAACACAATGGAAATCAAGGTATACGTTGAACATAACGGTGCTCCCGAATCCGGTGTTAAGGTTGAAATCCAGAATGCTGTTGACGGCAGCGTAGTATTTGCAACTACAAATGCAAACGGTTATGCAGTATTTACTGTTGATCAGGATGGAGCTTACACATGTTACGTTGAAAATGACGGCAAACACCAGGTTACTCTTGTTAAGGAAGGCAAGGGTTATGTAGGTACTTACAGCTACACAGATCAGGCAGGCTGCACATGTGCTTGTCACCGTAATAACATATGGGGCGCAATCTTCAGATTCTTCCATAAGATTATCAAGCTCTTCACAGGCGAATTCAAGTGCTGCGGTAACCCCGATCCTATGTACAACTAATTGAATAAAGCTTTCGGGCTTTCAGAAAGGCATCTTCTTCGGAAGGTGCCTTTTTTTGTTCGTGTTGTCCGATAATATAAGCCAAAAGAGGCTTAAAAGGTATATTTCGTACATCTTGTGCTATTTTCTCTATGAAACACAAGATGTCGTTTTTGGTTTCTTTCAACAAAACAATATGAATTTTTTTGTCTAAAACATAAATTTGTAAAACTAAACAAATTAAATTTAATACATATATGCAAAATGTAGAATTAAAAAAAAATTAAAAAAAATATTGAAAAACTTGAGTTCAAATGATATACTTACTATAGTTATAGGTGTCTCTATGGGCGAATTGCACCCTTTTTTAGGGAAATTCGCTTAAAATGCGTATGTGTTTTCATAGAGAGGACTATATTTTATCCATATATACAATCTTTCATTTAAGGAGGAAAATTTTATGAAAGTTGGTAAAAAAGCGTTAAGTTTGCTGTTGGCCGTGATCATGATCATGTCCACAATGTCAGTGTCTTTCAGCGTATTTGCCGCAACAACAGACACAGCTGACATTTACAGCGCAATCGTAATGCACTACGACAGCCTTATGGATGCCATTGACAAGGCTACTGTTACGGACGAGTCCAAGAGGGATTTTTCCGGCGTACCCTTCAAGAACGGCTCTGATTGGGTGGTCGAACGTGACACTCTGAACGGAGGTTGGCTTGCAGTTTCACGAGCTATTGCTTCTTATGCAAAGGGCATGGTAGGCTCGCTGCACACCTATGTGGACCTTGTTGAAAAAATCAAGGAAGACGCAGACGGTTATGCAGGCACAAACGGACATCCCGTTGCAGACTACAAGGCCATTCTTGATTATTACAAGTTTGGTTCAACTGCAGAAGGCACATTTTCAACACAGGAAACCGTTACTCTTAACATCGGTACCGGTTTTGATCTGCTTGCCTTCAAGGATGTAGCCTCCATAGTTGACAAGACATATTCAAAAGCAACATTGAAGTTCACTCCCAAGGGTGAGCTTGCTACAGGTTATACTCTTTCAACTACTGACGACATCAGCTTCACAACTGAAGATTTTATCGAAGCAGGTACTGATGTAGCTGTTATTAAGGGTGTACTTGAGCAGTGTATCGCTGCAGATGCTTTCAAGACATGGTTTACAGCAGGCACACTTACAACTGATCAGCTTGCTGAGATGACAAACCTTCTTGCTCTCTTTGATACAACTATGGCTCTCGCAGGTCTCGGCTATACAGAAGCTGAAATCTGGGATCACTATGTTGCACCCGAAGTAGGTAAGACATATACAGAAACAAAGGCCTGGTATGATAATGCCGGTGCACGTGCAGAAGCTGAACCCAAGGCTGATGCTTATAAGGCAGAAATCGATGCTCTTATGGCAACAGATACTACAGCTATGACTGCAGCGCAGCTTCTTGCTCACAAGCAGGCAGTAGAAACTGTTATTCAGAAAATGGATAACGACCAGTTCAGCGTTCTCGTTTATCAGATCGTAAATGAGAAGGAAGCTGATTACATCGGTGCAGCAGGCCGCAAGGTAGAGACATATCTCAAAGAGCTTGGCGTAAAAGTAGGTCAGGCTTATGCTGTTGTGGAACTTGAGAATATTTTCAACATTTCAGGTAAATTCACTCTTGCTGACAAACTTGCAGAGCTTGCAACAAGTGTTGATTTGCTTAAGACAAAGAATGATGTAGAGCTTTCTGACGGTCAGGCTTGGGAAGACACACCTGAATATCAGGCAAACCTTGACTGGCTTGAGGTTGCTTCAGATCTTATCAGCCTTATTGACGACTATGTTCTTTCAGGTGCTACCTTTGCTGACCTTGCAGAATGTAAGACAGCTGCAGGTAATGCTATCACAGAAGCACTTTACAACAAGGTTGCATCAAAGGTTGGTGAACTCTCACTTGAAATCTACGGTTCAACATACCGTGAGGACAAGGCTGCTATGGACAGCATTATGGCAAACACCATTCTTGCAGGCCGTAGCTATGCAGCTGTTTATGAAATTGCTGAAGAGTTTATCGGCTATTATAATAAGGCTCTTTTACTTAAGAACACAGCTTCAATGCAGGCTGTGTATGAGTCCATTTATCCCGACGGACTTGATGAATATGAAGCTTATGTTCATACATTGAAGGCTGCAGCAGCTCAGGCTTACTATGATGCTCTTTCAATCGTTGATACATACATAAGCGAAGCAGGTAAGGTTGCATATTACAACTTTGAAGTTATCATTTCAAAGGCTAATGCTATCAGCTCATCAGACGGTGCTTACCCTGTTGTAGCTACATTCCTTAATGATGCTCCTGCATATATTTCCGGTGAAGGTGAAGCAAAGATAACTGATCTTTACAACCTTCATAACAAGATTTATGGCACAGATGGCTATCTCAGTAAAGCTGAAGCTTTCAAAACAGGTCTTAACAACCTTCGTAACCTTGCTTATACCAACGCAGCAAACAACCAGGTTGTTGATAAGAAGCTCCTTGCTTATATCCTTAAGCAGGAAAACGTAACCGGTTCAGCATACGCATGGGAAAGCATGCTCGGTAACGTAAGTGTTGACAAGATCCGTGAATTTGTTAACGATATTGAGCTTGTTCAGCAGGCAGGTATTGAATATAAGAACGGTAAGATTACAGCCGGCGGTATCGAAGACCTTATGAGCCTTGCTGTTGAAGATCTTGACAGGATTCTTATTTCTAACGATCTTGGTACCCTCCTTAATTCACTTACAGCTAAAGAAAACGAAGAAACCGGTGCAACTGTAGGTTTCCTCGGTGTATGGGGATTTGACTATACATTCAAGAATCCCGAAGGAGGCACGACAACCGTTAAGGCTGGCGATCCTTGTAAGAACCTTCGTGAATTCCTCATCAATACCGTCGTTGGCCTTCTTTGGGGCGGTTCACTTCAGACAACACTCTTTACAGCACTTAACGGAGCTGTAGGCCCTGCTGTTTATAATATTGCAGATACAAATGGTGAGTGTCTGAGTGTTGTAAGTGCCAAAAAGAGCTTGTGGCAGTGGCTTCCTGAGATAACACAACGAGCAATTCCCACAATGCCACATCTTTATTATGAAGACTGGAATGGTATTAATAATGTTGCTCAGACTGACGGTGAGGACCTTGAATGGTACAAGTATTTCACAGGTGCGGCTTTTAATAAGGCCGGCGATTCAGAATATGACTATACAATGATTCTGAAAGTACTCCAGAAGGCACCTCTTGATAAAACCGTTTCCAATCAGAATAATGCTTCCGGTACAAGGGAAATCCGTTCTTATTGGGCTCCGTTCAAGTACAACGATCAGATAGCAAGAGATGACTGTGCTTTGCTTGGTACATATTCACGTACTCTTCCTTATACAAGGGGATATGAAATAACACAGGATAAAACTCTTAATGCCAACCTTTGGACAGAGGGAGAGAATCAGCTCCCGTTCTGTAATGACGGTGCAAACTGTACTAACCCGGACCATTACTTCAACAGTAAAAAAGCATGGCATATTAATGACTGGGAAGATTTCTACAGAACATTTGCTGTTGCAACCTGCGGTCTCCATGTACCTCTTGCAGAGCTTATGACTAAAAAAGCGCTTCACCCGTCTGATGCTGAGGCATCAAATCTCTTTGCTGAAGCTGACATTGCTAGTATTAACGCATCTGTTATTACTCAGGAAACTGGTGATGCTCTTTACGACCGTCTCTTTATCCCTCTTTACAGACTTCTCGGTATTGAAGGTTTCTATAATGCTTCAACAAATCCTGGTGGCTACTACGGTTACGATAAGATCAGAGAAGCTTCTCAGACGTGGGCACAAGAAAACAATATGGGCGTTAAGGTTTCCAGTATTTATAATTCAGGTGTACCTCTTTGGACTTATGTTCTTCAGCCCGTTGTATATTGGCTTGAAAATGAGCTTTTCGTAAGACCTGTTCAGACAATTGCTGAGCTTCTTCCAAACCTTCTTACAATGCTCGAATATGACCAGCTCCTTCCCAAGCTCAGTAATATCAGTCTTTATATCGGTTACACAATTGATATAGCTGACTTTATTGGTGGTAAGATTACTGACCTCAGCCTTTCAAGTATTATTCTTCCTCTTCTCTCTGGTTTAGGTATTACTCAGGATGCTCTTAAGGGCGGCATCAGCGGTCTTCTCGGAGCATTGCTTGGCGGTACACGTACGGAAACTAAGCCGACTACTATCAATAAGGATAATCCGTACCTGATGCAGGTTACCAAAGTTACTGAAGAAGACGAGTTCGGTAATAAGGTAACAACCAATAAGACAAGCGATACTGAGCCTGCTGCATGGAAGGCTTCAGACGGAAAGACTTATTACATTAAGAATCCCGGTCTCCTTACATCTGCACTTTACGGTCTTATGATTCAGGAGGACGATCCAACCACAACAGAAAACGAAACACTCAACAATGCTTTCCTTGATTGGATCTTCCTCAACGGTGGTACTGTTGCTCAGATTCCTCTTCAGATTCCTGTTAACCGCTTTATGGCTGCAGGTTCACTTAAGGGTGGCGACCATACCACTGCAGAATCAATAACAATTCCCGGTGTTTACGGCTCGGTAACTAACTACCATATCTATGCTGAAGCCGGTACAGCAATGCTTGTTCTCCTTCGTTGGCTCCTTAACGACGGTACACTTAATTCAATTATGCCTCTTCTCAACGGTCTTATCAAGCCCACCGTTGATCCCGAAACAGGCAAATCATCAAGCATTCTTGACACAATTATTCCCATCATTGACGGTCAGGCTGATAACCTTATGGCTATCATTATCTGCCTTCTCAATGACTATGTAATCGACTTTGAAGCATTCCAGGATCCCGCACAGAATACCAGCGGTGACAATCAGTGGGGCAAATGGAACGCTGAAGGTACAGAGTTCACACCGTACCTTGACGCAAGCGGCAAATCACAGTTCAAGATCGGTACAGTTTTCGAAAAATATCTTGCTGAAGGTAATGTAAACGTAACTGAAGCAGAGCTTAAGGCTGGTAACTTCACAGACGAAGAGCTTATCGCAAAGGCAGACCTTGCAGTTGCAAATGTTGACAAGACTATTGCAAAGCTTGTTCCCACACTCTTCGTTGCACTTAAGGATACACTTCTCGGTGTTGATGCTATCCGCGACCTTGGTTTCGAAGCAGTTATCGAAAAGGCTGAAAAAGCTATTGCTGAAGAAAATCTTGGCGCAGTTACCCTCGAAACAGTTGTTGCTGACACAGTAATCGGTAACAACCTCGTTGATATGATCATGAACCTTCTCTTCGGTAACGGTCTTCCCACAAAGGCTAAGGATGCCGCAGGTGCAGCCATTCAGGCTCACACTGACGGTCAGAAGATGTCACAGACATATACCGACGGTAAGGGCAACACAACTACAACCGAATACTATATTACAGCAGGTTCAGAAGCTGCTCCTCTTGCTTACGATGCAAACGGTGACGTTGAAATCGTACGCCAGGTTAAGTATGCCCTTGATGCTGACGGTAACGAAACTGACACAATCGAAGGCTTCGTAGTTAACGAGGGTCTTCTTGGCGGTCTCTTTGCAGATCCCGAAAGCATTCTTAATAAGGTTCTCGGCGCTCTCGGTGACTTCAATCTTGACATCAGCCCCGCAGGCTTCTATAGCATCTGGACCGGCTCAACATCCGGTAAGAATACAGAGCTTGCCGCATGGCTTGAATCTCAGGCTTATGCACACTTCTATGCAAATGGCGGTACCGGATCAGGCTTCTCAACAACTGTTATTTATGAATATCTCAGAGATAACATGACCTGGGGCGACATCCGTGCTCCCAAGGGTACAGCATGGTTCGACGAGAACACCGACGATATGGACGTTAAGTTCGATCGCTTCGGCGAGATGCTCTGCGACCTTCTCTATCCTCTTAACCCCATTCTCGGATTCCTCCTTTCAGGTCAGGATATAGTTCTCTTTGACGAGCTCAAGATTCAGGGTGCAAACGGCTATTCAAGCGGTATCGTTGCTATCCTTGAAGCACTTATGCTTGATACAGCTTGTATGAGCCAGAACAGCTTTGATAACTATGTTTATGTTGCACCTGCTAATACAAGCCCCGTAGGTTATACGAATAATAATAATGTTGACGTTGACAACCTTTCAAGCGGTACAATCGTAAAAGACGGCGAAACAATTACAAAGAGATTCGCAGTAACAAAGAACTCACCTCTCAAGCCTCTTATCGTTGCTATCAAGCAGCTTCTTATCGGTAATGCTACAGAAGCAGGTCTTCTTGATGCTCCTCTTACAGTTCTCTTCTCACGTCTTCCCAATATCGCTTATAACCTCTATCTCTTCAAGGGTGCAAACGGAAAGAACACATGTAACTTCTCAATCGCCGTTAAGAACCTCATCGCTCCCGTAACAAAGGTTCTTGATATCGTTGATCCCGTTCTTTCAAGACTTATTAATCTTAACATTAACGAGCTTCTTGACTCATTCCTTGATATTGAATCACTTATCAACAACCTTATCAACGGTCTTGCAGGTCTTGATGAGGGTACAGGCTCAAGCGTTGCAATCTTCGAATTCGGCAAGCTTGCAGCTGACTCCTCAACAGTTAACCTTAACGCACCTACATACCGTCAGGGTATGACCAAGTTCACAAAGTTCGAGGGCTCACCCGGTAAGTTCTTCATCACACTTGTAAGAACTCTTCTTACAGAGGACATTGTTGGCGCTATCGGTAAACTTCTTGAAGGCGTATTCAACAAGAATCCCGATGATGTTGAAGGTAACCAGAGAGTTATCGACATTATCAATATGATTAAGACCAACCTTTGCAAGCCCGACACAGAAGGTGTACTTGAGGGCGGCGCATACGTTGACTATCTTACAAGTATTATCATCGACATCTTTACAGACTATCTGCCTGATGAGGGTGAATTCTACTTCTACGAAATCATCAACCGTGTTGATACAGAGCTTCTCAAGGTAGAAGATCAGATCGCTGCTATGTCTCTTGACAAGTACGGTATCAAGCACGAAGGCTATGACTGGGCAAATAAGCCTAAGGACGAAAACGGCAACCTCCTCTTCACAGAAGAGAAGGTTAACGAAACAATCGAAAACCTTGACTATGTAGTACGTACAGCTGTTCCCGAAGTTCTTGAAACACTTCAGGCTAACGGCGTTCTCGGCGGCGACCTCGCTGCACAGCTCAGCGGTGAAGACGGTCTCTGGGGTCTTGTTAAGGGTCTTGTTGGTGACCTCCTTCTTACCGATGATTTCCTCACTTCAATCGCAAACCTTCTTGCCGGTCTCCTCGGCAAGTCCGGTGATACAGGTACAACAGGCGTTATTCAGCAGGCTCTCAAGGCTGCAGGCTTTGACATTACCTTCGACGCATTCCTTTACAAGAAGGGTGCTGACGGTAAGCCTGACAAGTCTCAGAAGACAGTTCTCTTCGACTTCTTCACATACGGCTTCGATAAGAATGCCGATGGTTCACTTATCCCCGTTCCTGAAGACGATCCCGCAGCAGGTATCGATATGTACTATGTAGACGGTGTTCCCACAGAGCTTACATGGGCACAGGTTTACAAGAACCACAGCTATGAAATTTATGAGACTGATGAAGACGGTAACCTCGTAATCGTTGACGGTCAGCCCAAGAAGAAGGCTGTTCAGGTTCAGATTACAGAAGAACGCGAAGAAAATAATGCAGAAGGTAACATCGTAAAGGTTACCTACTACAAGTATTTCGTTCTTGACGAAAATGGCGAAGAAACAGCAGAAGTTGTATGGCTCAACGAATCAGGTAAGACTGAAATCGTTGAAGGTGAAGGCATTGCAGCCGTAACCAAGAAGCTTACAGCAGCTACCAAGGACAAGAAGGTCCTTGATGAAGACGGCAACGAAACAGATGTAACAGTTTACGAAACCGCACTTCTTTCAACAGCATATCCGCAGGTTAAGAATGCAGAAGGTAAGTATGAGTATACTTACACAGATGCTGACGGCATTGAGCAGACATACTACGGTGCATATCAGCAGATGACCAAGCTTGACAGCGGTGAAAAGGACGACGAGGGTAAGACAAAGTACTATACCCTTAGCCCCGTATACTCTGAAACACTCACTGACCGCGCATGGTCATGGAAGATAGACGATATTACAGTGGGCGAGTCAGAATCAAGAGACGTATTCACACTCAGAAAAGTTCAGCTTGTCAATACTCTCTGGGATGTTCTTACTCCTTTTGCAAACATCTTCTCAACCCTCTTTGCAGGTGACGCACTCAGACTCTTTGATACACTCAACATCGAAGGCGGCTTCGGTTACGACGATTACCTCCTTCCCTTACTCCGCGCATTCGGTCTTGACTCTGTTATTGAAATGCTCGGTACAGAGAAGCTCAATAAGCTTCAGACAAAGGATGCTGCCGGTCAGCCTATTACTCACCTTATGACAAGAGATGAGTATATGGAAAAGGTTTACAACGCTGATGGTTCAATCAATGTTGAAGGTCTTGGCTTCACAGTTAAGAATGTAGTTAACTATGTATTCTACTTTGTTGAAATCCTTTGCAACTATCCCGTTGAAACACTTGCAAACGCACTTCCCACTCTCGCATACTTCCTGTATGCAGACGGTCTTACATCAATTCTCAACGGTCTTCTTATCCCTGTTACTACTCTTACAAACAGACTTAAGTCAATCATTGACCTTGATGTTAACGCTATCGGTGCAGGTCTTATCGACTACCTTGCTACAGGTGACTGGGAGAACTTCCAGGAATCACTTGGCGGCTTTATGTACATCGATCCCGATACAGGTGACCTTGTAACAAACGTTGACGAGAACCTCAACCTCACATATTCAATTCTTTCACTCATTACTAACCTTGAATTTGACCTTTCAAGTATTGTTGGTGAAGATGATCCTTACGAAGGTAAGTACGGTATTGTTCTTTTCCTCAATAAGGAAAATGAACATATGGCAAAGCAGCTCCTTAAGGACGCTGACGAGCTTGAAAAGAACGGCGGCGCAACTGCAGAGCAGATCAAGCAGATGCGTCAGCAGGCAAGAGACTGCCGTGCAGGTACACTTAAGGGCTTCCTTAAGTCTATCGCAGCTCTCGGTGATCCCGTAAGCGAACACACAAGTGAAGCAGAAGGCTATATTGCAAGCAACTACGCTGATTATGTATACATTTCCTCAACAGGTTCTGTACACGTAAGCAAGGCTGAAGTTCTTATGTTCCTTCTTGACTTCATCTTCGAAAACAGAACCCTCAAGGAAGTTCTTGGATCACTTCTCGGCTATGACATTACAGACGAGAACACAACTGATGCAGAGCTTCTTGATGAAATCATCACAAATGTATTCAATAATCCCAATGAGCTTGTTGCTCTTATCGTAGCTCTTCTTACAGATTACAATGTTAAGGACATCGTAGCAGTTGAGCTTAAGAATATCGAAGCTGAAAAGCACTTTGAATTCTACGAAGACGCAGGCTTCGATACACACGAAGAAGTTCTTGAACATAATAAAAACCTTGCAGAAGGTGAAGAAAAGGTTACTGAAATCTCACGTGTGAAGACAAGTGCAACTATCGATAACCTCGATGCACTCGTAGGTAAGATCCTTAACCTTTCAATCCTTAAGGAAGGTCTTACAAAGGCTGACGATCCCACAACTCCCGAAAACGAGCAGGGTATCTTCAATATGTTCGGCCTTACAAATGATGACACAATTACTCTCCAGCTGCTTGTTGACAAGATCTTTGAGACATATCTCTATGACGATAAGGGTCTCAACAGCATTATGGATATGCTCATCGGTCTCCTCGGTGGCGAAGGTTCAGCTCAGATCGTTAACATCGTTCTTGATATCCTCGCAGGCTCAGGCTATGACCTTACTCCCAAGTCATTCTACAACAATGTTCCTCAGCTCCAGAGCACAATCGAAAATGTTGCAACACTCAAGGGTGAAGCATTCTCAGAAGAAGCTCTTGCAGACTACACATGGGCTGATGTTGTTAAGGCTAACTCCAAGTATCAGTATGTTGTTAAGAACGCAGACGGCGAAGTAACTGCAACCTACTTTGCAGATGAAAAGGGCCTTACAAAGCTTGACCACGACAATGATGCAGCTACAGAAGAAATTGCTGTAATCGCTGACATGGTTCAGAAGCAGACAGAACGTAAGGTTGATAAGCAGGTAACTGACGAAACAACCGGTGAAATCTCAACCGTAAAGGTAACAGAATATAAGTACACCTATTCAGTAAAGAATGCTGCAGGCGAGCTTGAAGATAAGGAACTCTGGCTCGAAGAAGCAGGTAAGACTGAATGGATCGAAACTCCCGACAATCTTGAAACAGAAGATGTAAACGAGGAAGTTAAGCACCTCGTTGAGGCTGAAATGGTTGATACCGACAAGCAGAAGACTGCTGTCAAGATCTCCGCAACATGGGGTCTCCAGACTCGTGACGATTTTGTAAACGTTCTCTGGAACTGCATTAAGCCTCTCGCTCCCATCTTTGCAGCACTCTTCTGCGAAGGCGAGCTCACACTCTTCGACAAGATTTCAATCAAGGGCGCAGCAGGTTATGAAGGCTTTGTTCTTCCTCTCATCAAGGCTCTCGGTATTCCCGCACTCCGTGCAAACAAGAATGCTGACGGTACCTGGTCAGATGATCTTACAACAGCTAACGATAACGAAGGCGAATACTTCCTTAAGGCTGATAAGCTTATAGACTATGCAACCTATAAGGCTGCAATTTACGGTGGAGACGGTCTCCTTGGCACAGCAGATGATGGTGACGGTAAGATTATGCTTACCACAATCACAGATGCACTCTTTGCTCTTATTGATTCACTCTGTGCAAGACCCGTTAACACTATCCTTACACTTATTCCCTACCTCGCACACTTTGTTGAAAGTGACGGCGTAGATGCTATCCTCGGCAACCTCCTTGTTCCCGTTACAACAATCACATCAATGATCGAAAAGATCTACAAGATCGATCTTCTCGGTATGGTTAAGGATCTCCTCAGAGGCCTTATCAAGGATATGAACGACAAGGCAGGCGAAACTTCAGACAGCACCGATCCTGCAGATCAGGCAACAACAGGCGGTGCAGCGGCAGCATTGCTTCTTACCACAATCGAAGAAGCAGAAGCTGATGCAGGCGAATCCGTAGGCGAAGCTGTAATCAACGAGCTTACAGATCCCGCACCCGCACTTGACCTTTCAGGCGGCGAAGGCTCAAACTACACATTCAAGGATATTATAGTTGAGCTTCTTGAAGGTGTATCAATCAACGGTACAGCTCTCAGCTCAATCATCAATCCTGAATTCATCTTCCTTGACCTTGCATCAATCGCATGGCTTCCCGGCGTAAAGGCAGCTGACGACACATGGTCAAGATATCCCTCACAGAAGGTAACTGTAACAATCAACGCTGACAGACGTGGCGGTTCACACTCACTTTCAGAGGCAACCGTTTACACTGTTGACCGTGAATCCGTTCTTATCACAGTTCTCAATGATATCGTATTCACAGCCGGTATCCGTGACCTTATCGGCGGACTTCTCAAGTTTGACTTCAGCAAGGAAGCTATGACAACTCTTACTGAAGAAGACAGCAACTATCTCCTTACTGTACTTCTTTACGGCGTATTCGAGGATCCCGAAGCTCTCGAAAGACTTCTCATCGACCTTCTCTCCTGGTACGAAATCGAATATGAGGACGCACGTGTAGCTAAGACATCAGAAGCTGATCCTTATAACCTTGGCACAACAACTCCCATCGATTACGAAGCAGCAGGTCTTGATAAGGCTCAGATGGAAAAGCTTCCTGCAGACTTTGACAGCCTTATCGGCGCTATCGTTCCTGCAGTTCTCGGTATGCTTCCCGCTGATGCTCTCGGCGATCTCAAGCTTGAGGGTGAAGACCTCGAGGAAATGGTACACAACCTCCTCGTTGACCTTATGAAGGATAAGGAAGTAGAAAACGAAGACGGCACCAAGGAAATGAAGTACGGCTTCGCAACACAGCTTGTAGAGCTTCTTGTAAATCTCCTTGGCGGTAACGCTACAGTATCAATGATCGTAGGTCTTCTTCCCACAATCATTGAAGGCGTTGATGTTGAACTTAAGGACTTCAAGGCAGTTAATGCTGCATTCAACACATACTTCGCAGACTATGACACATGGGCAGAAGCATACGAAGGACTCAAGTCCATCAAGAAGTATGTAGCTCCCGAAGAGCCTGCAGAAGATTATGTTGCACCTGCATATGAAGAAGGTACACTCAATCTCTATGCAGTTGACGAAAACGGCAAGCCCGTTCCCGAATATGCACTCGACGACAAGGATGCTAAGATCCCCGTATATGCAAACGGTACAAAGGTAACTGACGCATGGGGCAACGAATGGTACACTGACGGCGGTACAGCTGTTGAAGGTGAAGAAGCTATTGCTGACACCTACGTTGTTAAGACTGTTGACGGCAAGATCGTTTATAACTATCAGTATGAGCTCAAGCTCAAGAATACTGACTCCTTCGGTATTGCTACATATCAGGATGTTCTCGACCTTGTATCACAGATTCTTGCTCCCTTCGCACCCGTACTCAGATTCCTTCTTACAGAAGCTGATCTCGTAGCTCTTGACGGCGTACACCTTACCGGTGGCGACGGCTACGACAGATTCATCATACCTCTCTTCGAGATGCTCGGCGTTGACAAGTACATCGGCGCTCAGAAGTTCCTCAACAAGGCTGACTTCGCAGCTCTCGATAATAAGGCATTCACCGCAAAGGTAGTTGAATACATCGACGGTCTTATCTCGATGATAGTAAATACTCCCATCCAGACAATCGTTGATCTCGTTCCCGAGCTCGTATTCTTCATCTACTCCGACGGTCTTGCACAGGCTGTTGAACAGCTCGTTGCACCTCTCCTTACTCTCGTTGACATGGTTAACGACATTACAGCTAAGGAAGTTGTAATCGAAGGCAGAGACGACGCTCTTGTAGCTCTTGATATCGTTGGTCTTATCACTGACCTTATCAACGACAACCTTATGAAGCCCAACAACATCGCAGAAATTGACGGCTTCTACGGTGACAACGGTCTCATCACAAGACTTCTTACAGGTGAAGGTCTTGAAGCTCTCCTCCAGGGTCTTCTTGATAATGCAAACGCATGGATTTATGCATATGAATACACCATTCCCAAGGAAATGGTAGAAGACGCAACAGAGGACGAAGTAGTAACTGTTTACTTCAATAAGGCTGACCTTGACGGTGCAGCACATACACCCACAAACGGTAACGGCAAGGATAAGACATTTACCCTTAAGGCTGTTCCTGAAAAGAATAAGACACCTATGACCTTCGGTCTCGATAAGGACGATAACGGTGTGGTTGATGAAGATCAGATCACCGGCATCTTCAGATGGATCCTTGAAAAGACATGTAAGATCGAAAAGGTTGACACAATCCGCGTATATGGCGCAGAAAACGGTAAGGTATGGGGCGTTGAGGCTAACCGTGCAGATACTCTTGTACAGATTATCTCCGAGACTCTCCTTGGCGGCAGCATGCTCACAACTCTCCTTGACACCTTCGGTGTTGAAATCAAGGAAGGCGACATCCTTGACACAATTCTTAAGGCACTTACCGGTGAAAACAGATATCAGATCTTCGTAGTTCTTCTTACATACTTCAACGAATACGACGTAGAAACTATGCTTATGGACTACCTGTCATTCGAAAAGGTAGAGTACGCATACGAAACATATGTAGAAGGCACAAAGCTTACACAGCGTAAGCTCAGAAGAGCTATCAAGAAGCTTGACGCTTCAATCCTTACAGTAGTTCCCGAGCTTATCCCGATGCTTGAAGAAGTAGAATTCATCAAGATGCTCATCGAAAAGATCGGCGGCTACAACGGCCAGAGCCTTAAGGATCTCGTTCACGAGCTTCTCATGGCTTATGCGTTCAACGATCAGACAATGAACCAGCTTATGGGACTTCTCATCGGTCTTCTTGGCGGCGAAGGTCTTGCAGGCACACTCAATACAGTTCTGCCTCTCGTTGACACAATCGTTGGCATTGACATTACACCTAACGGCTTCATGGAAGCAACCTCTTCCACAGCAATTAAGCAGTATCTTGCTCCCGCTATAAATGCAGCAGCTTCAGAATTCGTTCTTGACGAAAATGGCGATGTTGTTCTTGACGATGACGGAATGGAAGTTCAGGTTGGCGTTGAAGCAGTAACATGGCAGGATATCGCTGAATACTACACCGTATACGTATACTCATACAACGATGTAGTTAAAGAAACCAAGTATGAATACACCTACACTAAGGACGGCAAGACCGAGTACTACTACGTAGACGAAGCTCTTGCAGCAGATGACGAAGGTAATCTCGTTCTTAAGGAAGGCGAAAATACTTACGAACTTACTGCAACAGATGCAGTCACAAAGACATTCTACTCATACACTACAAACTACATGTACAGCAATGATGCTGACCTCCACGGCACAGCTGTTGAAGGTAAGGACGGCAAGACATGGTTCGGTTATGAGCAGGCAACAGATGCTGACGGTAAGCTTCTCTGGGCTGACGAAGCAGCAGGTGTTCCTGAAATCAAGACAGTTGAAAAGACCAGAGATGTTCTCGGTGCAGACGGTGAAGTTGTCAAGAATGATGACGGCACAACAAAGACAGAGACATATACAGAAGAAGTACGCGCAACAAGAGTAAATGCTCTTGAAGGTGACGCAGCATTCGCATGGGGCATTGACCTTGCAGCATCCCGCGGCGGCTACAATGCAGCCAAGAATGCATTCGTTGACATTCTTGCAGGTATCGTTGTACCTCTTGAAGGCGTTCTCAACTTCTTACTCCGTGGCGACTCACTTTACATTCTTCCCGACGAAAACACTGAAGACAGCGGCGTACTCGAGTTCTACGGTAACAACGGTTATGCTAATGTAATTATGCCTCTCTTCCAGGCACTCGGTGTTGACCAGGTTGGCGGTACAATCGTATCAGCAGCAGATTATGAAGCAGGCAGAGGTACAGCTCTTACTCTCACAGCTATCACTGACGGTATCTTCTCAATCGTAGAAGCCCTCACTGACGGTCCTCTTGAGTATATCTTCACACTTCTTCCCTCACTTTCATACTTCATCAGCTGTAACGGTCCTGAGGTTATCCTCAATAACCTTCTCTCACCCGTACTTGCACTCCTCAACCTTGCAGATCCCATCGTTGGCGATCTTCTTGACGATCTTATCGGTGCAACTCTCAGCGGCGTATTTGCTGATTACATGCCCGAAGACATCGACTACACCGTAACGACCAACTACAAGGCTCCCATCTATGTAGAGGTTGACGGTAAGGACGACGAAGGTAACGACGTTAAGGTTAAGGTTCCCGCAAGAACCGACAGCGCAACTGTAACATTCAGAGATGAAACATATTACATCTCCGAAGGCACAGAAGCAGGCGAAATCATCGAAGGCAAGTATGTTGTAACAACAGAAGAAGTTGACGGTGAAATCGTTCCTGACTTTGAAGAATACAACGCATACGCTCTCACAGACCTTCTCAAGATTTGTGGTGAAAACGGTGACAACCTCATTAAGATTCTCAATAAGCTTGTAGGTCCTCTCCTTCTTGCAGAAGATGCAACAGAAGAAGAAAAGGCTGCATTCCAGCTTCTTCCTGAAACATTCTTCGAGGACTATGCAAAGCACGCTATCACAATCAATAAGCAGACTGCTAATGCTGACTTCTACTACTATTATGAAGACGCAACCACCGGCAAGATCATAAAGATTGCTGATGAGCTTTATGACAAATCAATGGGCGAAATCAAGGAAGTTCGCTATGTTGTTGACTGGTTCAAGGTTGACATCGCAGACTCCGCTGTATATCTCCTTGATAACGTTCTTTCAGAGTCACTTCTTAATGAAATTGCAAGACTTGCAAAGATTGACGTCAATGATGAAGGCAATATCCTTGGCGGTATCCTCAAGAACCTCATTGAAGGCAAGTTCAACGGCCTTGTAATTGCTGACATCATCACAGCGCTCTTTGAAAACTACACAATTACTTATAACGAGCTTTACGGCGAGTACATCACACCTGACCACAGCCACCTTGACAACCTTGAAACACAGGAAGATAAGGATAAGGCAGCAAGAGTTCCCGGTCAGCTTGATACAATCATCGAAGAAGCACTTCCCGCAATCGCTCCCATCCTTTCCGATCTCCTTGCTCCCAAGGAAGGTAAGGAACCCACTATCCTTAATGATATCTTTGATAACTATGCTACAATCGCAGACGATGCAGCTGTTGCTGACCTCTACGAAGTAGTAGAGTATCTCCTCAATGACCTCGTATGGTCCGATGAGCTTGTAAATACTCTTGCAGCTCTCATCATCAACCTTATCGGCACAACCGACATTGTTGGTACAATCATTGAGTACTTCGGTCTCACCGGTATCAAGCTTGATCCTCAGAGCTATATCGCAACTGTCAAGAAGGCTTATGAAAATAAGGCTGAAATGGCAACAGCAGTTGCAGCTCTCGAAGGCATCATCGGCGAAGCAGAGACATGGGCAGATGTTGTTAAGAACGACACAACACCTCTCTATGCTTACGAGTACATCGACGGTAAGAATGAAGAAACCGGCGAAGACAACAAGTACACTGTATACCTTGCTGACGAAAACGCAACAACCTACGAGCTTACAAAGACCGAAGGTGAAGGCGAAGAAGCTCAGGAAGTTAAGTACGAGGTTGCTCTTACTCAGGTTCTCGATGCAGATAAGAACCGTGTTGTTAAGGCTGAATACAACAAGACAGTTGACGGCGAAAACGTTGCAGACGTAACATGGGGCGTAAACGGTGCAGCTGACGAAAAGACTGCATTCATCAAGGCTCTTGCAGTTATCGTTGAACCTCTCTTCCCCGTACTTCAGCTTGTACTTCAGGGCAAGACTCTCACTCTTATCGGTCACGATAAGGCAGCTTATGAGCCCATTAATATGGTTGAATACGACGCAGACGGCGTAGCTACAACTATTATCGACGACTCAAGAACAGGCGAAGAAATCGGTAACGGTTACGTTGAGCTTATGGGCGTAAACGGCTACGAAGAACTCCTTGTTCCCATTCTTGATGCAATCGGCGGTCTTGCAGCATTTGGTGCATACTCCGCTGACAACACAGACGGCATTATGACCGTTGCAGAATTCTGCGCAATCAACAACGCTTACGATATGCTTTCATACATCGTTAACGTAGTATTCGGCTTCGTTAATAACCTTGTAGAAGCTCCCGTAACATATCTTGCAACATACCTTCCCTCACTCCTTTACTTCATCGGTAGTGACGGAGTATACAATGCAGTTCATTCAGTTCTCCAGCTTGTAAACGGTCTCATCGCAGTTGCTGAACCTCTCATCGGTTCAAACGGCATCAAGCTTTCAGACACAATCGGTCTTCCTCTTGACCTTCTTATGCTCAAGCTTGACGACTCAACTGTACCCGGTAAGGTTCAGAAGACAAGCGCAGACGGTAAGACATATGCTTACATCGTTAAGGGCGACGAAACCAAGACAGAAATCTATCTTGACAAGGCTGGTCTTACAAAGAACGGCGAAACTGAAATCGAAGCAGTAATGGTTGACGGTATGGTTACCGTTGAAGGTCTCTGCTCACTTATCAATGGTCTCATCAAGAAGGATAACCTCATCAATAAGGATATAATCCTTAAGCTTGCAGGTTACCTCGGTGACTATGCTGTAATCAATACAGTCAAGACAAATGCAACATCCGCTCTCTATGACACAGAACTTGATGCATATGTAAATATGAACGGTGCTATCGTAGCTAAGAGGGATGGCGACATCTGGGTAGATGCAGACGGAAACGCTACAACTAAGCCTGCAACAGGCAGCCAGATGATAACAATCGTTGGCAATACCAAGTACACACTTACAGGTCTCCTTCAGTTTGCTCTTGCAGACGGTCTTGTAGGCGGTCTCGTTGATACTTCCAAGATGGAAGGTATCCTCAAGACAATCATTGACAACGTAATGGGTCCGGATGCTACAAAGAACGTATCCGAAATCCTCATCAAGCTTCTCAACAAGTATGTAATCACATATAAGGCTATCGAAGAACCTGCAGAAGCTCTTGCTCCCGCTGCAACCGATTACGGCAAGTACGGTGTAGAAAAGACAGAAGTTCAGCTTGCTCTCGATAATCTCCAGAAGCTTCTTCCTGAAGTTCTCGATCTCCTCGGTGTAGGTTCACTCGACAAGCTCGTAGCTGATAACCTCTACACTGATAAGGTTGTAAACGGCATTATCGCAATGCTCGTAGGTCTCCTCGGCGGTCTCGACGAAAAGACCTGGGGCACAATCACCGACATCCTTGGTTATGTTAAGGATATCGTTGGTCTGAACATTGACATCACTCCTGCAGCATACGCAGCAGAAGGCAATGCACTTGCTCCCTTCATCAACGCAGTTGACGTTAAGAGAGACGTTGTTGACGAAGACGGCAACGTAACAGGCGAGGAAAGAATTCCTGTAGCTGACCTTACATGGGCTGATGTTGCTGCATTCTACACCAAGTACGAATACCGTTACATGGTTGAAGAAGCTAAGGCTGCTGAAGGCATAGAGGGTGAAGAAGGCTACAAGGCTCCCGTTGACGCTAAGTATATAACCGTATGGTTCGCTGATGCTGACCTTGACGGTGCAGATCATACTCCCACAAGCGGCGACTATGCAGGTAAGACCTTCAAGCTTGAAAAGGTTGAAACTGTATACTACGGTTATGAGTACACAATTCCCGCAGTAGGTGAAGAGGGTGCTGATGACTATGTAGCAGCTAAGACTGAAACACTCAAGTCAACTGACAGCAAGCTTACCGAATATAAGGTAGGCGAGGTAACCTACGCTCTTACAGCGAAGGGTGAAGTTGAACGTGTTCACAACACAAAGGTTGAATCCGACTTCGTATGGGGTCTTGCAGAAGCAGAAACTCTCAACGCTAAGGCTGACCTTCTCGTTGACGTTGTAACAGATCTCCTCAAGCCTCTTGACGGTGTACTTTCACTTCTCCTTGCAGGCGGCGTATATGAATTCGACGGTACAGAATATGGCGATTCACTCGGCGCATTCAAGGAAATCAATATCATGGGCGGTAGCGGCTACAACTACGCTATTATCCCGCTTCTTGAAGCTCTCAGCGTTCCTGCTGCAAGCATCAAGACTCAGGCAGAATACGAAGCAACAATCGAAACAGAAGGCACACTCGGTTACATTCTGAAGACAGTTCTTCACACTGTAAACGACAACCTTGATACACCTCTTGACTTCGTACTCGGTCTCTTTGCAAATCTTGCATACACAATCTCCAAGGACGGCGCAACAACCTTCGTATCCAACCTTATTGCTCCTCTCAGCGAAGTAATCAAGGCTATCGAAGGCGTACTTCCCGTAGCTATCAGAGTTAACCTTATGGCTCTTATGGACGGCGGCAGCGTTGCAGAAATTCTCCTTGGCGAAGACGTAGCACTCAAGAAGGCACAGGTAGGTCTCACTCTTGATCTTGACTGCGCAACTCTTGAAGAACTCCTTGCAAAGGTACTCGCTAAGTTTGTATCAGGCTTTGATATTACAATCAGCTTCAAGGATATTGCAGCTAAGTCAGCAAAGCTTGATGAAATGGGCGAAATCGAATACTTCGATTCCAAGGTAGATCCTAAGTGGGATATCTGCCTCGGCACACCCGGTAAGAATATCCAGGGCGACACAGCAGCTACAATCATCACTCTTCTCGCTATGGTTATTACTTCCGACAATATCGACGCACTTCTCCAGATGCTCAATCTTGACATGAGCACACTTCCCGCAGAGGTTGAAAAGCTCATTAACAAGGCTATTGAGTCACCTGACGTTCTCATCGGCGCAGTTATCAAGCTTCTTGCTAATAACTACGATGTAGCAGGCATGATCGAAGCTATGATATTCTACTTCCTTGGTGAAGCTGAATACGATTACTCGAACATCAAGGGCGGTCTCCTCAACGGCGGCCACAGTGCAGTCAACAGCGCAATCGGCAAGTTCGATAAGATGGTTAACAACCTCATTCCGAAGCTCCTTAAGCTCCTCGGTAATGACCTTGATAAGCCCGTTGAAATCATCGCTGACATCTATAACGGTCTTGGCGAAGATGCAGCAGACGCTGACATCAAGGCAGTAGTTGACTATCTCCTCAACGACCTTGTATTCAACGATAAGATGATGAACCAGCTTCTCGGTCTCATCGTTGGTCTCCTCGGCGGTATCGATGTGAAGACATTCACAACAATCGTTGATATCGTTAAGGAAGTTCTCGGCATTGACCTTTCACCCGCAGGCGTAGCAGCAATTTCTGAAGCTAACGGCGGTAAGGTTGCAGCATTCATTAATGCTCACACAGCATCTGACAAGGATGCAGGTCTCACATGGGCAGACATCGCTAACGCGCACAAGCAGTACGAATATAAGTACGAGACAAAGGCAGCAGTTGGCAATGAAGGCGAAGAAGGCTATGTAGCAGCAGAATATGCAACCGTATACAATGCAAACGCAGAAGAAAAGACTTATACAGATGCTGACGGTAAGGTACACGACCTTATAGCTGTCACAAACGATAAGGACGAAAGAGTAACTAAGGTTATCCTCGAAGAAACCTGGAATATCTCCGATAAGGACGCATTCCTCGGTATCCTCTACGAAGTAACTGCAGTTGTCGAACCTCTTCTTGCATTCCTCTTCAAGGGTGAAGACATCAATATCCTTATTGATACATTCGGCCTCAAGGGCAGCAACGGCTTCGAAACAGCTCTTGTTCCTCTTGCAAAGGCTCTCAACATCAAGCTTGCATCTGAAGATGCAGATGATTACAGTGATGCAAACGAAATGCTCAAGGCAGTTGTAAACGGCATCTTCGGTCTTGTAGAAGACATCGAAAAGGCTCCCATCTCAACAATCCTTGAACTTGTCGGCAGCGCATCCTACTTCATCGCAAACGACGGTGTTGCTCTCGTTATCAACAACCTCATCGCTCCCGTAACAGGTCTCCTCTCAATCTTCGAGAAGAAGACAACTGTTGAAGTAGACGGCGAAATGGTTGAAAAGAGCGAAGGCATCACAATGGCTGACATCAACGCACTTCTTAAGAGCCTCATCAAGATGGATCTTGATGATATCACAGGTATCGCAGGTGCAGACGGCAGCAAGCTCGTTTCAATGATTAACGGTCTCCTTCCCAAGGTTTACCTTGTTGACGAAGAAACAGGCGAAAAGACAAGACTCGCAGAGCCTCTTCCCGCTAAGTTCTTCGAAATCATGAGCACATACGCTATCAACTACGATAGCCTCACCGACGGTCAGAAGACAGAAGAAAATATCCGAGTTAAGGAAGTAACCAAGTGGTCAGTTGATAAGGCAGACGTACTTATGTATCTCCTTGCAACTGTTTGCTCCGACGACTTCCTCGGCTTCCTCGGCGACCTCCTTAAGGTTGAAGAAGGCACCGTTCTCGGCGATGTAATCTACGGTCTCAGCGGTGACGAAGATCTCGTAATCAACATTATCTCAATGCTTCTCAACGAGTATAAGCTTGTATACAACAAGTACGCTCAGATTGACATCACAAAGATCAATGTTGACCCGAAGGCTCCTCTTACCGATACAAACCTTGCACAGGCTATCCAGGCTATCGACGGTCTTGTACCCGCAATCATCGGTCTCCTTGTTAAGGACGCTGATTCACTTGCAGGTCTCGTTGAAAACCTTGTTGCTGGCGCAGATCTCGGCAACCTTCTCATGAACCTTCTTGTTCCTCTCCTTGCTTCACTCGACATCGACGAAATCCTCGGTTATGTCAAGGAATTCAGTAACCTCGATGTTAAGCTTGATCCTTCAGCATGGGCAGGCACAATGATCGAAAACTTCATCAATAAGGCAACAGACCTTGATGAAGACGGTAAGATTTCATGGGCAGAAGTTGAAGCATATTACACCCAGTATGAATTCACATACACAATTCCTGCAGTTGGTACAGAAGGTGAAGAAGGCTATGTAGCAGCTAAGACTGAAACAGTCTTCAAGCCCGCCGGCACAAAGACTATCACAATCGGTGAAGGCGAAGATGCTAAGACCTATGACCTCACAGCAGTTTACGAATACGAATACACCTACGAGGTAGTAACCGGCGAAGGTGAAGAAGCTACGACAGAAGAAAAGACAATCATCCTTGATAAGAACGATTACACAACATATGATGTTGACGGTAAGGCTGACACAGCAGAAGTTCCTGTAACCTTCAGCAAGAACGTTCAGAAGTCAAAGATGGTAAGCGAATACGATTGGAACATCGATAACTTCGACGGTCTCAAGAACTTCGCAGTTGACCTTCTCAAGCCTCTTGACGTAGTATTCGAGCTTCTCCTTGCAGGCGCAGACATCATCGTTGCTCCTGATACAAAGGAAGATGTAGAACCCTATCCCGCACAGATTACTGTTCGCGGCGGTGACGGCTACAACTTCGCAATCATTCCTCTTCTTGAAGCTCTCGGCGCAACCGGTCTCAAGAGTCAGGCTGATTATGAAGCACAGGCTGAAGTTGACGGTTCACACCTCAAGTATGTTCTTGACGTACTCTTCGCAGAAGTTGAAGAAATCCTTGATGCTCCTGTATCACAGCTTATGTCAAGACTTGCAAACCTCTTCTACTTCCTTGGCAACAACTCCGCTAACGACCTCGTTGATAACCTTCTTGCTCCTGTCAATACTCTTATTGCAGAAGTAGATCCCATCTTCCCGCTTGCAATCAACATCGATGTAAGCAAGATCGGTACAGACGAGATTATCGGCCTCTACCTCGGTAAGGCACACGCAGGCGTTGAAGCAGGTATCCATGTAAATGTAGAAGCTACAGCTATTGCAACTCTCCTTAACGATCTCCTTGCAGGCATCGAAATCAACGGCACCAAGCTCGGCCTCAGCCTTGACCTTAACTGGATTGAACTTGCAGCTAAGATGGCTAAGACTGAAGACGCTACAAAGCAGTCAACAGACGGTGCAAAGATTAAGACTGTTGTATCTGCAATGGACTACGAAGCATATGAAAACGTTGTAGGTACAACTGAATATGCAGACGATAAGTACCACAACATCGAAGGCGACGTTGTTGACACCTTCGTAACTCTCCTTCAGGTTCTTCTTACACAGAATAACACTGAAGCTATCAGAAATCTTGTTCTCGGTCTCCTTGAAGACGGCGAGCTTAAGGATATCCTTGACGAAATCCTTTCAGATCCCGATGCAATCGAAAAGGCTATCGGCGTTGTAGTACTTCTCCTTACAGGCGAAGGCGAAATGACCGGTTATCCCTTAGACTTTGTATACAAGTTCCTTGGCGAACTCAACTTCAACTACAAGACTGATGAAATCAAGTCCGCAATCAGCAAGTTTGATAACATGGTTGTCCGTGAAGCTGTTGGCATCATCAAGATGTTCGGCGACACAGAAGAACCCGACGAAACAAAGTGGAACTTCTTCAATAAGATGGCAATGGCACTTGAAGAAGATGATGATCTTACTGCTATCGTTGATTGGCTTCTCGTTGAATTCGCATTCACAGCAGCTAACTTCGACACAGTAATGGCTCTGCTCAACAATATCCTTGCTGATGCAATCACTGCAGAACTTGCAGAAACTCTTGCAGCAATTCTTCCTGTTAAGCTTATGCCTTACGAATTTGCAGCAGAAACCGGCAACGCAGCACTTATCGCTTACGTTGGCAAGGCTGTAAAGGCTGCAACAGATAAGCTTGATGCAGATGCAACAGCAGACGAAATCGACGCAGCTAAGAAGGCAGTAACATGGGCAGATGTACGTCTTGCAAATGCTACAAAGAATGATAAGGACGAATGGGTATATGCAGAAAGCTGGAACATCTCCGGTCAGGACGCATTTATCGGTACATTCATCGACCTTCTCAAGCCTCTCAATCCGATTCTCGACTTCCTGTTTGCAGGTAATAACCTCAAACTTGCAATCGATGGCGTAGAACTCTGGGGTGCAAACGGCTATAACAACGGCATCGTTCCTCTCCTTAACGCTCTTGGTGCAAAGCAGCTCGGCGTAACAGTTAAGGAACTTCCCGTTGACGCAGACGGTAACACAACAGAACACACTACAGACGCTCTCGGTTACCTCGTTGATGCTCTTCTTGGCACCGACGGAGCAACGGGTGTTGTAGATGCAATCTGCGCAGCTCCCATCACTTCAATTCTTAAGATCGTCGGCAACCTCAGCTACTTCATCGCTAACGGTAACCTCGACGAGCTTATCCAGAACCTTCTTGCTCCCGTATTCGGTCTCCTTGAGCTTGCAGAATCACTTCTCTCAAGAGAACAGCTTGACGGTATTATCGAAGGTCTTGCAAAGATCACTCTTCCCGGCGGTAAGGCCCTTAATATCACCAACATCATCAATATTGCTGGTGCTGAAGGTGAAGGCCTTGTAGCTCTCATCAACGAGCTTATCGGTGGCATCAGAGCCTACGAAAAGGAAATCGTTGAAGTTGACGGTAAGAATGTAAGTAAGATCGTTGTATACGAAAAGGCTTATGTTGACGAACATCCTGAATTCACATGGTGGGCTGTTGACAAGACCGATGCAGACGGCAATGTAGTATACGAAAAGGACGAAAACGGTAACGACGTTCTTGATAAGGACGGTAAGCCCGTAGCAGAACAGGTTTACTACAAGGTTCTCCAGATGATCAACCTTCTTCCTGAAGACTTCTTCAAGCAGTTCTCCAAGTACGTTGTTGAAGACAGCACCGCAGCTGGCGGATACGAGTATGTAAACGGCGACGAAACGAAGCCTGATGAAGAAAGACTCGTTGCTAACTGGACAATTAACACAGCAGACGCACTCATGTACGTTCTTTCAACAGTTCTTGACTACGACTTCTTCGAGACAATCCTCAAGAAGGTAGGTCTTGACCTCAGCCAGGGCATCGGTGCAACCGTACTTACAATGGCTGATAAGGAAAATGAACTTATCGACGTACTTGTAATGCTTCTTAACGATTACAAGGTTGTATACTCAAAGGTTGAGCAGGATGTACTTCCCGCTGATACAACAGCTCCTTATGCAAACTTCGGTAAGGACGCAGAAGGCAACGCTCTTCTCGACAACGAAAATACAACCAACGCAGTTGCAGCACTTGATCCCATTATCAACACTGTAATTGCAATGATCGCAGACGGCAAGTCACTCGGCGGCCTTGTAAACGGTCTTGTTGCAGACGCTGACCTTGCAAACCTTATCCTTAACGCTCTTGTTCCTGTACTTGCAGGACTTGACAAGAATGAGAGCCTTGATCTTGATGCAATCCTCGCATATGTCAAGGAACTCACAAATATCCAGCTTGAGACAATCGACCCGACTCTCTGGTCTGAAAATGCTAATATTGCTGATGATTCCAAGCTTAAGGAATTCCTTGGCGATGCAAAGACATGGACAGAAGTTCTTGAAGCTTATACTCAGTATGAATTCACCTATGTAATTCCTGCTCAGGAAGCTGTAGGCGAAGAAGGCGACGAGGATTATGTAGCAGCAGTTCCTGCTAAGACAGTAACTGAATGGAATGCTGATCCCACAGCTACAACAGTAACAGTCGGTGAAGGCGAAGACGTTAAGACATACGCTCTTACACCTGTATACACTTATGAGTACACTTATAAGGATGCAGAAGGTAATGATCAGAAGTTCTACTCAGCAAAGAACGATCTTGTAACTGCTGATGTAGACGGTAAGGAAGATACAGCAGAAGTAGCAGTAACTCTTACCGGCAATAAGACTCACAACAGCAAGATGCTCAGCGAATTTGATTGGGGCATCAAGGATCTCAATGGTCTTGTACCGTTTGTATGTGATCTTCTCCAGCCTCTTGATATCGTATTCCAGATTCTCCTCAGCGGTAAGCCCATCATCGCTCTTGAAGACGATGTAACAAACGATCGCAACGACATAAGAATCATGGGTGGTTTCGGCTACAACTACGCTATTATTCCTCTCCTTGAGGCATTCGGCGCAGACGGTCTCCTCACTCAGGAAGAATATGATGAAAGAGTAGCAGATGATAAGTCTTCACTTAAGTATATCCTTGAAACTCTCATCGGTGAGGTTAACGAAATCCTCGCAACACCTCTCAACGAGCTTCTTTCAAGACTTGCAAATCTCTTCTACTTCATTGGCAGCGACGGTATCAACACAATCGCTGATAACCTCCTCGCTCCTCTCAATACCCTTATCGCAGAAGTTGACGATCTCTTCCCGCTTGCAATCAGAATTGACGTTGCAGCAGATGAAATCCTCGGTCTCTACCTCGGTAAGGAACACGAAGGCATTCCTGCCGGTATCACGGTAAATGTTTCCGGCGACGATCTTGCAACACTTATCAACGGTCTTATCGATGAGATCAAGATCAATGATTCAACAACTATCAATCTCCACCTTGACCTTGACTGGACTGCAATCGCAGCTAAGATGGCTAAGAAGGATACTGATGGCAAGATTCTCACCACCGGTACAAAGCAGGTATACGACCTCGGCACTGTTAAGAATCCTGCAGTAGCTGATCTTGTAAATCTCACAGGTGATGCAGCAAATGCACTCGTAACGCTCCTTGACACAGTTCTTACAGAAGATAACTGCGAGAACATCTATAACCTTGTAACCGGTCTCCTTGGTAACATGGATCCCACTCTCAAGGGTGTAATCGAAGAACTCATCGGTAGCCCCGACTCAATCAAGGGCATCGTTGCAGCAGTAGTACTCATTCTTACAGGTGAGTATGATGTTAAGGAACTTGACTACATCTTCAAGTATCTCGGCGTTCTCGAATTCGCTAAGTCAGCTGACGCTAAGACAGCAGTTGACAGCCTTGACAGAGTACTTATTAAGGCGGTTCCCGTAATCATTGAACTCCTTGCAAAGGACGTAACTGATAAAAACAACTTCCTCTACAAGCTCTACAACGGCACAAACAAGAATGCAACACTTGATAACATCGTTAACTATCTCCTTAACGACTTCCTGTTCACAGATGATATGATGAACACCATCACAGGTGCTCTCCTTGGTATCCTCAAGGGTCTTGGTTCAGATATTACCGGTATCCTTAAGGACTTCCTCGGCATCGACATCGCTCCCGTAGCATTTGCAGACGCTTCCGGCAACGCAGCACTTATCGCTTACGTTGGCAAGGCTGTAAAGGCTGCAACAGATAAGCTTGATGCAGATGCAACAGCAGATGAAATCGACGCAGCTAAGAAGGCAGTAACATGGGCAGACGTAGTAGCAGCTAATACCGGTGCAGACGGCAAGCTTGCAGCAGTCTTCACAGACGTTGCAGGTAAGGACGCATGGGTAGGCGCAATCCTCGATATGCTCAAGCCTCTTGAAAAGGTTCTTGCATTCCTTCTTACAAACGAAGACCTCGTAGTAACTGTTGAAAATAACGGTCAGAAGGCACAGCTTACACTCAAGGGCGGCAACGCTTACGAGTCAGCAATCGTTCCTCTCCTCTACCAGGGACTCGGTCTTGAAGAAATCATCACAGGTACTAATAAGGCAGCTGTTGACAAGCTCGACGCTAAGAAGGTTTCAACTGCTAACGAAGCAATCGAAGCAGTAGTAGATGCTCTTCTTGTTGACCTTGTAAACGGCGTGAAGGCAGCACCTCTTTCAACAATCCTTACAGTAGTTGGTAACCTCGGTTACTTCATCGCTAACGACGACGTTGCAGTTGTAATCCAGAACCTTGTAGCTCCTGTACTCGGTATTGTTGATGCTCTCGGCGGCGTAATCTCCAGAGACCAGCTTGATGTTCTCATCGAAGGTCTTGCAAAGATCGAGCTTCCCAACGGCAAGATGCTCAACCTCACTAACATTATCAACATTGCAGGCGACAACGGTGCAATCCTTGTTGACCTCATCAACAGTCTCCTTCCCGGTATCGAGATTAAGGACGACGAAGGTAATGTTATCCAGGTAATCAACGCACTTCCCGATACATTCTTCCTTGACCTTGCCAAGGCATCAGTTAAGGTTGTTAAGCCTGAAGGCGATATCGCTCTCGGTGACGATGTAACTGAATGGACAACAGATAACGGTGGCGCTATCATGTACGTTCTCACAACCGTTCTTACAACTGACTTCCTCAATATCCTTTGCGACGTAATCGGTATTGAAGAGAAGACAGAAGACGGCAAGGACAACATGGTATACGGTATCATCACTTCACTTGCAGGTTCCGCTGATACTGTAATCGACCTTATCCTTATGCTCCTCAACAGATATCTTGTTGAATACAAGTCATATACACAGCCTGCTATTGATAAGACTGTAATTGACTACGGTTCAGAAGCATCACACGCACAGTTCAACCAGGTTATCTCCAACCTTGACGGACTTATCCCCGTACTTCTTGAACTCCTTGTTAAGCCTGACGAAAACGGCAACAAGATCAGCAGCCTTGCAGACCTTGTATACCCGCTCTTCGTTAAGGACGACATCGCAAACCTTCTTGTAAGTGCAATCGTTAAGCTTCTTGCAGGTCTTCCCGCAGAAACCTTAACAATGATCGAAGGTCTTGTTAATGACCTTGCTAACATCAAGAACACCAAAGATGCAGACGGCAACGACGCATTCAGCATCGCTCCCGCAGCATTCAAGGCTGATAACTTCGGCTCCAAGCTCGACGAATACATCGGCGATGCAAAGACATGGGCAGATGTATGGGCAGCACACAGCGAAGATAAGAAGGACGAAAACGGAAATATCGTTTATGCTAAGGACGCAGACGGCAACACAGTTGTTGATGCTGAAGGCAAGCCTGTAGCTGAAAAGGTAGCTTCCGCATACGCATGGGGCATCACAGATGTAGATGCATTCATCAATCTCCTTTGCGACTTCCTTGCTCCTCTCGATTGCATACTCGTACTTCTTCTTGAAGGCGGCATGGTAAGAGCTGACTTCGACGCAGCTGATCCTAACAACACATTCATGGGCAAGACACTCGCTGTATTCGACGAAATCGCAATCAGCGGCGGTAGCGGTTACAACTACGCAATCATTCCTCTCCTCGAGCTCTTCGGCATCGTTCCCGATACTCAGGAAGAGTACATGAAGAAGGTAGCTGATAACTACGGCAGTGCACTCTATCCCATTCTTACAACACTCTTCGATAGAGTTGACGAAATCCTCGCAGCTCCCATCGAAAGCGTACTCGACATTCTTGCAAATCTCTGCTATGTTCTTGGTACTGGCAGTCTTGCAACAATCGTTGAAAACCTCATCGCTCCTGTTAACCATGTAATTGCAGTAGTTGATGAAATCTTCCCGATCGCAATTCCCATCGATGTAGGTGCACTTATCAATGGCGGTAAGCTTGAAACCTACCTCGGTAAGGAACATCCCGGTATCGACGCAGGTATCACCTTCAAGCTTGAAGGCAACGATATCGCAGCTCTCCTTGAAGACCTCATCGCTGGCATCAATATCGCAGGTGCATCACTCAGTGTTGACCTCGATTGGATGGTTCTTGCAGCAGCAGCCGGTGCTGACGCTGATAAGGACGGTAAGGTAGATTTCGCAGCATCCAAGATGGATACTAAGTGGGATATCTACAATGGCGCAGCATATAAGAACCTCAAGGGTGACGCAGCAGATACCTTCGTAACACTCATCAAGACAGTTCTTACTGAAGATAACTGGAATGCTCTTAAGGAAGCTCTTGGTCTTGACCTTGGCGACTTCAACGAAGTTGTTGATGGCATCATCAAGGATCCCACAAAGCTCATCGATCTCATCGGCAGCATCTTCAGTATAGACGGTGCAACTTACATTCCTGTACAGAACAGAAAGGTAGAAGTCAAGAAGTACGACTACACAACATATCTGTACATGACAGAGCAGAACGCTGACATCATCGCTCAGAACATCGACAAGCTTGTAAATGACATTCTTCAGAAGGCCGGCTTCGGTTCACTTAAGGGTCTCATCGGTACACTTCTTACCAACAAGCTCGCATCTGACCTCGTAGGCAAGATTACAGGTCTCCTCGGCGGTGACACAGTTGGTCCTATCCTCGGTACAATCGCAGGTCTCACCGGTGGTGAAGAGCCCATCCTCGTTGTGGATGACGGTGCAGGCAATGCAGTACCTCTCAACCTCGACCTTACAGTTCAGGGCTATGCAGCTGAATACGCTAAGTACTCCAACAAGAACGCTGACTTCCTTGCAAGACTCAATGCAGCTGAAACATGGGCAGACGTTAATGTTGAAGGCATCAACTGGGGCGTAAACGGCACAGTAACAAGCTTCGCAAATGCTTTTGCATCAATTCTCAATCCTCTCAACTGTGTACTCGAGCTTCTCCTTGTTGGTGAAGGCAAGTCCCTTGCACTTCTTCCCGCTAAGGACGAGAACGGTAACTACAAGCTTGACGCAGATGGCAACATTGAGTGTGTTGTAAGAATCAAGGGCGGTAACGGTTACGACTATGCAATCATTCCTCTCCTTGAAGCATTCGGCCTCAAGTCAGGCGAAGTTATGAACGTAACAGCTTATAACAACGCTTATAAGGCAGACAATGCAAAGCTTATGGGCTACATTCTTGAGAGAATCGGCTTCTTCGCTGACAGACTCCTCAACAAGCCCATCGACGGTCTCCTTACAATCCTTCCCAACGTTGCATACTTCATTGCAAACGAAGGTGTTGGACTTGTAGTGAGAAACCTTGTAGCACCTATCTACTCAATTCTCGGTCTCCTCGGCCTTGATCTTATGGAAATGCTCAACCTTGGCAACCTCCTTGGCAGCATCGAAATTCCCATCAATATCCTTGGTGAGAAGCTTGGTCTCCACCTTCCCGACATTGATTGGATGAAGCTTGCACAGGAAGGCGCAAGTGAAATCGCTGAAGTTTCAACTTCACGTTCAAATGCAGCAGGCTCCTTCATCAACGAGCTGAGAATCAAGAACCAGAATGATATGGATAACTACATCAAGAATTATCCTGTTGGTTACGAAGGCAGAGCAAACAAGAACACCCAGACCTTCATCGTAGCAGATAAGGGCGACGTTCTTACTCTCGTATTCACATGGCTCTTCGAGCTCTTCGAGGATCCCGATAACCAGAACGCTCTTGTAGAGTGGATCGCAGCAACCTTCAATCTCCAGTCCGGCGCTAAGGAAACTGTAAGATATGCTATCAACCAGCTCTTCCTTAAGGCTAAGGTCTACAACGCACCTGACATCATCGTAGGCGGTCTCTTCTCCGCTCTCGGTATGGTACTTGTATTCAACGAAGCTCTCAACGGAAATATTACAGAAGTTGTTAATATCTTCAAGGAGCTCTTCGGTGCAGCAGGTAGCGGCGGATGTGCATACTCAAGCATTGCAAAGATCATGGAAGATCTCACCGGTGTTTGGGACGACACAGTCGGTTCAGACGAAGATCATGAGGACGCAGTTGAAGATGCAGAAGAATCACTCAACTGGTTCCAGAGACTTATCAAGAAGATTAAGGAATTCTTCCAGAAGATTTTCAGCGTCTTTAAGTAAGTTTCACGGTTAACAAATAACCGCTAAACAAAAATTACTCCCCATCTCTCACGAGGTGGGGAGTTTTTTGAACAGTAAAAAAGAAACCCTCCACAGTAATATCTTTACTGTGGAGGGTTGTTGCGGTTTGGTTTGAGTATGTCAGATTGCCTTCAATAAATCGGGAAGCTTTCTGATTGCGCCGAAGAGTCCACCGAGGATTTTACCAAGACCGTAAGCGGGCTTTTCACCGTTGAGTATCATCAGAAGTCCCTTTGCCATTTCCTCACTGAATACGCCTGCGCTCATCGTGACAAAGTTTCTGATAGGTATTTCGAGAGCCATAGCCTTTGCCATTCCCATTGCCTGGTCATCACCGGCAACGGAGCTTAACGCCTTATCGAGAAGGTCGTTTATAACCTTGCCCCACTTGGTGTTTGCTGCATCTCCGAGTGAGTTCAGAAAGGTGAGAGGAGTATTTTTGTCAAGAACTGAAGGAGGCAGCTTTCGACCTAATACTGCTTCAAATTCTTCTGCAGTAGCTTCGTTTGCTCTGCCTTCGTAGTAGCAGGGAGCAGATTCACGATAATCAGGAATCTCTGCGTCTGTTGTGCTCTCGACGGTTACAGTTGCGTTAAGCCTTATGTCACGTGATGAAGCTCCTACAAGGATTTCGAATTCGCCGCTTTCAACGTGCCAGTCGCTTATATTGACATTGTAGTATGCGAAGGCTCTCTTTGAAAGAGTGATTTCCACTGTCTTTTCTTCGCCGGCCTCAAGGAAAATCTTCTTAAATGCACGAAGCTCTTTTTCGGGACGGAAAACAGTACTTTCCTTATCTTTCAGATAAATCTGTGCAATTTCTGCACCGGCAACCGTGCCTGTATTCTTAATCTTAAAGGTAAGTGTGAGCTCGTCGGTGTCCTTTATCTTTTTCTTCGAAAGCTTAAGACCGCTGTATTCGAAATCAGTGTATGACAGACCGTAGCCAAAGGGGAAAAGAACGTCTTTTTTCGCTGTATCATAAAACCTGTAGCCGATGAAGATGCTTTCACGGTGCTCTGCAGTCGTGCCTGAAGCAGGGTATATTTTACTGCAGGGGGTATCTTCAAGAGAAAGAGGATAGGTTTCTGCGAGCTTGCCGCAGGGATTGAAATCGCCGCTTAAAATTTCGGCAAGGGCGCTTCCGCCTGCCTGACCACCGAGATAACCGTTTACAAGACCTTTGATTTTATCGAGGTGAGGAATAACAACAGGTGAACCGCCGTAAAGCACAACGGTAACGTTTTCGTTAACCTTGAGTATTTCCTCGAGAAGTTTCACGTGAGACGAGGGAAGATTAAGATGGGTTCTGTCGTAGCCCTCGGATTCATATTCTTCAGTAAGACCGATAAAAAGAAGAACGCTGTCTGCTCTTTCAGCTACTATGCAGGCGTCCTTGAGCATAATCTCATTTACTGTGTCCTTTTTCTTGTTGTAGCCGGGAGCAAAGGTAAGCTTGTAGCCCTTTTCCAGAAGTGCATCAAAGGCATCGTCAAGCTCGGTTGGATTTATATTTGAGCTTCCGGCACCTTGATAACGGGGACAACGAGCCATTTCGCCGATAACTGCAACGGTTTTATCCTTATTAAGCGGAAGGATACCGTCTTCGTTTTTGAGAAGAACGAGACTGTTCTTGCAAATATCGCGGGCAATAAGATGGTGAGCCTTTTTATCGTAGGAGTGTGTTGTAAAAGCATCCTTTGATTTGAGAATAAGAGAAAGCACTCTGTCTGCACACACATCAACGCTTTCCGCTTTCATTCTGCCTTCGCGTACAGCCTTACAGACCTTTGCATCGTTATAGCCGCCGGAAGTAGGCATTTCAAGGTCGTTACCGTTAACCATACCTGTGACTCTGTCATTAGCTGCACCCCAGTCAGTAACGACGAGCCCTTCAAAACCCCATTCGTCACGAAGAATTCTGTTCTGAAGGTAGCCATTATCTGAACAGTAGGTACCGTTAACCTTGTTATAGGCATTCATTACAGTCCAGGGTTGAGCTTCTTTTACAGCGATTTCAAAAGCGGTAAGGTATGTTTCACGTAATGCACGCTCGTCAACTACGCTGTCGATTGTCATACGCTTTTTTTCTTGGCTGTTAACAGCAAAGTGCTTAAGAGAAGCGCCTACTTTTTTTGATTGGATACCTCTTATAAGAGCGGCAGCCATTTTACCTGCGAGAAGAGGGTCTTCAGAGAAGTATTCGAAGTTTCTGCCGCAAAGAGGAGAACGCTTGATGTTGACGCCGGGACCGAGAATCACGCTTACTCTTTCAGCAAGGCATTCCTCACCCATAGCTTCACCCATTCTGAAAAGAAGGTCCTCGTCCCAAGAGCAGGCTGTTGTTGCTGCTGTAGGGAAGCAGGTTGCGGGGACAGAATCGGAAAGGCTGGATTTGTTGCTGTTGGGATTTTTCTTTCTTAAGCCGTGAGGACCGTCAGTAAGAGTTATTTCCGGTATTCCGAGACGGGGGATACCCTTAAGTGTCCAGAAATCCTTACCCGAACAAAGCCCTACCTTTTCTTCAAGGGTAAGCTTATCGAGAAGCTCTTTATTCTTCATATTTGTACCTCCTAAGGTTTTATTCGTTTATATTATAGCTGTTATAAATCCTTCGGTCAAGCTGTCATTTAAAAAGTGCTTCAAAAAAATTTCTTTTTCTTGTGTTGTTACAGAAATTGCAGCTTGTGTCACAGCAGACGATAATAGTATCATCTCCGATAATCTCAATATCCTTCCAGCTGATTTTAATATCGTTATCTGCCGGAAACAGACCGAAGCATCTGCCCTTACCCCATATAACAACGGAAACTATACAACCCGAGCATGTATCAATCTCGACATCGCTGACACAGCCGAGACGGCAACCGTTTTTACCGTTTATAACTTCTTTGTTACGAAGCTCTGTAATAAAACAGTTCATATAATCACCCCACTGATTTATATGAAAAAATTACGCTGAAAATGTTTCACGTGGGAAAAAGAAAACCCCGGAGTTTTAATCCGGGGTAAAGCAGTTGAGTTTTATTTTACTGTTCGTCTGAAGACTGTACAAAGGGAGGCTGATAGTAAGCCTGAACACCTTCGGGAGTGTAAGCAACGTTTGCGGGCTGTGCCTGAGGTGCGGCAGGAGCCTGTGCGGGATATACAGGGTAGGGATAAACATAAGCCTGATTCTGGGCAGGATAGGGAACATACATCGGAGCTTGTGCCTGTGCAGGAGCCTGTGCGGGCTGCTTGGGAGCGCCTGCTTTTTTTACCTGAGGCTTTTTCATAGCTGCGGGGTCGGGCTTATCAAGAGGTCTTGCGTCAATAAGCTGCTGAAGAAGTCTGATTGCTTCTGCGATTCCTTTGAAAAGAACAGCAACGATTGCGGAAATTACAACTGAAGCGGAGAAAATAAGCACTGCAGCCTCTTTATTAAGGTCCGCTGCAACAATGCCGACAACAACTCCGACAACAATAATAACAATCGCGAGAACATTAAGCATAATAGCAACAGAGTTTCTGCCTATTTTACCTACGCCATTTGATGCTTTAACGAGCTCTTCGTATTCCTCATCGGTAACGATAATGGGAGTTACCTTTTTGCCGTCGGTCTTGGTGGTAAGACCCCAGGACTTAAGGTCAGCGTCCTTTTTCTTGTAGTATTCTTCTGCACGGAGCTTTTTTAACTCCTGGATTTTAATTTCAACCTGTTCAAGCATATTCTATTCTTCCTTTCGATGAAAGCGTTATTTAAATATGTACTCTAATAGATTATCACATTTTTCTCAAATGTTCAAGTGTTATGCGAAAAAAAGAGTAGATGAAATTACTTTTATTTGAGTTTACATTATTTACCGGAAAGAATTAAGCTGTTTTTGTGATATAATCTTCTGTGATGCAGCATGGCAAAAAATAAAGCATCAGCAGGAGGTAAAATGAAAAAGATATTCAAACTGATAATTTTTACGGCGTTTACAATCGTTGCACTTACTTTTTCCGCATCGGCGAAAACAGCAGGCAAGGTGGTAACGCAGGAGGGCAGACTTAATTTAAGACAGTCGCCATCGACATCTTCAACTGTTATCACGAGTGTAAAAAAAGGCAGCTGGCTGACCGTAGAGAAAAAAGAGGGCAACTGGTATCTTGTAGAATATGAAAAGGGTAAGAGAGCCTACGCAAGTGCCGATTATATAACAAACTATCCCAGAACCGTTGAGGGCAAGGTAAATGTCGGTGCAGATGTGCTCAATGTACGTACGGGTCCGGGTACCGGCTACGCAGTAAAGGACAGACTCACAACCGGACACCGAATACTTGCTGTAAAGAGCAACTCTGTATGGGCAGGCATTGTATACGACGGAAATAAAACGGGATATGTGGCAAAAGCTTACCTTGAAAGAATGACATCGCAGGCGTATCCTTCAGTAAGACTTTATGTGCCGTCATTCAAACAGTATGACACAAAATGGAAAAATTATCCTATCGGCACACAGGGCGATACTATCGGTACCATAGGCTGCCTTACAACCGCGATTGCTATGACCGAGTCTCACAGGGCAGGTTATGAAATCACACCACTGCAGATGGCAAAGAGACTCTCTTATTCACCATCGGGATCTCTTTACTGGCCGACGGATTATGTAAGAAGCTCTGCAAACGGCAGTTATCTTCATAACATTTATGAGCTTTTGAAAAGCGGTAAAACCGTAATCGTTGGTGCAAGACGGGCTTCAGGAGGTCAGCATTGGGTCACTGTTTACGGCTATGAGGGCAAGGGTAGTCTTTCTGCCTCGGATTTTCTTGTACACGATCCCGGTTCCGAAAGAAGGAGTACTCTGCAGGATCTTTTTAATGATTATCCCTATCCGGACAGGTATGTTTATAAAAAATAATGCTTGAAACTTTCATTCGGGAATAGTATACTGATTATATACAAATCCTGAAGGGAGAAATAAAGATGAATAAAAAGTTTAAAGTGGCAATTTCCGTTATAGTCTTGCTTGTTCTTGCAGTTGTGCTTATTATGGTACCGCATATGTATATTCCGCAGATAAGCGATAGCCTTTCGATTTCAAGTCACACCTCGCATCAGCCGAAAATGGTGGCACACAGAGGACTTTCTGGTCTTGCGCCGCAAAACTCTTTACCTGCCGTAGAGCTATCCGTAGAATACGGATATGACGGCTGTGAATTTGATATTCACACAACAAAGGACGGCAAGTGGGTTGTGATTCATAATGACACTGTTGATGCCATGACCGACGGTGAAGGCGCAGTTTCCGAGCTTACTTTAGATGAAATACGAAGTTTTAAGCTTGACAGCGGAAATAATATTGAAAATTATGAAACCCTTAAGGTTCCCACTCTCGAAGAAGTTCTTGAGGTGCTTAAGGATACAGAAACAGCTCCCGTTATCGAGATAAAAAGCTGTGATGTAAAATATCTTTCTTCACTTAAAGCTACTGTCGATGAATACGGCTTAAGCGAAAAGGCAAGCATCATCTCTTTTAACAGAGAATATCTTGAGCAGTATCAGAAGCTTGACCCTGAAGCAAATATTATGCTTCTTGTGAGCGTAATTTCAGAGGATGATGTGAACTGGTGTATTGAAAATAAAGTTGACACTATAAACTTCGACTACTTTAATTTCCGTAAGAGCCTCAAGGGTTGGAAAGCGGCAAGAGAAAACGGTCTGAAGTTTGCTTCGTGGACTGTTGATAACACCGTTTACAAAGATATAATGGTACTTTTTGGTGCTGAAACGATAACTACAAATAAACTGATAGTGAAAAAATAAACGGCAGACTGTAAGCGCGGTGAGTGTAACGCCGCAGGCGTTACGCAGAGAGCCGTCGCACAGGAGCCGTAAGGGTACCGGGTGCAAATTTAAAACCGCATACAAAAAAGCAGAGAGTTTTGAGTGCTCTCTGCTTTTTGACTTTCGCAGGAAGTCAAAAAACTCACCGCGTGTCTTAAGTGTCAGCTGTCTGTACTTCAACCTCATTGAGATTTTTGTTAAGGGCAAGAAGCTGTTTTTTGTCAAGCTCGAAGCCTAACATACCGCCCGCCATATTCAGAAAACGTAAAAGAGTAAAACCGCTGACCATTTCCGACATAGCGTTACTGTTGAGAATACCCGAAAAGGAGGAGGAATCCTCGCCCTTTGCCGCAAAAGATGCCCTCATAAGGTCGGTGAAAAGCTCTTGACCGCGCTCGGTTTTTGTTATATCCCCGATTTTCGAGTTAAGGGAGAGTCTGCCCGGAATTTCCGTTACATCGAACCAGTTTAAAACTGCGCCTTTTTCCTTAAGTCGGTATGCCTCATTGAAGGTGTCAACCTTTCTTATAAGACTTTCGTCACGGTAGTCGCCTGCAACGGCAGAGATAAGGCTTACACCTTTATTTGGTACTGTGAAACGGAAAAAGTGATCCTCTGCTTTCTTTTTGCCGCAGCTCACTCTGTTAACAAAAAGCTCCACCTCAGGGAGGTTTGAGTAAACCGTTATTTTAACCTCGTTTTCCACTCTGTCGATATATCTTTTGCCTGCAATATGAACGAAAGGCTCTTTCGAAAGCCAGGCCTTATAAGCGTAAAAAGCATCTTTTTTATATTTTCTGTCGAAGGTGACTAGACCCTTGTGGTTCTGTCCATTTTCTCCACCCTCGTTTCTTGCATCTGCACCGAAGTCAAACATATTCCACACATAGGTCGCCCAGAGATATTTCCTTGTGAAAAGTTGCTTTATAAGTTCTTCGTGGTAGTAAGTCTGATACTCCTCTGTATAGTCGCCCTGCATCGGTGTTGAGGTGTGCCAGTTGAGGCCCTCACAGCCATATTCACTGCAGCCTATGGGTAAGGTAGGGTGACTCTTGTGAAAATCATCAAACCAGGGGCCGTTCATAGAGGTGTCACCTCCGTACCAGCCGAAATAGTGATTATATGCAACGGTGTCGGGAATTTTCAGATAGGGGGAATCTGTTGGACAGGGGGAAACGACTGCCATAGTTGTAAGTCTGGTTTTATCCATTTCGTGACAGAGATTATTTAGAAGACGATGATTTTCAAGCATATCCGGGTCTTCGTCACCCTTCATGGAAATTTCATTGGAAAGTCCCCATACGACAATGGACGGGTGATTGTAATTTTGTGCAATAAGCTCCTTCATCTGTATCAGGGTGTTTTCCTTTGCACAGGGCATATGGTGGGAAATATAGGGGATTTCCGCCCATACGACGAGACCCTTTTCGTCACACAGGTCGTAGAAATACCTGTCGTGCTGATAATGGGCAAGTCGCACCGAGGTAGCACCGAGCTCGCATATAAGCTCCATATCCTCTCTGTGATGCTCGGGCAGAAGGGCGTTACCAATGCCCCAGCGGTCCTGATGACGTGAAACACCTCTTAAGGGGTATTCCTCGCCGTTGAGAATAAAACCCTTCTCGGGATTGATTTCAAAAAAACGGCAGCCGAAGCGGGTACTTACAGAGTCAATAACCTCTTTGTTTTTTACAAGCTCTGCTTTTACCGAATAAAGATAGGGGTCCTTTAATCCCTGCCAGAGATGCGGATTTTCCAAAGTGAAAACCGCTGTGCCGTTTTTGTCTGCACGGTTTGTGGCTATTTCTGTGCCATCTTTATCGTAAAGAGTGAAGGCGACACCGAGACCCTCTGCGTTCTTCAGATGAGCAATTACCTTTATGTCAGCTTTTTGTTTTGTTACTGTGGGCGTCACCTCTATACCGGGAGCACCGTAATACTCAAGGTCAAAGTGACTTTCAGGTACACAGATTATATTGACGTCACGGTAAAGACCTCCGTAAAAGGTAAAGTCTGCCACTTGAGGGTATACTCTGTCGTTGGGACTGTTGTCTGTAACGATTGCAATAAGGAAGTGCTCTTTGACCTTGTCAGTTATGTCAACGCGGAAGGTGCTGTAGCCACCGTCGTGCCTTGCTACGGATTTTCCGTTGACAAAGACCTCGCAGGAGGAGTTTGCGCCGTTTATTTCAAGAAAGTATCTTTCGCTTTCGGGAAGTTCCTCGGATTTGCGGATTTCTTTCATATAGCAGGCCTTGCCGCGGAAGTAATCGTTGCCGCCGTCCTGACCGTCAATGGCGTTATAACTGTGCGGCAGATTTACAAAGCACCAGGTATTATCCGTTTTTTCGGGCGGTTTGTCGATACCCTTGCGGAAGGTCCATTTCCTATTGATGTTTACGGTGTGTCTCATAATGAAGCTCCTTTTTGTATCAGTTGTTGTGTTTCTCTTTGAGCAGGCGGATATTTTTGTCCACCTGCTTTTTATGAAGGGGATACCAGAACCACAGAATCAGGGCGAGGGCAATAAGTCCTATTGCAGGAACAAGAGTAGCAATATCGAAAATGCCCTCTTTTACCTTATCGGATATGCTGTCGGGGTTATAGCCGATAAGAGTCAGGAGCGCTCCCGATACGCCCGAGGACGCTGCTTGTCCGAGTTTACGGGCGAAGGAATAAAGGGCATAAACGGAGCCGTCTTCACGTACACCGTTTTTTAGCTCGCTGTAATCTATGACATCGGTTATAAGTGCCCAGCTTACCATGGCGAAAACACCCAGGCCGATCCAGGAAACAGCCTGAAAGCCGATGTATACAAACACATTTTGAGGGCGGATAAAGTAAAGTGCAAGATTTACAAGACCTGCAAAAAGATTAGATGCCACACTGATTTCTGCTTTGCCGAAGCGCCCTGCGAGGGGCTTTGCGAGAAAAGCAGCGATACCCATACCGAAAAGCATAACGACTGTGGAAACGCTTATCATTGTTGCGTTACCGTAGGTCACGGGGAAAACATAGTTTGACATCTGCTGCATAGTAAGCTGCGCCAGGAGCATAACTATTGAGGCGGCTATAATTGAAATGAGGGCCCGGTTTTTTGCTGCGTTTTTCAGCATAGTGAAAACGTTGTTTCTTTCCGCTGTGGTGGCAGAAGGGACAGAGTGTACGCGCTCGGTAGTAAGACAATAACACAGAAGGTAGCATATTATTGCGAGAACGGAAAAAATACCTGCCGTAAGGGTGAAGCGTGAGCTGTCGATAACATCTATTCCAAGGCTTTCGTCTCTTCTGAAGGCGATAAGAGGGACTCCTGCTGTCACTATTGCACCTGCAAGCATTCCTCCTATGGTGCGGTAGGTGGAAAGTGACTGACGGTCTCCGCTTTCGGGTGATATAGCAGAAGCCATTGATCCGTATGGAATGTTTATGGCGGTATAGAAAACCGAACCCCACAGAATGTAGGTTACAAAGAGGTATGCCACCCTGAGGACATAGGGTAAGGCCGATACAGCACCCTGATACATAAGAAAGGAAAAAAGAGCAACGGGGATACATATGCGTTTTATCCAGGGCTTGAATTTTCCGTTGTCCGTAAGGGGACTTTTGTCGCAGAGCCTGCCCATAGCGACATCGGTGAAGGCATCAACGATACGGGCAACCATCATAATAACGCCTACTACACCGGCACCTACACCTATAACGTCGGTGTAAAATTTCATAAGAAAGCTTGAAGAGAAAAGGAAGGTGAAGTCGTTGCCGAAGTCGCCAAAGAGATACCCCAGTTTGTCCTTTATTCCGAAGGGTGGTAATTTTTTATCTTTCATACAGCAAGTCCTTTCCGCAGTTTTGGTTAAAACATATAAAAGCATCTTATTATATTTTGACGGCTTTTTGAAAAAGAATACATCAAAGAAGTACAAAGATGAAAAAACTTACACTGGACAAGGAAAAAAACATTTAAAAGAGTATTGAGATAAAAGTAAAACCGTGTTATAATTCATCGTAATTCCCATTGAAAGAAGATGTAAAAATGACAGGTGTTCTTGTTAATGTAGCAACAGTTATTCTCGGAAGTACGATAGGATTGATTTTTAAAAAGGGTATTTCAAAAAAATACAGCGACGCAGTAATGACCGGTATCGGATTTTGCACAATACTTATCGGTATTCAGGGAATGCTCAAGGGTGAGAATGTGCTTGTCGCCATTGTTTCTATGGTGCTTGGTGCGATTGTCGGTACGGCAGCAGATATAGACAAAAGACTAAATTCAGCAGGCGATTTTCTTTCTCGCAAGCTTAAAAAGGATGGCTCTGATAAGGTCAGCGTTGCAGAGGGCTTTGTAACGGCAAGTCTTCTTTTCTGTGTCGGTGCGATGACTATAGTTGGCTCACTCAATTCGGGTCTTAAGGGTGACCACAGTATGATTTTTACAAAAAGTGTGCTTGACCTGTTTTCATCAATGATGCTTTCCGCATCTCTCGGTATCGGAGTTATCTTTGCGGCGATTTTTGTTTTCCTGTTTCAGGGAGGAATAGTTCTTCTTGCTGGTGTGCTCGAGCCGCTTCTTAATGATGCTGCTATTGCGGAGATCACCTGTGTAGGCTCGCTTATGATTCTCGCTCTCGGATTAAATCTTACGGGAATTGCAAAATTCAAGGTTGCAAATTATCTTCCCGCATTATTTTTTGCACCGTTGGTGTGTCTGTTTTTTGAGTTTCTCGGAAAATATATACCTGCTCTGGCTTAATACGGAGTCAGGCTGACTGAAAGGAAGTTCACATGAAACAAAACAGTAAAAATCAGCTTTTAGGCTCGGCTCTTCTGCTCACCTGTGCCTTTATCTGGGGCAGCGCCTTCGTTGCACAGACTACGGGTGCCGAATACGTTGAGCCCTTCACATTCATATGCTTAAGAAACATTCTCGGCGGAGTGATGCTTCTTCCGGTAGTACTTGTATCAGACCTTTTCAAAAAGAAGAAGGGTACATACTGTAAAACAGATAAAAAGGGGAAAAAGACTCTTTTAATCGGGGGAATATGTTGCGGTACGGCTCTTTGCTTTGCCTCTGTTTTTCAGCAGGCAGGTATAGATAAGGGCACAGACCCGGGAAAGGCCGGATTTATTACAGCTCTTTATATTCTTCTTGTTCCGCTTTCATCTCTTTTTATGAAAAAAAGAGTGCGCCCCATAATATGGCCCTGTATCGTAGCCTCGGTTGTAGCTCTTTATCTTCTGTGTGTTACCGAAAGCAACACAGTTTCTCTTTCGGATTTACTCGTGCTCATCTGTGCAGCACTTTATACGGTGCACATACTTGTTATAGATAAGGTCTCTCCTTATGTTGACGGTATAAAGCTTTCCTGCATACAGTTTTTTGTAGCAAGTGTGTTAAGTTTTTTTCCGGCGCTTATCTTCGAGGGGATTGACTTTGATATGATAGCTGCGGCACTGCCTTCAATAGCTTATGCGGGAATAATGTCAAGCGGTGTTGCCTATACCCTGCAGATTTTAGGTCAGCAGAAAACGGAGCCGACTCTTGCTTCGATGATTATGAGTCTTGAAAGCGTTTTTGCTGTGCTTACTTCCATGGTTGTGCTTCATCTTACACCGACTCCGAGAGAGTCTCTGGGCTGCGTGATTATGTTTGCAGCTATTATTGTGGCTCAACTTCCCGAAAAAAAGAAAATTTAATTTACAAACGTGAATTTATGTGATACAATTAACCGGTAAGACAAATTATCGGTTAAATTTTTTTCTGAAAGGAGAAAATTATGAGCGTAACAAAAACACTCTTTGACACTATGCCTGACGGCACACCTGTGCACCTTTTTACTATCGAAAATGATAACGGTGTCACAGCGGGTATTATCACAAGAGGTGCAACTCTTCAGAGCTTCTGTTGCCCCGATAAGGACGGAAAAAACGGCGATATAATTATGGGCTTTGACACAGTTGCAGGTCACATGGCATCGGGAACATATACAGGTAATATTATCGGTCAGTATGCAAACAGACTTTGCGGTGGCCGCTTCAGTGTGAACGGTACAGAATATCAGGTCACACAGAATGAAAAGGGAAAAACCTGCCTTCACGGCGGCGGAGAATATAACAGCGCAATCTGGAATGCGATTATCATTGATGACGATGCTGTTGAGTTCACCTACAGAAGTCCCGACGGTAAGGAGGGCTTCCCCGGAAATCTCGACGTAACAGTTACCTATGTCCTTACCCAGAGAAACGAGCTTGAAATTCATTATAAGGCTGTTACTGATGCAGACACAATTATCAATATGACAAATCATGCTTACTTCAACCTCGGAGGAGTAGAAAACGGTGATGTGCTCGACACAGAGCTTATGCTCAACTGTGATTATTTCACACCCACAGATGCTGACAGTATCCCCACAGGTGAGCTCAGAAGCGTAAAAGGAACAGCCTTTGACTTCACCGAGGGCAAGAAAATCGGCAGAGACATCGGCGCAGATGATGAGCAGCTTATCATGTGCAGAGGCTATGACCACAACTTCTGTGTAAACGGTGAAGCAGGTAAGCTTCGTCTTGTTGCAAAGGCAAAAGATGAAAAAAGCGGCAGGAAGCTTGAGGTTATGAGCGACCTTCCCGGTGTACAGCTTTATACAGGTAACTTCATTGACGGCACCGAGACAGGCAAGGGCGGCATAAAGCTTCAGAAGCATTACGGATTCTGTCTTGAGACTCAGTATTATCCTGACACTCCGAATCATCCGGATTTTCCACAGTGCACATTTAAAAAAGGTGAAAAATTTGAAAGTCTCACGATTTTCAAGGTTTGATACATATAAAAATTAAAGAAAGAAGGCATTAAAAGTGGATATTACAACAATCGTTACTTATCTTAAGGATCTTATCGCAACAATTCTCACCCTGCTTATGATGATGTCACCGGCTTTCGGCGATACAGGTGCAGCCTATCAGGCAGAAAGACCCGAGGAACTTATTATGAGCTTTGCAGTAGTCTCTGACACTCACGTCGAAACAAACAATCCTACAAGCTATAACAATCTCAAGGGTGTTCTCGAAGGTATGAAGGGCGGAGAAAACATAGATGCAAGTGTTTTCCTTGGAGATAACGTTATGAACGGACAGCTTCTCGAAAATGTTCTTTTCTATAGTGCAGTGAAAGCTGTTAATCCCGCTGAACAGAATTTTGTTGTTATGGGCAATCACGACATAGGCAACGGAACGGGCGATTTTGAAGAGCACAGAAACAACTTTGCTGCAAACAACCGTCTTTATCTCGGAAACGATGTTGATGACGGATATTATTACAGAGTGGTAAACGGTTGTTATATGATTTTCATCGCATCTGATGAGCTTACCGTAAACGAATGTGCTATGAGTCAGGAGCAGTATGATTGGCTTAAGGGCGTGCTTGATGAGGCAGCGGCTGAAAACGCACCGACAATAGTTTTCAACCATCACCCCGTAAATTACTTCAGAGGTGTACCCGAAGGAGCACTTTCTCAAACAGCTCTTGTTGATCTTCTCAAGGGTTATGAGGGCATACTTTATATCTGCGGTCATACACACGATGATCTCGGAGAAGACAATTTCTATGAATATGAAGGAATCAGTTGTGTAAATCTTCCTCGTGTAACAGAACCTGTTGACTATGAATCAGGTGACGGTGTTGTTGTTGAGGTTTATGAAAATGAAATCCTCGTAAGAGGTAGAAACTTCATCAATGGTGAATGGATAGAGGGTCTTGAATACCGCTATTGATTAACAGCCTGAAGCTATAGTAACCCCCGTCGGGACATCGAATCCCGGCGGGGGTTTTGTGTCCCGTAACGGGACACGGTTGCCGTGCGACTCAGTCGCACAGGCGCGCAGCGGTGCAGCGCGGCATTGCCGCGCTGCACATATCGGGAGCTCTGCTCCCGATATGCTCCTGCACTCAAAGAGTGCAGGAGACCGCTGCGCGTTTTTCGCCTATGCCGTTAACGGCATAGCAAAGCCACCTGACCAGAGGTCAGGTGGCACTATAGCAACATATTAGCGATCAATCATATATTTTCAGTCTGTCCACAATTTCATCTACACACTCTTCGGCGGAAAGACCTGTGCAGTCAAGAGTGACGTCGGCATATTTTTTGTAGTAGGAGAGTCTTTCTTTGTAAAGCTCTTTTACTGTTGTGCCTTTTTTCATAACGACACCGCGTGTTCTGATGTTAGACAGTCTTTTTTCCAGTTCGTCTGTGCTGACGTCGAGAAATATGACGACGCCTTCATTACGTAGTTTTCGCATAGCTTCATCACCGTAAACTGCGCTTCCGCCTGTAGCGATTACCGCGTTGTTGAAGTTTTCTGCACAGATAATGTCATTTTCCAAACGGATAAAGCCATCGGTTCCCTTTTCGTCAAGAAGCTGACAGAGGCTTTTACCGGTCTTCTTTTGTATGGTAAGGTCGGTGTCCTGAAAGTCCATCAGCAGACTTTTAGCGAGAATAACGCCTATTGTGCTTTTTCCGGCTCCGGGCATTCCGATAAGGGTAATGTTTTTCATTTCGGTTCTCCTTCTGTGGGATTTTACAAAAGAATAATACCATTTATTGATGTTTATTTCAAGCAAAATCACACGTGAAACATTTCGTGAAGTATAAAACTGTCGTAATTTGTGAATTTTTATGAATAAATGCAACATTAAATGTATATTTATTCGATTTTATCAAATCTTTAACTATTATTTTTTATAAAAATCCTTTTTTTTACTTGACAATAGGGGGGTAAATATATTACAATTAATAAAATGTGAAATCTATGTGTAATTGCACTAGACAAAAACTCATATATTTCAAAAACAAAATTCAACAAACGGAGGAAAAACACATGAAAAAGTTTTTAGCAGTTCTTCTTGCAGCTCTCATGCTCTTCACACTTGCAGCATGCGGCGGCAACAACGCAACAGATGGCAACGCATCAGACGGTAACGCATCTGACGGCAACGCAACAGCAGGTAACACAAGCTCACTTAAGGCAGTTACTATGGGTACCGGCGGTACAGCAGGTACATACTATGCCTTCGGCGGCATCCTCGGCAACCAGATCAAGGCTTCTACAGGTATCAATGCAACTGTTGTTTCAACAGACGGTTCAAAGGCTAACATCCTTGGTATCGATGCAGGTAACTATCAGCTCGGTACTGTTCAGTCAGACGTTATGGCTTACGCTTATGCAGGTACACGTACCTTTGAGGCTGAGGGCGCACTTGACACCTTCCGCGTAATCGGCGGTCTCTATGCAGAAGCAGTTCAGCTTATCACAATGGATCCCGAAATCAAGAGTGTTGCTGACCTTGCAGGCAAGAAGGTTTCCATCGGTGCAGCAGGCTCAGGCGTTTACTTCAACGCTATCGACGTTCTTGCAGCAGCTGGCCTTACAGAGGCTGACATCCAGCCCCAGTATCAGTCATTCGCTGACTCAGCTGATGCTCTCAAGGACGGTAAGATTGACGCTGCATTCATCGTAGCAGGCGCTCCCACTCCCGCTATCCAGGAGCTCACAACATCAACAAGCGCATACCTTGTTCCCATTGACGGTGAAATCGCTGATAAGCTTATGGAAGCATCACCCTACTACACAGCTTACAATGTTCCCGCAGGCACATATGCAGGCCAGGATACTGATGTTACAACCGTAACAGTTAAGGCTACTCTTATCGTAAGCACAGCTCTTTCCGAAGAAGATGTTTACAACATCACAAAGGCTATCTTTGACAATGTTGATGCTATCACAGCTGCTCACGCAAAGGGCGCAGAGCTTTCACTCGAAAATGCTACAAGCGGTATGACTGCTCCCTTCCATGCAGGCGCTGCTAAGTACTTCGCAGAAAAAGGCATCACAGTTGAATCAAAGTAAGTTAAGTACTTTTTGACTACTATCGGCTGCAGTCGACAAAGCTGCAGCCAATTTTTAAATTTACAGGAGGTTTATATGGCATTTTTAAAGAAAAAAACTGCACCCGAAACAGCACCGGAAGCCATGGATCTCGATGACGTAATGAAAAAGTTTGACCGTGTGTCAAACACCCGTGTATGGGGAGGCGTACCCAAGATTATTGTAAGCTGCATTCTTGCATCTTTTTCACTCTTTTGCATTTATGTGACATTTTTTGCAACATGGCTTGACCTTATCCGTCTTTCTTCATTCGTGGCATGTATCGTATTTATCGGTTTTCTTGTGTTCCCTGCCAAAAAAGGCATACAGAAGGTTAACTACATTCCGTGGTACGATATAATACTTATGATTATGGGTACGGGCTCGTTCCTTTATCTTACCTTCAATGCGTCAGAGATTATTATGAGATTCAAAATAACTCCCGTTGAGTTTGCGATAGGTCTTATAGCAATACTCTGTCTTGCAGAGCTCTGCCGCAGAAGCGTTGGTCTGCCGATACTTATCGTTGCAGCAGTTCTTGCGGTTTACGCAATTTTCTGGGGGTCAACCAATCCGGATATGATTGCCCGTATTACTGAGTATGTAAGATACCTTTTCTATTCCGTTGAAGGTGTGTTCTCAACACCGATAAATGTATGTTCTAAATACATAGTTATGTTTATTATTTTCGGTGCCTTCCTTGAGCGTACCGGAATTGCAGACTTTTTCATCAATATATCTAACGCTCTCGTTGGTCGTTTTTCAGGAGGTCCTGCAAAGGTTGCCGTTGTAGCATCAGCTCTTGAAGGAATGGTTTCAGGATCTTCCGTTGCTAATACAGTAGGCTCAGGCGCGGTTACAATTCCTCTTATGAAAAAGACCGGTTATAAGCCCGAGTTTGCAGCTGCTGCCGAAGCATCAGCCTCCACCGGCGGACAGATTATGCCTCCCATTATGGGTGCTGCCGCTTTCCTTATGGCTGAGACAGTAGGTGTTCCTTATTCAAATATCGTTGTGAAGGCCATTCTTCCTGCAGTTCTTTATTTTGCAGGTGTATTCATTACAGTTCACCTTGAAGCTAAAAAGGAAGGGCTCAGAGGGCTTACAAAGGAAGAGCTGCCTAAGCTCGTTCCTCTTCTTAAGAAGGTTTATCTTCTTATTCCTCTTATTCTTCTTATCTGGCTCGTTGGTTCAAACACAAGATCAATCGCTTACGCAGCTGCAATAGCAATTATTGCCGCTATCGCTGTAAGTATGTTTGACAAAGAACACCGTATAACCCCGAAGCGTCTTATTGAGGCTCTGGCAGCAGGCGGTCAGGGTATGATTACTGTTGCTGCTGCTTGCGGTATCGCAGGCATCATTGCAGGTCTTATCGGTGTTACCGGTCTTGCTAATAAGCTCTTTACGGGTATCGTTGCTCTTGCCGGTAACCAGGTAATCGTTGCCCTCTTCCTTACAATGCTTTGCTGTATTGTTCTCGGTATGGGTGTTCCCACCACCGCAAACTACTGCATTATGGCGGCTACCTGTGCTCCCATTCTCGTACAGATGGGCGTTCCTATGATTGCAGCTCACTTCTTCGTATTCTACTTCGGTATTGTTGCTGACCTTACACCTCCCGTTGCTCTTGCAGCCTATGCGGGTGCGGCTATAGCGCAGGCGAACCCGATGAAGACGGCGTTTACGGCAACAAAGCTTGCAATCGGAGCCTTCATTATTCCGTATGTGTTTGCTCTTAATCCGGCAATGCTTTTCATTGATACAAATGCATGGGAAGTTGTCCTTATCTGCATTACATCCTTTGTAGGTATGTTCGGAGTATCAGCGGCTCTTCAGGGATATTTCCTTGGAGATATGTCCTGGTATGAGAGAATTATAAGCGCTGCGGGCGGTCTTCTTCTTATCTATCCCGGTCTTACAACAGACATTATCGGTCTTGCTCTTGTCGGAGTTGTACTTGTTATACAGTTTATCAAGAAAAAGAGTAAGCACGAAACAACTGTTACCGCTTAATGTAAAAACAAAAGTAAAATCACCTGTCATTTTCAGTGGCAGGTGATTTTTTTTGTTTTCGGGAAATAGAATGTATTATAAAACTAAAAGGAGGAATCATTCTGAATCCCGATAACCTCGATGAAAATATAAAAAAATACAGTGAAGCCCTCGTCGAAATGGGGCAGACTTATGGGGGAGAGGTGCCACTCGAAAGGGAAAGAGGTGCCGAAAAAGCTCCGAAAACCGATTCTGAAGAGTCTTCGGAAAAGCCGACAAATGACTCGCCAGCGGAAGAAGAAGTCGCAAAACCCGCAAAAATGGACGAAGAACCGCCAAAAAGTGACGATTCGGAAGACATAGATACTACACCTGCAGTTAAGGAGCCATCGGTGACCTTTCCACAGGGCGAAGCCACATCGTCTGCAACTTTTTTGGCAAGGGTGTTTACCGCAGAAAATGCTTACCCCATTGAGGGTGCAAAGATAGTCGTTTACCGTGGAGATAATATTTATGCTTTTCTTGAAACTGACAGCGAGGGCAAAACAAAAACAGTAAGGTTGCCCGCTTTCAAAGAAAGCAACTCCCTGGAAGAGGACAGCCAATATCAGAGCATAGACTATTCGGCCGATGCTTTTGCAGAGGGCTTTAAGGCGCAGAAGGGCTTACTGGTGTCATCGGTAGGCGGAAGCGATATAGTGCTTAATGTTCTGATGATTCCCGAAGGGGAAGGGTTGAGCTGATATGGCTACACCGATTATCCCGACAAATATAAGGGTGCATCTCGGCTCACCACGGTCAGCGGCTGAAAATGTCACCGTCAGCTTTTCCGATTATATAAAAAACGTGGCGTCCTCAGAGATATACTCCACCTGGCCCGAGGAGGCTATAAGGGCAAATATTCTGGCGCAGGTTTCCTTTGCACTTAACAGAATCTATACCGAATGGTACCCTTCGATGGGCTATGACTTTGATATAACGAGCGACACAAATTTTGATCAGAAGTTTATACGTGGTAGAAATATATATGAAAACATAAGCCGGATAGTTGATGACCTTTTTAACGACTATATCAGAAAGCAGGGGACAATCAATCCTTTTTTTGCACAGTACTGTAACGGCACAACGGTTACCTGTGACGGGCTTTCACAATGGGGGACTGTGCCTCTTGCACAGCAGGGACTTTCTGCCTTTGAGATTCTCGAGAACTATTACGGTGACGACATTGAGCTTGTTGTGAATGCTCCCTTACAGGATAATCTGCCCTCTTATCCGGGAACACCGCTTTCAAGAGGAAACCTCGATGAAAACGTCAGACGAATGCAGCTTTATCTTAACAGAATTTCTGCTAACTATCCCTCAATTCCGAAGATAAGTGTTATAAACGGCCTTTTTGACGAGAATACGGAAAATGCGGTACGTGCTTTTCAGAGGATCTTTAACCTTGATTCTGACGGAATTATCGGAAAAGCAACCTGGTACAGAATAGTATATATTTATTCGGCAGTAACACGACTTGCAGAGCTTACGGGTGAGGGGATAGGCTACGAAAACCTGCCCAAGCGTTTTGAGGGTGATCTGAGCGAAGGTGACAGCGGCGGTCAGGTGGTGACCCTTCAGTACTTTCTTACCCTTCTTTCCTTTTTCAATCAGCAGATACCGGGTCCTGATATTGACGGTATATACGGCACGGGCACAAAAAATTCCGTGACGGCTTTTCAGAACTATGCAGGACTTCCGCAGACAGGGGCTGTGGATAAGGTGACGTGGGATAATATCTACGGAGCCTACAAGGGTACCGTAGATTATCTCGAAGAAAGACAGCTGATTGAATCGGTAAGCACACAACCTTATCCGGGTGTTGTGTTAAGGCGTGGCGACACGGGCCCGTCGGTACTCGTTTTCAAAACGTATCTCAATTACATCTCCTCTTACTTTTTTGGTATTCCGGAGCTTGCTGAAAACGGGGTGTTTGATGCGCGTACGCAGAATGCGGTACGGCAGTTTCAGCAGATTTTCTCTTTGCCGGTTACAGGTCAGGTCAATGAGGCTACGTGGAATACGATAGCGGATGTTTACAGAGTGTTAAGAGAGGGTCAGCAAAGGCTCGAGGGTCAGTATCCCGGCTACGAAATATCCTGAAAGGTGTGATAGAGTGACAGAGAGAGAAAAGGTAATTGCAGAGCTGCAGCAGTATCTGCGTAATATTGCAAAGGCTTCATCAGACGGCTCGGCAATTATACCTGACGGCATATATTCACAGGAAACAAAAGAGGCGGTAAGAGCCTTTCAGCGACAGGCAGGACTTGAGGAAACAGGTGTAACAGACTACCGTACCTTTGATGCCCTCGTCAGGGAGAACCGCAAGGTTATAGAGGAAAGCCGTCTGCCAAATCAGGTATCTCCTATAGGAAACAGTGATTTACCTCTTTATTATGGCATGGAAAATGAGTTTGTTGAAAAGCTGAAGGTAATGCTTAACTCCGTTGCACAGAGACACGGGAATTTTAATTTTCTTGAAAGAGATGCAGTTTTTGACCGTGAAACTGAAAACGAGGTGCAGCGTTGGCAGAGTGTGATTTTCACAGAAGAAAACGGCGTTGTTGATAAACTCACGTGGAACACCTTGAGTAATTATTATTTAATGGGATAAGAAGGATAATAGATTTATAATAAAAAACCGCATATTACTTTTTCTGTAATACACGGTTTTCAGTTTGATTTTACATTAAGCCAGTTGTCGATGCAGGCCTGCATCGCAGTTTTTGCGTATTCCTTGGTCTCTTTGTCTTTGTCCAGTCTATGTCCTGAATTTTCCATAACTATAAGTTCATGGTTTACGGAACAGGCGGTAAGAAGATCGCTTAAATTTTCACTTCCTTTGAAGGGAGCTACTTTGTCCTGCTTTCCGTGGACAATAATGGTGGGGACACAGTCTGCGGTGACATAATCTGTGGGAGAAAGCTCGTTGAGAAGCTCATTGAATTCCGATCTTGTTTCCGGAGTGAACTTTTCGCCGCAAGCCTTTGACATAAGCTCACACATATATTTTTCGTCACCGAGGTTGTTTGATTTGTAGAAATCGTCAAGAGAAAGGTCAACAGCAGGAGCTGTTGCGATTACTCCTACAGGAGTAATGGGCGAAATACTTTTATATCTGTAAGTGTACAGTAAAGAAAGATGGCCGCCTGCAGAGTGTCCGTAAAACACTACCTTATTGATATTCACCGAATATCCAGCCGCGAGACTCTTTATATGAGAAAGGGCAGATGAAATATCATTGACGATGTCATAAATATCGGTTTTTCCAAGCTCGGCAAACCTGTAGTTGATGGAAGCGACGGCATAATTTTTGTTTTCTTTCAGAAGACCGAATTTCTCCTGGGAAAAATCTTTATCTCCGCCTATCCATCCGCCACCGTGAAGGAAAAGAAGAAGCCCTGTTTCCTCCCTGTTGTCGACGGGGAGGGTCAGATCAAGGGTGTGATTCTTATTGGGACCGTAGGAAATATCTTTAAAAGAACAGATGATAGTTTCCGATACGGGTTTTTCGGTGGTGGTTTGCGAAGGCAAGGTCGATTCTGTAGTTTCAGTTGTTTCTGTTGTTACAGTAACGTCGACTTCAACTTCGTTTTCGGCAAAACCGATAATGCACAACGAGGAAAAGAAAAGCAACAAAGAAATAGAGATTGCAACAATTCTTGATTTCATAATAAATCCCCGTTTTAAAATTCCTTGTTTTTTTGAGAAAACAAGCCTACCGAAGAGGTAGGCTTATATTTTTTTGTTTTATTAGTCTGCAGTGTAAGCCATAAGAGCTACCTGACGTGCACGCTTGATAGCTGTTGTAAGCTCTCTCTGATGACGTGCGCAGGTACCGGTTACTCTGCGGGGAAGGATCTTAGCTCTGTCAGATGTGAACTTACGGAGCTTCTGAACATCCTTGTAATCGATTTCTTCAACCTTGTCTACACAGAATGCGCAAACCTTCTTGCGTGACTTTCTGTTGGGACGGTTGCCCTTTTCATATGCCATGATACGTATTCCTCCTGTTTAAAATTTTTAGAACGGTAAATCTTCGTCATCCGTGATTTCTTCGAAATCACTTGCAACTGCTGTCTGATAAGAGGGAGCAACTGCAGGGGCTACAGCGGGAGCAGGTGTAACTGATGTGCCGCTTTCAGCCTTTGAACCGCAGAAGCTTACTTCGGTTGCCACTACTTCGAAAGCAGTTCTCTTTGCACCGTTGTTGTCTTCGTAACTTCTGGTCTGGATACGACCCTGAACAGCAATCATTGAACCCTTCTGGAAATATCTGCAAACAAAGTTTGCTGTGTTTTCCCACGCAACGATTGTGATGAAGTCTGCCTGTCTCTGCTCGCCGGCTCTTTGGAAAGAGCGGTCAACAGCAATTCTGAAGGTTGCAACAGATTTACCTGTTGTTGTTGAGCGAAGCTCGGGATCTGCCACAAGGCGACCCATAAGTGTTACGCAATTAAGCATTGTGCTGCCTCCTTACTTTCTGATTGTGAGAACACGGAGAACGCCGTCAGTGATGCCTGCAACACGCTCGAGCTCTGCGGGGAGAGAAGCAGCTGCTTCGTAGTTCATAAGAACATAAGCACCCTGTGATTCATCGTTGATCTCGTAAGCAAGGTTACGCACGCCGTTAGCGCTGCCGAAAGGTTCTGCTGAAACAAGAGTGCCGTTAGCACTGATGAGAGCCTGGAACTTTTCGCTAAGAGCTGTTGCAGCTTCTTCGCCCTTTGCAACTGAGAATACGAACATTGATTCATACTTGTTCATGTTTTTTACCTCCTTATGGTCTCTGGCCCCGAATCTCAATTTCGGAGCAAGGAAAATTATCGCAATACACACTGCGACAGTTACAAAGTATACCAATAAAAATGGAAGATGTCAAGAGTTTTTTCGAAAAAAGCAGTCGATGAGAATTCGGAATTGAGGGGAAAGTATCGCAACGAACGAAAACGATAGTCCGCAGCAAAGGTATGCGATGCTGTTTTGCTCACTCAGTCAAGACGGAAGGAGTACAAGATTTACAATCAACAGGGCTACCCGTCATATCCGCACAAACTCTGCGGAAACAAAGAAAAAGCAGCCACGAAAGAAATCCGCGACCGCAATTATTCAATCTTCATTATTCGTTTTTCATTAAAAAAGCTCCCATCGGAGCGTGTCTCATTCCTTGATTTCTGTGTTTTCTATTGCCCATTCGAGCATCATTCCTACAAGCTCGTTACGGGTGCGGTTTGTTTCGGCACAGAGCTTATCGAGGTCATCAACAGTTTTAGCTTTTATTCTTATTGAAAAAACCTTATAGCCGTCCTCACCCTTTAGTGGGGATTTTTTTGTTACAATGAATTTATTTTCCATGTTAATCACCTCATAAAAATAATATCATAAACTTAAAAATATTATATGTTATTATTTATAATGAAAATAGAGTTGACTTGTAACATAAAATATGTTACAGTTAATATTATCAAAACAAAGGAGCGAAAAAAATGGAAATTACTGTAAACAGACACTCATTAAAAAAAGCGCTTGGTGTTTTTCTCGTTGTTGTACTGCTTTTCGGCATGTGTAGTTCGGCATTGCCGTTTTTGCCGAAGGTGAGCTTTGAGGCGTTAGCGGCAGGTGATATGATAGCGTCAGGTACTTGTGGCGGGAATTGGGTTGTAGCTGGATATGATGATCATTATGAACCATATTATGATTATGATGGGGCTGCAAAGTATTGGCTTTATGATGACGGTACGCTTGAAATAACTGGTGAGGGTGAAATTTCAGGTGAAGTATTTGATTCTTGGGATTTTGATTATTGTTATTATGTAACTAAAATATTAATCAACTCAGGTATAACAAAAATCAACAGTGGTGCTTTTGGTGATCTTTATAATCTTAAAGAGGTTATAATTCTTAATCCTGATTGTCATATGGACGGAATAGGGTGGGATGATTTTCCTAATGGAACAGTTTTTTACGGTTATGAAGGTTCAACAACACAGGCTTTTGTAGAGTATTATGCCTCTTTTGAGGAATTTGAATTTTTTGTTTATTGTCCTCATGAAAACACTGTAGAGCAAGCACGTAACGAACAGTGCTATACATTTGGAAACGTTGAAGGTATTAAGTGTCTTGATTGTGGTCGCTATACTTTAGGCGGTGAAAAGATTAAGCCTACTCATACAGATAATGGTGACGGTATATGTGAGCGCTGTGAGAAAAATATGCCTGTAGCTGCAGGCGGATGCGGTGCTTGCTACGATGAAATGGATTGGCTGCTTTATCCGGTGAATTACTATCTTTATGACGACGGAACTCTTGAGATTTTTGGTGAGGGAGCAATTGAAGAAGGCGGATATAGTTTTTCTCACATTGCAAACGATATAAAAAATGTTGTAATTTATGACGGTATAACAGCTATCGGTGTCGGAGCATTCAGATACTGCTACAATCTTGAAAATGTAATAATTTCAGAAACTGTGACTAAATTAGACTATATATACTTGTATGAGAACAAGGGCGCATTTGAAAATTGTTATAACCTCAAAACAGTAACTATTCCGTCAAAGGTAAGTGAAATACCTGCAAATGCGTTTAAGGGTTGTGACGCTCTCGAAAGTGTCACAATACTTAACCTTGGTTGTGAAATTTCAAATGAGTGTGGTATCCGCCAGGATGCGATTATATACGGCTATGAAAACTCAACTGCTAATAGCTTTGCCTATGGTAACTCAAGCCGTTTCCGTGTGTACTGTACACACGAAAATACTGAAGCAGTTGATGCTTTAGCGGTTTCCTGTTACAGTGACGGTCACGAAGAGGGTATAAGATGTAACGATTGCGGTCGATGGGTTACCGGTGGTGAGGAAATCTATGCTTCACACCTTGATGAAAATGCAGATAAAATCTGTGACCGCTGTGCAAAGACAATGCCTAAGTGGGAAAATTTTGTTGGCGGTAATATGGAGACAGTCAACAACAGAAAATACTGCGATGATAAAGCCAGAGCTTATTTCTATGATGATGGGACTCTTGAAGTTTTCGGTGAGGGCGAGGTCAAGAAAAGTTGGTATGGAGGAGGCAATGAAAGCAGTTATGGTGGATTGTTCCTTGATACAAAAAAACTTGTAATCCATGAAGGAATAACTCACATAAATAGTGATTGTTTCAAAAAATTTCTTTATATTGAAGAAGTGACGTTGCCTTCAACAGTAAGATATGTATCTTCCGGTGCTTTTGCAGACTGTGTCCGCCTTTCTAAACTGATAGTACTTAATCCTGAGTGCGGATTTTCAGCAGACGGAACTTCCACTCCCGGGCATACAGTAATTTACGGCTACAGCGGCTCTTCCGCTGAAACACACGCAAAACACTGGCTGTTTAAATTCGTTCCTCTTGACCGTGAACACGACCACGAGTATGAAAGTAAAATCACATTGAAGCCTACCTGTACATCAAAGGGTATTGAGGAATTCACCTGCTATTGCGGTGCAAGCTATACAGATGTTGTAGTACCCAACAGCCACTATGATCTTGACGATGACAGAAGATGTGATACCTGCGGTACAAGGCTGTATACGGACAGTGAAACGGAAAAACCTGATGACGACAACGGTACAACTGACACTCCGGAAAAGCCCGATATTGATAACGGCGCAAACGAACAGCCCGAAGAAGAAAAGAATATATTTGAAAGCTTCTTTGAATCTATAATCAATTTCTTCAGAAATCTGATAAATATTTTTAACTTCTTCAACCTGTAAATATAACTGAAGCATCCGCCTGAGATTCTCAAGAGCGGATGCTTTTTGTATGATTTTATAAAAGTTATTTCGTGTCCTGACTACTATCTACCGGCTACTGAAAAATCCACAACCGAAAGGCTGTGGATTTCTTTGAATTATTCTTCGATTTCGTCGTCTTCGTCTTCTTCGATTTCAAACTCGAGAACGGCGCCGCAGCAGGGGCATTCAACCTCGCCAGCCTCGTCGATTTCGTCAAAGCCGATGCAAACAGCTTCTTCACAAGCGGGGCAAACAACTTCGATGCACTCGTCGTCACAGCAGCAGTCGCAATCGTCATCAAGGCAACCGCAGTCGCAATCGTCGTCTTCGAAGCACTCATAAACGAATTCCTCAACGTCGCCAAGGTCTTCGTCAAGCTCTTCAACGTAATCAGTAAGATCCTCAAGATCCTCGTCGATGTCGCTTAAGTCTGAAGCGATTTCATCAAGAGCGTCGATAATAGCGGCAAACATCTTGCCTTCCTTCTTATCGTCATCGATGTCAAGACCTTCCATAAGGCCTCTTAAATAAGCTACTTTTTCTGAAACTGACATAGTAGTTAATTCCTTTCGTTTAATAATTATTCGCCCTTTGAACGGCCGAGATATTCACCTGTTCTTGTATCGATCTGAATGAATTCACCTTCGTCGATGAAGAGGGGAACCTTAACCTCTGCGCCTGTTTCAAGTGTTGCGGGCTTTGTTGTGTTTGGGGCTGTGTTGCCTGCAAAGCCGGGATCGGTCTTTGTAACCTGAAGGTCAACAAAGTTCGGGGGTTCAACACCGAAAACATTACCCTTGTAGGAAAGAACCTTACAGGTCATATTTTCCTTAACAAATTTGAAGTTGTCTGAAAGCTCGCTTTCGTTAATGGGAACAAGCTCGTAGGTTTCGGGATCCATAAAGTAGTAAAGACCGCCGTCACTGTATGAATATTCCATATCCTTTCTTTCAACGAAAGCGGTGGGGAACTTTTCACTGGGGTTGAAAGTTCTTTCAATAACTGAACCAGTGATAACATTCTTAACCTTTGCACGGACAAAAGCTGCACCCTTACCGGGCTTTACGTGCTGGAATTCGATAATCTGAAGAACGTTGCCATCCATTTCGAATGTAACGCCGTTTCTGAAATCACCTGCTGATACCATGTTTATATTCCTCCGAATAATAAGATTATATATGTGTTCTTATTTTATACTAAAAAAGTGCATTTTTCAAGTCTTTTTTGAAATTAGAGTGAATTTTACAGCAGATTATTATATAATTCCCGAAAACAACAGTGAAATGTACGTAATATTTCTTTTATTACAGTAACAATCATTGACAAAGAAAAACGTAAGAACTATAATTTTTATAAATAAAACAAAGGAGAGATATATAATGAAAACAAAAAACACCTTAAAACGTACACTAACGTTGCTGCTTGCAGTGCTTATGCTTGCATCAGTAGCGGCAGTACCTGCGTCGGCGGTATCAGCACCTGCGGCACCGTCAAAGGTTGTTGCTGATGCTGATCCGTGTGAGGTAAAACTTACATGGTCAAAGGTAAGCGGTGCAACCGGTTACAGAATTTACTATAAGCAGCCCGGTGACACCTCATGGAAAACGGCAATTTCGTCAACAACATCCACAAGCGCCCTTATAAACGTTATGCGAGGAAAGGCATACATCTTTGCTGTAAGAAGTTATGTTAAATCAGGCAGTGATGTTATCTGGGGCGGATATAAAGAGGTAACAACAGTAACTCCGCCCACAATCCCCAAACATTTTGAATCAGAACAGAATGCAAGCGCCATAAAGATAAGGTGGACATGGCTTCCCGAGGCGGACGGTTACAGAATCTATTACAGGACTTCACCTTCAGCTTCCTGGATAACAGCTGTTCCCTCGGTTGACGGAGGTGTTAACACTTATACCTTCAAGAATCTTCCTGCAGGTAAGAGATACTACTTCGCAGTAAGAGCCTATGTGAAGACAGCCTACGGTACAGCTTTCGGCAACCCGAGATACCTTGAAACTGCAACAAAGCCTGCAGCACCCACGGCGAAGGCAACTTCTACACTATCTTCAATCACCCTTTCCTGGAACAAGGTAAGTGCAGACGGTTACAGAATTTACTATAAAGCAGGCTCATCCGGTTGGAAGGTGGCAGTAAGCACAACTGCAAAGACTACTCATACCTTCAAGAATCTCCCGTCAGGTAAGACTTATACCTTTGCAGTAAGACCTTATATCAAAACTCCCGAAAAGGTAATCTGGGGCGGATATAAGCAGTTTAACGCTTCAACCAAGGCAACTCTGGCAGCACCTTCAACAAAGGCAGAGCTTGCGTCGGCTTATAATAATGCGATTAATGAAATGAGGGCTTACTCGGGTACTGTTACTGTAAAACGGGTCTCCGATATTGATGTTGAAGTTACAGATGCAGGCGCTGCAACATCAATTATAAATGATGTGGTAAAAGATCTTGTGGGTGATACTGTGACAAACACCTACACCTTTAAAAACGGTGTGGATTCAGAGGGCGGAAGGCTTATAGAAAAGACTGTGCCCTACGGAAGAAAGGCAACTCTCAGACCTGCAGGCATTGCAGCGGCTGCTGTTACTGCAAATGTCGGAGGCGGATACACGATGAAGTTCCGTCTTGTAGAAGAGAAATCATATTTTGACGGCAACACTACCACAATGAAGACAACTTATCACAACGATGTTGTTGATGTGCTTGATTTTGCCGCACTTGATTTTGGCAGTAGTCTTACGGTCACTTCTGCAGAGTCTCATTATACGGGTACAGTTATCACCGCTGTGGTAGATGTCAACGGCAGACTGACAGGCCTTAACATAAATATGCCTTTTGACAGCCGGGTTTCTCTGAAGATGAGCGGTTTATCTATGCTGATGAATCTGGAGTCACGGTTGAATGAGACATACCGTTTCAGCTATAAATAAAAACACAAAAGGAGAGGTTATTCGCCTCTCCTTTTTCTCTGCCTTAAAAGGTGTAGTTTGTTTGCTGTTATTAATCTGAAGTCTGAAAATTCTTTTCGGCATTGATTTGCTGCTTCAGAAAAGTCCCACGCTCATATATCTTTCTCCCGAGTCGGGAAGAAGAACAACGATGTTTTTGCCTTTGTTTTCATCTCTTTCTGCAATTTCCTTTGCCGCACAGAGTGCTGCACCTGAAGAGATTCCTACAAGTATGCCTTCTGTCTGTGCAAGCTTGCGGCACATAGTAAAGCAGTCCTCTGTTTTAACGGTGAGCACCTCGTCAATAACGCTCATATCAAGGTTTTCGGGGATAAAGTTTGCGCCGATACCCTGAATGCCGTGTTTGCCTGCGATTCCCTTTGTAATAAGCGGGGAATCATAGGGCTCTACGCCGATGACTCTTACATCGGTAATTTTTTCTTTAAGATATGCACCCGTACCTGAAACTGTGCCTCCGGTACCTATGCAAGCGACGAAAATATCGACCTTACCGTCGGTGTCACGATAGATTTCGGGACCTGTTGTAAGAATGTGAGCTTCAGGGTTGTCGGGGTTTTCAAACTGTGAAGGAATGAAGGAGTTCGGTGTGGTTTCGTGAAGCTCCTTTGCTTTTTCGATTGAGCCGAGCATACCCTTTGCGCCCTCTGTGAGCAGGATTTCGGCACCGTAGGCTTTCAGCAGCTGCTGACGCTCAACGCTCATAGTGTCGGGCATAACAAGAACTGCCTTATATCCCATACTGACACAGGCGGCGGCAAGGCCGATTCCTGTGTTTCCGCTGGTAGGCTCAATAATTGTTGCTCCTTCAGAAACAAGTCCTTTTTCTTTCGCTTTTATGAGCATATTGACTGCTACCCTGTCTTTGACAGAGCCGGCAGGGTTGAAATACTCGAGTTTCAGAAGAAGTCTTGCTCCGATGCCTTCTTTTTTGCAAAATCGTGAGGCATCAAGAAGCGGCGTGTTTCCCACAAGGGAGGAAAAATTACTGTGTATCATTTAAAAGCACCCCGTAATTATTTTTCCCCGAGAAGCTTTGCCAATTCATCCATAAATGTATTGATGTCCTTAAACTGACGGTAAACCGAAGCAAAGCGCACATAAGCTACCTCGTCAAGAGCCTTGAGCTTGTCCATAGCGAGCTCGCCGATGTGAATGGAGGTTACTTCTCTGTCGAGGGAATTCTGAAGCTCCGATTCGATTTCGCTTACGATTTTATCAATCTGCTCGATAGAAACAGGTCTCTTTTCGCAGGCGCGCAGCATACCGTTGAAGAGCTTCACACGGTCGAATGCCTGACGGGACTTGTCTTTTTTCACAACAACGATGGGTACACTTTCGATAATCTCGTAGGTTGTGAAACGCTTTGAGCAGGAGATACACTCACGGCGACGGCGGATTTTTTCACCCTCGTCGGTAGGTCTCGAGTCGATTACTTTGCTTTCTTCATATCCGCAGAACGGACATTTCATAAAAATTTCCCCTTTCGGAATCTGTTATCCTTGTCTTACTTTATTTAAAATACCCTCAAGATATTTTGCTGACCTTAAAATTTCGTTTTCCTTACTGTAGTTGTTGGAATAAAGCTCTACTATATATTTGCCGCTGAAGCCTGCTTTGTGAAGCTCACGGAAGAGCTTTTCGAAGTCGAAAAGACCGTCTTCGCAGGGAGGAAGGCAGTCGTGCTCCTCGTTATAGTCGCTCAGATGCACATGCACGATGCTGCGGCCCATTGAGCTGATGAACTCGTATGGGTCAACGTGAGCTCTTCTTGCCTGCTTTATGTCGAGCACCATTCTGAATTCGTCACCGAGGTAGCCCTTCATAGTCTGCATGAAAGAGGGGGTGGCTCCGATGTAGTCAACGACATTCTCATGGGCGATGGTACAGCCGAAGCTTCCGGCCACCTCGTTGAGTCTTCTGAAGCGGTCGGCATACTGCTCGAGAGTGATGTCTATGCGATTTTTTGAGCCGTGAAGTACGATGTATTTCGCACCGAGGGTTGCGGCGGCTTCAAAGTATCTTTTGTAGTTGTCCACGCCGTCATTAAAGCGTCTCTCATAGCTTGAAAAGAAGTTGTAGCCTTCGGCGAAGGAACGATAGGGGTGAAGAGACGTCACATTTATTCCGTAGGCGTCGCGGATTGTTTTGAGTTCCTTTACAAAGGATTTTTCCAGCTCGCTTCGGGAGTTGAAGAAAATTTCGCTGTGATTAAAGCCGAGCTCGGCGATATGAAGGAAAGCCTTTTCGGTTTCCATAGGGTAAAAGCATGCTGAAGATGCGCCGATTTCCATTTTAATCACTCCTTTAGCGTTTGTGTAATCTTATTCATTTCATTATATCAAAGAAAAAGTGAAAATACAACCGATACAGGATAAAAAGTTTTGTTTTGACGGGAAAGTTGAGAGTGGAGCCATACGTGCGCGGAGCGGCACTTCGCGGGGCGGGCCCCGCGAAGACATAGCGGAGCTGTGCTCCGCTATGCTTTTTTGACCGGAGGTCAAAAAAGGCCGCTCCGCGTCCTGCCGCAGGTTGCCCCACAAAAGGAAAAAGCCGCCTTGCGGCGACAGTTTCCTTTGGCTTTATATATGGGAGAGGAAGTCTGATTAAGACAGAGCACCGTTAAGGCTCTCTGCGGCAAGAATCATAGCATCATAAAAGCCGCTTGTAGCGTTCTGAAGGTCTGTCAGAATATCACCTGTGTAGGAGTTGACTGTTGCAGGTGAAATTGTAAGATAAGCGGCAACGTTACCTTTTCCGGTTGCATCGACAAAGTAGTCCGAGGGAATGTAAACGTAGTAGGCTGTACCTTTGTTGATGGGCTGACCGTTAAGGGAGAAAGCGAAGATTGTCTTTTCGCGGTCAAAGGAAATACCTATTCCGTCAATGCCGCCCAGAAGTGCGGAGAGGTCATCACCTGTGGAAATGGTGTAATCCTGCTTGCCGGCAAATTTTGTGTTTACGCTGTCTTTTTCTATTGTGTAGAGGGCAACATAGGTGCCGTCGGGATTCTTTGTGCAAAGTCGGATATTTTCTGTTGTTGTACCGTAGGAAACGAAGCTGTTGTTGAGATTGAAGGCAACCGCTCCGATACAGGAAGAATCGTTGTAGTAGGCATAAAGATTTTTGTTCTGATAGATGGGTGTGCGTTCAACCTGGCCACCTGAGAAAGAGTCGGTTGCATATACCGCAATACCGCAAAGACAGGCTACAGTGATTATTGCTGAAAGAACGATCGCAAGTTTCTTTTTCATAGTTAACACTCCTTACTTAAATAATATTATGCTGTTATACCCATTGATGCGGCGTACTGCATAGTGTCTTCGTTACCGTATTTTTCTGCGATGGCATAAATCGAGTTACCCTGCAGGTCTGTTGTGTGTATGTCGTAGCCTCGGCTTATGAAGGCATCGACTACTTCGCTGTCACAGAACGCAACGGCGAAGAAAAATGCGAGCTTCTCAAGGGGGGTCATAAGCATACTGTCACGCTTTTTAAGCTCTGCAAGTGCTTTTTCCGAGTCGCCGAAAAGAGCTCCTTCAAGAAGGGCATCAAGCCCCGTTGAGCCGAGCAGGTCCTTTACCGAGTGACCAATTTTACTTATGGTTTCATAGGAGAGGAGATCTGAAAAACCGAGGGCAAACTCCAGGGCGTCCTGTGAAATAAGACCGGGAAGGGTAAGCAGATTCGCCACAAGGTCATCGTTACCGCTGCTGATAGCGACCATAAGGGGATTTTCCTCGGGGGGTGGAGCGACAATTACCGTGGTTTCCGTCGTTGGTTGCAAAGTAGTTGTCAGGGACACTTCAGGTCGGTTGAGAGAGAAAATAATCGCACCGACAAAAAGAAGAGCAACAGCCGCCGCAGCAGGTATGAAGCGGATAATTCTGAAGGGTTTTGGGGTTGAGCTTTTTTCTTCGCAGGGAAGGCCGAGTCTGATTTTTATTTTTTGGGAAATCTCTTTGTCTTCGGGGACATCTGTGTCTTGTATGAGCTGTGTGAATTCTTCATCGTCAAGAGAGAGGAACATTTCTTTAAATTCATTCATTCAAAACACCTCGCAATTCCAGTCTGAGTTTTTCACGGCTTCGTTCAAGCCTTTTTTGTACCGCCGCTTCGCTTAAGTCAAGATAATCGGCGATTTCTGCGGCAGTTTCACCAAGAATATATTTCCGTATAATTATTGTTGAGTCGGGTTCACCGAGATTTTTAACAGCAGGAACAAGAGAGGCCCTTCTGTCAAGCTCAGGGGTAAAATACTCACCTGTATTGAAACTCTCTCCGTCAAGGGGAGCTTCTGTCGAGCCTTTCTGCTTAAGAGAACGGTAAAAATCGATGGCCTTGCGCCTTGCTATGAGGGCAAGATAGGTTTTTATACCCGATTTGTTGAGGTCGAGGAAGTCGATTTCACCGTAAAATGCAAGAAAGCTGTCGCTGACGCATTCTTCAACGTCTTCTTTTGTGCCGACGGGAAGAATTATTGCAGCGGCAATTTTATATAAAAGTCCGGAGTAAAGGTCGATAACCTCAGACAAGCCGGAGTTTTTATCTTTTTTCAGTTTTTTCAAGAGCTCTTTATCTGTCATAAAGGACTTACCTCCGAAGGCTTTACCTTTCATAATATATATACGGATCGGGAAGCGGAAACCCGACAAAAAAGTTGAAAAATTTTTAGAAGCTTCTTTCCGGACGGGACGCGCGGCGAGTTTTTTTGCTTTCTCCGAAAGCCAAAAAGCAGAGAGCCGGGCAAGCTTATGCCATATCGGACTGAAACTCCGCAGGGTTGACGGCTTCATTGGGACGACCCATGTCGGCAGCTCTCTGAACAACGCTGCAGGCGTTGTCCTCGCCGCGCCTGTTCCCTTGAGCCGTGAAGCTAAAATAAAGCAGGTCTTTTAAGTAAAAAGACCTGCAAAGCGGTTTGTATTATAGGATTTATGCTTTAATCTTTGCGTATCTGCCGAAGAAGCGGAGCATCTCATCGATAGCTCTTACTGATTCCTCATTGGACGGATAAATAACAGGGAAAACATGGGGGAGATCCTTGCCGTTGAACTTTTCGAAATCCATAAGCTGGCAGGGAATACCAGCTTTTTTATAGTTTTCTGCGGCAAGTCTGGTTTCGCTTCTTGCGAGGAAGTCACCGCTTGAGGTTACCATAAAGGTCGGGGGCATCTTACCGAGAGATAAGGTGTCCTCAATATTGACATAGGGTGCCCACTTCTCCTTTTCGTAGCCCTTTCCGAGCATAACTCTGGTATAGACACTTATGGGGAAATCGCCGTTCATTCTGGGAACGGGTGAGGTGAGGGCAACTGCATTGAACTTAAGTGAGAAGTCAACTGTGCCGTAAGCTTCACGAAGCACCTCGCTTTCGCTGAGCATAGCTGTGAAAGCAGCGAGCATTCCGCCTGCAGAGTCACCTGTAAGGAAAATGTTGTCTGTGTCACAGGGGTAGGAGCTGATGTTTTCACTTATCCACTTAAGGCAGAAGGAAATGTCGGAAAGCTGCTCCTTCACCGTTACCTCGGGATAGAGACGGTAGCTCATATTGAATACCACATAGCCTCTCTGAGCAAGGGTGAGACAGTAGATCTTGTTAAGCTCCTTGTCACCGTACATCCAGCCGCCGCCATGAATGTCAATGATTACGGGGAGTCTGTCACCTTTCCGGACGGTGTCAGGGTAGTAGACATCGAGTTGATGGTGCACGTGACCGTCGGGAAGATATGCAATATCCGTGTGCTGAATAAGATCATCGGGAAATGTGAGGGTTGCAATACGTTTGTCGTCCATTCTTTTTGTGTTCTGCCAGAAAGCAGCGAGAATCTTATCAAGTAACATAAATAACACCCTTTTCGTTTGATTTTTGTGAGAAAAAGCTTAAATTTCAGCCTGTAATCCGGGTTATAATTACATTGTCGGGGGCATACCGCCGCCCTGTGCCATCGCCTGAGCAAACATGCCGGGCTTCTTTTCCTTCTTGGGCTTGTAGGCAGGAGGATTGGCGAGATTCTTCTTTGCTCTTTTACCGGCTGCAGAAGCGAGGTAGCGGTTAACTTCGATTACGGGAGGAGCCATGGTTTCGCTCATATAGTCGACACAGCGTGCAAGAAGAATCTTGTCGTTGTCGAGCTGACCGAGAATTGTAACTGCGATAAGGCTCTGTGTGTCGTTTGTTCCGTCTTCGTAAATCTCGTTGAGAATCTGGAACATCTTTTTCATAGTCTGGGGATTGTTTTCCTTGATAGCGCTTATAACCTTTTCTGCACCGTACTCGAGGAAGAACTCTTCACCCATAAATTCACCGTATTTGCTGAGGTTTTCCTTGTAGTAGGGACGAAGGTCGGGGAATACAAGGCAAAGCTTGCTTGCAAGGGTGTTTGCGTCGTAGAAGGAGCCATTTTTAACGGCTGCTTTTGAAACTGTCTGGGGACCCTTGGAGGCTGACTTTTTAGCTACGGGAGCCTTCTTGTCAAACTTGTCCTGAAGAGACTGCTTTGCATCGCTGATGAAATACTTTATGTCACCCTCGGAGGTGCCTTCGTCAACGAGGAATGCGCAGAGCTTTTTGCTGTCTGCTGTTTCGATGCTGTCACCGCAGGATACAGTGAATCTGCCACTTTCGTAGCGTACGCTTACAGCACCTTTTTCACTGTCATATTTTCCTATAAGACCGTCAGCGGACTCCTCTTCGTTTTTTTCAAAGCCGAGAGCCGAAAGCTTATCTTCAAGCTCTGCAACAATAAGATCGAGATTTGCATTTGAATTGCTCATTGGAATAGCTCCTTTTAAGTAAATTTGAATTATACAATATAGTATTATAGCATACAAAACAGAACTTGTCATCATAAAATTGAAATATTTTTATATTTTGACGTTGAAAAGCATATAAAGTTTATAGTATAATAAAAAAGGAATTTTATACAGGAGTGTTAAAATGATTTCAAAAATTACAGCAATAATAGTTGCCATTGTCACAATGATAAGCAACCTTGCGGGAGTTATGCCTTCGAGACAGGTCTTTTATGCCGATGTTTCTTACGGCACTCACGAAAGACAGGTTATGGACGTGTGCTTTCCTGAAAATGCAGGTGAGAGTGAAGGTGTAGTACTGTTTATTCATGGCGGTGCGTGGATGCAGGGTGACAAGGGCTCTTTTTCAAGCCGCATACAGAATATAAGTAAAGCTGTAGGCTGCATAAGCGCAACGATGAACTACCGATATATTTCAAGTGATGTGCACTGCGTGGATCTTCTCAAGGATATAAACAGTGCTCTTGCAAAAATCAAATCTATGGCGGAGACAAGAGGAATTACCTGCGAAAAAGTAATGCTTGTCGGTGCATCGGCAGGAGCCCATCTTTCCTTGCTTTATGCTTATACCCAGAAGGAGAAGGCACCGATAACGCCCTGTGCTGTTGCGGCATACAGTGCACCGCCTGACCTTTCCAGCGATAACTTTATTTTTGACAGCAGTCTTCTTCCTGCAGACAAAACCGTGTATCTGCTTTCCCACCTTACCGGTGTAAATCTTTTCAGCCTTAATAATGCGCAGATGAGAAGTGCCCTTTATAAGTATTCACCGCTTAAATATGTCACTTCGGACTGTGTGCCTACTCTTGTTGTACACGGCAGACTTGACACTATTGTACCTATAGCCGATACCTATCGTTTTGTGGAAAGCCTCGAAAACAAGGGTGTTACCCATACTTTTATCGAGCTTCCCGATTCGGGACACGGCCTTGATAACGATCAGTATCTTATGGGTAAAAGCGACCAGGTTTTTGTTGATTTTGTAAATATGTATCTCAAATAATCGTTGATGATTAACAAATTATTAAGTTAAATATTGACAAAGCACGGTTAATCAATTATAATCGTATTGAACGGTAATATACCTTAATAATATTACAAAACCGAATGGAGGAATTTATTTATGAAAAAGGCATTATCATTAGTTCTTGCAATTCTTGTAGCATTTTCAATGTTCGCAGTAGTTGCAGCGGCAGCGGACGAAACAACCGACGATTTAACAAATACAGTTAAAGTAACCTTCGTTATCAGCGAAGATCCTCTTGTAGAAGAAGTTGTTTATCTTAAGCGCGGCGAGTTCCTTACTCAGTACACTCCCGAAAATCCCGTAAGACAGGATACAGACACCACAAGATACACCTTCAAGGGCTGGAAGTCAAGCATCGACGGTCAGATTTACTACAAGTCAACAATTCCCACACCTGACGAAAGCACAGTAGCAGTTACCTATACTGCAGTATTTGCTGAAGAGGACATCAGCGGCCGTCAGTCATTCTGGAATCTTGTAGAGTCAATCTTCGAGAGAATCAATCTGATCTTCAAGTACTTCGCAATAGTATTTAACTGGTAAATAATGTGAATCAGGGACACGGAAAACCGTGTCCCGTTTTTTATGGCTGCTAAAGGGTGAGAGACAGTCAGTCTCCTTTTGTAATAATCGAAGAATGTCTTATTGCTCCATTAATCAATAAGACATTTTTTTGTGATGTATTGCCAAACAAGGAAAAATTATGGTATAATCTGTAAAAAGCATCAGTAAGGAGATTTGATATGAAAGCTAATTTGTATCTACATCAGACTTTAAGCAAGGTTATAACTCTTGCCTTTGCAGGCCTCTTCGGGGTGTATTCATTTTTCTCCGGTGTAAAGGAAGTAAAGGTTGAAAAGGTTGAAAACTTCGAGCCGGTACTTCGTTTTATTGCCTGCAGTGACGTACACCTGAGTGAGGAAGAAAACGGACTAAAAAATGCGGAAAAATTCAGAAAGGTTTTTGACCGTGCCTATGAGATTGCAGAAAGCAGTGATAGCTACACCGCTCTCGATGCTGTGCTTGTGGCAGGTGACTTTACCGACAGCGGCAAGACTGCAGAATACGAAATGTATAAAGAAGTTACCGGTGAAAAACTCAGAGGGGGCACACAGCTTCTTACCTGTATGGGAAATCACGAGCAGATAGAGTACCGTGATACATCGAATCCCGAAAAGGCGACAGAGGTTTATGAACAGTATATCGGTACAGATGCTGACACCCATAACGTTATCCGTGGCTATCATTTTATAGGCATTTCCTACGATGACAGCGGCGAAGAGACTTTCAAAACTAAAACTGAGTGGCTTCGTGCCGAGCTCGACAAGGCGGTTGCCGATACGGGAGATAAGCCGATTTTCGTCTATCAGCATCCCCATCCCGCTCTTTCTGTTTACGGAAGCGTCAACTGGGCAAATATGGATATACGCATGGTGCTGAAGGATTATCCGCAGGTTGTGGATTTTTCCGGACACTCCCATTATGCTGCAAATGATCCCCGCTCGATACATCAGAGCACATTTACCGCAATCGGTTGCGGCGCTGTTACAGGTGCCATGGGCAACCTTAGCTATATTTCGGGAGATGCCTACGGCGACGGTGAAAGCGGTACCTTCTGGGTGTGTGAGGCTGATGCAGAGGGTAACGTAAGACTCAGACTCTATGATGTTGTAAGCGACTGCTTTTATGAGGACGTGGAGTATTATCTCACAGACCTTGCTGATAAGAGCAGACGCGCCTATACCTGGGGCAGAATGATGGCTCAGGATACGGCACCGGTTTTCCCTGACGGTGCAGAGCTTTCCGTAAGTACTGACGATGAGGGCAACATTCTCGTTACCTTCCCCGAGGCAGAGGGCTATTACAGAGCTGAAAACTATAAAATCACTCTGAAAAAAGGCGGAGAGAAGGTTCAGGATTTAATCGTTCTTTCCGACTACACCAGAGCTACCGATTTTGAAAAGACGGTCAATCTCGGTGAGCTCGAAAGCGGAAACTACACTGTGAAGGTCAGAGCCTTCAGCCCCTATGCAAGAAAGGGCGACACCAAGGTGTGGGAGTTTGAGGTAGGCAGTGTACCGAAGATCGAACTGAAGGAAACTGACGGTAACGTGGAATAAAAAAGTAATCCGAACCTTTTACCTTTCGGTAGGGTTCGGATTTTTATATGTGCGTACAGCTTTATAGGTGTTAAGCTGTATTCTGACCTTGAGGTTCAAAAATTGACTTTTGAGATATAGCATGCTTCCGTCAGATTAATGCCAATGACGCATTTTTGAAGGAATCATCGTTGGTAACTTCCTTAATTACCTTAAGCTGTTGCGGAAAAACGATCTTTGTGCTTTCATCGCTCAATTCAATTTCAGCGATAGCCTTATCATTCCAGAACGGATAAACATCAATTTCAAAATACTGATTTTCATATGTGAGGCAATATCTCGTCTTACGTATTTGCCTCTTTGTTGTATCCGCTTCCATCAAAAGCTTTAAATATTCGTTCTGTGATAAGCGTCTTTCAATTTCCACACGCTTAACATCGGATACTTTTTTCTTTATGGTCTGGAAGTAGATATAGTTTCCGTCAACTCCGCGCTGGCGAACACGAATTTCTTCGCCTTCGTTACTGTTAAGATATGTCTGAATAATCTCTATGCGACGGCAGGAGGGATTGCTTTCAAGCCATTTGATGTCAGGGTATTCAATAAGATATTTTCTTTCGATTTCGTATGGTTCAGGTTCTCCCAGAAAAGATGCGATCTCGGCGATCAGCCTTCTCATTTTATCTTCAAATGATGATGTGTTATCGATTACACGCAGGTGAGGGTGACCGGTCCAGGCAGAAATCAGTTTATCGTCAAGCGCTGCGGCCTCTTCAACAGTTTCTGTTCTGGCGGCATTGTTAGCAGTTGTGTAAAATTCTTCTGCACCTTTTGCGGCAGTGACCAGATGGAACACGGCACCGTAGTTATCACGCAGCTCTACCTCATTTGAGCCGATAAACTGTATTGCTTCAGCAAATTCAATATCATTCATATATGCTTTGTTGTCAAGGGTGCCACGGTCGCAAACGATAAGGATTTTGTCGGCTGTCATAGTAAGGGCCGCCTGCTCAAAGATTTTCTCCTTTTCAATCTGCAGCTTTAACTGGCATTTCTGATAATCTGCATTAGTACCGCATGTCCACGGTGCAACACCGCCGGAAATAAGCTCGGTTGCTGTTTCAGGGACAAAAAGTACAGTATAACCCATCTGTGTAAACGCGTTTTGTATCCAACTCATAGCAGTAGATTTGCCGGCACAAGGGCCGCCGGTTATTACGATTTTTGTGATTTCCACATTTTTTTCCTCATCTTTCATTGACAGTAATTCATTGATATCAATTCTGAAAAGAGCCGCAAGCTTTCTGATTACATTTACTGTAGGCTTTGATTTTCCGGTTTCCCATTTGGACACAGCCTTATTGGTTACTCCTAACATTTTGGCAAGCTCTGTCTGGGAGAGATTGAGACCGGTTCGTAATTCCAGAATTCTGTTTCCGAAGGTATAGTCATTCAAAACAAGTCACCTCACATTATGTTTATATTATATCACCTATACACAGTATTTTCAATGCAGACACAGTAGAAAAGCAGTAGAATGTTTTTGTCGGGCAGCTGCCGCTGTAAAATAAGTTATATCAGAGTGATGTGATGTTATGCTTTACGAAAAAAATTTTGCAGAATAAAAAAGCAGCAACCTTTCGGTTACTGCATAATTCTGAATTATAACGCAAATTTTGATACAGGTTGCACCCGGTTGCAAAGTTGCATTGAAATGCAACCGGAAACGGGGATACAACCATACACTTATTGTATGTAGACTTATTGTGTTCTGACAACTAAAATATATGTAGAAAGATGTCGAGGTGAAAGTAATGGATATTATTAAAGTGTTTGGTACTAATGTGCGTAAATATCGTATTAAAAAAGGTGTTTCTCAAGAAAAATTTGCAGAACTGTGTGGGTTACATAGAACCTATATTAGTGATATTGAATGTTTTCGGCGCAGTATTTCTTTGGATAATATTCAGAAAATCGCTGATGCACTTGGTATAGAAACGCATAAATTATTTTTGGAGGACAAATAAATGTTATATATTCACGAAAACAATCTTTTGAATAAAATAGCATCAAATTATAAAGGTCACGGAGCCAAGATTAAGGAATTTTACGAGAAAAAATACCTCCCGGTAAGAAGTGCATTGAAAGCTCTTTCTTTCACGGAAAAGGATAAAACGGCATTCGAAAAAGCTGCAAAAATCATCAATGAATATTATAAGGAAATTGATTCTTTTTCTCATAAGTATTTAATAACTTCACAATCAAAATTTGCATCAACGTTTTTGGAAGAAATCAGTACATATTTGTTTAAAGATATACCCGAAATCAAAACAGGTGAGTTTGGAGTTTTTAATAAAAAAGTTTATGCGGGTCTTAAAATTGACAAAGATAAGAGAATCGGTCTCATAACAAAAGATGTAGATTTTTGTATTGGTAAAAAAGTTAACATCTCTATTGACGGTCAGCCCTCAACTGAACTAATCTTACCTATTGTAGCTGTTGAGGTTAAAACTTATCTTGATGCAACAATGTTTGGTGAAATTAAATCTTCAAGTAAGGCTATTCGTAGTGCATCACCCAACTCCAAAACATATGTGCTGATGGGATATAAGTGCCTTGCCGATGAGCACATTATAGCGTCACGCCAGGATTCGACGCTATCCGAAATGTTTGTATTAAGAAAAAACGAAAATTCCCCCATTGATGCGGAGGCACTTTATCTATACTGGCATGAAATTGTAGAAGCAATTAATGATATAACTACCGATAATGAAATAACCGTTCCCGGTAAGTTGTTGAGGGTATAATTATGACTGATGAGAAGAAGCGAGATATCGATTTGCAGATACAGTCCATAATTGATTATTATGATACGGTTATGGAAGATTTATATGAGGAATCCAACCCAGGAAAGATTCGTTCTAAAAAAGGGAATTTAGTTGAAGAAATAGCACGTCGTTTAGTTAAACTTTCTTGGGAATGTTATCTTGGGCAACCAGAAAACAGGTTGAAGCAAGATAAAAATAAAAAAGCCATGAAAATAATTGATTTGGAAACATACATACAAAGATATGGTGACTCTCCCATTGTGGAAACGATTAAATCAAAAAAGAATACTATTAAATACAATTTTGGTACAGATAATCATGTTTATATTGATGGGACTCTTGTATTAGCAATTGAATGTAAATCCTACACTGAAAGTGCAATGCTGAAGCGTATTATTTATGATAGGAGGATGCTATACGAATTTGCTCCAAAAGCGAACTATGTACTATTACAATTAGAGAGTGCTTTAGGTGGCGATTTTTCGTTATGTTCAGGTGCATCTTTTGGTAGCAACCAATATCATGTTTTTATGTCGCGCGAACAAACAAATATTGATGTGATCACTCTTTTAGAAGGGCGTAGAGATGCCAACAATCCCATTCACAGACGCGAAAACGGGAAAGAACTAAAAGAAGAACATCTGGTTTATGCCGTAGAAATTTTATCTAAACTTTTAGAACAGTATATATAAAAGCATCGTGGATTATGCGAAATAATCCACGATGCTTTTTGCTATTGCTTTTGCAAGTAATGGCGGGACAGCATTTCCAATCTGCTGATATTGCGAAAGGTTCTTTTCCCAAGACATTGTTGTGCGTTTACCACAGAAAATATATGTATCTGGGAATGATTGAAGTCTTGCACCTTCTCTTGCTGTGTAGTTCCTATTCAAATATGGGTGCACAAAATTACTCTGAAAACTTGCTGGAATTGTGGGGGAGGGTTTGTCGGGATAGGGGCGCATATTATTTTGCGAATATACTTTTCCGCTGATTTTATCAGCTTCTCCACGCTTTCTTTGTTGATATTCTTCGGCAACGTCAGCGACAGATTGACCATATTTTATTTGGGCAAAGCGTTCGACTAATCGTGCGGTATGTCGCATAGCAACGTGATTATGAATAACCGTGCTATTTTGTCTTGCCCACTCTTGATATTTAGTGAATGGACGCATTGAGTATTCCATAGTGTCCGAACCTTCCCCAGCAGCAATTTGGGGCAAATCCATTATTGCATCCGTTATAGTGCGTTGCTCATTTCCAAAAAGGAATCCTTTTGGTTCAATTCTGTCCTTATCATACGGAATGTCGTTTCTTAAACCAATAAAGAAAACTCTTAAACGACTTTGGGGAACACCAAATTCAGCAGCGTTTAAAGTGAAGGTTTCAAGAGTATATCCTGCTGAATTGAACTCAGCCTTTATAAGATCTTTTACATTGTCACCGCTTTTGGTTTTCATAGAAAGAATGCCAGTAACATTCTCCATTACAAAAAAACGAGGTTTGAAATGCTTGACAAATCTGACGAACTCCATAAACAAACTGTTGCGAGGGTCGTTTTTATCTCTATTTCCACTCAAGGAAAAGCCCTGACACGGAGGACCGCCTATAATGCCATCTATAGTTTTAATACCATCGGGCAAGATTGAGGATAAATCCAAAATTTGAGTAATGTCTTCTGTGATAACTTTTGTTGTTGGGTGATTTTTTTTATATGTTTCGGATGCCCAATCATCTTTTTCAATTGCAACGGGAATATTAAATCCGGCCATTTCAAAGCCGAGACTTAATCCTCCACAACCTGCAAACAAATCAATTATATTCATTGTAGTTCCCCTTAATCAAGATTGTTTCTAATATCAAAATTAATGTTATTCTTTTGACAAAATTGGTCTATGAGTTTCATGGTTTTGTAAGTCGGTTTTGCTTTTCCGGTTTCCCATCTGTTAACAGTGGTGAAGGCAACACCTAACTCTTTTGCAAACGCTTCTTGACTTAAAAAACAATCCTGTCGAATTTTTTTAATTGCTTCAGAAAATGTCATAACAGTACACCTCGCAACATTATAGCGTTATTATAGCACGATCATAGCGAAAATGCAATAGTAAAGTTGTTCGTTGACGGGAGCAAAATCCATTGCCGGGGAGAGGATGAAAAAGCCGATTTTTAGTATTTTACGATTATGTGGTAACCTTATATCTCCGCTATGATTTTAGTACAAAGCCTTGTTTTTACAGCACCTTATACAAACAAAAGCGCTTATAACAGGCGAAAAAGTACAAAAAAATTAAGGTTGATTCGTTTTGAATCAACCTTAATGAGTATTGGTCGAGGCGACAGGATTCGAACCTGCGGCCCTCTCGGCTTCGCCGCCACCTTGCGGTTCCCAAAATTTCTTTGTGCCTTGGAGCGGCACAGAAACTTTGACCGCTGCGCCATTTCGCCCTCCCTTCATCCGCCACCGGCGGCGGTCGGGCTCAATGCCCAAAGCAGATCTGCTTTGCTCGCAAAAAAAATATGCAACAACCTTTCGGTTACTGCATAATTCTGGTCGAGGCGACAGGATTCGAACCTGCGGCCCTCTGCTCCCAAAGCAGATGCGCTACCAAACTGCGCCACGCCTCGATATTAAGTTTATTTGTTGATTAAGTGTTGTTTCGGACTTGCTTCGGTCGCCCTCTTGCGGTTTCCGTAGTTTATTACAGTCAATTTGTATTTCAGCCTTGGTAAGTATACACTAAAATGTTGGGTTTGTCAATAATCTGAAAGCGATACATTGGATTATGTACCGCTTTATTTTTGTAAGGTTATATTCTTGTGCACTCATTTATAAACATCGGAATCTGTGCGCTCAGGTTTGCCATCATTGCGTGCTCGGGATAGCTCTTTGAAATGTTTTCGGAATAATAATGCTCCTTGTAAATCCCGACTATTCCGTCAAAATCCATACCTTTTCTGTGAGCGTCTAATATAAGGTCCTTGCATTCGGTGGTGACCTTCCCGGACTGCGTAAGATATTCGGTGATGTGTTCACCGTAAAGAATTCCGCTGTGGGGTATCAGGATCTCGTCAAGGTCAAGCTGTAAGGCCTTTTCTATAGAGTCGAGGGTAATCTGATAGCCGATAAGACAGCCCGGAAAGACCTTCATATTATTTGCGTAAATGCCGAGGGTCTCACATGAAACAAGAAGCTTCTCCTTGGTGAAATAAAATCCCATACAGCATTTCGTGTGTCCGGGAAAGGCGACAGCCTGCACTCTTTCTTCTCCGAGAAGGACTTCTTCTCCGTCTTCGGTAACGATGTCGCAGTAAAGTTCCTGTGTAAGGTCCTCTGCGAAAGATTTTCCGTAGGCTGTTGCGGCTTTGCAGTCCATTTCGTACATTTTTTTGCGTGCGGTAGGCTTCTTCAGTATGTAGTCGCAGTAGGCGCTGCCGATAATCTTCACCTCGGGAAATGCTTTTCTAAGAACAGGGATACCCATAGCGTGGTCGTAGTGGGAGTGGGTGAGAAGTATGTAATCAAGGCTTTCGTCTTTGAGCTGTGACTTGATTTTTTTAAGCATATCGTCGGCACAAAAGGCAAAACCCGTGTCAACGAGAATGTTCGCACCCTTGCCACGGATAAGAAAACAGTCTCCGCCGACTGAACCGAGACAGTTGATAATTTTTAATTTTGAGAGCTGTACGCCCTGTAACTTGTCGATAACCTCTGTCATTTTCTGATTCGCAACCTTTCGTCCCGAAGGCCTTCCATAATGTAGCTTTTTGCCTTCACTGCCTGACTTACGGGGGTAGCTTCGAGTTCCTTCAAGGGATAGTCTATGCCGAGGCTTTCGTATTTAACCACGCCCATAGTGTGGTAGGGTATAACGTCAAGAGCCTTAAGACAGGTGAACTTAGCTAGCCATTTTCCAAGGCGAACAAGCTCGTCACGGTTATCTGTATAGCCCTCTACCACAACATGGCGTACCCAGAAGGGCTTGCCTTTTTCCTCGAGATACTCGGCAAAGGAAAGTACATTTGTGTTGTGTGCACCCGTGAGCTTTTTGTGGGCTTCGGTGTCTATGTGCTTGATGTCGAGCATTACGAGATCGGTGTATTCCATAAGTCTGTTGAAATCTGCGAGAGTCTTCTCGTTGTTTCTGTTAAAGGTGATACCCGAGGTGTCAAGGCAGGTGTGTATACCTTTTTCCTTTGCTTTTTCAAAAAGCTCCGTAACGAAGTCAAGCTGTAAAAGAGGCTCACCACCTGTTACGGTGATGCCGCCTCTTTTGTAAAAGTTACGGTTTTTGTCGTATTCTCTTAAAATATCGTCGGCACTTCTCTTATCGCCCTTATTCTTTTCCCAGGTGTCGGGGTTGTGACAGTAAAGGCAACGAAGGGGACAGCCCTGCAGAAAAACTACAAAGCGTATTCCGGGACCGTCAACGGTGCCGAAGGATTCCGTGGAGTGTACGTATCCGTCCATAGCTTACATTTCGTCGTGGAAGGTTCTTGAGATAACCTCATCCTGCTGTTCCTTTGTGAGCTTGATGAAGTTAACGGCGTAGCCGCTTACACGTACTGTAAGTTGGGGGTACTTCTCGGGGTGCTTCTGTGCATCGAGAAGAGTCTCTTTTGTAAATACGTTTACATTGAGATGATGTCCGCCCTTCTGAACATATCCGTCAAGAAGGGAAACGAGGTTGTCTATCTGCTGTTGTGTTGCTGCCATAAGGGTAGCCTCCTTTTCTGATGCTCCGCGTAAAAGTGTAAAGCTGCTGTCGCGGAGCGGGTAAATATATGCGTAAAGAAGAGGTTTGTTCTGCAGTGTGCAATTCATAATCTGTAATTCCGGAAGGTCGGAACCGGATTATTTTCTTGCGTCGCCTTCTTCGTAGATGTCAGTATCGAGTCCCTCGAAGAGAGTGGGTGAAACGCAGCCGCCTGAAAGGCAGTCCACATCTATATCACCGCTGAAGATTCTGTCATCTTTACCCAGCGCACCGGGAATGATGGAGAAGGTGTTTGAAATACCGTCCTGAGCGTCAATGAAGGGAAGCTTTGCGACGGAAGCAAGAGATGCAACGGCTCCGTGGGTATCACGTCTGTGCATGGGATTTGCACCGGGAGCGAAGGCTTCGCCCTTCTTTCTGCCGTCGGGAGTGGCACCTGTATTCTTACCGTAAACCACATTTGATGTGATGGTGAGAATCGAAGTAGTGGGTATACTGTCTCTGTAGGTGTGATTCTTTCTGATGTGCTCCATAAAGCGGTGTACAACGTTGTAAGCTATGGAATCGACACGGTCGTCGTCGTTGCCGTATTTCGGGAAGTCGCCTTCAACCTCGTAGTCGACAGCGATGCCCTGCTCGTTACGGATTACCTTAACCTTTGCATACTTGATTGCGGAAAGGGAGTCTGCAACTACGGAAAGACCTGCGATACCTGTTGCAAACCAGCGTGTAACCTTCTTATCGTGAAGGGCCATCTGGATTTTCTCGTAGCAGTATTTATCGTGCATATAATGGATAATGTTGAGGGTGTTGACGTAAACGCCTGAAAGCCACTTCATCATCTCGTCATAGCGCTTCATAACCTCGTCATAGTCGAGATATTCGCTTGTGATGGGTCTGTATTCGGGAGCAACCTGCTTACCTGAAATCTCATCGACACCGCCGTTGATAGCGTAGAGAAGGCATTTTGCAAGGTTTGCTCTTGCTCCGAAGAACTGCATCTCCTTGCCGACTCTCATAGATGAAACACAGCAGGCGATAGCATAGTCATCACCGTGGGTGAAACGCATAAGGTCGTCGTTTTCGTACTGAACGGAGGAGGTCTCGATAGAGATTCTTGCACAGAAGCGCGTGAAGTTTTCGGGGAGATTCACGCTCCAGAGAACGGTAAGGTTAGGCTCGGGAGCCGCACCGAGGTTTTCAAGGGTGTGAAGGTAACGGTAGGACATCTTTGTTACAAGATGTCTGCCGTCGATAGCAACACCGCCTATGGATTCGGTTACCCACTGGGGGTCGCCGGAGAAGAGTGCGTTGTATTCGGGTGTACGGGCAAACTTGATAAGACGCAGCTTCATAATGAAGTGGTCAACCATTTCCTGTATCTGATCTTCGGTGTAAATACCCTTTTTAAGGTCTCTTTCTGCGTATATATCAAGGAAGGTTGAGGTTCTGCCAAGACTCATTGCGGCGCCGTTCTGCTCCTTGACAGCGGCAAGATAGCCGAAATAGAGCCACTGGATAGCCTCCTTGACATCCTTTGCAGGTCTTGAGATGTCATAGCCGTAGCTTTCTGCCATTCTCTTGAGATCCTCGAGGGCACGTATCTGCTCGGAAAGCTCCTCACGGTCACGGATAACCTGGGAGTACATAGCACTTCTGGTGGTTTCCTTCTGCTCCATTTTATCCTTGATAAGACGGTCAACTCCGTAAAGTGCCACACGGCGGTAGTCACCGATGATTCTGCCTCTGCCGTAAGCGTCGGGAAGACCTGTGATGATATGGCTTGAACGGCAGGCTCTCATCTCGGGAGTGTATGCATCGAAAACGCCTGCGTTGTGAGTCTTTCTGTGGAGAGTGAAAAACTCCTTGATAGTCGGGTCGATTTCGTAGCCGTTGTCCTTACATGCCTTTTCGGCCATACGGATTCCGCCGTAGGGCATAAGAGCACGCTTGAAGGGCTTGTCCGTCTGGAAGCCGACGATAGTTTCCTTTTCCTTATCGAGGTAACCGGGGGCATGGGAGGTGATAGTGGAAATCACGCTTGTGTCCATATCAAGAACACCGCCTGCTTCTCTTTCCTTCTTTGAAAGTTCGAGCACCTGCTCCCAGAGAGCCTCTGTGTTTTCTGTGGGGCCTGCGAGGAAGTCCTCGTTACCGTCGTAGGGTGTATAGTTGTGTCTGATAAAGCTTCTGACATTGATTTCTTTTGACCAGGTGCCTTCTTCGAAGCCGTACCATTCTTCATAATTAAAGTTCATAATGCTGTTCCCTCTTTTTTGCTGTTTTACATTGGTTATTATATCATAAAGCGTTCCACGGGTCAACAAAAGTATGCCCAATAATGATTTAAAAATTAAGGAAATAATGTATAATTTTGACATTATAAATTGCAAAATTGCGAATTGTAAATTACAGCTTGACAAATATTAACTTTTATATTATAATCCCATTATTGCTTTAAGCCTTTAAAGATTTAAAACATTAAAGTAATGGAGAGAAAAAACTATGACACAGAAAACAGTTATCTGGCTGACTATTGCGGTCTATGTAATTTTTATCGCTGCAGTAGGTCTGCTCAACGCAAAAAAATCAAAGAATATCACGGAGTTTACCGTCGGAAAGCGTAACGCAGGTGCATGGCTTTCTGCCTTCTCCTACGGCACAGCATACTTTTCTGCAGTTATGTTTATCGGATATGCAGGAGGCACAGGCTGGAAATACGGTCTGTGGGGCATACTTCCCGGCATAGGAAACGCTGTAATCGGTTCACTTCTTGCATGGCTTGTGCTTGCGAAAAAGACAAGAGAGCTCACCCGACAGCATAAAATCAAATCTATGCCCCAGCTTTTCGAAAAGCGTTTCCACAGCAAGAAAATGAAAAACTTCTGTGTGGCGGTAATCTTCCTTTTCCTTATACCTTATTCGGCATCGGTTTACAAGGGACTTACAAGTGTCTGCTCCGTGCTTTTAGGTGTAGATGAACGGGTATGTATGGTTGTAATTGCCGTGGCATCTCTTCTTATAGTTATTCTCGGCGGATACGGTGCTACCCTTAAGGCCGACTTTGTACAGGGTGCAATAATGCTTATCGGTGTTGTTCTTCTTATCGTTTCCGTAATGGGAAGTGATACTGTAGGAGGTTTTACAGAAGGACTTTCGGCAATAGCAAAGGAAACAGAGAATCTCGGTCTTACCCCTGCAAGTCATATAGGTCTGTGGGCGACTGTGCTTATGACCTCCTTCGGCACATGGGGTCTTCCTCAGATGATTCACAAGTATTACGGTATCCGTGATAATCACGAGGTTAAAAGAGGTACCGTAATTTCCACCTTCTTCGCACTTGTTGTTGCGGGTGGCGGATACTTTATCGGTTCACTTGCCCATCTCTTCTTCAGCTCCCTTGAGGATATTCCCGGCTCCGGAGCAGGAAAAACCGATTATCTTATCCCCAATATGCTTAAAATGAGCGAAATCTCCGATGTTCTTATCGGCGTAATTCTTGTGCTTCTTATTGCCGCATCAGTTTCCACCCTCTCCTCAATCACTATCACAGCAACCTCCACTCTTACAATGGACTTTGTTGCTCCTGTTATTATGAAAACCGACGACAAGGTAAAAGAGGGCAAGGTCACAAAGCTTCTTTGTCTCGTATTCGTTGTTTTATCTTACATTATCGCAAACAGTAATACCCCCATACTCGATATGATGTCCTATTCATGGGGTATTATCTCCGGCTCCTTCCTTGCGCCCTATGCACTCTCGCTTTATCGTAAGGAGCTTAATAATAAGGGTGCCTGGGCAGGTATGATTTCGGGATTTGTAACAGCACTTCCGCCCGTTATATGCAAGCTTTTATCCATCGATGCCGCACTTCCTCACTTCGGAAAGATTATGGATATGGGTCCCCACTTTGCCTGCCTTGCTATGATAATCTCCCTCGTTATGTGCCTTGGTGTTACAAAGGCAACAGGCGGAAAATCCGAGGATAACGAGAGCTTTTATGCCCTGACTGAGCAGAATTAACGGCAGATAGCCATTCCCTGATATTCATAATCCGCAAATTGAAAAATCCTGACGGCAGCTTTCACTCAGGATTGCGGACGATAATATTCCGCAAAAAGAAGGAAAATATGCCATTTAATTCGGTTATATTTCTTATATCGAAAATAAAATCAACAACAGAGATGTATAATATTGGGTAACTTTGATTACCGCACAGAAAGGAATCTATAATGAAAAGTCAGATCTGGAATCCGCAGATGGAATGTATGGACCGCAAGGAGCTCGAAGCACTCCAGCTTGAAAGGCTGAAGGCTCTTGTTGATTATTGCGACAAAAATGTAAAATTCTATCACGACCGCTTTGAAAAGCACGGCATTACCGCCGATAAGATAAAATGTCTTTCCGACATTCAGTACATACCCTACACCACAAAGGAAGACCTCCGTGACAACTATCCCTTCGGTCTTTTCTCCGTACCGACAAAGGAAATCGTACGCCTTCACGCTTCATCGGGTACAACAGGCAACCCCACCGTTGTAGGTTACACGAGAGGTGACCTTGATAACTGGAGTGAGCAGGTAGCCCGTCTTGTTTATGCCGCAGGCGCTTCTGATGAAAGCATCGTACAGATTTGTTTCGGCTACGGAATGTTTACAGGTGCATTAGGTCTTCACTACGGACTTGAAAGAATTGGCGCAACCGTTGTTCCTACATCGTCGGGTAACACAGAAAAGCAGCTTAAGTTTATGCGTGACTTCGGCACGGATACCATCGTTGCAACTCCTTCTTACTGTCTCTATCTTGCAGAAAGTGCAAAGGAAAGAGGAATTGAATTCCCCCTCGACTCCTACAGACTGAAGCTCGGTCTTCTGGGAAGTGAAGGCTGTACTCCCGAAATGAGAGCACAGATTGAAGAAAGCTGGGGTAACGGTTTCTTCTGCACCGACAACTACGGTATGAGTGAGCTCAACGGCCCGGGTATGAGCGGTGAGTGTATTATGAGAAACGGTCTTCATATCAACGAGGACCACTTCCTTTGCGAGGTTATCGACTCCAAAACAGGCGATGTCCTCGATAAGGGCAGTACAGGTGAGCTTGTTGTCACCAACCTTACAAAGCGCGGAATACCAATGCTCCGCTACAGAACAAAGGACATCACCAACATCAACTATGACAGATGCGAATGCGGAAGAACAAGCGCAAGAATGTCGAAAATCATCGGCAGAAGCGACGATATGCTCAAAATCCGCGGCGTAAATGTATTCCCGACACAGATTGAATCCGCTCTTATAGGCATTGAATCAATCGGACCCCACTATCAGCTTGTCGTCCGCCGTGAAGGCTTCTCCGATACCCTCGAGGTAAGAGTTGAGCTTATCGACGCCTCACTTCTTGAGGTTTACGGTGAGCTTGAAAAGCTCAGAAGACGCATTCACGACAGAATCAAGGCTATTCTCGGCATCGAAATCAAAGTAACTCTCGTTGAGCCTAAGACAATCGAACGCTTCACCGGCAAGGCAAAGAGAATCCTCGATTTACGTAATCAATGATTGAATAAATCGATTGCATAAATCAATACAAAATTAAAAACGCAGAATGAAGGGTCGCTTCACTCTGCAGAAGACAACCTAAAACCTGACACTATCTGCCCCGCAACTGAATTTTGCATTTTGCACTTTGCATTCTGCATTTTGATGCGGAGCATCAATAAAGGAGCTATAAACTATGAATAAAACCCTTATGCTCGGTAACGAGGCTGTTGCCAGAGGTCTTTATGAGGCAGGCGTAAATGTCATATCCTCATACCCCGGCACACCCAGCACAGAAATTACCGAATTTGCAAGTAAATATGACGAAATGTACAGCGAATGGGCACCCAATGAAAAGGTAGCCTTTGAAGTAGCCTTTGGTGCTTCTCTCGGCGGCGCAAGAAGCTTCTGTGCTATGAAGCACGTAGGTCTCAACGTAGCTGCAGACCCCCTTTATACCGCCTCGTATATCGGTGTACACGGCGGTATGGTCTGTGCTGTTGCCGACGACCCCGGTATGCACTCATCACAGAATGAGCAGGATTCCCGTCATCACGCTATAGCATCAAAGACTCCTATGCTCGAGCCCTCGGATTCAGCAGAGTGCTGTCTTTTCACAAAGCTCGCCTTTGACCTTTCAGAGCGCTTTGACACCCCGATGCTGCTTCGTCTTTCCACAAGAATATCCCACGCACGCTCAATCGTAGAGCCTTGCGAAAGAAAAGATATTCCCGTAAAGGAATACAATAAGGACGTTATGAAAAACGTTATGATGCCCGCTATGGCAAGAGGTGCTCACGTAAAGGTTGAAAAGCGCCTTGAGGCTATGACTGACTTTGCGGATACAGAGGCTGTAGAGCTCGGCATCAACAAAACCGAAATGTACAGCAAAAAGCTCGGCATCATCGCTGCAGGCTCGGCTTATGTATATGCCCGAGAAGCTATGGGCGAAAATGCAAGCTACCTCAAGCTCGGTATGGTAAATCCTCTTCCCGTAAAGCTTATAAAGGACTTTGCAAAAGAGGTTGACGAGCTCGTTGTAATTGAGGAGCTTGACGGTATTATCGAAACACACTGCATTAAGCTCGGTCTTAAGGTGAAGGGTAAGGAGCTTTTCTCCTGCCTCGGTGAATTCTCACACAAGACTGTCCTTGATGCTCTTACAGATAAAAAGTCAGAATTCGACTCCTTTGACGAGGCTGTACCTGCCCGTCCTCCCGTGCTCTGCGCAGGCTGTCCCCACAGAGGTCTCTTCTACTCACTCAAGGGTATGGGACTTTATGTAAGCGGTGACATCGGCTGCTACACCCTCGGTGCACAGGCACCCCTTTCAATGCTTGACAGCTGTGTATGTATGGGCGCTTCCGTAAGCGCGCTTCACGGCTTCAACACCGCAAGAGGTAAGCAGCAGGCTAAAAAGAGCGTTGCCGTTATCGGTGACTCCACCTTTATCCATTCAGGTATCACCGGTCTTATCGACATCGCTTATAACAAGGGCATCTCAACGGTAATTGTCCTTGATAACTCAATTACAGGTATGACAGGCCACCAGAATAACCCGGCAAACGGTCTTACTATCAAGGGCGACCCGACAGTAAGCGTTGACCTCGAGGCTCTGGCAAAAGCAGTAGGCTTCAGAAACGTAGCTGTTGTTGATCCCTTCGATGTAAAAACTACAAAGGAAACAGTAAAGGCAGAGCTTCAGAAGGAAGAGCCGTCCCTTATTATCTCACGCCGCCCCTGCGCACTTCTCAAAACAGTCAAGCACTCCGCTCCCGTGGTAATCGACGAGGATAAGTGTATAGGCTGTAAGGCTTGTCTCAACGTAGGCTGCCCTGCACTTTCCCAGGGAAAGAAGGCTGACGGCAAGGGCATTGCTCTTATTGATAACACCCAGTGTGTAGGCTGCGGTGTGTGTGCAGAGGCCTGCAGATTTGACGCTATTAAAAAGGGAGGTACAAACTGATGGAAACTAAAAACATTCTTATTGTAGGTGTAGGCGGTCAGGGTACTCTCCTTGCATCAAAGCTTATGGGTAAATGCTTTATGGAAATGGGCTACGACGTAAAGGTAAGCGAGGTTCACGGTATGAGCCAGCGAGGCGGCAGCGTTGTTACCTATGTTCGCTACGGCGATAAGGTTTTTTCACCCGTAATTGAAAAGGGAGAAGCTGACATCATCATCTCCTTTGAACAGCTTGAAAGTGCACGCTGGCTTCCCTATCTTAAAAAGGGCGGCGTAATCATCTCGAGCACCCAGCGTATTGACCCTATGCCCGTAATTATGGGTAAGGCTGAATACCCCGAAGAAATTCTCGGGAAAATCACAGACAAGAACGTTAAAATCGTTTCCCTTGACGCTCTTTCGCTCGCTCTTGAGGCAGGTACTGCAAAGTGCGCAAACATCGTGCTTTTGGGTGCGGCTGTGCCCTACCTCGGTATCGAAAAGGAAATCTGGGTTGAAACAATCAAATCCACTGTTCCTCCCAAGACAATCGAAACCAACCTCAAGGCATTTGAACTCGGATATAACGCACAGTAAGCTGCGTGTTATTCATATGAAGAAGACCTAAACGAAAGGAACTGATTAAAATGGCAATTTTCAAGCCCGAAATCGAGTGTGCTTCAAGAGATTATCTCCACGCACTTCAATCGGCAAGACTCATCAAAATGGTAAAGAACGCTTACGACAATGTGCCCTTCTACAAAAAGAAGCTCGATGAAATCGGATTAAAGCCCGAGGACATTCACACAATCGATGACATCGTAAAGCTTCCGTTTACCGTTAAAACCGACCTTCGTGACAACTATCCTTTCGGACTTTTTGCCTGCGATAAGGACGAGCTGGTACGAATCCACGCTTCCTCGGGTACTACAGGTAAGCCCACTGTTGTAGGTTACACAAAAGCAGATATTGACGTATGGGCAGACGGTGCCGCAAGAGCAATCTGCGCTGCAGGCGGTACAAAGAATGACACTATCCACGTTTCCTACGGCTACGGCCTTTTCACCGGCGGTCTCGGACTTCACTACGGTGCCGAGCATATGGGAGCAACAGCTCTTCCCGCATCTTCCGGTAATACCCAGAGACAGATTCAGATGCTTCAGGACTTCGGCTCTGACATTATCTGCTGTACTCCCTCCTACGCTATGTTCATCGGCGAAACAATCCGTGATATGGGCATCGACCCCAAAACTCTCAAGGTGCGTGCAGGTATCTTCGGTGCAGAGCCCTGGACAGACGAAATGAGAAAGAAGATTGAAGAGCTTCTTGACATCAAGGCTTATGACATCTACGGACTTTCCGAAATCGCAGGTCCCGGCGTTTCCTACAACTGCGAATGCCAGAACGGACTTCACGTATGCGAGGACTACTTCTACCCTGAAATCATCGACCCCGACACCGGCGAGGTTCTTCCCGACGGCGAATACGGTGAGCTTGTTTTCACCTGCATCGGCAAGGAAGCACTTCCTCTTATAAGATACCGCACAAGAGACATCTGTGCTCTCAACAGAGAAAAGTGCGCCTGCGGCAGAACAACCGTAAGAATGGAAAAGCCCAGAGGCAGAAGCGACGATATGCTTATTATCCGCGGTATCAACGTATTCCCCTCACAGGTTGAGCACGTGCTTCTTTCACTCAATATGAATCCTAACTATCTTATCATCGTTGACCGTAAGGGCAGCCTTGACACTATGGAGGTTCAGGTTGAGATGAATCCTGATATGTTCTCCGACACTGTTAAGGGTATGGAAAAGACCGAAAAGATGATTGAAAACGCACTTCAGTCAACCCTCAATATCCACGCAAAGGTACGTCTTATGGCTCCCGGCTCACTTCCCCGTTCAGAGGGCAAGGCAAAGAGGGTTATCGACAACCGTAAGATGTAATTTGTAATTCACAATTTCCGTTTTGTGTGTAGTATTTTAAACTTTGTATTTTAATGAAAGGAAGAAAACTATGATTATCAAACAGATTTCCATTTTCGTAGAAAACAAGGCAGGCAGACTTGCCGAAATTACCGAAACTATAGCCAAGGCAGGAATCGACATCCGTGCCCTTTCCATCGCTGACACAACAGATTTCGGTATCCTCCGCCTTATCGTTGACCAGCCCGAGGCAGCTGCTCTTACACTTAAGGAAGCAGGTCTCACCGTTTCAATCACAAACGTTATCGCCGTAGGTATCGACGATACTCCCGGTGCATTCAGCGTTCCTATGAGAATCCTCGCAGATGCAGGCATCGACGTTGAATATATGTACGCTTTCATCTCAAGAGATACAAAGAAGGCTTACGTTATCCTTCGTGTTGCCGATAACGATGTTGCTGCAAAGGCTCTTACTGAAAAGGGTGTTACACTCCTTGATGAAACAGGCTTTTACGGTATGATGAAATAATTATGAAACCTGTGATTTTACAAAAATCCTCTCTCGAACCCCGTCCTTTTGAAGGATGGGGTACGAGTCTTTGTTGGTGGGCTCACCGTCTTGGCTTTGACGATGAGCTTTCACAGACTGCCGCAGATCTTTTTTACTCGGAAAAGGGCCTGGGGCTTAACATTATGCGCTACAACATCGGTGGCGGTGACAACCCTTCGCACAACCATATTCGCCGTACCGATTCGAAGATTCCCGGTTGGGTAAGGCTTACGGAAAAAGGCGAAAAGGTCTTTGTGCCTGACGCGGACAGGAATCAGCTTAACGTCACAAAGCGCTGTATTGCCGCCGCAGGAGATGAGGCCTTCGTTGAGGCTTTCTCCAATTCACCGCCTTATTTTATGACTGTAAGCGGCTGCTCAAGCGGAAGCAGCGATGCTGTAAGCGATAATCTTAAAGCTGAATGTGTAGATGAATTTGCCGACTACCTTGCTGATGTGTGCCTTCACCTTGAAGAAAAGGAAGGCATTACCGTAAACAGCCTTGCACCGATGAACGAGCCTAACACCGATTACTGGCGCGAAGATTCAGTCAAGCAGGAGGGCTGTCACTTTGATGCAGGCGAAAGTCAGAACCGCATAATAATTGCCACAAGTAAGGCGATGAAAAAAAGAGGTCTTACTCATACTCATATCACCGCAAGTGACGAAACCAACTGTAAGGCACAGCTTACGGCAATAAAAGGCTTCACCAAGGACACGTGGAAGCATATAGACCGACTCAGCGTACACACCTATGAAAGAGCCTGGAAGAGACTCGGCACCTATGCAAAAAGAAAAGGCTTCCCTTTATGGATGACGGAGACGGACTGGAGCGGCAGCGTGAAAAACTGCAAAAACGGTATGGGTCCCGGTCTGTGGTTTTCGAAAAAGATAATTCAGGACCTTACCAATCTTTCACCTCAGGCGTGGATAATGTGGCAGACTATAGGCTCTTATACGGGCAGCGAGCCATTCGACGGCAACTATGACGGTCCTCAGGTCGATATGACGAAGGGCTTCTGGGGCGTTGCAACCTGCGACTTCGATAAAAGAGAGATACTTCTTTCACAGAAATATTACTGCTTCGGACAGTTCACACGTCATATACGCCCGAAAATGACGCTTTTGCCCATTGACAGCCTGACCGTCGGTGCTTATAATAAAGATGAAGGAAAGCTTGTTATTGTCGCTGTAAACGACAAAAAAAGAGAAAGAGAGATTTCTTTTGACCTTGGTGAGTTTTCGCCCCTTGAGTCCTTCAGCACAGTCCGTACAAGCGGCAGCCTTACGGACGGCGAAAGCTGGAAGGAGCTTCCCGCTGAAAAGCTTCACGGCAGCACACTTAAGGCAAATCTTGTTCCCTACAGCGTCACAACCTTCCTTATAACAACAAAAAATTAAAAGAGGTGCTACTATGTTTAAAAAGAATCTGAGTTTTTTCGTTTTCATCATTCTTGCAGCGGTTTTCCTTGTATGGGGAATCTTCCTTATCCCCGGTGACGAGCTGCTTTTTGCTCTTCTCGGTCAGTATATGATTTTACCCGTAGCGGCACTTGTCTGCTCTATACTGTCAGTTAAAAAGGGTACACTTCTCGGCTGGCTTGCACCCGCTATCTTTGCGGTGATCGTTATCCTTCTGCCCTTCACCGCTTTCGGTGCAACAGATCTTGTTTTCGTTCTTTTCGCTGCCGTACCCTGTGCACTCGGTTTTGTAATCGGTGCTCTTTGCAAGCTCCTCGTAAAGAAACCCAAAGCAAAGAAAGAGGAGGCAACCGCAAATGCTTGAAAAGCTTAAAAAAGACGTGCTCGAGGCAAACCTCAGCCTTCCGAAGTATAACCTTGTAACCTTCACCTGGGGTAATGTCAGCGGAATTGACCGCGAAAAGGGACTTATCGTAATAAAGCCAAGCGGTGTCGAATATGATGTTATGACCGCAGACGATATGGTGGTTGTCGACCTTGACGGAAATGTCGTAGAAGGAAAGCTCAATCCCTCCTCGGACACACCTACCCACATCGAGCTTTACAAGGCTTTTCCGGGTATCGGCGGTGTAATTCACACTCACTCTCCCTGGGCAACCTCGTGGGCGCAGGCGGGAAGAAGTATCCCTGCCTACGGCACTACCCACGCTGACTACTTCTACGGTGCGATACCCTGTACCCGTCAGCTCACCCCTGAAGAGGTGGAAAGAGCCTACGAAAAGGAAACGGGCACAGTTATCATCGAAGCTTTTGAGGGAATCGATCCTATGGCAGTACCCGGTGTCGTAGTTTACAAGCACGGCCCCTTCGCCTGGGGGGAAAGCCCTAAAGAGGCTGTACACAATGCCGTTGTAATGGAAACAGTTGCAAATATGGCATATCACGCTGAGCAGCTCAATCCTGCAAAGGAGCCTATCGAGCAGTACCTTCTCGACAAGCACTATATGAGAAAGCACGGCCCCAATGCATACTACGGACAGAAATAAACGGTCTGAAAAACATTAAACCAAACATACAACCCCGGTTCAGAAATGAGCCGGGGTTTTTCTTTATTGGTGCTCAAGAGCAATAAAACAGCCACAGGAGAGCTTTCCTGCGGCTGTAAATAGCATTAATTCAGAATCAGTGCTCATCGTAATGTGTTACACCGTCTTCGTGAACGTGGTAGGTGGGTTCGGGCTCATTGTCGTAATGAGTAACACCGTCAGCGTGAGTATGATAGGTACCGCCTGAATTTTTGTTGTCGCCTGTGTTTGCAAGTACTGTTGCGATAATAAGCAATACGGCGATAACGATAAGTACGGGAATCATAATTTTTTTCATAGCTTGTTTCTCCTTTCCGTGTGCATTTCTTTAGTTTAATTATAGCCAGAAGCACGGATTTTGTCAATCAGGAAAATCTTAAAGAAAAGTGTAATTCACGACAGGTTTTTCATAATATGCGGACCATACTATAATATAAATATATAATGAGGTGATAATATGTGTACGGCTATAAGCTATAAAACCAGAAACCACTACTTCGGAAGAAACCTTGATATGGAGTGCACCTTCGATGAAAACGTAATCGTTATGCCGAGAAATTTCCCCTTTACCTTCCGCTATGCCGATGAGATTCAGATACGGCACGCTCTTATCGGTGCAGGTATCGTCAGGGAGAGTGTGCCGCTTTTTTACGACGCGACGAACGAAAAGGGTCTCAGTATGGCAGGCCTCAGCTTTGTGGGAAATGCCGTTTACAGTGAAATCGCAGAGGGGAAAATAAATATTGCCCCCTTTGAGCTTATACCCTGGGTGCTTCTTCAGTGCGAAAGCGTAAATCAGGCGAGAGAGCTTCTTGAAAGAACAAATATCGCTCATATAGATTTTTCGGATAAGCTTCCCTGTGCACAGCTTCATTGGCTGATAAGTGACGACAGAGAAAACCTTGTCCTCGAGTGCACAGCCGAAGGAATGCGCCTTTATGATAACCCCCTTGGTGTGCTGACAAACAATCCGCCTTTTCCTATGCAGATGTTCAATCTGAACAACTATATGTGCCTTACGAATCAGCCACCCGTTAACACCTTCTGCAAGAGTCTGACCCTTCAGGAGTACAGCAGGGGAATGGGGGCAATCGGACTGCCCGGTGACCTCAGCTCCCAGTCGAGATTTGTCAGGGCAGCGTTCAATAAAATGAACAGTGTCTGTCTTAACGGTGAAAGCAGGCGGGTAAGTCAGTTCTTTCATCTGCTTTATTCTGTGTATCAGACAAGAGGCGCCGTACAGCTGAAGGGCGGAAGATACGAGTACACCGTTTACTCCTCCTGCTGCAACACCAAAAAGGGAATATATTATTACACTACCTACGATAACAGCACCGTTACCGCAATCGATATGAAAAAGGAAAATCTCGACGGTGAGCAGCTTGCGGTGTATCCTATGGAGAAGGAGAGTAAAATCCTTTTCGGGAACAGAGAGGAGACACGCGGGGAGGCTCTTTGACCCGTAAGGGTCAAAGCCGCAGAGAAAAACCGGTTCCGGATAAGGGGGAACCGGTTTTTCTCTGCTAAACAGCGCGCCCGCAGGGCACGCTGTTTGCCTCCCCGCACCGTCCGGTTCATCGCTCTGTTCTAAAGCGGTGACAGAGGGGTAAAAAACAGCACTCTGCGAAAACAGAGTGCTGTAGCTTTTTATTCAGTTCTGAGAGCCTCAACGGGGTCTTTCTTTGCTGCGATTGACGAGGGTACAAGACCTGCGATGAAGGTAAGCAGTACGCTGATGCAAACAAGGATAATAGCTGCAGGAACGGGCAGTACTGCACGTGCACCGCTGTGGGTGAGATACTCAAGGAGAATGTTGATGGGTATCTCAAGAATAAGGGTGGACAGTATACCTATTATACCCGCCGCAAGTCCTATGGTTATGGTCTCGGCATTGAACACACGTGAAACGTCGCCCTTCGATGCGCCTATTGAACGGAGAATACCGATTTCCTTGGTTCTTTCGAGAACGGAGATGTAGGTGATAATACCGATCATAATTGAGGAAACAACGAGTGAGATTGCAACGAAAACAACAAGCACGTAGGTGACGATGTTGATAATCTTTGTGATTGACGAAAGCAGAGCACCGATAGCATCAGTGGGTGCGATTTCGTACTCGGGGTGTCCGTCGGCGGTTACCTGCTCGTTGTAGAAGTCAATCATTTTCATAACTTCGTCTTTGGCTTCAAAGCTCTTGGGATAGAAGTAAATTGATGTGGGAGTATCTACGGGCTGATAACCGAGCGCCTTCATAGTTCTGTCGTAGGAGCACTGTGCGTTGACGGTGTCGATATATGCCTGCTTGAGAGCGAGCACCTGTGCATCGTCGAGATAGCCTTCCATAAGCTTTTTCTGCAGGTCGGTCATATCTCCGAAGCTGAAAAGACTTGAAAGGTCAGTGATGTCGATTTCGGAAAGGTCAACAGCACCTGCCATACTCATAAAGGGACCGATGTCAAGGTATGCCATATCGATTTTATTAAGGTCAATATCGGCAAGGTCGAAGTCGTTTACTGAAAGGTTTACGAATTCGAGACCTGTGAGCACGTCCTTATTGGGGTTGTTGAGCTGCTCCTGAACAACAGCGCTGTTATAGGTGTACTCGTTAAGATAATCTACGAGGTCGTCTGTGTAGCCTATACCGCCCATACCTGTTGAAAGAACATTGTCCTCACCGGGACGGATGATACCTACGATTGTAAGCTCAAGACCTTCGTCGACAAATTTCTTAAGATAACGCTGGTCATTTCTCTTGTCTTCCCAAAGGCCTGTCTTGGTGTTTTTCACCATAAAGTCGCAGGAGGGAACGAGCTTGTATTTCATATTGCAGATTTCTTCAAAGGAATATACTTCCTTTGCATCGCTTTTGCTCTCGCCACCTGCAAGATTGTTCATAAGGTTTGACTGGAAATTTGCCTGGTCAGTGATGCCGAGGGCGTAAAGCATGGTTTCATTGATTTCGTTGTTACCGTCGACAAGCACCACTATTTCGCTTTTATCTTCGGGAAGACGGCCGTAAACGAGATCATACTGCTTTTCAACGAAATCATTTTCGCCTATAATCTGAATCCACATATTAAGGCTCAGACCACCGCCGATGAAGCCCTCCATCATATCCATCATACCGCCTGCACCGAGGGTGTCAAGAAGGTTTGAGGGGTTAACCTGTACTACCTTCGGGCTTGTTTCGGCCTTGTAGACATTCAGGGGAGAGGAGTACTTATACTGTATGTCGTTGCAAAGCTCGTCGAAGGTGGCACGGTTGTCTTCTATATACTTGCGGAAGGCGCCGATGTTATTGGAGTTTGACTGGGCGATAAAGCTCTGTACCATATCGGTGAAAACACCGTTGACATAAACAGCATCAAGCTCGTGATCCCTTTCATAACCCATAGGACTCATACCCATAAGGGTTGACGAAAGGTTATTCATATCCATACTTTCCTTTTCTACCGACATAGGGAAGGCAAGGAGAGTGTCGTTCTGCATCTTGTCAACATAATTCTGAATACCTGTTGAAAGAGCGAGCACGAGAGCGATACCGATAATACCGATTGAACCTGCGAAGGCGGTAAGGAAGGTACGTCCCTTCTTTGTGCCGAGGTTACGAAGTGAAAGACCAAAGGCTGTCTTAAAGCTCATGGAAGGCTTTTTGCCTTTCTTCTTCTCTTCGTCTGCCTTTACGGTTTCCTTTACATAGTCCATCTCGACAGGCTCAAAGGGATTACTGTCGTCGATGATTTTACCGTCAACACAGCGTATGATTCTGTTGGAGTATTCGTAAGCAAGGTCAGGGTTGTGGGTAACCATAATGATAAGCTTGTCACGGCTTATCTCCTTGAGCAGCTCCATAATCTGAACGCTGGTTTCACTGTCGAGAGCACCTGTAGGCTCGTCGGCAAGGAGAATGTCGGGGTTGTTTATAAGTGCACGGGCGATAGCGACACGCTGCACCTGACCGCCTGACATCTGGTTGGGTCTTTTATGAATATGGTCACCGAGACCTACCTGCTCGAGAGCATCAATGGCCTTTTTACGTCTTTCCTCCTTGCTTACACCGGAAAGCGTAAGAGCGAGCTCAACGTTTGCAAGGACAGTCTGATGAGGGATAAGATTGTAGCTCTGGAAAACGAAGCCGATGGAGTGGTTACGGTAGGTGTCCCAGTTTTCGTCGGTGAAGGTTTTGGTACTCTTACCGTTGATGATAAGGTCGCCGCTTGTGTATCTGTCAAGACCGCCGATGAGGTTGAGAAGTGTTGTTTTACCGCAGCCCGAGGGACCGAGAATTGAAACAAATTCGCTTTCTCTGAAATTGATATTGATATTGTCAAGGGCTCTTACGGTTGTATCGCCGGTGACATAATCTTTTACTATATCTTTTAAAATAAGCATGGGTCAGTTGTCCTCCTTTTGAGCCTTTTTTTCTTTCGCAGAGGTGATGAGTTCGGTGATTTTATCTCTGTTGAGCATAGCGATGATGCCTGCAACAGCGACGAAAATCAGTATACCGGTAATAATCGGAACCCAGTTGATGCTTTTTTCCTCCACATAGATAACCGTGGGAGTGTAGTTCGGATCGGACTCTTCGACAGTAGCTCTCTCGCGGAAGAATATTTTGTAAAGCCATTCGACGGTTTCGTCCGTTGACATTTGGGCAAGCTCGGTTCCTATATCGGCTCCGTAGGTGGCGAACATATCGTTGCCCTCGCCGGAGGTATTCATAAATGAATCTACGAGACCTTCGTTGCCGGGCATTTTTATGATTTCGACAAGGTAACGAAGAAGAGTGATGAGAACTCCTGTTCTGTCTGACTGCAGGTACTGTATGGTCATAGGCTGACCGCCCTGTGTACGCTTTGTCTGTGCGGGAACGAGAGTACCGATTGTACCGAACTGCTTAAGGTCAAGCTCGGGAAGCTTTATTCCGAGGTCAAGCTTTGCTGTAAGCTCTTCTATAAGCTTGTCGGTGTTAATTCCTTCCTTGAGCTTATTAAGGTCGAGCATCTGTGAAAGACCGAGAGACTCGAGGGTGACGGTAATGGGGTAGATAAGGTTGTTGATGCAGATGTCCATACCGCCGCAGTTGATAAAGTACATAAGGTTCGGGAGTATGCCTGTAAGAGTGTAAACAGGGTAGTCGAGCATACGCTCAATCAGGCTGAGAAGTGCCTTGACAATGGGAATCATTAAATCCTTACCCTTTGTCTGGGCGATAAATTCATCATAGGTGCGGATTTCGTCGAAGGTGCAGCCGATAGCTTCGAGAAGAGGAATTACTGCTGTGTTGTAGCCGTCGCTTCCGTAGAAGGGGATAGCGCCGAGCATATCCGCCTTGTCGGCACAAAGGAGCATACGCAGTACCGGCTCCATAGGTCTGAATATTGCACAAAGACCCTTGCCCCAGCCGTTTTTACTGCCGTCCTTGAAGCCCCAGTTGACGGTTTTGGTCTTGAACTCCTCGAAGCTGCTTACGGAGTTGAGGACTTCTCTTACGCTTGCGTAATTATCCTCTGTGAGAGTCTTTGCAAGACCTGCGGGAGTAAGGTCAAGTCCCGTGAGGGTCATAACGGCGCCCATTTCCTCACCTGCAAATATGCCGTATATTCCGGCGGTAAGCTCGGTGAGAAGCTTATTTGAATAAATCTGCGGCTGAAGTGATTTCCTGAGACTTTCTGCCTCGCCGCCTTCCTTTACAAACTGGTTGATGAGGGCGTCAATGCCGTCGAGAACACGCTGATATTTTTCCTGACCGAGGTTGGGAGTGTAGGTGATTTCTGTCGGTGTAATAGGAAGGAAGGACCAGGTGTAGGGATTGATTTTGCCTTCCGACTGTGAAAGCAGACCGATATAGATTGTGATAAGCTCGTCGGTGCTTTTTGCAAGGAAGGAAGAAAGAATACTCTGAAGCTCTGCGGAGTTGACACCGCCTGTCATATCCGAAAGCATAGAGGGTATGTTGTTTGCGTTAAGCTTGAGGGTTTCCACAAGCCATCTTAAAATATATATGAAGCTGTCTGAGGTGTTTACGATGTAGGTGTCGATGTCGTCTATGGCAAGGGAAGCAAGCTCGGCAAGGTTGAAGGGAGCAGTCTGAAGAGTGCCCGAAGCGGAAAAGCTGTTGAGGCTGAGGTCGAAGTCGAAGCTTACGCCCTGCTGACTTTCAGCGGCAAGGTCTACAATGCTGCCGATTTTAATCGGGGTTGTGATACCGAGTACCTTGATTCTCAGCGGCTCGATAAGGCGGGAGATGGCATCGTCAAGTCCGCCGTTATGGATAAAGTAGGCGATACCCGGAAGCTTTGTGCTGAGCATTGTAGCAGGTGCGGCACAGATTCGGGTGATGTAACGGGTGAGGTCGTTTATGATGTTTCTCACCATGGAGCTTCTGTCATTTGCTGCCTGATTTTCAAAAACCTCTGCGGAAGTATAAACGTCCATACCGCATTTGATATAGATGCGGACTACAGCGTTTGAATAACCCTTTGCACCCTTGAGACCTACAAGGTTATTTACGTTATAGGAGCCTGCGCAGAGAATTGTGTAAAGCAGGTCATTCATCGGCGTAAGAAGGGTAACCGCCGCATCGGTAAAGTCGGCGACGCTTTCAACGCCCCATACTGCACCGTCGAGGTCAACAGCACTCCATGACTGTGCCGAGGTAAGTCTTTCCTGTACGTCGGGGTAGTCACCGAGGTATTCGGAGATTGCTGCAGGGGTGAAGTTAAGACCTATTGCAGAGAAGGTTTCAGAGTTTTCCTCGCCTAATGAGTACATAGTTTTCGCAAGGGAGGAGAGTGTGTCATCACAAAAGAGCATAGAAAGCACCAGGTCGGAAAGAGGCTTTCCCTCGGCACTTTCTGCAAGAGCTTTAAGCACGTAGTCAGTCTGCTTCATAGCGGTCTGTGCCTGCTCGGGAGTAACCCCCTGGGGATAGGTAACAGCGGCAAGACCTGCAGGAGAAACCGAAAGCGCAATAATTATTACAGAAAGAAAAACACCGAGAATTTTTCTTGTCAAGTTTCCCTTTTTCAGTTTAATCACCTCATATAATATCTGTATATTTATAATCATATTAAAAAACTAAACTATTATATCATAACACGATACCTTAAATCAAGTATAAAATACAATTTGTAAATGATGCTTCTGCGTGTCTGTCCTGCAGAAGATTAGTGCAGGAAGAAGGGCGAAGGGCTTAAGCATTCTGAAAAATATAAAACTCAACGATATTGGGAACGGATAAAAACAGCTGAATTGATTCCTTCAGACGGGGAATACTCTGAAGTCGTAGATATATGATGCCTTTGTTTAAGAATGTTAGAAGTATGTTAGAAGTATGTTAGATTGAAATCCCTTTATTTATAAGGCTTTTCCTATATTTCTAACATACCTAACATAAATATATATAAATAATATAAATAGAATATATAAGGGTTAAAAAGGTTTATATAATCTTTGTAAAGTTAGTTATATAGTTAAATCAGCACAGGTTTACGTTTTGCGCTTTGCACTTTGCACTTTGCACTTAATTCTGCACTCTGCATTCTGCATTTTACCTTCCGTATTGGCGCCTTTACCTTGTGCTTTTTATCGGCTGTTGCTGTAGGACGCCTTATGCCGGCGGGGCAATTACTTTTGTCGATTGCAACAAAAGTAATCAAAAATGCGCTTTTTGGTTGTGCGCTCCGTCCGCAGTGGCGATGCGTTTTTCGCTATAAGTTTTGTTGAAACATAAAGATTATAGCATTAATGCAAGTTGAATTTATGCTATAAATCACAGCTGACGAAAAAACGCATATTACTATAGTTCGGCCTGAGGGAAAAGTTCACGTACAACTCAGTTTAAAACAACGTTTCGCATAGCGGGCCGCTATGTTCTGCGCTTTTATCGTCGCCCGTCCTTGCTCCCTACTCGTCTGCCTTTTAACTACAGTTCGGACGACAGTCGTGGCCGCTACAGTGATGTTTCAGCTAGAGACTTCCGCCAAGGTTGTGCAGTTGCTCCTTCCACCGCAACGGTATTGCTGAGGGAGGCTGTTGGGTGGCACATTTATGATTACAGTCGCCCGTTAGAGTTAGGTGTAGGACTTTGCCGTAGCATCAGAGTGCGGTCTGCGGTGCTTACATTGCTTTGCAAGAGCGCTGGGGCGCTAGGCTGAGTATCGGACGGCGTAGCCGGGAGCAAAAAAAGCGTACTTTTGCTTACTTTTGCTACAACCGGCAAAAGTAAGAGGCCTTAGCGGCCTTGAAGCGTCCTGGGAACAACGACCGCTGAAAAGTACAATGTAAAGACAGAAACCCT
>JAZSGW010000042.1:0-13556 GCA_045532935.1 Acutalibacteraceae bacterium
TCAAACACACTGAATAACTCCCTTTGTATTCTCAGTTGTCGTTGGCAGACTGCAACTTTGTTATATACGAAGGGTTCTTTTCTATTCAACTATATAATTTGTCCCGAACCACGCGTCCAACGCGTGGTTTTACATTACAAAAAGAAGCCGCGGAAAGAATTCCGCGGCTTCGGTCAGTGAAACTTATTCGATTGCTTCAAGTCTTGTTCTGAACTCTTCGATCTTTTCCTTTGAATAGATCTTTGAGAGAACTACCATACCCATATTAGGTGTGAAGCCCATTGTAAGAGCAAGGTTCTTCATAGGGTGGTTCATAATTTCAGGGCAGAGATCGTTAACGATTTCCATAACCTGAGGATCCTTCATAAGTACGCTGAATTTTGTGTCGAATGAATACTTTGACATAGTGTTTATCTCCTTTAAAATAAATTTTCTAATTTCATCAAGTGACTTATTTTAGAAAATCACTGTGACAACTGACTACTTAATTATGCCTGTTCACCGAAGGCAATACCTTTTTCGAGTGCCTTAAGGTTCATTTCGAGGATTTCGGGCTTCTTCTCCTTGAACTTCTCTTCAAGTGATGCTACGAAAACCTCCTTGCTTACAACGCCTGTTGCACCGATAAGAGCACCGATGATAACGATGTTGGCAACCTTGATATTGCCTACCTCAAGAGCAATATCGTCAACGGGTACGGAAATAATCTTCTTACCGTCAACTGCAACCTCTGAAGTAATACGGCTTGAATTGAGCACCATAATGCCGCCTTCTTTTACGTCATCACTGAACTTATTGAAAGCCTGCTCGTTCATAGCTACGAAGTTGTCACACTTCTTTGTAAGAGGGGAAACGATTTCGCCATCGCTGATGATAACTGTGCACTTTGCACTGCCGCCTCTCTGCTCGGGACCGTATTCGGGGAGGAAGGTGGCGTGCTTACCCATATCAATAGCAGCGTGAGCGAGCATCATACCTGCAGACATAATGCCCTGTCCGCCTGAGCCTGAAAATACGAATGACTGTTTCATTATGCCTCTGCCTCCTCGTCCTTGTAGATTCCCGGCTTGAAGTAGGGAATTGAGTTTGTGTTCATATATTCGAGAGTATCAAGAGGACTCATACCCCAGTTTGTGGGGCAGTTTGTAAGAAGCTCGATAAAGGTGAAGCCCTTACCTGCTAACTGAAGCTCAAAAGCCTTCTTTATGCCCTTCTTTGCGTCCATAACACCCTTGGGAGTGTTGAGCGCATATCTTGCAACAAATACAGGAGCCTTGAGTACGGAGATAAGCTCGCACATCTGAAGAGGATAACCTGTTGTTGCGGCATCACGACCATAACGTGTGGTTGTTGACTTCTGACCGATGAGTGTGGTAGGAGCCATCTGACCGCCGGTCATACCGTAGGTCTGATTGTTTGCAAAAACAACTGTGAAGTTTTCGCCTCTGTTGGCAGCTGACATAATTTCAGCAAGACCGATAGCTGCAAGGTCGCCGTCACCCTGATAGGTGAAAACAAGTCTGTCAGGCATACTTCTCTTTACGCCCGTTGCAACTGCGGGAGCACGTCCGTGAGCAGCACCGATAACGTCGCCTGCCCAGGAGTAAAGGTTAAGAGCGGAGCAACCTACGGAAACTACGTTAACTGCATTTTCCTTCTGGCCGAGCTCGTCGATTACGTCTGCAACAAGTCTTGTTGCAAGAGCGTGAAGACAGCCGGGGCAATAGCCCGTTGTCATAGGCATAAGTGATGAGGGTCTTTTATATCCGGGCATATTATTCTCCTCCCTTCACAATGTTTGAAATTGCTTCGTATACACCCTCGTCATCGAGGAGCATACCGCCGCTTCTGCCGTACTCGTGTACGGGACAGCGGCCCTTGACCTGAAGCTCGATATCGTCACGCATCTGGGCGGGAATGGTCATTTCAATATCAATGATACCCTTTACCTTGCCGTAATCAAGACCGTCAAGACTTGCCTTGGGGAAGGGATAAAGAGTGATGGGGCGAATCATACCGACCTTATAACCCTCTTCGCGAAGAGTGTTGATAGCTTCCTTTGCAACACGAGCTGCAATACCGTAAGCTACTACAACATATTCTGCATCGTCAAGGAGATATTCTTCAACCTTGGTATCGGTCATTTCCCACATCTTGTAGGTCATACCCTTGAACTTGTTGAGCATTTCGAGAGCCATTTCGGGAAGAATGGGCGTAATCATATGAGAATCTGTTCTGCCGTTCTTCTTTGAAAGGTCCCAATCCTCTGTGTTTGCAGGATTAAGCTCCTTCATCGGGGGAAGCTCAACCTCCTCCATAATTGCACCGAGACAACCGTCCATAAGGATAAATACGGGGTTTCTGTCTCTTTCGGCAACCTCCCATGCGTTGTATGTGAGGTCAACTGCCTCCTGAAGAGTTGCAGGTGCATAAACGATTGTACGGAAGCCACCGTGACCGAGAGCCTTTGTAGCCTGAAGATAGTCAGACTGTGCGGGCTGGATTGAGCCGAGGCCGGGGCCGCCTCTTGAAATATTAACGATAACTGCGGGAAGCTGTGCCGATGCAAGATATGAGATACCCTCTGCCTTAAGGCTGATGCCCGGGCCTGATGAGCTTGTCATTGATCTTGTACCTGTTGCAGCTGCACCGTAAACCATATTGATTGATGCTACTTCGCTTTCGCCCTGTACGAAAGCACCGCCTACCTCGGGAAGTCTCCAGGAAAGATACTCGGGGATTTCATTCTGCGGAGTGATGGGGTAGCCTGCAAAGAAACGGCAGCCGCCTCTGACAGCTGCTTCAGCAATAGCCTCACAGCCCTTCATAAATCTTTTTTCCATAACTATCCCCCTCCTTACGCTTTCTTGTCAGCAACTTCGATTGCTGCTTCGGGACACATAAGTGCGCAGATTGCACAGCCGTTACATGCGTCCGGGTTATTCTGTACGGGATAGAAGTGACCCTTTTCTGATCTTTCCTTACCCATTTCAAGAATGTGCTTCGGGCAGAACTTTATGCAATATCCGCAGCCCTTGCACATAAGTGCATTGATGGTAATCATTTTCCATAGCTCCTTTTATTTTAAATTAAATCAAAAAGCAATAGAGTAATTATATCACACTCTATTGCTTTTGTAAATGCACAATTTTGAGCTAAAAGTAACAAATTTATCAAGCCAAATGTGACAAATTATCTATTATTCAACTTTACCTGCTGCTCTTGCCTTTTCGGGATCAGCCTCTGTAAGCTTCATGAAGTCAATCTTCATAAGCGGAGTCTGGGGAAGCTCGTCCATAAATACGAAGTCTCTGGGTACATAGAACTTTGAGAATTCCTTTTCAAGAGTTTCGGAGATCTTTGCCTTAAGTGCTTCAACGTCTGTATCCTTATTATGAAGTGAAGCATAGAGGCGAACCATTGATCTGCCGTTATCCCAACCCTGAACTGCACAGCATTCGTTGATTTCAGAGAATTCACCGACAACTCTTTCGATGTCTGTGGGATATACGTTGTAGCCTGCGATGATGATGAGTCTCTTCTTTCTGCCTGAAAAGTGGAAGAATCCGTCCTCGTCCTCGTAAGCAAGGTCGCCTGAAAGAACCCACTTAACGCCGTTTTCGTCTGTGTAAAGACCGTAGTCGTCAGCTTCACCTTCCATATAATAACCACTCATGATTGTGGGGCCGGAAATAACGATTTCACCGACTGTACCTGTGGGAACCTGCTTGTGATCGTCGTCCCAGATCTGAACTGTTACGCCGCGCAAGGGCTTACCGATTGAACCGCGCTTATGATCGTTAGGTCTGTTTGTTGTACATACGGAACCAACCTCTGTAAGACCGTAGCCCTGAAGAAGACGTCCTGTTGCACCCCACTTTTCAAAGTATGAGTTGAATTCGTCAATAAAGCCGTCAGAGATGTCGTCACCGCCGCAGAACATAAGACGTACTTTTGCAAGGTGAGGACCGTCAAAGTGCTTGTCCTTCATAAGCTTCTGGAACATAAGAGGAATACCGCCGAAGCCTACAACGTTATACTTTCTCATAAGCTTTGTAAAGATTTTTTCATCGAACTGCATCATAGGAATGATACATGCGCTGTTGCACATTGCCATATGTACTGCAAGGCAGAGACCGAAGCAGTGGAAAAGAGGAAGAACGATAACTTCACATTCGTTACCGGGATCATAAATTTCGTCAATATCGGAAACTCTCCATGAAAGCTCGTTGATAGCTCTTGATGTAAGCTTGATTGTCTTGCTCTTACCGGTTGTACCGCCACCGTTGAGGTAAACAGCGATGTCGTCAGCATTGTTGGTTACAGCATCGGGCTTGTAGTGCATCTTGATTGCATCTTTATAATAAGTATAGTTGGTGAACTTGCTTACAAGAAGCTTTTTAACAATGCTTTCACCGAATTTACAGCCTGCTTCCTTGATACCGTCGGAATAGTCTGATGATGAGCATACAAGGCAGGGAATGCCGAGCTCGTTGATTGCATCGATATGAGTCTTACCCTTTGCAAGAAGAATATCGAGCACCATAACACCCTTTGAATTAACTGTTTCGAGCTGCTCTCTGAGATAATCGGTACCCATAAGAGGATGAACAAAAGATGCGATTACACCGATTTTGTTAAGGGCGTAGAAAGCGATAACGCTCTGCATTGTTGTGGGCATAAAGATAGTATATACATCGCCCTTTTGGAGTTTGAGTTCCTTCTGGAAATAAGCTGCGATACGATCAATATCACCGAGGATTTCGGAACGGAGATACTTGATGCCGAAGTGCTGCATCATAAATACATCGTCAAAACGGCCTGTGCAATATTCAAGATATTCGACACAGTTAAGATTATTTGGTGCTGGTAACATAGTAAATTCTCCTTTAAACACTTTTACTGATTTTTCTGAAAAAACACTAAATATTAAAAAGTATTTTGTCAGTCTATCAGCATTATATCATTTTTTACAATATTTTTGTTAAAAATGTTAATTATCTTCGAAAAGAAAATATGAATTTTATTAATATTTTGTTAAAGCTCTTTTGGATTTGTGTTTATGATTTACAAAACAGGTGTTTTTCGGCAACACTTATCGAAAAAGTGAAGCCGATTGTTTTTCTTTTTAAGCATATTGTGTGTTTAATCGGGTAACAGACTTTTTTAAAATACATAGTATATAACAGCGGGTATAAATAAACCCGTAAAACTAAAAAGGAGAGATAGATTTGAACAATTACAATCCACCCTGCGGTAACACTGTTTCCCGTCAGGGCTTCGGTATGTCCAAAGGCTATACCTCGCAGCCGGTTCATCAGGATACGGACTGTGCCTGCAAAAAAGCACCCTTTCCCGTAAACACTGCCCTTGCTATGGCATATGTCCCCTTTCAGCAAAGCGGTGAGGTTTACTCCTGTGAAAGAGCGCTCTCAAGAGGTACAGCCTTTCCTTGTCTTGACAAGCCTTTTCTTATGGGGTGTTGCAAATGATTAATACCAACAGCTGTCTTCATAACATTATGGCTCTGCGCTTCATCATATGGGATCTCCATCTTTATCTTGACACACATCCCGATGATGAAGAAAAGCTTTGCCTTCTTCAGAGCTACAAGGAGAAATATGCAGCTATGCTCCCTGAATTCGAAAGTCAGTACGGTCCCATCTCACCTGAATCGGGCTCGGGCTGTGCCTGGCTTAAAACGCCCTTCCCCTGGGTGAAAGGCGGTGCCTGCTGATGTTCCAGTACGAGAAAATTCTGCAGTATCCCATAAACATCAAAAATCCCAACCCTGCCTACGCTAAAATCATTATTTCCCAGTATGGCGGCCCCGACGGAGAATTGGGAGCCTCTCTGCGCTACCTCAGTCAGCGCTTCGCTATGCCCTACAAGGAGCTTCAGGGACTTCTTACGGATATAGGCACCGAGGAGCTCGGGCATCTCGAAATGATAGGCACTCTCGTCTATCAGCTGACACGAAATCTTTCACACGAGGACATAAAGAAAAACGGCTTCGACGCCTATTTCGTCGATCACACAACGGGCGTTTATCCATCGAGTGCTGCAGGTGTACCCTTTACGGCGGCTTACCTTCAGTCTAAAGGCGACATCATCACCGACCTTCACGAGGATATGGCAGCCGAGCAGAAGGCAAGAACCACCTATGACAATATTCTTCGCCTTGTTGACGATCCCGATGTGTGCGATGTAATCAAGTTCCTTCGCGAAAGAGAAATAGTGCATTATCAGCGCTTCGGTGAGGGGCTTCGTATAGCAACGGATAAAATGAACGAGAAGAACTTCTACGCATTCAACCCGGCATTTGACAAGGGCTGTAAGTAATTCCAGATTGACGCACAGATATGAAGAGTATTAAAGAAAGAACACACCTGCGTAAAAGCGGTGTGTTCTTTTGCATTATTTTACGTTCTGCGTTACTGAGGAATACTCATCGGCTCCTTCTTGAGGGAGTCTATCAACCGTCCCCTGTGTTCCACACCCAAGTCACCGTGGTTTAGTCTTTTTCATTCGAACACATAGAACCGTCCCCTGTGTTCTTCTTTAGTTTCTTTTTTCTTAAAATTATTATACGGTTAAAATAAAAAACAGCTACTACATAAATACAACAAAATAACATCAAGAATAAACACATAAAAATAAGTAAAATAAAATCAGTACTTTGCCTTTTCTTTTCAATTTCAATATCATAATACACTGTATTTTCACTTCTCAAATCAACAATTTGGATTTGATTACGTATCTTGTTTATTAGAGATGAAGAAGATATAGTGATAACTTTAACTTTTCTAACTCTTAAAGATAATAAATCCTTCTCCAAAAGACTCTTGTATTCTTTGAAATTACGTTGCGGATACCACAAAAAATAATTATTGTTATCCGCTGTTATCTTCAACTTCATCCTACTACTTCTAGAATTATATGTATCAACAAGAACTACATCATCAATATATATTTCTTTAGTTTCCAGTTCATCTAAATTTAGTTTTGACGAACTGTATATTTGAAAAGACAGATAAAACAAACTTAAAATTAAAATCAATAAAACAAACCATTTTTTGCATGATATGTTTTTAATTTTTCTAAAATCAAAATATACATAGAATTTTTTCATAGATATAAACCTCCATCAACAACACAGGGGACGGTTCTATGTGTTAATGGCGTAGAGTAGGCGGTGCGTTACCTACGCCAACGCCCCGCCCAAGTCACCGTGGTTTAGTCTTTTTCATTCGAACACAGAGAACCGTCCCTTGTGTTCTTGTTTTTAGTTAACACGTCCCCTGTGTTCTTCTTTTCACTCTAATCTTCGCCATTCTTCAATTGACTCATTTCCCCGAACGTATTCACCTTTAGGAAGTTGAGAATCCTTTAAGTTGTAATGCTTACGATTTTTTTCTTAATAAACATATGATAAAGCGAGACAATTTGATAAGTCACCATCTTTAACATTAAAGTTAAAAATAAAAGTCTTAAGGTTTTTCATTTTTTTCAAAAAATCCAAATTTGGCACTTCATTACTACCAGTCAATTCCAAAAGTTCCAAATTCGTTAATTCTCCAAGCACAGTAAAATCTTTTATCTTTGGACAATTTTGAATTCGCAATGCTTTTAGTGTTTTCTTTACTTTTTGAAGTGCATTTATATTTTCAAGACTTCTGTTATGGTATAAATATAAGCACTGCATTTCTTTTGAATTTTGTATACCTTCTAAAGATTTAATTTGGCACTGTATTAAAGTAAGAGTATCTAGCTGTTCACTGGAAAACAAATCGCTTATATCCGATTTTTCACCTTTAAACCCACCAACCTTTAGAGATTTAAGCGTTTTAATTCTACTGAAATTTAAAGCACCTTTATTTGCAAAAACGAACAATTCTACCAAGCCAACGATTTTTGAATAATCAATTTCACTAATAAATTGATTTTTTTCACCATAACAATTAAAACAATTTAAAGATATAATTTTAGGAGAATCGTACAATGGAGTAAAGTCATAAGTTGATGAAGAATAAATTGATGGCAGAATTTTTAAATATTTCAAACACTGACATTTTCTTAATATCTCCAAGTCTGACATAATTATTTCAGCTTTTTCAATACTGTTCTTTTTTATGAAATCTGCATACTCATCGACTGTTTTATTTCCATCAACTACTCTTATTGCATCTTTTACATTAAAAGGAAAGTGCATATTTACAAAATCAAAATTTGTACTCATATGATTTCTACCAGTAGAGACCTCCATAGTTGTAAAATTCACCATAATCCTGATAACAACACAGGGGACGGTTCTATGTGTTAAGGGCGCGGGGGGTGTGGTGCGTGACCTACGCCAACGCACCACCCAAGTCACCGTGGTTTAGTCTTTTTCATTCGAACACAGAGAACCGTCCCCTGTGTTCTACCGTTTGCATCTGTCTCCGCAATCACAATTTCATTATATCTTTCACCTTTACCTTTGTCAATAGTTTTACTCTTCGTTTCAGGCAAACCTGACAGTCAGATTCTACACCGTATAAATAATTACAATTACTTAATATTTGAACTTTTTTTGAATTACCTATTGAATTTTATTCATATATATGTTATATTTACTTAAACGGAATATCATAGGAGGAATTATATCATGAAAAACAAACTTGTCCGTTCATCAATAAGCATGATCCTTGTTGCTCTGACAGTTATTTTCACTATGTCAGTTCTTGCAACAACATCATTCGCTATCGGTGCTACACTTCAGCCTCCCCCAGAGGTAAGTGCAACCCAGACAACTTCATCAATTACTCTCAAATGGAAGCCCGCTGAGAGCGCATCAGGCTACAGAATCTTCTATAAAGATGCACGCGGCAACTGGAAAAAGCATTCCGACGTTATCGGCACATCAAAGACCTTCAACAACCTTCCTGCAGGTAAGGTTTACACTCTCGGTGTAAAGAGCTTCTACAGATGTGACTGTAACGATGTTAACGTAACATGGAGCAGAGGCATCACCACAATCGAAACTGCAACAGCTCCCGCTGTTCCCGCAAAGGTTGTCGTTCAGGGTGCTAACTCAACAGCTATCAAGATTTGCTGGTCACGCTCAAAGGGCGCAACAGGCTATGCAATCTACTACAACCATCCTCCCTTCGGTTGGAAGGAAATCACAAGAGTAAGCGGCACAACCGTAACTCTTAAGAGACTCGTTCCCGGTAACATCTACACCTTCGCTGTAAGACCCTACATTGAAACCTCAAGCGGTATCGTATGGGGCGACTACAGACAGTTCAAGGGCGCAACAGCTCCCAAGGCTCCCACTGTAGAGGTTACATCACCCGGCACAGGTAAGATCAACGTTAAGTGGTCAAAGGTACTCTGCGCTGACGGTTACGAAGTTTACTACAAGTTCAACAACGGCAAGTACAAGCTCATTAAGAGAGTTGCAAGTCCTGAAGAGCTTAAGTACACAGGCCTCAGAGGCGGCAAGTACACCTTCGTTGTAAGAGCTTACAGAAACACCAACTACGGCAGAATCTACAGTAATTACACTCCCGTTACAATCGAGATCGTAGGCTTACTTCCCTGCGGTTGCGAACCCGTATGTGATTACTGCGGTCCTAACACCTCAAAGGACGAATGCCACCATCACCATCATCGCCCCGGCAGAAGATAATTAACGGACAACTTCAATCCCCGACTCAATGAGCCGGGGATTTTTTTGTATATGTTTTATATTTTAACGGCAAGACAATAATAGCAGTTCTCCTTTTCCACAACCTCGTCACCGAATTTTTTTGCAACAGCATCAAGATTGACGTGTTCGAAAATCTTAACACCGTAAGCCGACAGTATTGTGTAGCACTCTTCTCGACTGAAACTATGAGAGAATACCAGCTGTGAACCCTCGGGAAATTTTGCCAAAATCTGCGCCAGTAGCTTTAGTTCTCCCGGTGTGATATAACTGCATTCAATCATCGTTCTTGTTCCGATGTCAATTACTTCAGTCTTTCCGAGGCTGTCAGAAACATCATATGTACCGTGTATGTTTCTGACGGTGACTTTACCTCCCCTCATAATAATGTGCTGCAAAAAGCCTATGCCGTCTGCATTTGCCCTTGCATTTTCGAACATAAGCTCCAGCAGGAGTTTCCGTTTTAAACTAATCATATCAAATCACCTCATATATCTAATACCACGAATCAACAAAAAATACAAGACTTGATTTTTTTCCGATTTTGTGGTAATATAAGGACAGAAAAAGAAAAAAAATTCAGGCATTTTCAGTTTCACACCGAAAATGCCTGTTTTATTTTGTATATAATCTAATCCATCTTATACGAGTTTATAAAGTGCGGTTGTATCTGTAAGTGAGGAGTCAACATACCAGGATTTACCGAGCTGTACAAGTGTAACCGTCACGTCAGCAAGCTCCTCTTCGTTACAGCTTACCTTAACTGTGTACTCCTTGACTGCCTTGATGCTTTCCTTATCGATGCCATACCTTTTGAAGCTTTCATCATCAATATTTGACACATAAGCAGTAAGATCGAGATCTTTGCCCTCATCTACGGAGGTTGTGATTCTGTAATCCTCACCGAAAGCTGCCTCGTAAACGCCCTCCGACTCGAAAGAGGTCTGCATACCCGTATTTTCATCGAACTCGTCCTCTGTACCCGTGAGCTTTTCACCGTAGGTTCTTACGTTGGATTCGAGAGCGGTAAACATAACCTCATCGCTCATATAATCATCGCCGAAAATTTCCCTGCGTGTTTCTACAAGCTTGTCAAAATAGCTTGTGAAGATAAGGTCGTAGTTATCCCAACCGTTTTCACTGACAAGCTCCTCGTAGTAAGGATACATCGTATCGATAAGCTGACCCTGAAGTGAGCCGTCATCACCGAGAGTCTTTTCACCCTTGAAGGAGTCGCTGTTCAAAGATGCAACATCACCATTTGTAACATTTCCGTCAGTAAGTTCACCACCGGGAACTGCGCAGTCAATGATGGGATACATATAATTCACACGGATGAAATCACCGTACTTCTGATTTACACTGAGAAGTGAATTCTTGTATGCGTTATAGCCGTCACCGGTCTGCACAACTGTGTCAACATAAGTCTTTGCTACCTTTTCGGGATGGAAGGCTGTGTAGCGTGAGGTAAATGTTGTGTAAACTATAGCAACAAGTGCGACAAGCACGGCAAAAAATACGACGGTAGCGTATAATTTAAAATTGAATTCTTTTTCTTTTTTTACTTTAGCCATTATTTCTGCCTCCTTAATCTGCCTTGAGTGTTCCGTTTGCTTCACGGCGCGCAATAAGCTCCTTGGTGATATTCTCCTTCTTCTCGCCTACCATATCGTAAAAGAAAATGGGAACAGCCTGAAGTACAACGAAAAATGCAGGAATGATGGTGTAAATCATAAGAAGCTTATTAAGAGTCGCATCTGTCTGTGTGGCATAAGCGACATTCGCATCGGTGGAAACTGCGTAGCCCGACCATGTGTAGAGAAGCCAGGGACCGAGAGCCTTCGTGAAAGCGGAAGCAATCTTTGAGAAAAGTCCGTAGCCTGCGTAAGCAAGACCCTCCTGACGCTTACCTGTCTTATACTCGATTTCGTCAACACAGTCAGCAATCATAATGTTGGGAGTAACGTTTGTGTTACCGTGCTGAAGACCACAGAAGAAGTTGAGAATAAGGAATGGAATGATAAGTCCGTCGTTAAATCCGATACCCTTTGAAACGAGGAAAAGAATAGCAAGTGAAGATGCACCGTAAAGGCAGAAGATTATGAAGGTCTTCTTGGTTGAAAACTTCTTGAGTACGATGTTTACAAGAAGAGTACCCACTGCTGTACCGATGCCCATAGGAAGAAGAAGTCCGAGCTTAAGGTCCTTTGAACCGAGAAGATAAATCGCTATGTAAAGTGAAACTGTGCCGTAAACACCTCTACCGAAGCCTGTAAGCTTTGTAAGAGAAACCATAAGAAGGTTTTTATTTGTGAAAACAACCTTTACAGCATCCTTAAGGCTTACCTTTTCCTGGGTGAAGGGAACTCGTTCCTTATTATTCACGAAGAAAATCATCGTGAAAAGGATAATACCCAAAGCACATACGGCTGTTGAAATAAGAAGGTCGAGACCCTGACCTTCAGCATTCTTGAACTGTTGCTGACCCATTGTAGCTTTCATAATAAGACCTACTACAAGAATAACAACCATACCGCCTGACTGACCGACGGAGCGAAGAAATGAAGCAATCGAAATTGCGCTTGAACGCTCTGAAGGATTAGGCGAACAAAGAGAACCGAAGCAGTTTGCAGGGCTCTCAACAGCACAGCAGAACGCAGTATAAAGTGAGTATATTACGAACATCCATACGATAGCAAGAGTCTGGTTATTGGTGTTGGGCGCTACGAAAACGAGCATAGAAATAAGCGCAAGAGGAATTACACCGAAACCTACCCATGGCTTGACCTTACCGAATTTAGTACGGGTGTTGTCAACGAGGTAACCTATCACGAGCTCACAGACAGCACCGACGATACCCGCAACAAGGAAAACCATTGAGATTACGTTTGACATTGTGTCAGGGTCGAAGCCCTTGCCCTTGAAGGCAAAGTCGGCAAAATAGGTTGCCGTGTAGTCGGGCATCCAACCTGTCAGAAGTGCCACACCGAAAAGACCTATTCCGAAGGTGGCAATCTCTGATTTTTTCATGTACTTTTTGTTTGCTTTATCAGACATATTTTTTCTCCAATCCTCCCTCGACAAAAAGGGATTTTTTATCGGTTTATTATATCACAAATCAGAAATTTCCGCAAGGCAAAAAAACAAAAAGTCTCTATTTTTTCTTGACTATTTAATTTATTTGTGGTATCATACAATGCGGTAACATAAGTTATATATAAATGCAGATGTGGCGGAATTGGCAGCGTTGAACACGACTGCGTCCCGTGGACGATTGAAGGAGTGTGAAAGGGCGCAGTGGTCAAAATTCATAGGCGCTCCAAGCCGTTATGAATTTTGGGTACCGCAAGCGGTCACGCGGTGCGCGTCTGCACTACTGTGAAAAAATAATATGCTTATGACGGCGAGAGCTGTTCATATAAATGCAGACGTGGCGGAATTGGCAGCGTTGAACACGACTGCGTCCTGTGGACGATTGAAGGAGTGTGAAACGGCGCAGTGGTCAAAATTCATAGGCGCCCCAAGCCGTTATGAATTTTGGGAACCGCAAGCGGTCACGCGGTGCGCGTCCGCACACTCAAAAGTTAATATCAGTTTATGGCAACGAAAGTTGTTATTATAAAATGCAGATGTGGCGGAATTGGCAGCTTTGAGCACGACCGCCGCCGGTGGCGGACCGAGGGAGTGTGAAAAGGCGCAGCGGTCAAAATTCATAGGCGCTCCAAGCCGTTATGAATTTTGGGAACCGCAAGCGGTCACGCGGTGCGCGTCTGCACTACTGTGAAAAAATAATATGCTTATGACGGCGAGAGCTGTTCATATAAATGCAGACGTGGCGGAATTGGCAGACGCGCTAGATTCAGGT
>JAZSGW010000018.1:0-32676 GCA_045532935.1 Acutalibacteraceae bacterium
GATTCTCATCTGCATGCCAGATTGGATATTTTGCAAGCTCGATGTACCAGTCACAGAATTCATCCCAGATAAAGTCATATACTTTCTGAAGTGCGATACCAAGCTCAAACTTGTCCATGTTTTCTGTTACATCTTTTGCAAGTGTATTTACTTTTGATAATACCCATTTATCAATATTTGACAAATCACTGTAATCCGGAGTTGTTACTTCCTTACCTTCCATGTGCATCATAATGAAACGAGACGCATTCCATACCTTATTTGCAAAGTTTCTGTTTGCCTCTACTCTTTCATCATAGAAACGCATGTCGTTACCAGGAGCGTTACCTGTAACCAATGTCATACGAAGCGCATCTGCACCGTATTGTTCAATAATTTCCAATGGGTCAATACCATTTCCTAAGGATTTACTCATCTTACGTCCTTGCGAGTCGCGAACCAGACCGTGAATAAATACAGTGTGGAATGGTGATTTTCCTGTATGTGCGTAAGCTGAGAATACCATACGGATTACCCAGAAGAAAATGATGTCGTATCCGGTTACTAGTACATCTGTCGGATAGAAGTAATCCATTTCTTCTGTCTGCTCCGGCCAGCCAAGTGTTGAGAATGGCCACAATGCAGAACTGAACCATGTATCCAAAGTATCCTCATCCTGTGTAAAATGTGTACCACCACAGTGTGGACAAACTTCCGGCATTTCTCTTGCTACTACAAATTCACCACATTTATCGCAGTAGTAAGCCGGGATTCTGTGTCCCCACCAAATTTGTCTTGAAATACACCAATCACGGATGTTTTCTAACCAGTGTAAATAAATCTTATCAAAACGTTCCGGAACGAATTTTAATTCACCGGTTTTGATTGCGTTAATCGCCGGTTTGGCAAGTTCTTCCATTTTCACAAACCATTGTTGTTTGATTAATGGTTCTACAGTTGTATGACAACGGTCATGTGTACCAACATTGTGAGAATGGTCTTCGATTTTCACAAGATAACCTTGTTCCTCCAAATCGGCTACAATTGCTTTTCTTGCTTCATAGCGGTCCATACCTGCATATTTGCCACCTAATTCGTTGATAGTTGCATCGTCATTCATTACATTGATTTCCGGTAAATTGTGACGTTTTCCAACCTCAAAGTCATTCGGGTCATGAGCCGGTGTGATTTTAACAGCACCTGTTCCCTTATCCATCTTTGCATAAGTATCTGCTACGATGGGAATTTCTCTGCCGATAACAGGCATAATTACGGTCTTACCGATTACGTCCTTATATCTTTCGTCATCGGGGTGAACAGCGATACCTGTATCGCCGGGGATTGTTTCGGGACGTGTTGTTGCAACTATGATGCTTCCGCTACCGTCTGCAAAGGGATATGCGAAATGCCAGAAGTTTCCATCTTTCTCTTCATATTCAACCTCTGCATCGGAGATTGATGTTTTACAGTGAGTACACCAGTTAATGATTCTTTCACCGCGGTAAATAAGACCCTTTTCGTAAAGGTTAACGAAAACCTCCTTAACTGCTTTTGAGCAGCCCTCGTCGAGGGTGAATCTTTCTCTGTCCCAGTCGCAGGAGGAGCCGAGCTTTTTGAGCTGTTCAATGATTCTTCCGCCGTACTGTGCCTTCCATTCCCAGGCTCTTTCAAGGAAGCCTTCTCTGCCGAGATCCTCCTTTGAAAGGCCTTCCTTCTTCATAGCTTCAACGATTTTAGCTTCTGTTGCGATAGAAGCGTGGTCTGTGCCGGGAAGCCAGAGGGTATCATAACCCTGCATTCTTCTGAAACGGATAAGAATATCCTGAAGGGTATTATCAAGGGCGTGACCCATATGAAGCTGACCTGTAATGTTTGGAGGAGGAATCACGATAGTATAGGGATTCTTCTTCGGGTCAACCTCAGCGTGGAAATACTTTCCGTCAAGCCAGGTTTTGTAAATTCTGTCTTCTACGTCCTTCGGGTCGTAGAGCTTTGCAAGTTCTTTTGCCATTTATTTCACTCCGTTCAATATAATTACAAAATAAAAACTCCGTCCTGTTTTTTCAGGACGGAGAAAATTCCGCGGTACCACCTGAATTCAGCACAAAAAATGTACTGCACTCAATATCTTTAACGCAGAAATACGTCGGGGTCTAATTTCAAAAGATTTCTTCCCGAGACTCAAAAGCTACCTTCACACATTTTCGCTTAAAGACTTGCACCGACCGTCTTCTCTCTTAAAGGAAAGATGTGTTACTCCTCTTTATCACAGCCAAATCAAATATCCGTTAAATTTTAGCATAAAGTGAGGAAGTTGTCAAGATAAAACATAATTAAAAAGGATAATCCGACACAGCGGTTAATTCAGCAATATTTACAACAGTTTTGCCTATACGCTTCAGTTTCTCTACGTGCTTCTGAGTGCAGGTGCCTGAATAAAGGCAATAAACAACCGATATATCGCATTCATTTATCATCCACTCGTTTCTGTAGCTCATTGCATATCGTTTAGGAACATTCTCAATCCCCTCGGGAACTAAAAATTCAAAATCTTTAAGCTCTTCGAGATACTCTTTTTCATCTTCATTTAACTTATTATCGGCGAAAAGGTCTACACAATCAAGAACAATATAAACTTTCATATATGGATACTTACGCTTTAATATCTTTAAAGCGCGATGAACCGCCCGATCAAAGGCACCTTTGTTACCTACATAAAACACGTCAACATTTGCGGTAAATATCAATCTTTCAATAACACTCAACAGACAATATTCGCTGTCGTTACCGTAGTCACGATGACCGAAAAAAGAACAATACATAAAATCACCTTTAGTATTCAATAATATCCTCGACTTTGCAATCAAGAACAAAACAAAATCTTGCTAATATATCAGCATCGATTCGTTCAACCTCACCTTTATACCATTTATCAACAACCTCAAACCGTGTTCCTGTCGCCTTTGACAATCTACTTCTGGTGATACCTTTTTTATCAATTATTTTCTTCAATTTTATCTTTACATTGCCATATTCACGTATAATTGTAATTGATTTGATTTCGCTCATATTATCACCCGTGCAAATTACAAGTTAAATATATTCTAAATTCATAGTCATATTTTGACAATTTACACATATACAGTTACTATGTATGTAGAATTCAAAACAAGAGGCATTTCAAAAAAACACATAAATCATATAACCACTGTATTGTTATGATATATTAAAATTTAACGAATGCAGTTTTTTAATACAAATCAGATTAAAAATCCTCTGTCTCGTTGTTTATTCAAATTTAATCTCTTTTATGTTGCCGCTTTTGCACAATGCTTTTCAACTGCCTTTGTCCGCGGGACGCCTCATGCCGGCGAGGCACTTACTTTTGTCGATTGCAACAAAAGTAAGCAAAAATGCGCTTTTTTACTCCCGGCTACGCCGTCCGATGTTTTGCCTAGCGCCCAACATAAGTTCTAACTTTCATCTCCGTCCCGCAGACCACCTTGTGTTATAACTATTAGCAAACTACACTGCGCTCAAACGGGAGGCTCAACGTAAAGTAATTGCAAATAGGTTTTATACATTTCCAAGCTACAAATTCAAAAACACCTAATTCCTTAACACAAAGTCCTATATTTATTTGTACAGATCCAAATAAAAAATCAGCACCCCACTTCAAAAGTAAGGTGCTGATGATTTTTTATTTCTCTTCAAGAAGCTTTTCTACAGCTGCAATCTTTACACAGATGCAAAGAATTCGTGTTGCAACCATAAGCTCATCAACCGGAGGATATGAAGGAGCAATTCTTAAATTCTTATCCTCGGGGTCAACTCCGTACGGGAATGTTGCACCGGCGGTAGTGAGAGTTATTCCGCACTCCTTGCAGAGCTGATATACTCTTTTTGCAGTACCGGGCATAACATCAAGGCTGATAAAGTAACCGCCCTTGGGATCAGACCAGGTTGCAATACCAAGATCTGAAAGCTTATCCTCGAACTGATTTACAACGCACTTGAACTTGGGAGCAAGTATCTTTCTGTGAAGCTTCATATGCTTTTTGATACCGTCGATACTTCTGTAGAACTTAACGTGTCTGTACTGATTAAGCTTATCATAACCGATTGTCTGTACAGACATACGGCTTTTAATCATTTCAATGTTTTTATCAGAAGCAGCAAGAGCAGCAACACCTGCACCGGGAAAGCTGATTTTCGATGTCGATGTAAACTCGATAACCATATCCTCGTGTCCATACTTTTTGAGAACCTTGAAGATGTCTTCAAGCTCGTCTCCGTTATCAGTAAGATCGTGAATAATATAAGCATTGTCCCAGATGATTCTGAAGTCATCGGCTGCTGGACACATAGCTGCAATTCTTTTTACGGTTTTATGACTGTAAGTAACACCTGTGGGATTGGAATACTTAGGCACGCAGAACATACCCTTGACTGAAGGATCCTTGATAAGCTCTTCAACAGTATCCATATCGGGACCCCAAGGTGTCATTTCAACGGGAATAAGCTCCATACCGTAGTATTCAGCAATTGCAAAATGTCTGTCATAGCCGGGTGAAGGACAAAGGAATTTGAGGTGACCCTGATCCTTCCAGGGTTTTCCGCCTGAACCTGTGAGCATACACTGTGTAATGTAGTCAAACATAAGGTTAAGGCTTGAGTTACCGCATACAATAACATTATCTACTTCAACACCGAGAGCCTTTGCGAAAATTCTTTTACATTCAATAATACCGGTAAGAAGACCGTAATTTCTGTATTCAAGGCTATGATTACTTTCGTCATCCTCCCAGTCTCTTGATGTGATTGCGTCAAGAAGTCCGTTGGAAACTGCAAGCTGGTCAGCACCGGGCTTACCTCTTGACATGTCAAGCTTGAGCCCCTGTGCTTTGTATGATGCGTACTGCTTATCAAGCTGCTGTTTGAGCTGAAGCAGTTCTTCTTTTGAATATGATGCTAATTCTGCCATAATATAAACCTCCTGAAATTGATATTAGAAATCTGCTGAACCTGTTGTTCTGGGGAAAGGAAGAACGTCTCTGATGTTTGAAATACCTGTAAGATACATTACAAGTCTTTCGAAGCCGAGTCCGAAGCCTGCGTGCTTTGTGCCGCCATACTTACGAAGGTCAAGATACCACCAGTAATCCTCCTCGTTGAGTCCGAGCTCCTTGATTCTTTCAAGAAGAACATCGTAGCGCTCTTCTCTCTGACTGCCGCCGATAATTTCACCGATACCCATAACAAGACAGTCACAGGCTGCAACGGTCTTTCCGTCGTCGTTGAGTCTCATATAGAATGCCTTAATTTCCTTAGGATAATCGGTAACGAAAACAGGCTTTTTGAAAATCTGTTCTGTAAGATAACGCTCATGCTCTGTCTGAAGGTCGCAACCCCAATAAGCCTTAAATTCGAACTTATCGTTGTTTTCTTCGAGCATTTTTACTGCATCTGTATAAGTAACTCTTGCAAAATCAGATGTTGCAACAGCTGTAAGACGCTCGATAAGTCCCTTATCTACAAACTGATTAAGGAATTCAATATCCTGCTTGCAGTTATCCATTACGTAGTTGATAACAAACTTTATCATTCTTTCTGCAAGGTCCATATCGTCACAAAGGTCCGCAAAAGCAATTTCGGGCTCTATCATCCAGAACTCGGCAGCGTGACGCTGTGTGTAGCTCTTTTCTGCACGGAATGTAGGACCGAAGGTGTAAATCTTGCCGAATGCCTGAGCCATAATTTCACCCTGAAGCTGACCGGAAACGGTAAGGAATGCACTCTTTCCGAAGAAGTCTTCGCTATAGTCGATTTCGCCGTCCTCGGTAAGAGGAGGATTCTTCATATCAAGAGTCGTAACTCTGAACATCTCGCCTGCACCCTCGCAGTCACTGCAGGAAATGAGAGGTGTATGAGCATAGATAAATCCCTCACCCTCAAAGAAGCGATGAATCGCCTGTGCAGCAACAGAGCGTACTCTGAATGCAGCTGAATAGATATTAGTTCTGGGTCTCAAATGAGCGATTGTTCTTAAGTATTCAAGAGAATGTCTCTTTTTCTGCAAAGGATATTCAGGAGCTGATGCGCCCTCGAGTGTCACCTTTGTTGCATTGATTTCAAAGGGCTGTTTTGCTTCGGGAGTGAGAATAAAATCACCCTCAACAACAACTGCAGCACCTACGTTGTACTTTGCAACCTCGGAGAAGTTTTCCAGCTTTTCCTTTTCAAAAACAACCTGCACACCCTTAAAGCAGCTACCATCATTGAGCTCCATAAAGCCAAGCACTTTTGAATCTCTGTTTGTACGTATCCAGCCGCAGACGGTCACTTTACCGTCCTTGAAGGATTCGGGATTCTCGTAAAGCTTTGCGATTTCAGTACGTTTCATTATATTTACCCTCCTTGGAGAAATTTACACATTGATAGTTAATTATATCAGTATCTGAAGAAAAAATCAATACAAAGCAAAGGATTATTTTGTACTCTTTTTATTGAAATTTAAGCCATTTTATTATATAATGTTATGAATATATTTTTTAAGGTGATTACTGATGAAAAACTATAAAATACATCTGATAAGACACGGTCTTACACAGCATAACCTTGACGGTGTGTATTCCGGCAGAAACGACACTCCTCTTTGTGACGAGGGCAGAGGTCAGCTTCTGCAAATGAAAGAGGAGTATGAATATCCCCATGTGGATTTCGTTTTCACATCTCCCCTTCCCCGCTGCAAAGAAACTGCAAGAATCCTTTACCCTGATATTAACGCTATCGAAATCGAAGGTCTTACCGAGTATAACTTCGGCGAATTCGAGGGGCATACTGCAGAATATCTGCACGAAAAACAGCCTCTTTTCGACCGTTGGCTCAAGGGTGAAGAAAACATTAAGCCACCCTTCGGTGAAAGCAACGAAGAATTCGTAAACAGAATCTGTTCCTGCTTTGTGAAGATTATGGACGGCATTATCAAAACAGGCTCAGACAATGTAGCAATCATCACCCACGGTGGTGTTATTTCTACTCTTATGGCTAACTTTGCAATTCCGGAAGGCTCTGTTGCAGAATGGCTCACTCCCTCCGGTTGCGGTTACACGCTTTACCTCTCACACTTTCTCTGGATGTCAGGTCATAAGCTCGAAGCCGTCAAGCAGATACCCTCTTCACCCGAAGAAGAAAAACAGGGTAATTACTATGACGGTTGGGATTATTATCCTGACGATGACGACTTTGACATAAGCGAATATGTATAATTATAGGTGACGGGTATGAACATTCTTGTTTTAGGTGATGTTGTAAACAGCGAGGGCTGTTCAATTATCAAAAAGAAGCTCTCCGCTTTCAAAAAGCTTAAAGCTATTGACTTCTGCATAGCAAACGGAGAAAACTCCGCAGACGGAAACGGAATCACTCCCGATTCGGCAGAACAACTTTTTTCCTACGGCGTTGACTTTATAACCACGGGGAACCACGTCTATCGAAGAAAAGAGGTTTACCCTCTGCTCGATGAAAGCGAATTTATCATAAGGCCCTGCAACTATTCAACAAAAAATCCCGGTGTCGGCTCTAAAGTTGTAGACTGCGGTTTTTTCAACATAGGAATAATCAACGTTATGGGAACTATGTATATGGAGAGTCTGGAAAACCCCTTTACCGCTGTTGACAGAGAAATCGAAAAGCTTCGGACTGAAACTAACGTAATTCTCGTTGACTTTCACGCGGAAGCAACAAGCGAAAAAAAGGCTATGGGCTTTTACCTTGACGGCAGAGTTTCTGCTGTTTTCGGCACACACACTCACGTGCTCACTGCTGACAACACCGTTTTACCAAACGGCACGGGCTATATAACCGACATCGGCATGTGCGGAGTAAAAAACAGCGTACTCGGCGTAGACAAGGATATTATTATCGAAAAATTCCGTTTCAATATGCCCCAGAGATTTGATAAGGCTCAAGGAGCTTCTATGATCAACGGCTGCATTTTTACAGTTGACAAAGCAAGCGGTAAATGCACGGGCACGGAGCTTGTATCTTTTGAATAAAAGGTGAAATTATATGAAAAAAATGATTGTTGCAATTATATGTCTTACCGTAATAGTTACGGCAGTTTTCGCCGCAGGAAAAATAAAAAGCGATAAGACAACTACTGAATCTGATGTTTCCACAACACAGACAATAGAAAATCAATCGAGAAGTGTTTATCTCGGATACTTCAAAAATAAAGCCTTCAACCCCTATAAAACTGACAGCTTTACCAATCTGAATATCTCTACACTTCTCTATGACCCTCTTTTTATTATAAACGATGACTGGTCCTCGGATATGCTGCTTGCTAAAGAGATACAAAATGACGGCAAGCAGGTAACAGTAAAAATCGTTGACGGCGAAGTTTTCTCTAACGGTGCTTCTCTTACGGCATATGATGTGGTTTACTCCTTCAACCTTGCAAAAAAGAGTCAGCACTTTAAAGGCCGACTTTCAAACATAGCAACAGCTGTGGCAGGCGTTGACACCGTAACATTTGCACTTAACAGTCCCGACGTTTATGTTCAACAGTGTCTCACCTTCCCCATAATTCAGAACGGTACGGGTGATGCCGCACTTCCCGTAGGAAGCGGCCGATATGTTTTAAGAAGTATAAACGGAGAATATGTTCTTTCCGAAAACCCGACAAGCACACGAAAAGAGTCAATGTCGATTCCCGTTATAGGTCTTACAGAGATAGATGCCGAAAGCGACGAAATATACCGCATTCAGGCAGGACACCTCAGCTATTTCTGTGACGATATGGACAGCGGCGTTTTTACAAAGCTTAATGCCTCCACTATGTCCCTGCCTACAAATAATCTGATTTATCTCGGTTACAACAGCGCAAATGAGGTTTTTGCAGACAAAAACGTTATCAACGCCATTGTAACAGCTATTGACAAAAACACTCTTGCAGACACGGTTTTTGACAGCTTCTGCACTCTTACTGAAACACCCTTCAATCCGAACTGGGCAGAGCTTGACGGAGTACAACTCCCCGTCCACGAATACAATCTCATACAGGCAGGTAATATCTTAGATGAAAGCGGAATCAGATTTTCTGCAAAGGATAAAAACTTCAGATATGATACTGACGGATACTTTGAAATTAAAATAATAGTCAATAAGGAGAGTCTGACGAAAGTAAACTGCGCAAAATTCATCGGCAAAAATCTTCAGAATCTCGGAGTTAAAGTAACGCTTTCTTCGCTTTCCTTTGAAGATTTTCAGCAGGCACTGAAGGACGGCGACTACGACCTTTATATCGGCGAAGTGAAAACTTCCCCGAATATGGATTTATCTGCATTCTTTAAATCAGGTGGCGCTGCATCATACGGCATCTCATCAAAAACAGTTGCAAGTGCCTATAACGACCTTAAAACAGGCAGCATAGATGTCAATACGTTTATAAGTGTTTTTGAAGAGGAAAAGCCCTTTATTCCCATATGCTTCAGGACTTATGTAGCTTACTATTCAAACGACATCACATATGAAGGTTCGGCAAATGTAAACGAGCCCTTCCGAAATATAAATACCTGGAAGACAGAAAGCGGTATCATCGGTTAATTCTATGAAAAGGCGGTGAAATAATGACAGATACTCCGTTGAAATATATCAAAGGCGTCGGAGAAAAAAGAGCACAGCTTTTAAACAAGCTCGGCATCTATGATATTAATGACCTCATTCATTATTTCCCCCGCTCCTATCTTGATTTTTCTAATCTCACTGAAATAAAGCACCTTATTCCCGATACTGTGTGCTGTTTTAAAGCCACAGTCGGTTATACACCGATAAAAAATGAAATCCGACGCGGTCTTACCATTTATAAAACCTTGCTGATTGACGGTGAGTACTCTGTTAATCTTATAATATTCAACAGTGCATATTCTGCCGAGGCTCTTATAGAAGGTGAAGAATATATTTTTCACGGTAAGGTAACTGTTAACAGAGGTGCCTTTGAAATAACAAACCCGATTATAGAAAGTGCCGGCCTTGCAAAGGCTATGCAACCTATTTACCCGCTTACCGCAGGACTAAGTAATAAAATTATTTCGAAAATCATTGATAATGCGCTTTCAATTTACACAAATGAAGGTATCCCGGATATTATTCCTGATGAAACACGACGCCGGTACTCTCTCTGTCATGAAAGCTTTGCAATAAAAGCAATACACAACCCCGAATCTCCGCACGACCTCGACATAGCAAGAAGAAGATTCATCTTTGAGGAGCTTCTCACGCTACAGCTGGGTATGAAAATTCTCAAGAGAAGAAACCGTGGATATTCAAGCTTTACGGTCGAAAAGGATTATTCGGGCGAGTTTAAAGCCACTCTCCCCTTCACACTGACAAACGCACAGGATAAGGCTATAGACGACTGCATCTGCGATATGCAAAAGAGCACACCGATGAACAGACTTATTCAGGGTGATGTCGGCAGCGGTAAAACAGTTATTGCCGCCGCACTTATTTACACAGCAGCAAAAAACGGTATGCAGAGTGCATTTATGGCTCCTACGGATATACTTGCCCGTCAGCATTTCACAACACTTACAAAGCTGTTTGAAAAATCTGATATTACCGTAGAACTACTTACCGGCTCGCTTACGGCAAAGAAGAAAAAAGAAATCAAGGAAAGACTTATAAACGGTAAAACCCAGGTGATTATCGGCACCCACGCTCTTATAAGCGATGATGTGGAATTCAAGCGTCTTGGACTTGTTATAACCGATGAGCAACACCGTTTCGGTGTAAGACACAGAAGCACACTTAACGGTAAAGGAATCAATCCTCATACTCTCGTAATGAGTGCAACCCCCATTCCCCGAACGATTTCACTTATACTTTACGGAGACCTTGACCTTACTGTTATAGATGAGTTGCCCAAGGGCAGACAAAAAATCTCCACATATGCAGTTGACACAAGCTACAGAGAAAGAATCTATGCTTTTATAAAAAAACACCTTGACAGAAATCTTCGTGCATATATCGTATGCCCGCTGGTTGACGAAACAGACAGCGACCTTGCAGCTGCAAAGCAATATGCCGAAAATCTGCAGAAAAAGCATTTTTCCGCCTACAAGGTCGGTCTTCTGCACGGAAAGATGAAGCCGAAGGAAAAAGAAAAGGTTATGGCCGACTTTGCTTCAGGAGACATACAGCTTTTAGTTTCAACAACGGTAATTGAAGTAGGCGTAGATGTTCCCGAAAGCGTTATAATGGTTATCGAAAATGCCGAACGCTTCGGTCTATCACAGCTTCATCAGTTAAGAGGAAGGGTAGGAAGAGGCACGGAAAAATCTTACTGCATACTGATAAGTGACAATCAGGGCGAAAACGCCCGTGCACGTTTTGATATAATGTGCAACACCTGCGACGGCTTTAAAATCGCCGATAAAGACCTTGAGCTCCGGGGTCCCGGTGACTTTTTCGGCTCGAGACAGTCAGGAATACCTAAACTGAAAATCGCCGACCTTACGGAAAATATGGATATAGTCCGTGAAAGCAAAACAGCAAGTGAAGAAATACTGAAAAAAGACTCTATGCTCCGTCTCGAAGAAAACCGAAGACTCCGACTTGCAGTAATCAGGCTCTTCAGGAACGAAAAAGGGTCAAGCCTTAATTAGAAAGGATAAACATTATGGAAAAAATAGCATCATTTACAATCGACCACACAATTTTACCGAAAGGTATGTATCTTTCAAGAACAGATGCCAACACAGTAACTTACGACATACGCACAAGAAGGCCTAATGTTGAAGAGGTTATGGAAAACGGCTCAATTCATACCCTCGAGCATCTTTTTGCAACATATGTAAGAAACAGCGTTCACAAGGATAAAGTCGTTTATTTCGGGCCTATGGGCTGCAGAACAGGCTTTTACTTTATAACTACCGATGAAATATCCGGTGCTGATGCTGTTGAACTCACCAGAGCTGCTCTCGCTTTTTGCGCTGACTTTGAAGGCGAAATTCCCGGTGTCTCTGCCGAAGAATGCGGCAACTACCGTGACCACAACCTTGAAGGAGCAAAAAAAGAAGCTGCGGAAATGTGCGACGTGCTTGTCGACTGGACAGCAGATAAGCTCACCTATCCTACAAAATAAGAAAGGTCGGAGAACAATGATTCATTCTATCGAAAATGACAAGCTTCGTATAAGTGTTAAGGAATTCGGCTGTGAACTCGCAAGCATTATTTCAAAGAAAACAGGAAGCGAGTTTCTCTGGCAGGGAAATCCCGACATATGGTCAGGTCAGTCCCCTATTCTTTTCCCGATTATCGGAAGACTGATTGATGATAAGTATTCTTTTAAAGGCAAAGAATACGATATGCCAAAGCACGGCTTTGCAAGGAAATTACCGTGGAAGACAATCGACAAAAGCGCCGACAGTATCAGCTTTATTTTAAGCGAAAACGATGAAACGCTGAAAATCTATCCGTTCTTATTTGACCTGATTGTCACTTATACTCTCAACGGAAATATCCTCACTGTTAGCCATGAGGTTTTAAATAAAAACGATTTCATAATGTATTTTTCCCTCGGCGCTCACCCTGCCTTCAACTGCAGAATCGGCGATAAGCTCGTTTTTGATGAGAGCGAAACTCTCGATAAGATGAAGATTGATCTCGTTCATTCACTTCTGCTTCCCGAAACCTTCCCTCTTTTAAGAGATGAAAATGAAATCAATATTACAGCAGATGTTTTCAACGAAGATGCACTTATAACCAAAGCAGTAAAATCAAAAAAGATTACTCTTGCAAGCAGTGGACTTGGCAGAAAAATCGTATTTGATCTCGGAAACGCGCCATACCTCGGCATATGGGCAAAGCCCGGTGCTCCTTATGTGTGTATTGAGCCTTGGTACGGTGTGAACGATTCACAGGATGTAAGAGTCGATTTTACCGAAAAAGAGGGAATTGTTGCTCTTGCCCCAAAAGAAAAATTTGAATTTAAGTGGAGTGCAGAATTTACAGAATAAAGAGCATAAAAGCAGGTGTACTGAACACCTGCTTTATGTTATTGAATTGTACAGAACATACTTATATCGATTGTTTAGCCGTGTTCATCCATCCAGAACACTGTGCTTTCGTCCTCGAGACATTCAACACGCTCGTTATAGGCTGCCATCGCCTCTTTTTCAAAAGCAAGGTCGCCGCTGTGACCCATAAGGCGAAGAAGGTGCTTTGTAAAAAGAGGATTAAGCACAAGAAAAGGTCCTAAAAGATAGGTTGCAAAAAAGTTTTTGTAATTGATACCCTCATTTTTATCTGCAGGATCATCATGATCGTTTCCGTAGCCGCCCGAAACCTGAATAAAAGGGTGCTCGAAATCGCCTCTGCAGCAAGAAAACTGTGACTTGTAGCCAACGATTTTCATATCATTGTATTTACCTATAAACATCGAGTTGTAGCGGATCTCCCTGATATAACGGTCCGCATAAAACGGGAACATTCCAAGCATAGGAATTATCTGTTCGCCGTCATTGATGCACTCACCGAAAAGCTCCATAGCGTTTCCGGTAGCAAGAACGATTACGCCTTTTTCGATAAGCTCACGGAGTCTGTCTTTATAGGGAAGCAGACGCTCTACGGCAATCTCCTGCTTCTTTTCGGACATCGAACCGATGTAAATCATATCGACATCTTCCGTTACAAAACATGGCACGGAACGATTATCGGTATTTATAAATTCAGCATCAGGGGCACAAGCCTGAAGATAACGGATATTTCCCGAATCACCGAAATAGTTACCGAATTCGGGAAAAAGAATCTCAATGCGCATTAACTCTCGCCCCCTCTGCAGTAAATTTCTCTTTTATAGCATCACGCACGCTGTGACCCTTGGAAACAGCATTTACGTCGTGCAGGATATAAATCTTATCAACACCATCACCGCTAACAATATCTGCTATTTTATCAACGTCGGGAGTACATACGATTTTTTCTCGGGGCACTCCTGCAAGAAGAAGCCTTAAAAGATGATCCTTCTCCCTGAGTCCTCCGATTACGATTCTGCGGATATTATCACGGTTAAGGAATTCATAGTCAGTATCATAAATCCAGGCAACGGTTTCCTGTTTTTTAGGATTCATATACATTTCGTCAAGCATAATTACAACTTCTTTTTCACCCGGGTCCTTTGCAACCTGCTCAAAAACAGTTGAAGCGGCTGTTGCATTCTGCCCCTTTGCGACACGGCAGATGATTTCAACACCATCTACCTCGTGATGAGTTTCACGGAACTCGGTAATATGTGCTTCCTTCAAAAGAGCTGCAATCTCCTCGGGTGAGTTACCGAGATCACGCATAAGAGCGATAATTGCACAAACATTATATACATTATGCACCGCAGGCGAAACAAGAGGATAAGTATATGCTCCGTTTTCCTCGTTAACTGTAAACTCTTTACCATCAGAGGAAATATTTTCTGCGTAATAATCTCTCCACGGTGTTGTTAAGCCGCAATCGGTGCATCTGAATTTACCGATATGACGGTAGTTTCTGTAGATATATTCAGCATCAGCTCCGCAAACAGGACAAACACCGAAATCCCTTGCTACATTTTCGTAAGGATTGGTTTTAAGATCTTCAGCACCAAAGTAAACCCTGCGATTCTTTTCGCCTATGAAGCGACAAAGCGGGTCGTCTGCATTCACTATTACAACTGTATCCGGTGAGCCCTCACAAGCTTTTGTAAGTCTGTCAGCTATATATTCGGGGTTCGCATTTCTGAGCATAGAGTCACGTGCTACATTATTTATTATTATGTAGTTCGGCTTAATTCTTGGAACGTTGATAGGTGAAATCAATTCGTCTGACTCAATAACCGCTGCATCTTTTATAGGTCTGTTGAAAATGCTGACAGTATCAAGGATACATCTTGCCTGACCAGCGTGATGATTTGCACCCCAATCATTATACGAAACGGTCATTCCCCTACGTCTGAGCATATCTGCTACCATTGATGAAATCGAGGTCTTTCCGTTCGTACCCGTTACAGCAATAGTAAGCTTCGGCTTTGCAACCTGCTCAAGAAAATCCTCACAAAGTCGCATTGATGCCATACCAGGTTTATCGTCTCTTTCTCTTCCTATGCGTTTCCATATAAACAAAAGGAATTTACCTGCCCATAAGGCAATAAAAAATCTGATTTTTCTCATTTTTCCCTCACGTTATAATTGAATTTTATGACTTCTTAAGATGCAGCTTTACAAGCACCTTATTTATTAATCCGAAGATTCTGTCGATATTATTTTGACCGAAAACGTCGATAACAAGTCCGATTTTGTAGCTCACTCCGAAGAAAACTGCAGCACCTGTACAGCCATACAAAGCAACCTGAACGTACATCATTATGCCGCTTTCCTTAACCTTCCACACTAAGCAAAGCCCAAGAACAACAGCAACCATAATTGCAACTGCAAAAGCTGTTTTTGCGAGCACCTTTATAGATGGCGAATAGTGGAATTTATGCTTCTTTTTAAGAATTACCAGAAGAAGAATAAGAGTAGTGATTTCGCCCGTGATACTTGCGGCTGTCGCACCAAGATATGCGTCGATACCGATTTTATCAAAAAGATAGATAAAAGGAAGGTCAAGTAGAGTATTCACCACAATTCCTACAACAGTAACAATACATACAGCTTTACCCATATTCATGCTCTGCATAGCCATACTTATTACCGATACGACACTTACAAATACATTAAGCACTAATGCCCATTGGAGCATTTTACTACCGTAGGGGCTTTCACCGTAAAACACACCGAAAACAGGACGGGCAAAAATTATCATACCTGCCGCAATAGGTGTTGCTACGGCAAAAATTGTGCTTATGGCCTGATTCAGATTAAAATTAACCTTTTCAAGATTACCCGAAGCATAATTTTCCGCAACGTGGGGTGCTATACTGTTAGTCATTCCCATAGCAAGAGCCGTAACTATCATACAAATTTTGGGCACCCACGTAGATGCCAAACCTGCTATCAGCTGTGAGGATTCATCAGAATAGTCAAGCTTTTCAAGTCCGACAAGAAGCAGCTTCATATCGATAAGATTGTATAAACCAGATGCTATTGAGATAATTGTTATAACTGAACAGTAGGTTATAAGCTTTTTAAGAATAACCTTGTCGGTATCCATTTTTTCCTCGGAAGTGACAGTTGGGTGGAAAATATCACTACTGCCCTTTTCCTTACGCTTAAGCTGTAGATAAGCTACAAGAGCTCCTACAGCTGCTCCGAGAAGTGACACACATACACCGTTTGTAACACCAAGGTCGAATACGTGAATTGCAAGATAAGCACCTGCAAGGACAACAAAAATTCGTATAAACTGTTCTGTCACCTGACTTGCAGATGAAACAGCGACGCATTTATGCCCCTGAAGATAGCCTCGTCGCATACTCAAAAACGGTACTATGAGTAAGCAAACTGCAATAGAACGAATTGCCGGAGCAACCTCCGAAACGGTTACGCCGTCGGTCATATCACCTATGTAATAGCCTGCAACCTGCGGAGCAAAAATTACAAGGAAAGCAAAGGCAAGAAGGGATATACCCGTTACAACTCCACGTCCGAGCTTATAGGCTCTTTCTTTTGTACGGTACATTTCCCTTGCAGCGTACTCGCTTATTACGATACTGATTGCGATAGGAATACCCGAGGTGGAAATATCAAGAAAAAGTGTATATATACTGTAGGCAAAAGAGTATATTACACTTCCCCTTTCACCGATAATCCTGTAAAAAGGTATATTATAAAAAGCTCCGAGGATTTTTGTAATTACTATTGCGGCATATGAAATAACCGCACCTTCAACAAAGCCGTTTCTCCGTATTTTCTTTGCCACAAAAACCCTCCTTTCATTTCTAAAAGTTACTATGCCGTAAAATGGTCATTATAGCACAAATGGATTATACCGCAGTAAAAGTAAAGAGTCAATATAACTATATATTACAATTTTGTCATAACTTGTAACACCTCAGCGAAAAAGCGACCCTCTGCAGTTTTGCAAAGGGTCGCAATATAATTTTTAATCTTTATTTCGATAAAAGATTAATAGTGCATTGTACCGCAATCACATGATTTACCGATTCCGAAGAGATTCCAGAAGAATCTGAGAATCCTGTAAATGAGTCTCATAAGCCAGTTTTCCTTATGGCATACGCAACCGCAAGCATCGTTATCTTCTTCATCAGGTGATTTAACTGTAGCATCGCAATCATCGGCATCACAGATACCGTCACCATCATTATCAACGTGACCTGTGGCGGGAATCTGAACGATTTTTACGCGTTCGCCGCAAAGTGAGCAAGTGTAAATCTCAAAGCCCATCTTATCACAAGTGGGAGCGATTCGCTCGCTTACAACAGCGGTATGAGGAGCATCAGAGCTTGCTGAACCGTCAACCTCTGTCTTTACCTCGTCACAGTTATTACACTTATAAATGTATGTCTTACCCTGGGCACAGTTAGCAGATACAACCTTTGTAGGCTCTGTGGGGAAGTCGTGACCGGTTGCAGCTACTTCGGTCTGTGCAACAAGGATCTCACTACAACGTGCACAATGCTTACCTTCAGTAAGACCTGTTTCTGTACAAGTGGGTGCTACTGCTGCATCGATAATTTCATCGTGACCGAGAGCATCTACTTCATCATCAACATAGGAATCACCGCAAACTGAGCAGGTGTAGGTTGTGTAGCCGCCGTTTATGCAATCAGGGTCAGTTGTAACGCCTTCGTACTTATGACCGAGGGCATCAACTGTTGTTGTTACTCTATTGAGTTCGTCACCGCAGACTGTACAGTAAACTACTGTATCATAGGAGCCGTTGTTTTCACAGTCGGGGTCAACGTTATTTTCGATTACTGCTTCGCCTTCGGTGTGACCGAGTGCATCAACTACTGTTGTCTTTCTGTCAAGCTCTGCATCACATACTGTACAATAAACCACTGTATCGTAAGAGCCGTCGTTTACACAATCGGGATCAACGTTGTTTTCGATTACTGCTTCTGCAGGTGTGTGTCCGAGTTTATCAACATCTTCTGTCTTTTTCTCTCCGCAGACTGCGCAAGTGTATGTTTTAACACCTGCATCATCACAATCAGGCTCGGGATCAATTACGCCTTCGTCCCAATCATGGCCGAGTGCATCAACAACTGTCTGTTCTACGAGAACCTTGTTACATACGGAGCAGTGCTTACCTTCGGTGAGACCTGTATCTTCACAAGTAGGTTCTACTGCCGGATCGATTACTTCAGTATGTCTGAGCGCGTCGACTGTTGTTGTTACTCTGCTGAGTTCTTTACCGCAGACTGTACAGTAAACTACTGTATCGTAGGAACCGGTATTTTCACAATCGGGGTCAACATTATTTTCTGTTACAGGAGTACCTTCGGTATGGCCGAGTGCATCAACAACTGTCTGTTCTACGAGAACCTTGTTACATACGGAGCAGTGCTTACCTTCTGTAAGACCTGTATCTTCACAAGTAGGAGCTACTGCCGGGTCGATTACTTCGGTATGTCCGAGTGAATCAACTGTTGTTGTTACTCTGTTGAGTTCTTTACCGCAGACTGTACAGTAAACTACTGTATCGTAGGAGCCGTTGTTTTCACAGTCGGGGGCAACATTGTTTTCGACTACTGCTTCGCCTTCCTTATGACCAAGTGCGTCAACTGTAATTGTATCTCTGTCGAGTTCGTCACCACATACTGAACAGTAAACTACTGTATCGTAGGAGCCGGCGTATACACAATCGGGATCAACATTGTTTTCGATTACAGGAGTACCTTCGGTGTGACCGAGTGCATCAACTGTTGTTGTTACTCTGTTGAGTTCTTCGCCGCAAACTGAACAGTAAACTACTGTATCGTAGGAGCCGTTGTTTTCACAGTCGGGGTCAACATTGTTTTCGATTACTGATTCACCTTCGGTATGACCGAGTGCAGGAACAACTATTGTTTTTCTGCTGACTTCTTTACCGCAGACAGTACAGTAAACTACTGTATCATAGGAACCGTCGTTTATGCAATCAGCTGATACTTCGTTTTCTACCACTGCTTCACCGTCGGTGTGACCGAGTGCAGGAACAACTGTTGTTTTTCTGCTGACTTCTTTACCGCAGACAGTACAGTAAACTACTGTATCGTAGGAGCCGTCCTTTACACAATCGGCTGCTACTTCGTTTTCGGTTACAGGAGTACCGTTGGTGTGTCCGAGTGAGGGAACAACTGTCTGTGCTACTGTGAACTCACCGCAGACAGAACACTTCTTACCTGCTGTAAGACCTGTTTCTGTACAGGTGGGTGCTTTTGCCTCTACGTCAACCTCTGTATGACCGAGAGGTGAAACTGCCTCTGTGTAAGAATCGCCACAGTTTTCACAGGTGTAGGTAAGTGTACCTGCATCATTACAGGTAGGTTTCGGATCAAGCACAGCATCATCAGCTGTTACTTCACCGTCATTGTTTGTATCATAGTCATGGCCAAGAGCAGTACCTTCTATAGCACCGCAGTTTTCACAAGTCTTTGGAGTAGTACAGGTTGCTTCTGTCCAAGCGTGCTCGGAAGCAGGAATAATAAATGAGTTTGTATTCACCTTACCATCAGTTGCGGTGGTTGTTGCATCTGAAGCAAAATAGAGATTACAAGCTGTACACTGCTTATAAGCATTGTTACCTGATGAAGTACAGGTAGCGGGATTTGCAGATACTACTGCACCGAAGGTGTGACCTTTTGCAGGATCTGTAATACTTGTGATAACTGTGTTACCGTTTGCATCAGCAAACTGCTGATAACATACACCACACTGCCAATGCTCAAGTGTACCGGTTGCTGTACAGGTTGCAGGAATAGCCGGTATATGGGAATCGAGACTATGAGCTGCAAAATCGCCATATTCAAAGGCAGTAGAGCCTTTAGCTCCGCAAGTACATGAATAATAGTACTTTGCCTTTTCTGTGCAGGTTGCGGCTGAAGCTAAATAAGTATCGGTTGCTACCTGCTGATTGTAATTATGGGCACCCGTTGCAGGGATTGTCTTTGGCTCTCTGCTGATTTCATAGTTACATACTGAACAGTAGGTTACAAGTTCATATGAGCCTGCCGCACCACAGGTTGCGCCGACATTGTTTTCCTGCTTGGTTGCCTGGGTATGAGCTATTGTATTGAAGGTTGCTGTGTATGTAGTGTTGGCTGTAATAGCCGCAACTGCAGGTATCCAACCGCTGTGAGTGTAATGACCTGCTGCATCAGCTGCCTTTGTGGGAGTTGCGCCGTTATAGGTGGGAGTTACGCCGTAAGCAAGACCGGAATCGGTTTCAAGAGTTGAGCCGTCAGCGTTCTTCCATGTTACAGTCCAGGTAGCCTTCTTAAGTCCACCGAAGCTATTCCATGCATCAACAGCTGCTTTCGCATCAGCTGCATAACCGCTTACATCGTTGCTTGTGCTGCTTACATAGTTATTAGGTCTTGCAGCAGCAAGAGCGTTAGCAATTGTCTTAAGCTGATTTATTGAGTCAGCTGTGTAAAGGTGACCGTTATTTATAGCTTCAAGCACAACCGGACGTGCTGCATTGATTGCAGCTTTAAGAGGCTTGTAGTTGATGATGTGAACAGGTACACTGGACTTCGCGTTAACTGTTGCATCAGCGTCATTGCTCTTACCATAATGATAGAAGGTAGGATATATTGTTTGGCTGTATGTAGAATCAGACATACTTGCACTGTACTTCATAATATTAGCACAAAGAGGTACATCTTGAGAAGCTTCTCTTGAATAATACGGATTGGTCTGATCATAATTCTCATAACCCTTTACCATTTCGCCATCACTACTGTCGCTCATAGCCCAACGGAAGTCAAAGTTACCGCCACATAAGCCTCTCCAGTTACCGATAAATTCAAGCTCTGAATCCCCTATCCATGAACTGAATGTCCAAATCTTACCACTCCAGTCACCTGTAGCATTAGGATCAACAGTAAGCATAACACCGGTCTGCGGAGTCGTTTCACCGTCATACATAAAAACAGTTTCCGCATGATGCCAGTCTATATCGGCATAGTCAGACTCATAATTACCGTTACAATCATTTTCTCCATAATATACATGACTTACAGATGCAACACCGTCATAGATATTATCGGCTGTGTATGCCGGAGAATAAAGAACATTTTTGTAATAATCAGTTAATGAACCATAATTATTGTCATCCGGGAATGAACCGGTAACTGTTGTTACGTCTGTTTTAAGATAGGTATCATACAACTGCTGCAATGTATAATAGTATGTATACTTTGCTGCGTGTGCCTTTTCAGGTGTTGCTATTATAAAGCAAGTCATAAGAAGAAGCACTGTTAAAGTCAAGGATAATGTTTTTTTCGCATAAGCCAATAAAAGTTTTTTCATTTTTTATTTGCCCCCTTTGAATAAATCATTTTCGAAATTAATCCGGAAATTTTTGAAAATCTGAAGCTCTCCGAACACATCTGACCTCCATATGTTTTTGTCGAAAAAACACTTCGCTTTTCAAGTATAAGCATGGAAATGCTACAATAAAGGCACAATACACCCTTATATAATTATTCATACTGATTATAACTTATTAAAAAGAAATAATCAAGTCCAAAATTCAATTTGATAATTAAATTTTATTAAATTGTTAATAACATTATACAAAACAATTAACAAATCCCACCCTTATGCTAAAGAAACATAAGAGTGGGGCTGCTTCAAATATTTTACGCTGCAACTTTTTCAGCTTCAAGCTTTGCTTTTTCTTTCTTTTCCAGATTTCTGAAAACGAAAAGAAGAATTACGCCTGCAAGCACCATAAGTGCGGACCAAATGGCAAGATTGGAAATTCCGATATATCCGTCTGCCTGCTTCATTTCAACAAATTTGAAAACCTTCTGATTGTCTCTGAGGAATTCCCAGAAGAAACGCTCTGTACCGAATACTATGTACCATATACAAAGCAGGTATCCGTGAGTATCGTACTTTTTAATTCTGCCGACGGCATAAACCAAGGCAAACACCAAGAGTGCGGATATTGATTCACCTAACTGAATAGGAAGCATATTTGTGCCTGTCAAAGCGTGAGCGATATTGTACATCGTTGTGCCTTCGTAGTATTGGAAGCCCTGACAGCAACCGGCAAAAATACAAGCCAGATGACTTATACCATACATAAGGACACAAGCTGCCGCTTCCATATCAAAGAGCTTGACGGGATCAACTTTTGCAATTTTAGCAAGTCCGTACATAAATATCGGCAAAAGAACGTATACACGGATTCCGTTTTCGGCTCCGAACTCTTTGAATCCTGTTTCGGCCCATGCAAGGAACTTAACAAGAATCAGATAGACAATCATTCCCGCAACGCCGAGAAGGAATGATTTTAGTTTTGAAATTTTGAAATTTTTACCGTAAAAAGTAAAGAAAATCATATATATTACTGTGGCCACTGCCTGAATAGTACTATATGTACTCATAAATTTTTACTCCTTTCTTTTATTCCATCTTTAATTGCTTTTTTTAAACTGTAACCATTTTTATAAAGGTTCTTAGCTTTTTCCAAATCAAAGTCTTTTGAATAGTCATACTGTAAAGCTAATTCAAGAATCTGATCAGCTTGTTTTCGGTTAAGTTTTTCGGGTGTCGCTGTAATACCTTTTCTGTTGCATTTTTTATAAAACAGATAGGCCTGCATAAGATTGTAGCCATCTTCAAACATTATTCTTTTATTGCTGAAAGTAAAAATTATACAAAATGCAGTCAGACAAATGCCGCACATTATATAATGCTCAATTCGTCTTACATAATAAAAGCAAAAGCAAAACAATACTGCACTGGCAAAAAACAAAACAAATGAAAAAAGCCACAAAATTAAATACTTAATTTTTTTCCCCAAATATATCTCTCCTTTTTTTGCTATTTTAAACTTGATTTTGTTATAAATGCTTAAATAGATTTTACCGCTTAAAAATAAAAGTGTCAATAGTTGTTTGCAAAAACTTTAATAAAAAGCTTATATCGCCTCTAAAAACTAATATTTTTTCGTCTTGACCATTCAGATGCCGTATGATAGAATATAAGCAACTTAAAAACGGAGGAATAAAAATGAAGGAAAAAACAAAAAAATCAATTTTTATCGTCATCGCTTCTGTCGTAGTCATTGCCGTTGCATTTGCCGGGTGGTTCTTTTCCACGGTAAAAACCGGTGAGTGCGGCAAAAATGTTTCCTACAAGTATAACGGTACTACAAAAAGGCTCGTTATCTCCGGTTATGGGGATATGACCGACTATGATAACTACTTCGATGACGAAGAAAACAAAATATGCTCGCCGTTTTTCGATTTTGACTTTGAACACGTCACTATAGAAAACGGTGTAACATCTATTGGAGATTTTGCTTTTTACCTGAGTTCTTCACTTGTTAGTGTAGACATTCCCGAAAGCGTTACTTCAATCGGTGACTCTGCATTCAAAGACTGCTCCGATCTTAAAAGCGTGTCAATCCCCAAAGGAGTAACAGACATAGGTCACTCCCCTTTCAGTGGCTGCACTGCTCTCGGAAGTATTACAGTTGACGGAAATAACCGTCTTTTCACAGCAGATGACTCGGGGGCATTGTTCAACAAGGACAAAACAACGCTGATTCAATTCCCCGCAGGAAATAAAACTACAACCTATACAATACCTGAAGGCGTAAAAGAAGTTGCAGTAGGAGCTTTTCAGGGTTGCTATAACCTGACAGCTGTTAAAATTCCTGACGGCGTAACCACGATTGACAATAACTGCTTCAGGGAGTGCTGGAGTCTTGAAAGCATCAACATTCCCAAAGGTGTGAGCACAATAGGAGCTTATGCTTTCTCTGATTGCGATGCACTGAAAAGCATAACCATACCGGAAAGCGTAACCGTCATAGCAGCAGAGACATTCTCTTACTGTGATGTTCTGGAGAGCATCACCCTTCCCGACAGTATTACATATATCGGCAATTCAGCTTTTATTTGCTGCGAAAAACTAAAAAGCGTCTCAACAGGTAACGGTGTAACTGCAATCGGTGAAGAGGCTTTCGACAGTTGTACAGCTCTTGCTGATTTTAAAACAAGTAAAAAACTGTCTGTTATCGGCAAAGAAGCATTCGCCGGTTGTTATGCACTTAAAAATTTCTCACTTCCCGAAAGCATAAACATCATCGGAGATTCAGCCTTCTGGGGTTGCGACGAGCTTACAGAGATAACTATTCCTGCCGGTGTCACAATAATCGGCGACGGTCTCTTCGATAACTGCTTAAATCTTAAAAAAATCACCGTTGATAAAAACAATAAAAACTACACAAGCGACGAAAACGGTATTCTGTTCAGCAAGAACAAAACAATTCTTATTCAGTATCCCTGCGGAAAAGACAGCAAATCATATGCCGTTCCCGAGAGTGTCACTCAGATAGGTGCATATGCTTTCAGTCATTCTTCAGCGTCTGAAATTATCCTTCCAAAGGGCTTAACCGATATAGGAAGCTTCGCTTTTTCTTACTGCGGAAGCTTAAGTGAGATTATTCTTCCCGAAAAATTGACTGCCATAGGTGCATCTGCCTTTAGTAATTGTAAAATCCTGAAAAGTATAAACGTACCCGAAAGTGTAACTGTTATTGAAGACTGTGCTTTTATAGGTTGCGGTGCTCTAAAAAATGTAGTTATGGGCAATAATGTGTCATCAATAGGCAGCCATGCATTCAATTTCTGCTTGAGTCTTGAAAGTATTACCATTCCCGAAAGCGTAACTGAAATCGGAGCTTATGCCTTTGACAACTGTGAAAGCCTCACAGAGGTTAATTATAACGGCACCCGTGAACAATGGGAAACAGTAAAAATCGATACCGACAACAAGTCACTCAAAAATGCAAAAGTGAATTTCGCAGAAGGTTAATGTCTCTGCGATAAATAAAAAAATCCGTTGAACAATTTCTCATTTATGAGTAATGCTCAACGGGTTTTTACTTTTCAAGCAAACTATACCTGATTTTACCGTCAGGTTAATCTTCTTTTATCAATATAATATTTTCCATAAGGTCAATATCACAGATTTTCCCCTGAATTACTGTACGCACTCCCATCAGGTCATAAACAACAAGCTCATCGTCTTTGCATATGACACGGGCAACATTTTTTAAAAGAAAAACATTTTCATTGTCGCTTTTTTTATAAATTGATGAAAGGCACATCTTTATCCCTCCGATTCTCTTATTGCCTGATTGATTTTTTCGGTCGACTGATTCAGAAGTGACACAGCCTCTTTAATGAGCATAGCCGCATCATCGGAAAGCGAAGAAACGGTTTCCAAAAGCTCTTGAGCGTGATGAGCGTTGTGGTGTGACATATACTTAAGTAATGTTATTGTTTCTTCGTAAGACGTATGATTATGGGTTGCATGATTATGTTCCATATTATTTTTCTCCTTTTTATACATGAATTTCAGTATTCTTTTTTCTTCTTTTATTTAATAACGCCGAGATAAAACAAACCAGAAAAGAAACGACCGTAAAAATTAATATACATATAAACACATTGTTCCAGCCCTTTGTGTCTGCGATTTTTCCAAGCATAGACGTCGCCATAGTACTTCCTATGTAACAGAACGTGTTGAGAAGTCCCGCTGAAAGACCGGAGTCAATTTTATCTCTCGAATAAAGAGGTACAACACTTGTTATAACGTTATTAACCGCCGACATAAGACAGGCTATACCGCCGAAAAGCACAAGAGTAAGAGGTACTGATTTAAGGTTAAGAGTAAGTATTATAAGTACCGTAAGTATGATTGTCACGAAGTAAAAAATTCCGTTAAGAGCGTTTTCGTCCTTTTGCTTTTTATGAAGTGCGTTTACTAAAGATGTGCCGAAAATCGACAGCACCGGTAGAAGCAACGTCACAATAATAGACAGCGATGAAGGTACACCGAACTCCTCTTTCAGAATTGAAGGCACCCAGGTAGTTATACCATCCTTTATAAAACCGTTAGTTACTGCAGATATGAGTATTACAGCAACACTTACAACAAATACAGGGGTGAACGACAGCTTTCCGGTTGCTTTTGTTCCGATTGTTTCTTTTTCCGTCTTCGCTTTCTGCAGGGTGCTCATACCGATAAACCATAATACTGCTACAGCACCTACAAGTACAGATGCCACATAAAATATGGTGGTCCAATTTAGTCCGAGATAGGAGAAAAGTGCGGCAAAACCGTAAGCTGCAAACGTACCCGAGGCAACGGTTGTGCTCATTACCATAACGGCTTTCGACAGTTTGCTATCAGCAAGATTATCTGACAAGGTTTTAATAAGTGAAGACCAGAGAATCGACTGAAACACACCGTTGAAAAACCACAGATATTTCATAGAATCAATCCCCTGACAAACTGTCATAGCAAGGTTGATAATACAGGACGCCGCAAGAGCTATCGCAACTGAATATCTGGTATTATATTTTTTTGAGAGCAGTCCGTTTACAAGCTGACCCGCTCCGTAAGCAAAAAAGAAAAAGGAGCTGACTGTACCTGCCGCCTCTTTGGTTGTTCCAAGCTGAGACAGAATTTCTACCATAGAGGCATTGTAATTAAGTCTTCCTACATAAGCGACAGTATAAGCCGCCCAACAGAGAAATATAAGAAAATTTGATTTTTTGTTACTCAAGGAATTTAACATCTTATTCACCTGTGCCCGTAATTACCTCTTTAACAATATCACCGATAAAGATATTATCTTCTGTGATCAGCCTGTCTTTCTCGGGATTTTCAAATATAATCCCGTATTTTGGCGAATCAACCTCTTCGGGTGAAGAAAAGATATTATTCTTTATTGTCACATCATAAACCGAAGGTCTGAAGATTATGTATCCCCTGCTTCTGTTATATAAACCCGACTTACCGTCAAAAATATTATTCTCTATAAGTATATTATGATGTCCGCAATCTCCATGATGACCTATAGCAGGAAAGCCTGCACACTTGAAGATGTTATTTCTTATTATAATATTGCGGCAAACAGTGTCGTCTTTACAGAAATCAATAATCTCACCTTCACAGTTATAAACCGGGCCGTAAGAGCCATCTCGGGCCAGATCAAGCTGTATCTGTTCATTAAGGAGATTTTCGGGGATAAGGGTATATGTGGGTCCGTCAAAAACACAGTTTTGCACTATGGCATTTTCAGTTGAGTTAATCTCAATCATATGCCACATTGAGCAGTGGCGGAAACGGCAACCGTCAATACGGATATTACGACAATGCACTGTATTTACAAGAGTTGATTTTTCGGTTATATCTGCATTTCCGTCAAATATACCGCCCGTGATGACAACATCGTGTGTGCCCTCATATCCGCCCCATTCCGGCTCCGAATAAGCAGCAAGAAGATATTTTGTTATCGGTTCGCTCTCCTTACTTCTTAAAATCACAGCATTATCAGAAAGCCTGAAAATCTGGTTCGAATAAAAAATAAGAGCAGCAGACACAAGATAAGTGCCGTCAGGAAAGTAAACTGTACCTCCGTCTTTTACTTGGTCAATACACTCCTGCAGAGCTTTCGTGTCATCGTGAATACCGTCAGCAAATACATTTTTATTATCTGTAACTTTTATAAAATTCATTTTTTCTCTCCAACTCATATAAGCTCTGATTCGTGGTGCTTTTTTGAAATTCTCGGTGCGGCGCCTGTAAGATGTGAAATATCACGGTATTCACCCTCGTAATCTTCAAATAATCCGCAGGGTATCTGCGAAGTCCAGCCTTTTTCGTTAAAAGCAGGAATGTCTATACCAAAAGCGTAAAGCACAATGGCGGCAAGGTCACGGATATTCATTTCCTTGATTTCTCCCCTGCTTATGCCTTCTCCTACTGCGGCAAAGGTAACATATTTTTCTTCATCTGTCCAGCCACCGTGACTGCCTTTACCTGTTCCGTCATTAGTGCCTCCGTGATCTGCAATAACAATAAAGAGAGTATCCTGCTTAATGCCTGCACTTTCAATAGCGGAATAGACATCACCTATAAGCTTATCAACGCTATTTATGGCTTCTATATGTCTGTCTGTTCCGTATCCGTTATTGTGACCCGCACCGTCAACGCTGTCAAAGTGAACAAAAAGAAAGTCCGGCTTCTTTCCTCGGATATAGTCGCATATAAGAGGAGTCAACTCTTTATCTCTTGCTGTTTTATGATTTACACCTAAGCCTTTTTCAACAATTCCTTTATTGATTGGATTCCAGTCACAGTAAGAGCCAAGCTCCGCCTCCGGATAAGCCTTTCTTATACGGCGAAAAACCGTCGGGTTCTTTGACCACACAGGATAAGGTAAAACAGATACTTTGTTATTTGTCAGCTTGTGCACTTCAGGACCCACACCTATAAGCATTGAGCCCCAACACTCTGCACTTATTGTCGGCTTTGAAGAAAGAGCATTATATGTGATAGCGCCGTTTTCAAATATTTTATCAAAAAAAGGTGTCTCGGCTTTCTTGAACCATCTGCCTGCACCGTCAATTCCTAAAACTATGGTATGTAAATATTTTCTTTGCACTTGATTTTCCTCTCTTTCTCAAAAAAGATTAAAAGTCTCCCTGCAAACGCAAGGAGACTTCGCCTTTTTTTAGTTCCATTCCTTGTTAATCAGTAATTATCCAAAGGACTAAACAAGATTTTAATTATATTTGTAATTATTCACTAATGGCTTCTTTGGTCTGTCTTGCAGATTCATTTTTCCTATGACGCTCTGCTCTTATTGTTTCAAGCTCACGGTACATCTGCTCCTTCTTTTCACCTTCAATATCATAGAAGAATTTAAGAATAAGAGCCTTGAGAACATTAGCAATAGTATAACCGAAGAGAAGGAATGCAAGAATCTTAAGACAGGTATCAAGATAATTAGGCTGTGCCTGCATTGTTTCAACAAGGTCGCCTACAGGTGAAGTTTCATAGCCCGCCCATACAATCATAAATTCTATAGCCGCGGTCTTCACTCCGCCTAAAGCAGTATTGATCCAACCCGGAACAAGACCTTGAATTGCTTCTATTCTTTCTCCTGTTTCCCACTCAAGATAGTCCATAAATTCTACATTGAAGTGTGAATTTGAAAGCTCCTGAATACCGATACCGATACCGAAAACAAAATAGAATACATAGAAGAATATACTGTTCCAGCCTTCAAAGAATCTGATACCCATCTTTGCTTCAACAAAACAGATACCGAAAAGTACACAAGCCGCAACAGGTGAATAAATACCGCAGAATTTAAGAAGCTTTGTGGGCTCGTGCTTCTTTGCAAGCTTTGTAGTAATAACATTACCTACAACAGTACCTACGGCTGTGGGAAGAGTAAGAAGAAGATTTTTTGAGGAGCCTACAGTGATTGCTGCAAGGTATGTTGACATTTTGCCAAGCATAGCAAAGTTATTTACCCACTGCATAGCATGATATGCACGGTAATTCTTGTGCTTGAAAAGCTCAAACAAGGTTTTGGTGATTTTGATATTCTGTACAGGATACTCTATTCTTTCCTTACAGAAAAGTCCGACCATAAGGTTACCAAATGCTGTAACAACTGCAGCAACAATAGCAAGAGTCATATACATCTTGTTCTTGTCATCACTGAAAATGCCGTAAACGAAGGTTGCAATATATGCTCCGCCGTAACCGATATAATAGGCCAACTGCCAGATTGTTGCAATTGTTTTCTTTTCTTTAGGATTGGGTGAAATAACATGAGTGATGTTCTGACCGAAATTGTTAAAGGCATTGAACACAGTCTGAGCACAGGCTATACCGTAACGTAAAAGAGTCATCTGCTGAACAGTCCAACCCTCGGGAACATAGAAATATAATACAGTACACAGGAATATAGGCACAAGGCAGATTATGTACCAGGGACGGTATCTACCCCAGCGGCTTTTGAACCCTTGCACATAAACAGCCGAAACAAAACCAATAACCAAACTCAACACCGTCGTAATAGCGGTCTGAACAGCAGTAATACGGGCAACATCATCAGCAACTACTCCGACAGGGCCAAAATAAAGTTCGTACAGGAAAGCAGTAGCAAGTGTACCTGTAAGGGTTGTACCGAACATGCCGCCGATTCTTGCAAGCATGATACATATATACTCAAACTTCGTAACGTACTTTCCTTCATTTCCTGCCAAGGCATTCATCGGAATCTCTGTAGCGGACGTTTGTTTCTTTTTTAACATCATATCATCTCCTGAATTTTCATTTGTATAATCTTAACACTTTATGGCGTAATTTTCAAGTGATTTCGTAAAAAACAACAGAATATAAACTAAAAATAACCTCTTTAATTCGCAATTATAGCTTGTTTTCTTAAAATCGAAATAACTCAGTAAATTTATATGTGAGCCTTAAAATTTATTCCTGCTTTTCTCGCCTGACCACACAGGTCTTTTGTCTGCAATCTGTATTCTCTACCATTTTTGATAAAATGAGTGCCGCATTGTCTGAACTCGAAGGAGACGTTTTTACGAATACATTGTTCTCTGATATCAAGTGCCCAATCGTAATCAAAAGGCCGTGCAAAATGATCCGACTCACCACCGACAACTACAAGCTCAATATTATCAAGATACGGTTCAATATGTATTTTTTCAAGCAAGGGTTGTGCAGTAATACATTTGTGCTTTATCGGAAGCGAATCAAATAATGACAATCTTTTATCTGCATTTTTTTGATTTTCAACAGTACAACACACAACAACATTCTCGTATCCATCCCCCCAATCGGAAGGAACACAGTCTGCAAACCTTTCTATACGCTTAGTAAGAAAAAGAAAAGTACAATCCTGCCGTTGCCTTATCATATCCCAACACTCTTTGCGCCATACATCTGCTTCTTCAATCAGAAAGTCTGTCGAAAAGCAAAGATAAACTATACCTGCTTTAATTTTGTAGTTACCGTTTTTTAAACGCTCAACAGGTTTATAAAAATCTTTTGTTTTGACAATGTTGTTTGTATCAACACCGCGCTTCGCTTCGCCTTTATGTATATAACAGTGCAGACAGCCTTCACTGCATTTTTTACAACCTCGCCACGGATTCCACATAGCCATAGAAATACTTCTCCAAATTCTTTATAATCAATATCTGAATCAATCAGCGTTTCTCATACCACCTTTTTAGATCCTCCTTCTTGCCCTTAAAGTGATATGAATGGCCGTTCTTATTGAGCCCGATATTTGAAAGCCCGAATTTTTCTAACATACCAATAGACCTTGTGTTATTTATGTTTGCATAAGCTTCAACAAAATCAAAATGTGTTTTAACATTTGAGTCAATAAAATTATATAATTCTCTGACAAGACCTCTCCCCTGATACCCGGGCTTAAGTTGAATTTCTTCCATCATAAAAGTGTCTGTATTTACATAGTACTGAAAGAAGCCGATAATTATAGCGTTATCTTTTATAAGAATTATTTGTCTTTCTTCTCTCTGCAATCCGGCACTTACAGCTTCGTACCAGCATCTGTAATCTTCTTCTCTGCTATTGCCTGTAGGAGCTATAGCAGTCATATTATCTGCAAGAATATCAAAAATTTCCTTTGATATAAACAAAAAATCCGATTTGTTCAGGTATGCAAAATTAATCATAACTTTCAATCTCTTTTCGTTTCGATTGTAAACAATTTTCCGGCTGATTAAAACTTAAGCAGTTTAAATCAAGTACATTTTTATTCACCGGATTTTTCTTCGTCAGGATAATTATATCATACTTGCTACAAAATTACAATCGGGTGCGGGTGTCCCGCCCTAACTTATTCACTATTCCTTCTTACCTATTACTTCGCCAAAAATCGACCCGAAGGTTAGTGAAAAGTGAAGAGTGAAGAAGTAAAAAGTAAAATCGACGAACTTCTGTCGAAATTCGTCGATTTTTGGAGGTACTTCCCTGAAATGAACCATTATTTTTTTCTGTTTAAATCTCCCACTCAGCAAGCCATTCTGCAAATTCTCTGTAAATAGCTTCCATTTCTTTTTCGTATGTATCAGCATTATTCATCTTATACTGACTTCTGCCATCACCAAATGAACCACTGTATTCGGTAGTTGTTGCATATTCTTCAGCCTCAAGGTCTGCCAAAGCACGCTCTGCAAGTGACTTGGCCTTTTTGATATTTTCAACAAGAGTTATAAAATCTGTAGTGCTTACTTCTTCGATAGTATTTATCATAGAATCGAAATAGCCTTCAGCATAGCCGTAATTAAATTGAGCACCTTCAGTTTCTATAAAATTGATTGCATCTGTCGGGTACAGATAGTCTTTACCACCCTCAAATTCAGCAGTATATGTAGGCCAAAAACAAAGGAAGTTTACATACTCATACATATTATAAACATCGCTGATTACATTTGTTGAAGCGAGTTGCTGCCAAAGCTTCATCTTATCGGACATTTCACTTGTATCAACTTCGGTATAGGTTGCATCAGTGATTCTGTAACCGTATTCATAACCGTATTCATCGGTATAGTCACCGAACTCAAGGGTACCCGTAACTTTTATAGCTCTGTCGGTAAACTCAAAAGAGTCACCGCTTTTAGCATAAACAGCCATTGTGTTTGAAAGTTGTGTTGTGTTTGGCACACAGAAAGGA